>NZ_KE384026.1:171582-465110 GCF_000423485.1 Propionimicrobium lymphophilum DSM 4903 | reverse complement strand
CTGACTATAAGACAAAGCAGCATTCTTGCGCATAAAGATACTCCCCGAAAGAAGGAACCAAATTAACCAGTCCAACTTTCGGGGAGCACTTCAATCTCCAGCCCCGTCATTTTAGAATCCCCGTTCGTAGGGACCGGGCACGTAGCTGACCTGGACTCCTAGCTCGCTGGCCGAATGAAGCGCGAAGGCGGGGTCATTCAACGACTTACGCCCGACTAGGACGACGTCCGCCTGGCCAGTAGCGACGATCTGCTCGGCTTGAACAGCGTCAGTAATCATTCCGACTGCGGCTATTGGTGCAGACACCGAATCTTTCACTGCCTTGGCGAGGGGAGTCTGGTAACCCGGACCGACTGGAATTGGGGCCATGGGAATGTTTCCGCCAGAGGAAATATCGAACAGGCTGACTCCGTGCTTTTCAAGCTCGCGGCAGACCTCAATGGTTTCTTCGAGGCTGAATCCGCCTTCTACCCATTCCGTTGCAGAAAGCCGGACTAGCAGGGGCACTTCATCAATCTGGTCACGAACCGCATCAACAATCTGGAGAAGCAAGCGAGCTCTATTCTCTAGGCGTCCGCCGTATTCGTCTTTGCGTTGGTTGCTTAGCGGAGACAAGAATTCGTGAAGCAGGTAACCGTGAGCCGCGTGCACCTCAACGAAATCAAATCCCGCTTCTATCGCACGTTTTGCTGCCGCAGAGAACGCGTCGATTAGTTTCTCGATGCCTTCTTTGTCGAGGCCCTTCGGCTCTGCATACCGGCCATTTGCGATCGGGGAGGGTGCGAAGGTTTGCCAGCCACCACGATCCTCAGGGATGCTACCTGCGGTTTCTTTCATGCCCCAAGGCGCGTAGGTGGATGCTTTGCGACCTGCGTGAGCAAGCTGAACGCCTATCTTGGCGCCCTGGGAATGTGCAAACTTAACGATTGGCTTGAAAGCCTCAAGCTGCTCATCGTTCCAGATTCCCAAGTCTCTTGGACTGATCCGACCTTCGGGAACCACTCCCGTAGCCTCGACGATTATCCCTCCTGCGCCACCGCTAGCGAGACCCCCATAATGCACCAGATGCCATTCGCAAGCTATGCCGTCCTGGTTCTCAACGGCATACGTACACATAGGAGGCACCCAAAGGCGATTACGGAACTCGACTTTTTTAAGGGTTATCGGTGTAAAAAGTTTGCTCACGATTCTCCTAGTTGTCTGAACCTTTAATTTGTTTGAGCTGGGCTTAGCTGGCCACACGTTTTCCGCTAGCCAAGTCGAACAGATGCTGAAGCACCAAACCATTGCTGCAACGCAAACCGTTGTGTTCGTACTCGCTAGTTACCCACTTTTTGATGCCTGGCAGTAGCGCCCCAGTCTCAACAGAGAACTCCAGAGGCACGTATACGTCGTTGAAGTAGACGGCTGCTGCACCAGAAACACCCGATTCGGAAATCATCTTAGCGTCGTAGATGCTGGGCCATTCGATCTGCGCGACCTTGTCGACGACCTCTGCCCAGGGCTGAAGAGCTGGAACCGTTTGAGTCCACTCTCGCCAGACGTGCTCGCCTGTTAGGAGTGTCACGTCCTCGCGGAATTCCTCCGGAAAGGTCCTTTCCGCTGACCAGTCTGTGACGAAACCGTCGGAGTAACTCGACTCGTGTATTACGTAGTACAGCGGATTCGATCCGCCAAAAGGCATGGCATCGCTTAGCGCGTATTTGAAGGCGTTAGTTTTTGGATCTCTCTCGAGGATGTTATAAAGATCTTGCCAACCGTCCGTGCTGCCAAGTAAGTGGCCGAGAGAACGCAGCCTAGATACCGAGAGCACCTCACTGGTGGGAAGAACAATTTTGCCTTCCGCTGCCAGATCAGCTAGCTCGCGCATTTTTTCCCTATGCTCCGGGAAACGACGGTAATAGGCAAGGGAATTTGCCTTCATCTTTTGATAGCAGAGCGAATAAACGTCATCGGGGTGGTGACCAACCGCGCTGAGGCCACCGGTGAAGAAGCACTGAGTGAGGCTTTCGGGGTGCTTAGTCAGGTAAGCGAGTGTCGTGAAACCTCCGAAAGATTGCCCAAGCGTCGTCCACTTCTTCACGCCGAGATGCTCACGCATGGCTTCGGCGTCTTCGACAATGGAATCAGCCCGCATGTAGCGAAGACGATCGACGACCCAGTCGGTTCCGTTGGAGAGTTCGTTGTCACCTATGGGAGTCGACTTTCCGGTTCCGCGCTGATCGAGCATGACGACTCGATAATTCTCTAGCGCAACGTCGAGCCAAGTCGGTTGGGTAGGGCAGCGGTAAGGGCGAGGCGCTTCATTGCCAGGGCCACCCTGAAGGAAAACAAGGTATGGAAGATTTTCTCCGCCCGGTCGGCTCACTACGGCCGCGTATACGTCGATCGTGCGTTCGTCGGAATCGTCATCCCAAACTAGGGGAACCGTAATGAAATGGTCTTCGATACTCAGATCAGCAATGCGACTAGTCATAGTCACATTCTAATGCCGCACCGTCAACAGTTCAGGGTCCTGGATCGGGCTTAAATTGGTATCTTGACCATCGCGATGTTGTTGCCAGTCGATAAATTAGTTAGGGCGACTTGAGCAGATTGTGTCGGGCGAGGAAAGATCACAGTTCCCGAAATTTCTTGACCCTCGTCTATCCTGCCTCTGTCCAACTGGTTGGGGGAAGCCGCCCGGTTTGGGTAAACGATATTTCCGGATCCCGCCTGCGAATCAAGAGCCATGAACGTGTAGTTCATCGAGCCGGAATCTAGCTTTACGCGTACGTTTACGCTCAGCGTATAGGCGTCCCACTGCGCAGATTCAACGATGAAAGTACCGCTAACGTGGCCGTCATCGAAAGGTCTTTCTGCCGGCAATGAAGGCACACGCGGAGTTGCAGGAGCGGTGGGTGAAACGTTCGGCGGGGTCTCTTCAGGCTTTTCCTGGGTTCGACCTGCGAACCAGATCAAACCAAAAATTATTGCCGCAGAGATTAGCGGCAGTGCCAGCCTAGCCAGTAAAGGACGGCGATAGGCCCTAATTCGTGTCTTAGGTTTGTGTGATGTGACTGGTGCTGGGGCAGTGGGGATCTCATGGCGTTGCTCTTGAACTTCAACGTTGACAGGTTCAAGGTCGGCATATGGCCTCTGGACCAAGTCTCCGTCAGCTGGTGCCTGTTGCGGATCATCGTTGAGGCTTTGCTCGGGCCTGTTTAGCTCCATACTCGATAAGCCTAAAGTCTTCGACAAATGTTGTCTGGAACCCAGACGGTGTTTTCTTCTTTAGCAAAGGTGTTGTACCGGTGATTTTTGGGCTCTGCTTACTGCAATAAACAATGCATGAAGCAAACAGGCAATGCATCAGTAGAAGAAACTTTCCTTGCCCCTCCTCGCGTAAAGCTAAACGAGCCAGCCGAACTTTTATCGGTGATCCCAGCAATGCTCGGATTCAAACCGAAAGAATCAGTTGTGATCATGGTCATCGAAAACAATTGCGTCGAGGTGACGATTCGCATGGATATATGTCAGTTGGAATTCGACCTGGAACGGTTTATTGATCTGCGAGAAAAATACCCGGGCGCCTTGTTCTTCGTGGCGGCATATTCCGTCGATCTCGGGCTTGCCTCGAGTTGTGCTGAGCGTATCGAGCGGCTCGTGGGTGATGCCTTGATGATGAGCGTGGTGTCCAATGGGCGAAGTTTCTGGATCAGGGGGGAAGCGGAACCGCGTCGTCGACCAGTGCCAGAAATTAGTTTGACAGCACGAGCTGAATTCGCGGGTGCAGGGATGAGAATGTTTGAGGATCGCAGCGATCTAGTTGCCCTCGTGCAACCCGCTGAAGGTGAGCTTGCTAACGAGAACATGGTCTTGATGGCCGAGTTAGTCGAAGAAATCACCACGATGAAAGAAAAAGACGCAGTTGAGAGATTCAAGTTTTTGATGGCGAATCAAGAAGTTCTCTCGAAGCGGCAATTGTTGGAAATCGGCATGCTCACTTCGCGATATTGGACCTTAATCTGCGCGTTGTCGAGGATTTCGAACCGCCGTGCGATACGCGAATGTGAACTATGGCAGAAGGTGTGTCGCCAAATGCCAAAGCAATACGCGCTGACTGCGATCGCCTTGACGGCCATCTCGGCTTGGGCTGGAGGAAATGGCGCCCTACAGTCAATTTGTTTAGACATCGGTTCGCAGATAGATCCAAATAGCGTCTTGCTGCAAATACCGATCACGGCAAATCAAATGTTGCAACCGCCCACCGAATGGGAGCCGATGCGGCAAATATTTCTTAGCGAATTTCTTAATTGGCAAGACACATTCGAGAAGGCAGAGGTGTAGGGGTGATGGAAAGTTAACCTGAAGCCAATAGTCGGGTAGAATCGTGCCTCGACGTTCATCCGATGATGGACTTATGCATTGATTCGGCTCGCGAATTGGTTAGCTAATAGGAGAATGCTGTGAGCGTACATGACGAAGCAGAGGGTCGCTACGACGTAGTGGCCGCTCAGGAAAAGTGGCAAAAGTTTTGGGATGAAGATCACACGTTCAAAACTCTTGATGACGATTCCAAGCCGCGTCGTTATGTCCTAGACATGTTTCCTTACCCATCCGGAGACCTACACATGGGTCACGCGGAGGCATATGCAATGGGTGATGTCCCCGCCAGGCTTTATCGCATGCAGGGCTACGATGTCATGCACCCCATTGGGTGGGACTCATTCGGCCTTCCGGCTGAAAACGCTGCGATTAAGAACAACGAACACCCGGCAAAGTGGACTTACGGCAATATCGAGACTCAGAAAACTTCGTTCAAGCGTTACGGCTTGAGCCTCGACTGGAGCCGTGAGCTACACACTTCCGACACCGAGTACTACCGCTGGACCCAGTGGCTGTTCAACAAATTCTTTGAGCGTGGGCTTGCCTACCGGAAGGATTCTTACGTCAACTGGTGCCCGAAGGACATGACCGTTCTAGCTAATGAACAGGTAATCGAGGGCGCTTGCGAGAGATGCAAAACCCCTGTCACTAAGAGGAAGCTCAACCAGTGGTACTTCAAGATCACTGAATATGCCCAGCGTCTTCTCGACGACATGGATCAGCTAAGGGATGGCTGGCCCGAGCGTGTGCTTGCGATGCAGCGCAACTGGATCGGTCGCTCTGAGGGTGCCTACGTGGACTTCAAAATCGAAAGCCGCGAGGAGCCGGTAACGGTTTTCACCACTCGCCCCGACACCTTGTATGGCGCAACATTCATGGTCGTCGCGCCTGATAGCGATCTGGCCAGCGAAATCGTCTCCGCCGAGCAGAAGGCAGACTTCGAGAAGTATCTGGAAGAGGTCAAAAAGAACACCGAGATTGAGCGACAGTCCACCCAGCACGAGAAGACTGGTGTTTTCCTCGGCGTCTACGCTGAGAACCCGGTAACCGGCGAGAAAATCCCGATGTGGGCTGCCGACTACGTCCTAAGCGATTACGGCACTGGCGCGATTATGGCAGTGCCTGCTCACGATCAGCGTGACTTGGACTTCGCGTTGAAGTACGGCCTCGAGGTTCGTCCTGTCATCGACACTGGCGAAGAGAATCCCGCGACAAGCGGGGTTGCCACCACCGGTGATGGTGTCTACGTGAGCTCCGGCCCGCTCGATGGCTTAACGAGCGTCAAAGAAGGCATTAAGAAGACTGTAGAGGTTTTGAACAAGCGTGGCTCGGGTGAGGCGGCAGTTACCTACAGGTTGCGCGACTGGCTGTTGAGTCGTCAGCGTTTCTGGGGCTGCCCCATCCCAATTATCCACTGCCCGAAGTGCGGTTTGGTTCCCGTCCCCGACGATCAGCTACCGGTAGAGCTGCCAGACCTTCGAGGCGCAGACCTGGCTCCTAAGGGGATGAGTCCGCTGGCAAGCGACGCGGCTGCAGAATGGCGCAGTGTTTCCTGCCCGAATTGTGGTGCTGATGCACAGCGAGATACGGACACGATGGACACGTTCGTCGATTCCTCTTGGTACTTCTATCGCTACTGCTCGCCGCACTTTGAGGACGGCCCCTTCAATCCGGAGGACGTTAATCGTTGGATGCCGGTGGAACAGTATGTAGGTGGCGTTGAGCACGCCATCTTGCACCTGCTTTACATGCGTTTCTTTGCGAAGGTTCTTAACGATCTTGGCGAGATCGACTTCGATGAGCCGATGAAGAAGCTGCTGAACCAGGGCCAGGTCATCAACCAGGGCAAAGCTATGAGCAAGTCGCTAGGCAACGGCGTAGATCTTGGAAAACAGATAGACGAGTTCGGTGTGGACGCTGTTCGTCTGACGATGATCTTCGCCGGTCCGCCCGAGGACGACATCGACTGGGCAGAGGTCTCGCCATCCAGTTCTCTTAAGTTCTTGCAGCGTGCTTACCGTATTGCCGCCGATGTGACCAGCGATCCGGGTTGTCCTGTTGAATCTGGCTACGAGGGTCTGCGTCGAGTAACACACAAAACAATCCACGACGTCACAGAGCTCGTCGAGATGGGACGCTTCAACGTCGCTGTAGCTCGTGTAATGGAGCTGGTAAACGCAGCCAGGAAAGAAATTAACGGCGAGACTGGTGCAGCGGATCCCGCAGTCCGTGAAGCAGCCGAGTTCACCGCTCAGGCATTGAGCCTATTTGCTCCTTACGTCGCCGAAGAGATGTGGGAACTTCTGGGCAAGGAGCCCTCGGTTGCTAACAGCGCCTGGCCAACTGCCGACGAGAAGCTCCTGGTAGCCGAATCGGTAGTACTAGTAGTCCAAGTACAGGGCAAAGTCAGGGCAAAGATAACCGTAAGCCCCGATATCACTGAGGAGCAGGCTATCGAAGCCGCACTCGCCGAAGATAACGTTCAGCGGGCCCTAGATGGTCGTGAGATTCTTAAGACCATCGTCAAGCTTCCGAAGATGGTCAGCATCGTTCCCAAAAAGTAAATAGACCGTAAAAAACGGCAGAGTCTGATGTTGTCAGGCTCTGCCGTTTTGTTGTCTTTGTGAACAAGTCATGAGGGTTAGTCAATAGTGTTTTCGTGCTAGAGAACTCCGATGACTTAGATCGCAGGCTAAGCGAGTTGGTCTCGGGAGAAAGACCTCCCGGGAGTGCTCGCAGAGCGATGTTTGCCAACGTGAATGAATACACGCAATCGGAACAGGACTACAAAGTCGATGCCGACCTCCGCTACGAAGAAAAACTGAATGAGAAATACGTAGAGCCGCCCAAACCGGCTTCGATAAAAGACAAAATCGTTGAAGTAAGCAGAAAAAACCTGCTTGCGCTCATAGCTGCTGGTGCAATTGCGGTGCTCTTCGTTGTAGCCCAGCTAGGTAGATCCTCCGCAGCTCAGCTTCCCGAAACCGAGGATAGGCCGACCCCAGTAATTGTTGAAACACCGGAGCCCACACCAAGCCGGCAACCATTAGTGGTGCACGTCATAGGCGCGGTAAATAACCCGGGAGTAGTCGAAGTACCAGAAGGATCTAGAGTCGTAACAGCAATTGAGGCAGCCGGGGGAGTCACTGACGACGCAAACTTGGGCGAACTGAATCTGGCTATGCCGATTTCGGACGGCGTGCAGATATTCGTCAGCTCAGGAAGCGATTCTAGTGAGGTGAGAACAGGTAAAGCTGCGGAAGGAGGAACACAAGCGGAAGGCTCAGCAGGAAAGATAAACCTGAACACAGCAAGCCAAAGTGAGCTAGAACAGCTACCAGGAGTTGGCCCAGTAACTGCGTCGGCAATAGTCGACTGGCGCACCAAGAATGGAAAATTTTCTTCACCCGAACAGCTCCAAGAAATAGATGGGATAGGGCCGAAATCCTTTGCGAAACTCTCCGAGAAGGTCTGCGTGTGAAGAAAACAGACCTAAGGATGGTGCCCATCGGAGCTGCGGCATGGGCAGGAGCAGCCGCTGGAATACTCGGTTTGCACCTATCAGTAGTGCTCGTTATTAGCGCTGTCAGTGGGGCCCTATTCCTCAAATGCAGGAAAAATATTTTCATAGCTTTCGCTCTGATTCTCTTAACCAGTTTCGTCCTCAGCGGGGTAAGGACTAACGCGAAAGAAGAAGACCCGCTTGCGGAAGCTGCAAGAAATGGTTCCGTTATACATGCGATCGTCAAAATAAGCACAGATCCAGAAATTGCGACTGCTAAACGTAACTCTGAATCGTGCCGTTCACTAGGAACGGTGGAAAGAATATTAGAAAAAGGAAACCCCGCCGCGGGTTCTCGGGTTTTCTTGATCGCCTCTGGTGAACAGCAGACAAGCTTATGCTCACAAACGGTCGGTTCGATAATCAAGGTGACTGCTAAAGCGCGCCCAGCGCAGAGAACTCAACGGCAAAGCGCTTTTCTATCTGTCCTGAAGGTGACACCAGTCAAAAATCCTGGCTGGTTGTCGGCGATAACAAACCGCATGCGAGATGGGCTTCGCGAGTCGATGAGATGGTCGGAACCGAAACAAGGCGGTCTTGTTCCGTCGCTAGTGGTAGGAGACACATCTAAACTTGACGAAACAATTTCATCTGATTTCAAAGCCACCGGGCTAACCCATTTGACTGCGGTTAGTGGCACCAACTTAACTTTGCTACTTGCTTTTGCTCTGCCTTTAGCGAGATTCATCGGCGTCAGGGGTAGGTGGATCTGGCTTGTTGCGTCGGGCTCGGTGGCGCTGTTCGTCATCGTCTGTAGGGCTGAGCCAAGCGTGCTTAGGGCATCGGTCATGGGACTGATTGGCCTTGCTGCCACAGGCGTGGCTACGGACAAGAATCGAGGCCTACGCGCACTAGGTGGTGCTGTTATGGCGCTTTGTCTAATCGATCCTTGGCTTTCATTGTCCTGGGGGTTCGCGCTTTCCGTCTCCGCTTCGGCGTCGATCCTCGTGTTGGCGAGCGGGTGGCAGATTAAACTTCGCAAGTGGCTGCCGGGGCCTCTTGCTGAAGCTATTGCTATCCCTTTAGCTGCTCAACTCGGCACTCAACCGCTTGTTACTTGTATTAGCGGTGAAATCAGTTTCGTCGGTCTTTTTGCCAATGCTTTAAGTGGACCGTTCGTCGGTATGGTGACCGTGCTCGGGCTTGTTGCAGGTGGTTTTTCCTTTTTTTCAAGTTTCTTGTCTGGATGCTTGGGGTGGCTGGCGGGGTGGTGTGTTAACCCGATAATCGTCATTGCGCACACATTCTCTGTCCTGCCTGGAGCCACGTTTCAGTGGTCAGCGACGATTCCCTCGATCACGGTGCTCAGCATTTTCTGCGGTATGTTGATCCTCGTCATCGGTAAGGTGCTGAACACTCCTTGGCTAACTATTCTGCTTGCATTCATTCTTGTTGTCTGTTCGCTATTTCCTCTACAAACAATTGGTTGGCTCCCGAAGGATTGGCTGTACATTTTTTGTGACGTTGGGCAGGGATCGGCAAATCTAGTCAGAAGCGGCAGCGATTCGGGAGTTCTGATAGACGCGGGTCTAGACGACGAAAAGCCTTTGAGGTGCGTAGAAGGATCGGGGCTACGTAGATTGGACGCCATTATTTTGACCCACCGCCATGCCGACCATGTCGGGGGCTTGAACAGGATTTTGGCGAAATTTCCAACCGAGAACATCTACAGCTCTTCAAACATTAGGGGTATCCAAACACAGTTACTGGAAGACGGTGCAGTCTTATCAGTGGGGAATGCCCGGATAAGTATTTTGGGTGGTAAAAAATTGACTAGCGACGTCTCTAAATTGACTGGTCAGATGGAAAACGATGCCGGTATCACGAGCAAAGTCGAACTCTTTGGAACCAAAGCTATTTTTCCTGGTGACATAGAGATCGACGGCCAAACTAAGCTACTGATGCAAGGTCGAGATCTCAGTGGAGACGTCTTAGCCATCCCGCACCATGGATCGGCACATCAAGTTCCAGAATTTTTCAAAGCAGTTTCACCTAAGCTAGCTGTCGCCTCGGCGGGCAAAAACAACGATTACGGCCACCCTTCTGCTAAATCATTGAAGCTGGCTAATCAGAGCGGCGCTTTGGTTTATCGTACGGATGAGAACGGGAGTGTAGCTGTCGCTAGGAGTGACGGTAAACTGGTCGCTGCTACCCAGCGCTGAGACAAGCAAGATGTGGTTCTAACGAGAACGGTTAAATGGAAAAGATGAATGCATTCGGCACAACTTTGCTAATCACAGGAAAAGAGCAACTTCTGCTTGACCGCGCAGTGGAAGCAAGAGTCAGGGCCGCTAAGCAAGAGTGTCCCGAGGCCGAATACAACGATCTTTCCGCGGGGGATCTGGACGGTAGTCACCTCTCATCCATCACTGGAGGTTCTCTTTTTTCGCTCCAAACAATTGTGGTAATTCGTCAACTAGGAGAATTGCCCGCCGAACTGCACGATCAAGTGCTGGCAATCGCGAAAAGCACGCATGACGACCTCAGCTTGACTCTCGTTCACGAGGGTGGGCAGAAAGGTAGCGGACTGCTAAACAAACTCAAAAAAGCCAAAGTGCAAACCCAATCTGTCGAAGCTCCCAAGCCGTGGAAAATGCCCGATTTCGTGATTGCGGAAGGCAGAGCCAACGGAGTGCGGATCGATGAGGCAGCGGCTAAAGCAATTATTGATGCGTTGGGGACTAACATGTCTGCTCTTGCCGGTGCAGTAGCGCAACTGTCAGCCGACTGGCAGGATGGCAGAATCGATAAAGAAATAGTTCAGCGCTACTTTAGCGGCCACGTCGAGATCAGTGGCTTCGCTATTTGTTACGACGTGCTTAACGGCAGAACCGGGTCTGCGCTAGAAAAACTTCGTTGGGCGCTGCAAAACGGTGTTGCCGCAGTTCTGATAACCTCAGCTTTCGCAAGCGAGTTGAGAGGGCTAGGTAAATACTTCGGTGCTCGTGGCACAAGAGGTAACGAGCTTGCAAGAAAGGTCGGAGTTGCCCCGTGGAAACTCAAGGATCTAGCCAGGCTAAGTAGGACTTGGACACCTCAAGGCGTGAGCGCCGCGATACAGGCCGTAGCCAAAGCGGATGCACAAGTTAAGGGCGCTTCTGCCGATCCCGATTACGCGTTGGAAAAGATGATCCTAGAAGTGAACTCTGCCAGGCGTAAGTGAAAAACGCACGTCAAACGCCTCAACCCACCCAGAGGGAGTTGAGGCGTTAGACAAAAATCTTTTAGCCCTTAAATTTAGGCGAAAGTTAATTTACAGAGAAGCCGCGCGAGACGAGATAGCCGACTTGCGGTTAGCAGCCTGGTTCTTGTGGATTACACCCTTGCTGGCAGCCTTGTCTAGGAGACGGTTAGCGCTCGCGGCGAGCTTAACAGCGTCTTCCTTATTGCCGGCATCGGCAGCTTCGCGGAACTTGCGAACGCTAGAGCGCAGCTCGTTCTTAACGGCCTTGTTGCGCAGCCTAGCCTTCTCGTTGGTGAGGATGCGCTTCTTCTGGGACTTGATGTTTGCCACTTGGGTTATGCCTCTTCTAAAAGTCGTTTTCTGGGTTCGCGCTTTTTACGGCGCGACGAGATAATCTATCAGTTTGAATGCTTCAGTCCAAATAATGGCAGAGCATTAGTTGGCATGAAACAATAACACTTGGCGCGTCCGCGTCCAATCGCCAGCATCGCGAACCGGTGCTAACGAGTCTTGAGGTTTAATTCGAAATCCATGGCTAAACACATTGCTGGGCAGACTGATCCGCAACTCATCCGCAACTTCAGCATCATCGCGCACATCGACCACGGAAAGTCGACGCTTGCAGACCGTATGCTGCAGTTGACTGGTCTTGTTGACGATCGCACTATGCGTGCCCAATATCTAGACCGAATGGATATCGAACGCGAACGCGGAATCACCATTAAGTCTCAGGCGGTCCGAATGAATTGGACGTCCGACGATCAGCCTTACGTGTTGAATATGATTGACACGCCAGGTCACGTCGACTTCACTTATGAGGTGAGCCGTTCGTTGGCTGCCTGTGAGGGAGCTCTCCTGGTCGTGGATTCAGCTCAGGGCATCGAGGCTCAGACGCTATCTAATCTTTATTTGGCTATCGAAGCCGATCTCGCCATCATTCCAGTTTTGAACAAGATTGATTTGCCCAACGCGAATCCCGAAAAGTTCGGAGCGGAGATCGCTTCCATCATCGGTTGTGACGAGTCAGAAGTGCTCAAGGTCAGCGCAAAAACCGGTGAGGGCGTTCCGGAGCTGCTGGACACGATCGTCAACAAGATTCCTGCCCCTGTGGGCGACGAAAATGAGGCCCTACGGGCGATGATCTTCGACTCCGTATACGACTCCTACAGGGGAGTCGTGACTTACGTGAGGGTGATGGACGGCTCGTTCAAACAGCGTGACAAGCTGAAAATGATGGCAACGGGAGCCACTCACGAAGCTCTTGAACTCGGAGTCATCTCTCCTGAACCGACAGCAGCAGATGGTTTAGGCGTCGGCGAGGTCGGTTATTTGATCACTGGCGTCAAAGACGTCAGGCAGTCCCGAGTCGGTGACACCATCACCAGCGCGATCAAGCCAGCCGAACAGCCATTAAGCGGATACCGAGACCCCATCCCAATGGTTTTCTCGGGCATATATCCCATCGACAGTTCCTACTTCCCTGATCTGCGTGAGGCGCTTGAGAAGCTTCAATTAAACGACGCCGCATTGACCTACGAACCCGAGACGTCTGCAGCGCTAGGATTCGGTTTCCGGGTGGGCTTCCTTGGCTTGCTGCACATGGAGATTGTTAGGGAACGACTCGAGCGAGAGTTCGATCTCGACCTCATCTCAACTGCGCCTAACGTGCATTACGAAGTCGAGATGGAAGACGGTACGAAGAAGCTGGTGGATAACCCTTCGGATTTCCCAGAAGGAAAGATCGCCGCTGTGCGTGAGCCAATCGTCAACGCAACGATCTTGACTCCATCCGAATTCATCGGACCGGTAATGGAAATGTGTCAGCAGCGTCGTGGCGAGCAGAAGGGCCTTGACTACCTGTCCACAGACCGTGTTGAGCTTCGCTACATGCTGCCACTAGGCGAAATCGTGTTCGATTTCTTTGATGTGCTGAAATCCAAGACCAAGGGTTACGCCTCCTTGGATTACCACGAGGCCGGCGTCCAGGAAGCTGACCTAGTCAAGGTGGACATTCTGTTGAATGGCGAGCAGGTTGATGCGTTCAGCGCAATTGTGCATCGTGAGAAGGCATACGCTTACGGCCTCGAGATGACCAAGAAGCTGCGCGAGCTTATCCCTCGTCAGCAGTTCGAGGTTCCAGTGCAGGCGGCAATCGGTAGCCGTGTGATTGCTCGTGAAACCATCCGAGCCATGCGCAAGGATGTTCTTTCTAAGTGCTACGGCGGCGACATCACTCGTAAGCGCAAGCTCCTCGAGAAGCAGAAGGAAGGCAAGAAGCGCATGAAGATGGTGGGCAGAGTAGAGGTGCCACAGGAGGCCTTCGTAGCCGCGCTTTCGACCAACGAATCGAGCAAGGACATCAAGGGCAAAGAACGTGGCTAATCAATGCAGCGCACGCTAAGCCTCTACGTTCATGTGCCGTTTTGCTCAAAGCGATGCGGCTATTGCGATTTCAATACCTACACGCCAGCACAGGCCGGCCTGGGGGCTGTGCAGGCCTACCTTGACGCGGCCCACAAGGAAATTGATATCGCTCGGGAGACTATCGGTGATGGAAGAAAACTAGACACAGTTTTCTTCGGTGGTGGCACCCCCACGTTGCTAGATACCGAAGCCCTCGGGGGGCTATTGGCGCATGCAAAAGAATGTTTCGGGTTCTCCGGCAGTGTAGAGATCACGACAGAGGCCAACCCGGAAACCCTCGATGACGACGTGCTGGAACATCTTCTTAGCGCAGGGTTTAACCGGCTATCTATCGGCATGCAATCTAGCGACGAGACCGTCTTGGGCGTACTGGATAGAGTTCATCAGCCTGGACGAGCAGTGCAGGCGGCCAAGCGCGCCCGACAGATCGGGTTCTCAAACATCAGCCTGGACTTGATCTATGGCACACCGGGGGAGAGCCTTGAGTCTTGGCGGTCTAGTCTGCTCGATGCCCTATCCGCAGGCCCGGATCACATTAGCGCCTATTCCCTGATAGTTGAGGACGGGACTCCACTCGCCAGGCGGATTAAAAAGGGGAGAGTCGCCAAGGTGGACGAGGATGATCTCGCGGACAAATATTTACTTGCAGACGAGCTTTTGTCCGAGGCTGGACTGGAAAATTACGAGACCAGCAACTGGGCTAAGGATGGGTTTGAATCCCGTCACAACATTGCCTATTGGCTAGGCGGGGACTGGTGGGGTATCGGTCCAGGGGCGCATTCTCACCTGGCAGATAAGCGCTGGTGGAATGTGAAGCGTCCGCTTCGCTACGCCGAGCAGCTTCATCAAAACGGGTCCGCCATCGAGGGCTCCGAAACCCTAGACGAGATCGCTAAGCACGAGGAAGAAGTCTTGCTCCGCATGCGCCTTAAACGCGGGCTTGAGCTTCGAAAACTTAGCGCTTCTGAGGCGTCCAGGGTGCAACGTTTCATCGACCAAGGGCTACTCGAAAAATTTATTTCCGAAGAAGGTCAAATGATTAGGGCGAGCCAAGACGGCAGGCTGCTCATCGATGGAATAGTTGTAGAAATATTGGATTAGACCTGTTCGGGTATGTGGGCTCGATGGCGGCAATAAGTCAGGCTATGGTTTCGTTTCGTGGCAGCAGAATCTAGATACTCCAAGGACGTTTTGGCTCCCGGTTGGCAGAAGGCCCACTTGAAGAAAACCCGCAACGTAACCATGGAACTCGGGATGGTCGTCGAGGATCCCACAAGCGGATTTGTCGGGGAGATCATGGGTTGGGAAAACGGTCTGGTGATTCTCGAAGACAGGCACCTTAAGCGTCGGACTTTTCCAGTTGGGCCCGGATTCTGGCTGGACGGGCAACCGGTATCGCTGTGCATTCCGCCACGTACTGGCAGGGCTCGCGTTACGCACACTGCGTCGGGCTCTCGGATCGGAGAAAAGGAAGCCGCCAAAGTCGCCTTGCCGAGCAGAATTTACGTCGAGGGGCGCCACGACGCTCAGCTAGTAGAGAAGATTTGGGGAGACGATCTGCGTCACGTCGGGGTTGCGGTTGAGTACCTAGGTGGTATCGACGATCTGGTCAATATCGTCGCTCAGTTCAAGCCACAGAAGGGTAGAAGGCTCGGTGTCTTAGTCGATCACCTGGTTTCGGGGACTAAAGAGCGAGGTATCGCCGATGACGTCATCCGCGGTGGCTACGGCGATTTCGTTCTCATAAAAGGGCACCGGTTCATAGATATCTGGCAAGCTATTAAACCCTCAACTCTTGGCTTCAAGAGCTGGCCGAGTATCCCCAGGGACGTCGATTTTAAAAAAGGAACTTTGGCCGCACTGGGCCTTCCACATGACAATCAGGCGGACATCGCCGAAGCCTGGAGAAAAATGCTGAGCAGGGTGAAAACAATCAAAGATTTAGACATGGAGCTAGTGCGAAATGTCGAGATTCTGATCGATTTCGTCACTCAAGATCACCTTGAAGATATCGGTGAATAGCTAAAACCAATGTTGTGCTCACTAGGTTTTCGCTTTCAAGTATGTTGGGCGAGACTTTAAAAGTAGGCTGATTGCTATGAGTGTGAACGAAGACCAGACACCCCGTTTGCATAACCTCCAAGATTGGGAGAGCGCATCTTGGCGCTTAGGCGCTAACTTTGATGAGGAAAGCGGCGTAACAACTTTTGGCGTTTACGCACCTATGGCCGAGCACGTAACTCTAGAGATCTTTTTAGATCCCATCGGGGCCGAAGCCATTTTGCGGGTCGACATGGCCAAGAGCTATGAGGGAGTTTGGCGGGCCAGCCTGTTAGGAGCGGGGCACGGCACATACTACGGCTACCGCTGTTGGGGAAAAAATTGGCCGTATCTTGAAAGTTGGCGTCCAGGAACTCTGGAGGGTTTCCAGGCTGATAGGGACGAATATGGTAACCACTTCAATCCGAATAAGGTTCTTCTCGACCCCTACGCGTTAGAGGTGTCGCACACGCCAATGAATCCCAAGCTCGAAGAAATGGGGTTCAATAAAAACATTTTTGGCACCGGTAGCACCGTGTGGGAAGGCAAGCAGGTCAGGGAGCTCGACTCTGCAAAGTGGGCACCAAAAGGCATCGTTGTGTCCGACCGGACGGACACTGGCCAGGGGATCAACCGAGAGGGGCAGGACATCTGCCTCTACGAAGTCCATGTCAAGCAGCTGACGATGCATCCTTCTGCTTCCAAGCTCGAAGAAATTTTCAGCGACGAGTTGGGGTTCGATGAGGTAAAAAACGTTCCGGAGGAACTTCGCGGCACTTATGCGGGTGCGGCATATATGGCTCCTTATCTGAAGGCGCTAAACATAAACACAATTGAGTTCCTTCCTGTGCACGAAACCGACTCCGATCAGGTCGGGGACAACAATGGGTCTACGAATAACTGGGGATATCAGACGCTCAATTTCTTCTCTCCGAACAGGGACTACTCCTCCGATAAGTCTCCTGGCGGTCCGACTCGTGAGTTCAAAGAAATGGTGCGCACATTCCATGAACATGGGATCGGTGTATTCATCGATGTCGTATTTAACCACACGGCAGAAGGTGGAAATTGGGACGCAGACCCCAACAATGCGGGCTTCACCACCTTTGGTGGTTTTGGCACGGCGGAATATTACGACCTAGCCGAAGGTGGCGCGATACACGATGCTGCAACGGGGTCGGGAAACCAAACAAATTTTTCCTCGCCCGGTATGTGCAGCTTGACTGCAGATTCGCTCAAGTATTGGCATGAGGCAATGGGAGTGGATGGTTTCCGCTTCGATCTGGCCCCAGTCCTCGGCAGAATGCCGGAGTTATTTGACGAGAGCGATTGGGCGGGCCGGAAGAGGTTCTTCCGTGGCCATCCTCTGCTGACCAGGATCGGTAGGAAAGCGAAAGAAAATAATTTCCGTGTCGTTGCGGAGGCCTGGGACCTATGGGGGTACGAGGTTGGAAACTTCCCTGCGGAATGGGGCGAGTGGAACGGTCGCTATCGAGATGCAATTCGTTGTTTCCTAAAGGGGGACGGTAACACCTCTGAATTCATCAACGTCTTTAACGGTGACTGGGCGGGATTCGGGCACAAGGAAGGTCCCAATAAGTCCATTAACTTCGTCACCGCGCACGACGGTTTCACCATGATGGACCTGGTTAGTTTTAACGCGAAAGATAATAACCAGGAATATCCTTTCGGGCCCTCCGACGGTGGTTCAGATAACAACAATTCTTGGGATTCCGGCGGTGATTTGTCTCTGCGTAGAACGCGTTGGCGTAACTTCATCGTCACGCTTTTCTTCTCGCGTGGTGTTCCGATGATCGTCGGCGGGGATGAATTTGGCCGCACCCAAAACGGAAACAACAACCCGTGGAACTTGAACACGGTCGGGGTCTGGAACAACTGGGCCCAGGCAGCATCAAACGCGCCGACTCAGGTGCCAGTGGACCCCAGAGACGAGACAATTAACGGATACTACGATGTCATCGGTCAAACCGCGGCACCAGAAAAAATCAACCCGCTGTTCCGCTTTACCCGGTACGTGGCGAGATTGCGATCTTTGGATCCGACACTTCGTCAGCCCACATGGGGCAACGGAGAGCTTCACGATGACGACGTTACATATTTATTCTTCAAGCCGGATCTGAGCGGTGCTCCAGAAGAGGGCGACAGGGCGGTTTGCGTTCTTATCGATGGCAATGGCATTGGCGGCAGCGAATACCTATTTATGCTCAACATGAGCGACTCGAACGTCGATTTCGATGTACCGGAAGAACCCGATCCAAACCGTCCTCAGCTGAAGTGGTTTAACATCATTGACACTGGAGATTGGGCCGAAGAAGTGAGTAACTTCTGGGTACCTAGCATGGCAAAGCCCATCGAGGGTAACTACACGGTAGAGCCATGGTCTATCGCGGTATTGGTTGCTGCAGACCAGGAGTCTCCGCTCTTCCATAACCCAGACTTCGACAAGATCAAGCTTCCGAAACCCGACAAAATTTTCAAAAAAGACAGAAGCATTCCGCAGACCAAAAAAGAACAATTTTCAGATAAGGACGTGAATGATGCAGACCGAGCAGATACTTCAGATGCTGAGGTCGGTAGCGGCAGAAGTGATCACGCCGAGGTTTCGCAACCTTAGTGACGACCAAATATTCGAAAAGAAGCCGGGCGATTATGTCACTGTCGCCGACAGGGAGTCGGAGGTGGAGATCACTAAGGCGCTCCGCGAGGCTTACCCGGATGCCCTGATCGTTGGCGAAGAGGCAACCTTCAAGGACCCTTCTCTTCCGGATGGGCTGCTAGAGGCAGATCATGCATTCACCATCGATCCCATCGACGGCACCGGAAACTATGTTCGGGGTAGCGATAAACACGCGGTGATGCTGGCCGAACTTAAGAATGGCCAGCTTTCGAGGTCGTGGATTTGGTTGCCGATGTTCCGGAAGGCATACGTCGCAGAGCGCGGCAACGGGGTATTTCTTAATGGGCAGAGATTGAGCCCAATTGAGCGTACTGGTGTTGCCCTTGGGGGAACCTCCAGGAAGAATCTTCAGGGCTACGACGCTGAGGGCAAACTTGAACCCACTACCACGACAAATAATTGCGCAGGAGTCGACTACGCAGATTTGCTAGAGGGATCGATTGACTACTTCCTGTACACGTCACCGAAGCCTTGGGACCACCTGCCGGGCCAGCTGATGCTCCAAGAGATTGGCGGCGAGATCCTGAAGATGGACGGAGCCCCGTACGATGCTAGCGGTGATGCTTCTATCATTTTCTCTGGTTCGAACGTGGAGCGTTTGCAGCAGATTATTGATGCATGGAAGCCCAATCTCGACAAATAAAAACGATCTCGAAAAGAGCTCGCTAGAAATACCGAAAAACTGAGCTAAACTAGCACTCTGAGCATTCGAGTGCTAGAAAATTAGTTATGCTTCGATGAGAGAGGGTGACGATGCTTAACGACCGTAGACTAAAGGTGCTGCGAGCGATCGTCACCGACTATGTCTCTATGCACGAGCCGGTGGGGTCTAAGGCTTTGGTGGAAAGACACAGCTTAGATGTCTCCCCGGCAACGGTCCGCAACGATATGGCAGCCCTTGAGGAAGAGGGATATCTGGCCCAACCGCACACCAGCGCGGGCCGTATTCCAACCGATAAAGGCTACCGGTTGTTTGTCGATAAACTAGCCGATATCAAACCGCTATCGCCAGCCGAGCGAAAAGCCATCGAAACCTTCATGGCCGGCTCGGCCGACATCGACGATATTGTGCATAGAACTGTGAGGCTTTTGGCTCAGTTCACCAGACAAGTTGCAATAGTCCAGTACCCGATCAGCGATCAGGCAACGGTCAGGCATATTGAATTCGTTCAGTTGAGCACATCCAAGGTGATGGTCATCCTCATCGACTCTGTTGGGATCGTGGAACAACGAATGGTCCAGGCCAGCACTGCTCCAGAAGATCTCGAAGAGCTAAGGAAAGTCTTCAACAAGCTGTCTGCTGATCAATCTTTGGATCAGGCCGCAGCCACGCTCTCCGAACACGAACTATATGAAAAGGACGAGGTGTTTGCTGCCCTCACGGATGCTGTAGTGGACATCGCGCAGTCTAATCCGAATAGCGAGGTAGTGGTTGCAGGCTTCCCCAACTTGACTAGGTATGGAGCGGATTACATGCCGATGATGGTGAAGGTCATCGAGGCGCTTGAAGAGCAGGTGGTTTTGTTGAAGCTGCTCTCAGAGACGGCTACCGAACCGGGCCAGGTTGCTGTTCGAATAGGCCAGGAGAACAGCTACGAGCCGCTACAGGCCACATCCTTAGTTGCGAGTTCTTATGGCAGTCCAGCCGATGCATATGCGAGGTTGGGAGTTGTTGGGCCAACTCGGATGGATTATCCATCAGCAATGGCGGCCGTTCGAGCCGTCGCCAATTACGTCGGTCGTTTTCTATCTGAAGGTTAATTTCAAAAGTAATGAGTGATTACTACGAGACGCTTGGCGTGCCTCGAGACGCCAGCGCGGAACAAATCAAAAAGGCTTTTCGCCGCAAGGCACGTCAGTACCACCCCGACGTCAATGATTCACCTGATGCCGAGGATAAATTCAAGGCTGTAAACGAGGCTTATGCCGTATTAAGCGACGAAAATAAGCGCGCTATCTACGACCGTGGTGGCGATCCGATGAGCGGCGGATTTGACGGCGGCATGGGCGGTTTTGGCGGATTCAGCTCGCAAGGGTTCGACATTGGCGACTTGTTCGGCGCCATGTTCGGTGGGGACTTCGGCGGTTCGAGAGGGCCGCGGTCTCGCGTTCAGCGTGGCAAGGATCTTCTCGCTAGACTTGAGCTGGAGCTTTCCGAGGCAGTCTTCGGCGTCACTTCGGAGCTGACGATCAACACTTTTGTCGCATGCCAGAACTGTCATGGTGCAGGCTCCGCTGACGGCAGCGATCCAGTGACGTGTACCCAATGCAACGGCCGCGGCGACGTAACCGTAAGCCAGCGTTCTTTGTTGGGCGAGATCAGAACCACTCAGGCTTGCCCAGCTTGTCAGGGGTACGGGACGGTCATTAAAAACCCATGCCCAGATTGCGCCGGCCACGGCAGGGCAAATGAACGCCGCACGCTGAACGTCAAGGTTCCTGCTGGCGTCGACACCGGCAACAGGATAAGGCTCCAGGGGCAAGGAGAGATTGGAGAGGGTGCCGGCCCTGCAGGCGATCTTTTCGTAGAAATCAGAGTTAGGCCCCACGAACGTTTCCGCAGAGTGGGCCAAGACCTCGAAACGTACATGAACCTTCCGATGACTGCTGCAGCGCTGGGGGCAAAGATCGATTTGGGCACGTTGGAGTCCGAGCGCGACGACTGCGATCCGAACGATTCGACTGTTCGGATAGACGTTCCGGAAGGAACCCAAACCGGAACCCGCGTCACTGTGCGCGGAAAAGGAGTTCCTAGCTTGAACGACGGTCGTCGTGGTGGACAGCGAGGCGATCTGATCGTTATCTTCAACGTCGTCACGCCTACTAAGCTCACTGACAGGCAGCGGGAATTGCTTGCTGAGCTGGCGGAAGAGCGAAACGAAACGGAGCTAAAAGCCGAAATTAGCCATGATAAAGGCTTTTTCGAACGACTAAAAGACGCTTTCCGTGACTGAACCACTATTCATCGCCGAAGTCGCCGACAAATGCGTCGGCGACGTGGTTAACGTTGCTGGCTCAGAAGGCAGGCATGCAGTTTCAGTAAAGAGGCTGCGTGTAGGCGAGAGCGTGTTACTCGCGGACGGTCTGGGGCACGGGATCCGGGGCGAGGTAATCGAGACCGGTAAAAATGTTTTTTCCGTTCGTGTCGGAAACGTTCTCCAAGCCCCGCAGCGGCCAATTCGCTGGACCGCGGTTCAGGGGCTGGCGAAGGGCCCGCGCTCAGATATCGCCATCGAGGCTCTAACTGAGCTTGGAGTCGATGAGATCATTGCCTGGCAGGCCTTTAGATCGGTTGTCAGGTGGGAGAAGAAAGCCGACAAGGGCATTGCGAAGTGGCAGTCTACGGTTCGCGAGGCCAGCAAACAGTCCAGGCGGCTAGCGATTCCTGAAATCAGCTACGCGGATGCTGCGCAGATCGCAAAAAGGATTTCTGAGGCCGACTGCGCATTAATTCTGCACGAAGACTCAAAAACTGGCTTGTCGGAAATCGAACTGCCAAAATCTGGTGAGATTCTTTTTGTTATAGGCCCCGAAGGCGGCATCAGCCCCGAAGAGGTCGAGCAATTTGAGAGCGCAGGCGGGAAGCTGGTCGGTCTTGGAGAACAGGTTCTGCGTACCTCGACTGCAGGCCTTGTCGCGCTAAGCCAGCTACAAATACTCAGCCAACTCGGCGCGGCTTAGACTCTCAGCTCCTCCGGTATTTCGCCGTACGGTTCTAGGCCAGAAAGATCGGCAAATACTACGTGATTACGGTCGTCTACCGTGCCGACGGTCAGGTGAGGGCCGATGCCCATCATCTGCCAGCGGCTCCTGTACGTCCAGTCAAGAGCGCGGGGTGTGGAAGTACGCCAGAAGTTCAATATGTATCCACCCTCGTAAAGGTGGAGGAGCGAATAGCCACCTGGGTATGCGGCTACTGCAGCATTTTCTAGGTATTCGGTGTGAGCACCAAACAAATCAGGCTTGTTCCTGCGCATCCTGTGTGTGTGCCCAGAGAAGTGCAAGAACACACCCGGTGCCTTCACATGCAGCTTTTGCAGTTCCAACCTGTCGCGTTTGCGAAGCATGAACGTCTGGCCTGCGGGCCATGAATTAACCGAATCTTTCGTCACTGGGTGGTGACTCATGGACAGCGTCGGTCGGTCTGGGTCGTTTCGTAGCACATCGCTGATTTGAGCGAATTGGTCAGCGCATATTCTTCCGCCACCAGACTTGTAGGTCGTGTCTATGCCTATGATTCGAAGCCCGCTAGGGTGGTCTGCAAGCTGCATTTTTTGAAATACGGCGATTCGGCTGCCAAATGGGTCGTCATGTTTGGGGAAATCGTGGTTGCCCCGTACCGCCATCCAATCGTCGTTTTGCGTTCCATACCCGTCAACAAGATCACGGAATCGGACGGCCTCAGCTTGCTTACCAGAATTAGTTATGTCGCCGGCCAGGCACAGGTAGGGGCTGCCACGTTTACCTAGTTCTTCGAGCATGCTGGTGAACATGGTCTCCGGATACTTTTTGTCATGGCTCGCCGAAACCGATGTCGGAAAGAGCGGGCCAAGGTTTATCCCTTGGCGGACCTCGCCGATGTGAATGTCATTAGCCAATGCGATCGAGGTCAAATATTTTCCCGGTGGGGGAAGAAGCGTGGTGAAGGAATAGGTTCGCTCGAAGCTGCCCGGTTTCTTGGTGACGTGAAGTGCTGGCAGGGGAGTAATCCCCGAACTCTCGCAAGAGAAGAAATATCTTCTGCCAGGTTCCAAACCTCTGATATGCACTCTGTGGAAGGCTCGCGGGGTTGAGTCTTCGTGGACCAGTTTCAGATCGCGGTTGTTAGTACCCAGGAAGAGGCGCGTGTTAGTGCCTACCCGAGCAGGCACAAGCTGCCAAAGCTTAGAGCGCCTGCGAGTGATCCAAGTGATCACTACGCTCGTTGGCGTTACCGTGCTCACCTCGAGGTCGGTGGCGATAAATTCTTTGTTTAGATCCGTCTGGAAGTCGGGTATAGGCGGCATCTCTGTAGCAATAGATGTCGCTATGCGATGATTTTTTTGTCTAGTCCATTTGTTCGGATCACTCACGGATTCAACCGTATCTTTTTTAGACCTGCAAAAATAGTCTTATGACCAGTTTTGAAGCATCGAGTAAACCAGCGAGCCAAGAAGATTTCGGGTTCGAGGTTACGGCTACTTTGTCGAACGGTCTTGGCCGCACGGGATTGATCTCGACTCCGCATGGAAAAATCGAAACTCCAGCATTCATAGTGGTTGGCACGAAGGCCACGGTTAAGTCGGTGCTTCCTGAAACAGTTCGCGATCTGGGCGCGCAGGCCGTGTTAGCTAATGCGTTTCACCTGTATCTACAGCCGGGGCCAGATTTAGTCGATGAGGCGGGCGGTCTAGGCAAATTCATGAACTGGCAAGGTCCGACATTCACGGACTCTGGTGGTTTTCAGGTGCTGAGCCTTGGCGCTGGTTTTAAGAAGGTCTTGGCGATGGACGTAACCGGCATGCAGAACGATGAGGTGATAGCCGAGGGCAAGGAGCGTAAGGCTCACGTCGATGAGGACGGGGTTAACTTTAAGTCTCCACTGGACGGCTCAATGCACAGGTTTACTCCCGAAGTCAGCATGTGCGTGCAGCACAAGCTTGGTGCTGACATCATGTTCGCCTTCGACGAGCTGACGACCCTTCTGAACACTCGCGAGTATCAGGTCGAGTCTATCGCCAGAACGCAACGGTGGGCGCAACGTTGCCTTGCTGAGCACAAGAGACTTACTTTGGAGAGGAAAGGTAAGCCCTATCAGGCTCTCTTTGGGGTGGTTCAGGGAGCTCAGTACGAAGATTTGCGGCGTAAAGCCAGTCGCGATTTAGCTGCTACTGAATCGGATGGCTGGACCTTCGACGGCTTCGGCCTAGGTGGAGCGCTCGAAAAGCACAATTTGGCTAAGATCGTCACCTGGATGGCGCAGGAGCTTCCCGACAACAAACCTCGGCATCTGTTGGGGATCAGCGAACCGGATGATCTTTTTGCCGCTTGCGAAGTGGGCGCGGATACTTTCGATTGCGTCAACCCGTCGAGGGTGGCAAGAAATGCGGCGATTTATACGGCGGATGGCAGATACAACATAACTAATTCTCGCTTCAGGCGAGATTTCAGCCCGCTTGAGGAAGGTTGCGACTGCTACACCTGTGCCAATTACAGCAGGGCTTACGTTCGCCATCTATTCAAAGCGAAGGAGATGTTGGCCAACACGCTTGCCACGATTCATAACGAAAGGTTCACTGTTCGCCTCGTTGATCAAATTAGGTCCTCTATCCGAAACGGCGATTTCTACGAATTCAAAGGGGAAATGCTGGGTCGGTTTTATCAGAAGAAGAGCTGAGCGGTTAACGGGTAATTCTTAAAGAATTCATTTTCTGTTGATAGTGATTCTTTAGTCTCTAACTCAAGTGTTTATTGGCTCGTTGGTTGGGCCGCAGATCCGAAAGGGCTGACCGTGTTTTCTGTTTTCGTTTTCTTTTTAACTGTCGGGTTGATAATTCTTTTCTCCTCGCTGTTTGTCGTTAAGCAGCAGATGAGCTACATCATCGAGCGGTTCGGAAAGTTCCACAAGGTGGCGAATCCGGGGCTTAACTTCAAGGTTCCATTCGTCGACAAGATCGCAAAAAAGGTTCCGCTTCGTATAATGCAACTCGATTCCATCGTCGAGACGAAAACCCAGGACAACGTGTTTGTGACGATACCGGTTTCGGTCCAATACATGGTCGCGAACGTCGTTGATTCTTATTACCGACTCGCTGATCCGGAACGCCAGATTCAATCCTACGTCTATGACCGTGTACGAACTTCTTTGGCGAAGCTTAACCTTGATGATGCCTTCTCCTCTAAGGATCAAATTGCCTCGGACGTGGAGGCCACCTTGTCCGAGTCAATGGCGGCCTATGGTTTCACGATTGTTAACACTTTGGTGACTGACATCAACCCAGACCCGAATGTTCGGGCATCGATGAACGCTATCAACGCTGCCCAGCGTGAGCGTGAAGCAGCTATCTCGCTTGCAGAAGCCGAAAAGATCAAGATAGTCAAACAGGCTGAAGCCGATGCCGAGTACAAACGGCTACAAGGTGAGGGCGTTGCGGCCCAGCGCAAAGCGATAGTCGACGGCCTGGCCGAGCAGTATGAGCTGCTCAGGAAAGCGGGTATAGGACAAGAAGCACAAGAGATGCTTCTGCTCACGCAGTACTTCGACACTCTTCAAGAAGTGGCTAAGTCTTCCAACACTCAAACTCTGATGCTGCCCTCTAACCCTGGTGGTCTGGAGGCAGTCATGAACGAGATGCGGAGTTCTCTTTTCGCGTCGGTTCGATCTGCCAATCAAGATCCGAATGGCGGGTTTGGTTATCCAAAAGTCTCCCGTAAAAGCTAAATTGCTTGGTTCGGGCTCCAATAGTTAGCCGTGTTGGAGCCCGAATCTTCTTTTGGGGTGGCAGAATCTATATATGAGTGAGCAAACGGTTAGCAATGACGCTGGACTGCCGGAATATGACGAAGGTCAGCTTTCAGCCTCAGACACGTTGATTGATCGAGGAGTGGCGGATCCTCTAGACGAAGGTTACGTAGCCCCAGACAATTGGTCCGTCGCCCAAGGGTATGGCAATACCGCGGAAGAGGCGCGTCGCGGCGAAAGCGTCGAACAGCGAATCAAGCAAGAAGAGCCCGAAACAACCGACGAAGATAAGGGTCCTTGGAACCCGCATCAGGAACCTCGACAGGTTGGCCAGGAGCGCGCCGGTCGATTGGTGGCAACAGCAGACGGAAAGATCACCAACGATAAAGAGGGCGAGGCAGTGGCTAAGGACGTCGGTATTTCTGGTGGTGCAGCCAGCGCAGAGGAAGCCGCGATGCACATCATCGACGAAGACGAAATTGATCGGCAGAATAAGGGCGAAGAAGAATAGTCTTAGGAGACTAAGGCGGTTGAGCTAGAGTTATTGTGTCACCACCGCCAAGTTGCCGGTGGGTTTAGCAATTTTTGGAGGAATCCTGTCCAGCCAGCCGAATCCTGATGACAGTCTGCGTGTTTTATCCGTGCCAGCGAACGTTGACATGATCAATGTGCTTGGGCCTCGCGACGAATTTCTGCGGTTGTTGGAGGGTGCGGTCGCAGCTGATCTGCACGTCCGTGGAAACGACATTACGGTCACCGGAGACCCGGCTAGCGTCCAGAATGCCGTGGATATTCTCACCGAGATGGTTACGATCGTCAGAATGGGGCAGCCTCTAAGCTCGGAAAAGGTAGAACGAATCATATCGATCGCTACCGATACAGGCGGAGATGTGCACGCTTCCGAGGTGCTTACCGCCAACATCCTGTCTACTCGCGGCAAAACCATCAGGCCCAAGACGATAAATCAGAAGCGATATGTTGATGCGATCGATGCCCACACGCTCACTTTTGGTATCGGCCCGGCAGGAACAGGAAAAACATATCTGGCCATGGCCAAAGCAGTGCAGGCGTTACAGGAAAAGCAGGTTAATCGGATTATTCTCTCGCGTCCGGCCATCGAAGCGGGGGAGAGGCTCGGATTTTTGCCGGGTAGCCTGACCGATAAGGTGGATCCTTACTTGCGTCCGCTATACGACGCTTTGCACGACATGTTAGACCGCGATCAGGTTCCCAAATTATTTACTTCGGGCGTGATCGAAGTAGCTCCTCTCGCCTACATGCGCGGACGCACTCTTAACGATGCTTTTATCGTTCTTGACGAGGCTCAAAACACCACTGCCGAGCAAATGAAGATGTTCTTAACTCGCATGGGCTTTAATTCAAAAGTTGTAGTGACGGGCGATATCACCCAGGTAGATCTGCCAGGCGGGACCTCCAGCGGCCTTAAAATCGTGCAGAAAATTCTTTCAGGTATAGACGACATCGCCTTTTGCCAGCTGACTTCGAAAGACGTCGTTCGCCACAGGCTGGTCGGCAAGATCGTTGCGGCATACGACAAATACGATGTGACGCTCGAACAGGCACTCACGAACCGAGGCAGAAAATGATTGATATCAACAACGAATCAGGCACTCAAGCAGACGAGCAGCGCCTAGTCAGGCTCGCCGCTTTCGCTCTCGACAAATTGCGCATTCATCCGCAGGCTGATTTGTCGCTGGTTTTGGTCGACGAGGAAACCATGGCCGGATACCACGAACGGTTTATGGACCTTCCGGGGCCTACGGATGTAATGAGCTTCCCGATGGACGAGCTCAGGGTGCCGAAAGACGGCGAAGAACCGCCGAATGGCTTGCTCGGTGATATCGTCATATGCCCTCAATTCACTAGCGCTCAAGCGCCCGAAAACGGACGCGAGCCTGAGGAAGAGATTGATTATCTTCTGATTCATGGCCTGCTGCATCTGCTCGGCTACGATCACGCAGAACCCGATGAAAAGGCCGAAATGTTTGGTCTAAACGACCGGATAATTGCTGATTGGAAGGCCGGCCCGTTAAATGAGTCTTAATCAGTGGATTTGGCTGGGGCTAGCGGTAGTTTTTTCCTTTCTAGCCTTTCTGGTGATGACGGTAGACACCGCACTTTCATCTATGACGAAAGCTCGCGTCGATGTCTTCGTTGAGGAAGGCAGGAAGAATGCCCCCAAGCTTAAAGAGATTCTGGAGGATCCGGCACCGACGCTAACCGCAGTTACCTTGCTTAGGGTCGTCTTCGAGATAGTAACTTGTGTCCTGTTTGCCATGCTGGTCTTCAGCCTCGCCGATGAACTTTTACTGCGCATGCTGATCACGATCGCAGTTTTGAGCATTGTATCTTTTACCATGTGGTGGACGGCGCCTAGGACCCTAGGAAAACTGCACGATGAGAAACTGGCGCTTGGCTGCGTCAAACTTATCGGGTTTGTTTCTTCTTTGGTCTGGCCGATCGGGCAGTTGCTGATCTGGATCACCAACGCGCTGACACCGGGCCCGGGCTGGACCGATGGGCCCGCAAGCCCGGAGGCGGAGAAGATCGAGGTCGCTTCAGACGGTGAGCGAGAAATGATCCGTTCGGTATTCGAGCTTGGCGACACGTTGGTCCGCGAGGTCATGGTTCCCCGCACTGACGTCGTGTTCATCGAGCAGGAAAAATCGATTGGTCAGGGGCTATCCCTAGCTTTGCGTTCTGGGTTCAGCAGGATCCCGGTTGTGGTTAACGACCTAGATGACATTGTCGGTGTTCTCTACGTGAAAGACGCCATGAGCAGGGTTTATTGTGAGCCTGAAAAGCAGCGCACCCAGACTGTTGGCGAGGTCATGCGCGAACCCAAGTACGTGCCAGATTCAAAGCCGATCGATGAATTGCTTCGCGAGATGCAGCTGACCAGGAATCACATGGTCGTGGTGGTCGACGAATTCGGTGGCACCTCTGGCCTGGCCACTATCGAAGATCTAATCGAAGAGATCGTCGGCGAGATCACTGACGAATACGACTCTGAACCAGATCTTGCACAGGAAGTCGAACCGGGGCTGTGGCGTGTTTCAGCCAGGATGCCGATCGATGACACAGGTGCTTTGTTCGATCTGGAGGTCGATGACGAGGATGTAGAGACCATAGGCGGGCTATTAGCTAAAGAACTGAACATGGTGCCGATTCCGGGCTCCAGCATCACCTGGAACGGGTTGGAACTGACCGCAGAAAGAGCGACAGCCAGACGACACCAGATCGATACCATTCTCGTCCGCAAGTTGGAGCCGCAGGAAGAAACCGAGGAGAAATAAATGTCAGAATTCGTATCGGGTTTCGCCTGCTTTGTCGGCCGTCCGAACGCAGGTAAATCCACGCTAATTAATGCGCTCGTAGGGCAGAAGGTAGCTATTACCTCTAGCAAGCCTCAAACGACCAGGCGAGTTGTGCGGGGTATCGTGACTACCCCTAACGCCCAGCTGATCATCATCGATACGCCAGGTGTCTCTAAGCCGCGTTCTTTGCTGCAAACAAGGCTAAACGATCTTGTTTACGAGACTTGGTCGGAGGTTGATGTCGTAGCAGTTGTGCTGCCTGCGAACCAACATGTCGGTCCTGGCGATGAATATTTAGTTTCTGAGCTCGCGAAGCTTTCGAAGCGGCCGAAGATGTTGGCTATCGTCACCAAGACCGACTTGGTGAGCAAAGAACGTCTTGCAAAGCAATTGACCGAGGTCGATGAGCTGGCTAAACGAACTGAGGTCGAGTTCGAACACATCGTGCCTTGTTCTGCGGTTTCCGGCGAGCAGACCGATGACGTCGCCGAAGTGCTGACCAGCCTGCTCGAGCCGGGGCCAAAGTTTTACCCTGATGATGATCTAACCGACCAACCTGACGAGACCTTGGCCGCCGAGATCATCCGCGAGGCGGCATTGGAAGATGTCAGGGATGAGTTGCCGCACTCGATAGCCGTCGAGATCGATGAGATGAGTCTCAAGCCGGATCGACCAAAAGACAAACCACTGCTGCAGATCTATGCTTCGATGATTGTTGAACGCGAATCTCAAAAGGGCATCATGATCGGTAAAGGTGGTTCCAGAATCAAGCAGGTCGGTACCGAAGCGCGCAGGCAGCTCAAGGCTATTTTTGGTGTTCCGATATATCTAGATCTCAAGGTAAAGGTGCTTAAAGACTGGCAGAAGGACGCTAAACAACTCAACCGTTTGGGCTTCTGAAATCTGCAATGTCCAAACTGTGGTGATTTGGCTGGCTAGGCAAATCAGCAGTTAAAATGGAAAACGTGGTTACGCCTAACAGTGCATATTTGCTGCTCCTTGGCCGCCGCAGCGAGGCTAGCTAGCCGTTAAGGGCTGGAGCCAAGCCTCCTCGCTGCGGAGTTTTCGCGTGCCTGGCTTCCATATCTAATACTTTTCTGGAGCGAAATATGTCTAAAATCTCTGCGATTAAGCCTCACGGTTGCCCTTTGCAGCAGCCTTCACCTATGCCTTTCGAGCGGTATCGTTCGTTTCAACCTTTGAAGCTGCCCGATCGCACTTGGCCCGACAAGGAGCTGACGAAGGCTCCACGTTGGTTGTCGACGGATCTCAGGGATGGCAACCAGGCTTTGATTGACCCCATGACTCCTGGCCGTAAACGCGAGTTGTTCGATTTGCTAGTCCGAATGGGATACAAGGAAATCGAAATCGGTTTCCCCGCTGCATCGCAAACAGAGTACGACTTCGTTCGGTCGTTAATCGAGGACGAAGACGCAATTCCCGATGATGTAGTCATCTCAGTGCTTACGCAGGCTAGGGAAGACCTGATCGATCGCACGGCGCAGTCCCTAGTTGGCGCCAAGCGTGCGACCATCCACATGTACAACGCGGTGGCCGATTTGTTCCAACGCGTCGTCTTCCAGAACACCCCAGACCAGACCAAGGAGCTGGCGAAACAGGGCACTCAATGGGTTGTAAGCGCCATGGAACGTCACCTTGGCGACACCGAGATGGGCTACGAATACAGCCCAGAAATCTTCAGCCAGGCGAACACCGATTTCGCTTTGGAAGTATGCGAGGGGGTCATGGAGGTTTGGCAGCCTGACGCTGATCGCGAGATTATCCTCAACCTGCCTGCTACCGTTGAGATGAGCACCCCGAATACTTATGCCGATCAGGTTGAGTATTTCTGCCGCAACATCCCCAACCGCGAAAACGTCTGCGTATCATTGCACCCTCACAACGACCGTGGCACTGCAGTCGCTGCTGCCGAATTTGCGCAGATGGCAGGAGCTGACCGTGTTGAGGGCTGCCTGTTCGGTCATGGCGAGCGCACAGGTAACGTCGACCTGGTCACTTTGGGGCTCAACCTTTACACGCAGGGGATTGACCCGAAGATTGATTTCTCTAACCTCGATGAAATCCGGCACACGGTTGAGTTCTGCACAGGAATGCCGGTCCACGATCGGCAGCCGTACTCTGGAGATCTGGTCTACACGGCGTTCTCCGGTTCGCACCAGGACGCCATCAAGAAGGGCTTGGACGACCTTCAGAACAAGGCAGATGAGCAGGGTAAGACCATTCACGAGATTGAATGGATTGCTCCTTATCTGCCTTTGGACCCGCATGACGTCGGGCGAAACTACGAGGCCGTCATCCGAGTCAATTCGCAGTCCGGCAAGGGTGGCGTCAGCTACCTGATGAGGACGGACCACAGGCTCGATATGCCTCGCCGTCTGCAAATGGAGTTCAGCAGAGTCGTTCAAAAGTATGCGGACGAAGCTAGCCACGAAATCACCAGTGAGCAGCTGTGGGAATTCTTCGAAGGCGAATATCTGAAGATGGACGAGCCGCTGAGCGGTTTGGACTTCAACTTCAGAAACGAGCATGGCGTGTACAACATTACTTGCGAGCTGAACTTTCATGGTGAACGCAAGAAGGTCACAGGTCGGGGCAATGGCCCGGTTTCGGCGTTCGTCGATGTTCTGAAGGCGGTTGGGTTCAACGTTCACGTTCTCGACTACGCTGAGCATGCGATGACTTCTGGCGGAGACGCCAAGGCGGCCGCTTACATCGAGTGCGAAATCGGGGAGGGCGAGGACACAAAGACTCTGTGGGGTGTCGGTATCCACCCCGACATCACGACCGCTTCATTGCATGCCTTAATCAGTGCATGTAACAGGGCATAAAACTGCTTGACCATATCGGTGAAAAGGATTTGCAAATTCCATAGTGCATGGTGCACTATGGAACATAGTTCCCGGCGACTTATTTACCCCTTCTGGGTCGCCGGGAATCTGCTTTATCAGCCGGTTTAAGCTCGAAAAATTATTTTTTAGTCGCCCTTGCGACCTTCAGAGGATCTGTCGGCTTAAGAAATCTGTCTCGAAGGAAAATAATTACCTGGCGTCAAGGTAAGTGGTTATTTCACGGTTTCGCTATTGAAAAAATTTTCCATTTGTAAGCTGACCTATCTATTAAGCGTTATGCCTTAGCTCCGCCAAATCGCCTATCGCGGTTCACAAATTTCTCTACCGCATCCCAAAGGTCTCGCCTGTCCCAATCTGGCCAAAGCTTGTCAACGAAGACATATTCGGCGTATGCGGACTGCCAGATTAGGAAGTTCGAGGTGCGCTGTTCGCCTGAGCTTCGGATGAACAGGTCCACGTCTGGGATCTCGGGTTCGTCAAGGTATTGCCTGAAGGATTTCTCCGAAATCTTCGCAGGGTTTATCTTTCCATCCTTGGCATCTTGGGCGATAGCTTTGACTGCATCCACGATCTCGGCTCGGCCACCGTAGTTAACGCAAAATTGCATGGTCATGACGTGGTTATCCGCCGTCTGGATTTCAGCCTCTTCTAGCTCTTTGATTACGGAGTCCCACAATTTAGGCCTGCGGCCAGCCCACCGAACTTTTACTCCTAGAGCATCCAAATCATCACGGCGATTGTGGATGACGTCCCTGCTAAAACCCATCAGAAAGCTGACCTCGCGAGGGTCGCGTTTCCAGTTTTCGGTGCTGAAGGCGTATACCGAGAGATACTTGATCCCCATCTCGATCGCACCTTCGATGACGTCGAAAAGTACGCTTTCGCCAGCCTCATGACCCTTAGTCCTAGGCAAGCCTTGAGCCTTTGCCCAGCGCCCGTTCCCGTCCATTACGATCGCCACGTGTCTTGGTAGCGCCTCGGCAGGGACGTTTGGGGGCGTTACTCCACTCGGATGCGGGGTGGGTTTACGCTTCTCGGGACGCTGGATACTCATAGCCTCAAATTTAGCGCATCAAAGAGTGGAATTAGTTTGTCGTTGGTGGGCACAATGGAGTAAATGCCTACGTATCGAGATCGAGCAGTCGTCCTGCGCACCCACAAACTTGGTGAGTCGGATCGCATCATCACGCTGCTTTCTCGTTCGCGCGGCAAAATTAGGGCGGTCGCCAGGGGAGTCAGAAGGACCTCCTCCAAATTTGGGGCACGGCTCGAACCTTTCAGCCATATTGATGTGCAATTCGCCGTTGGTAGAAACCTTGATGTGGTGGCGCAATGTGAGACCCTTCATGCATTCGGACGTCCATTGGCAACCAACTATCCTGCCTACACTGCGGGCCAGGTGATGCTCGAAACCGCCGATCGGCTAGTGACAGTGGAGGGGGAACCTGCTATCGGTCAGTACCGATTATTGGTTGGTGCTTTGTGGGCACTGGGCTGGCGCACTTCGGATGGTCCCAGGCCTCCGGCAATGATCCTTGATTCTTTCCTGCTGCGCTCACTATCGCTTGCAGGCTATGCGCCTTCCTTGTCTGATTGCGCCCATTGCGGGTCGGCTGGACCGCTGGAATGGTTCTCCCCAGAAAGTGGAGGAGCGGTCTGTGTCTCCTGCAAGCCGCCGGGGGCAGCGAAACCGAGCGGGGCGGCTTGGGGGCTGATGATTTCATTGCTCACCGGCGATTGGCCTACAACCAGGTCGGTAAGCCCTCATACGCAAGCGGAAGTCAGCGGTTTGGTGTCGGCCTTCGTTAACTGGCACCTGGAGCGTGGGCTTCGGGCGCTTCCGATGGTGGATCGCCGCTAGCTACAGTCAGGGCAAAGACCCCAGATCTCTAGTAGGTGTTCGGGCTGTGTATAACCGTGCTTGGCAGCTACTTCTGATGTCCAATTCTCTAGCCAGTCGGGGAACACCTCGATGGTTTTCCCGCATCCCCGGCAGATTAAGTGGTGATGGTGCCCGTCTGAGCAAGAACGGTAGGCGACTTCGCCTTCCTCGTTGCGGATCCAGTCGACCTCGTTGTTTTCGGCCATGGACTGCAATGCCCGGTAGACAGTAGCCAGGCCAACGGATTCGCCCGCGTCACGAAGCTGGGCGTGAACCTGCTGAGCGGTTAAAAACTCTTTACTTTCGTCAATGGTCGCGGCGATTAGCTTGCGGCGTTTGGTCTGGCGAGGTGCTTGGCTGGGTGAATTTCTTCTGTCAGTGTTCATCAAAGTGGTCTCCGTGCGGTGCATGCCGGTGACCATTGTGAAGATAATCGACGTGGTCGCCGTGCAGCATGGCTGGGTAGTTCTTCGCCTGCTCTAGCGACTCGTGTTCCTCTGCCCTCGGGAAGACTTCCGCAGGATGTTCTTGCGGAGCTTTCCGGTGACGGCGCTGGATGAAGCTGCTGATTGGCAGGCTAGCCATGTAGACAAGGATAGCCAACACCACAATAGTAGCGCCCGAAGCAGTGTCTAGATAGTAGGAGCATGTCACTCCACCGACGGACGTGAACAGGCCGATCAGCATCGAAAAAACCAAGGACTTTTTAAATCCTAAAACGATGTTTGAACTAGTTGCGACGGGAACGACCATCATCGCGCTAACTAACAGGAGCCCAACCGTTCGCATTGATACGGCCACAGTTATGGCGGCTAAAACGACGATCAGAATGTTGAATATTCTGGTCGGAACGCCCTGGCTGCGCCCGAAATCCTCGTCCGCGCATACTGCGAATAGCTGCGGTGCCATTCCCAACGAGCAGGCAAGAACTATCGCGGCCATTATCGCGACGACTTTCAGATCGGTCGAGTCAACAGAGGTTAGCGAGCCAAACAGGTATTGCGATAGAGTCCCAGCCCCTTTTCCTGCGATACCAGCCATCAACACTCCCGCAGCCAGACCCCCATAGAAGAGAATAGCTAGGCCAACATCACCGGTTGCTTTTCCGCTTTGGCGGAGCAACTCGATAGCGATAGCCCCAACGACGCAGATGGCAACTGCGACAGGAACGGGGGCATGACCAGTCATCAAGGCTAGGCCAACACCCGCGATTGCGACGTGTCCCAAGCCGTCACCAAGAAGACTAAGCCTGCGCTGCACGATGTATGTGCCGACCGCAGGTGCCATTAGCCCGGTGAGGATCGCTGCGAGCAGCGCCCTGATCATGAAATCTAAAGTGAAGATGCTCAAGGTTAATCCTGATCAAAAATTCTCAGATGCTTTTGCATCCTGACGTCTTCGGGGCAGTGCTCCGAGCCGGGTCCGGAGACCAGGTTGCCGTCATAGATGACCCTGCCCAGTTGTAAAACAACGGAACGCTGCAGAAGCGGCTCCATCGCCCCCAGCTCATGAAGAACAGTGAGAATGGACAGTCCCTGCTCGTTGAGCGATGCCAGCAAGTGAGCAAGCTCGGTTTGGGTGCGCACATCAAGAGCTGCCAGCGGCTCGTCTAGAACCAATAATTTGCTGTGCCCGGCAAGTGCTCGCGCTATAAGCGCACGCTGTTGTTGACCACCCGAGAGCCGCGCTATTGCGCGATTTTCGTAGCCACCCAGCCCGACTCGTTCGAGAGCGTCGGAGACGGCGAGCCGGTCTTTCTTGTTCGGGATGCCAAACCAGGGGTGCCTGGAGAGTCTGCCGAGCATCACCACTTCGCTGACTGTTGCCGACGGGACTTGTAACGATCCGCGTTGAGGAACGTAGCCGATTTTCGCCCAGTCGTGGAAGTGGCCCAAATCTTTTCCGAACAATTCGATGCTTCCCGACGAATACGGAATTAACCCGAGCAAGGTTCGGATCAGGGTCGTTTTGCCGGAGCCGTTACCTCCTAAGAGCGCAACGACTTCGCCGGCGTTGACGTCCAAGTCCACACCATGGATGATCTGGTGATCACCAAGGAAAACGTCAACGCCGGCGGCGTGAATTACTTTTTCGCTCACTTGCAGCTGTTTGCTTTCCTGAGCGATTCAAGATTCGATTTCATAACTTCAACGTAGTCACTGCCCCTTGACTCGTCACTTAGTGTTTCCAGAGGATCCAGTACGTCGGTTTTGAGTTTGAGGTCGCTAGCGATTGTTTCGGCAACCTTCGGGGAAACCGTCTGCTCGTAGAAGATCGTGGTCACTTTGCTGGCTTTGGCGATCTCGTGGACCTCTTCGATGCGTGCGGGGCTGGGTTCTTCTTCCGTGGATAGCCCGGAGATCCCGACCTGCTTCAGGTTGTATTTGTCTGCGAGGTATCCGAATGCTGCGTGGTTGGTAACGAAGGTGTCGATCTTGCAGCTCTGCAGGCCTGCGGAGAATTCGCTGTCCAGTTCGCTCATCGACTCGCTCAAGGCTGATGCATTGTTCTTGTAGCTCTCGGAGTGCTCGGGATCAATCTTCGATAGCTCTTCAGCTATGTGTTGACCAATCTCAGAAACGTTCATTGGGTTGAGCCAAACGTGCGGATCGTATTTTCCGTGGTCGTGTTCGCCGTGCTCGTCCGATTCTTCATGCTCGCTGTGATCGTGATCTGTGTGCTCAGCAGAGTCCTTGTGATCTGCGTGGTCGTGTTCGGCATGATCGTGGTCTTCGGAATGTTCTTCTTCGTGCTCGTGGTCGGCGTTGTTAGCCAGCCTAAGCTTCAGAAAAACAGCGGTGTCCAGCACGTGCTTGGGGGACTGCTGGGCTACAGCGTCATCGAGAGCGCTTTGCAACTTGGACTGGTATACCACCAGGTCTGCGTCTTTAACTGCAGATACTTGCTTGGCTGTTAGCTCGAGGTCATGGGCATCAGTTCCGGGGTTGAGCAGGTTCGTCACCTGCGCGTTATCGCCAGCGATTGCCTCTGCTGCGTACTGGAATGGGTATGCTCCGACGATAATTTTTGGCTTCTGCGCAGAAGTCTCGTTTGATTCAGCGGAGCAGCCAGTTGCTAGTGCGAGCGAGCCGGCAGCGAAAAGTAGGAAGGTAGTCTTAAAAAACTTGTTAAACACGATAATCATTCTCATATTATTTTGGTTAGTTTTCAAATTCATAAAAACTCGATTCGAGACAACATTGTCGAACAGATAACCTATATATGTTGTGTCGGTTCTTTCACCGACCAGGCTCGGTGCCAGCCAGGTATCGAGAAATAGCCCTAATGGGGCCTGCGTAGATGAGGATTTAATGGCTGAAAGCAAGCTGGATAAGGTAATCAACCTTTGTAAGCGTCGCGGTTTTGTTTTCCCCTGTGGTGAGATTTACGGCGGAACTCGTGCCGCCTGGGACTACGGCCCGCTTGGTGTAGAGCTGAAGACCAACATTAGGCGTCAGTGGTGGCAGCACATGGTCACCTCTCGTAGTGACGTCGTAGGTTTGGATTCGTCGGTAATTTTGCCTCGAGAGGTCTGGGTTGCTTCCGGTCACGTAGGAGTATTCACCGACCCGCTGATTGAGTGCCTGAGCTGCCACAAGCGTTGGCGCGCAGACCAGTTGATGGAAGAATTTGCGGCTCGCAAGAACATATCCGAGGACGACGTTGCGTTGACCGACGTGCCTTGCCCAAGCTGCGGCAACCGCGGCGAATACACCGAGCCTCGCGACTTCAATATGATGCTCAAGACCACCCTCGGTCCGGTCGAGGATGAGTCGGGTCTGCACTACCTGCGTCCCGAGACAGCTCAAGGCATCTTCGTGAACTTCAAGAATGTGCTCAATTCTTCGCGCATAAAGCCTCCGTTTGGCATTGCCCAGATCGGTAAAAGTTTCCGCAACGAGATCACCCCAGGCAACTTCATCTTCCGAACCCGTGAGTTTGAACAGATGGAGCTCGAGTTCTTCGTAGAGCCGGGAACCGATGAGGAATGGCACCAGTACTGGATCGATAACCGTAAGGCCTGGTATATGGACCTGGGCATCAGCGAAGAAAACTTGCGTTTCTACGAGCACCCGCAGGAGAAGCTGTCGCACTACTCGAAGCGCACGGTGGACATCGAATACCGCTTCGGATTCCAGAACAGCGATTTCGGTGAGCTCGAGGGTATCGCGAACCGCACAGACTTTGACCTGAAGACCCACTCCGAGCACTCCGGCACTAACCTCGAGTACTACGATCAGGCTCAGAACAAGCACTACATTCCGTACGTGATCGAGCCTTCCGCTGGTTTGACCCGTTCCTTGATGGCATTCATGGTCGAGGCTTACACCGAAGACGAAGCTCCCAACACTAAGGGCGGCGTAGATAAGCGCGTTGTTCTCAAGCTAGACCCGCGCCTGTCGCCCGTTAAGGCCGCTGTTCTACCACTCTCGCGCAATGAGAAGCTTTCTCCGAAGGCGCGTGATCTAGCAGCTGAGTTGCGTAAGTACTGGAACGTCGACTTCGACGACGCACAGGCAATTGGTAAGCGCTATCGTCGTCAAGACGAGATCGGCACTCCCTACTGCATCACGGTGGACTTCGACACTCTTGACGACGATGCCGTGACGATCCGCGAGCGCGACACCATGCGTCAGGAACGCATCGGAATCGACAAGGTCAAGGAATTCCTGGCCGGCAAGTTGGTCGACTGCTAATAATCAACCGGGGTGCGTTCCTTGGAACGCACCCCATTATTTTTCTTTTTGCCTAGTGAATCTTCTACCTCCGCTAAAACTCAGCGCACCTTCTAACCCAGACGCGCTAGTCGTAAACACTCCTGTTATCCTCGCGCCTATGGCGGGGGTAACCAATGCCGCTTTCCGTCAGCTTTGCGCAGAGCAGGGCGCGGGCCTGTACGTGTGCGAAATGATCACGGCTCGAGGCCTAGTGATGGGTGACTGGAAAACCGCGGACATGCTCACGTTCGCCGATAATGAGGTCTTCAGGAGCGTTCAAACTTATGGCGCAGACCCCGAGTCCATCTATGTCGCAGTCGGCATATTGTGCGAGTCGTTCAACGTCAGCCATATTGATCTCAACTTTGGCTGCCCGGTGCCTAAAGTAACTAGAAAAGGCGGGGGTGGCGCCTTGCCATGGAAGCTCGACTTGATGCGAGCTGTGCTGAAGGCCGCTGTAAATTCTGCAGACCGATATGGGGTTCCGGTAACCGCCAAGACTAGAATCGGAATCGACCAGAATCACATCACATATCGCGATTTCGGGCAGATCGCTCAGGACGTCGGCATCGCCGCGGTTTGCCTGCACGGGCGAACAGTATCCGAATATTACGGCGGGCACGCCAACTGGGAGCCCATCGCAGATCTGGTGGAGCTTCTTGATATTCCAGTCATCGGCAACGGAGACATTTGGGAAGCTTCCGATGCAGTTGAGATGGTTAAGCAAACCAACTGTGCTGGCGTTGAAGTGGGCAGGGGCTGTTTAGGAAGGCCTTGGATATTCAGGGATCTCGCCGATGCAATGGCAGGCAAGCAGACGCTTACACTGCCAAACCTGGGGCAGATTGCTGCATTGGCCAGAAGACACGCCCAGCTGCTGATCAAATATAGGGGAGAGCGACACGGTATGCCGGATTTCCGAAAGCACACTGCCTGGTATTTCAAGGGATTCCCAATCGGCGGCGAAATGCGACACGCTTTCGGAATGGTCAGTACTCTAGACGAATACGACGATCTCGTTAGTCAGCTTGATCCGCAAATGGAGTTCCCAGAGAAGCTGTTAGGGAAAGCCAGGGGAAGAACAGGGCGAGCAAAACGAGTCGCGCTTCCAGACGGCTGGCTAGAGACTCGCAGCGTCGAAGGATTCGATATGAGCGGTGCCGAAGAACACGTCGACGGCGGGTAGTTCCTGCAGGCAGGAATTTTCTTTCTTCAGGTGGCAAGCTGGATGTGTGGCAAAGCTAGAACCTAATTCCCGCACGAAAGCATGGGCAAAAACGATGAGTGGCCATGGTGGTGGAGAATTCATCACCGCGCATAATGATACGCATGCCGAACTCGAACCTGGAAAGACGGTAGGACGCGTAGCAAGGGAAGAGTTAGAGGCCGCCACTTTGCGACCCGGTGCGACGCTTTCCAAAGGTGCGGGTAATCGGGCGCGCCCGGAAGAACCAGATCCGGAGCGAACGTGTTTCGAGCGAGACAGGGACAGAATCGTCCACTCGACCCCTTTTCGACGCCTAGCGGGTAAAACGCAGGCAGTCGTTTTCCCCACTGACCATCAGCGCACTCGACTTACACACGCACTCGAAGTCGCTCAAGTGGCTACGTCAATTGCCAGGGGGATAGGCGTAAACGTTGCGCTGGCAGATGCCATGGCTCTTGGCCATGATTGCGGTCATGGTCCAGGAGGTCATGCCTCCGAGGAGGCCTTCGATATGTTTATTCCAGAAGGATTCGATCACGGGCCTTGGGGTGCGGATGTTTCTTTAGCGCATCTGAATTTGTGTGAAGAGACGTTGGATGGAATCCGTAATCACTCTTGGTCGAGGCCGGCTCCTTTCACTGTCGAGGGTGAGATTTGCAGCTGGGCCGACAGGATTGCTTATTGCTGCCACGATCTAGAGGACGCGATTCATGCCGGCGTCGTCTCAGAATCGGATCTGCCGTCAGATATCTCTGGTGTGCTGGGTATATCCCGTCGTGAACAGTTGTCTGTGCTGATTCGCTCCGTGATCGACACCACTAACGAGCACGGCGTAGTGGCGATGTCGGCGGAGATATTTGAGGCAATGGCCGCCTTGCGTAGGTTCAACTACGACCAGATCTACACCAGGCAAGAGTCTCTTGATCAGTCGTTGACAGTGATAAAAGTTCTGCAGTCGCTCGTAAGTTACTACATCGATAACCCTGCCTACCTGCCAGATTCATACAGAGACCCAAAAGATCCGGTTAAGGCCGCGGTTATCTATACGTCGGGCATGACGGACCGGTTTGCGTTCGATCAAGCCGAGAAGCTCCTAGGCTGGGATCCTGCGAAGCTGCCTAAGGGGATCGGAAGAGGAGCTTAGGGGTGAAGGGCTGCCTTGAGGTAGGGAGGAAGCAGCTTTGTCCTCTTAATTAGCTCATGGGAAACTGCCACACAGCAGACCTGGCCGGCCATGATGCCAAGCAGTACCAATACTTGTGATGCGCCTGCTTGCAGGGCTGTTCCTCCGCCAAGCAGGACTCCGATGAAAGCACCTGGAAGCGTCACCAGGCCTGCGGTTTTGGTCGAGTCGATGTTAGGGATGAGTGCTTCTTTTCGTTCTGGTTTTATGACGATCCAGACTGCTTGGGGGCGTTTGAAACCCAGAGCTAAGGCTGCCTCGTAAATGCCGATATTTTCTCTCAACGTGCCGAAAATTCGTCGTCCGGTGAGGGTTTGAGCCTTCATCACGTTACCGATGATGATTGAGCCGATCGGCACCAAAGAAAAGCCATTGAAAGGGGCAGTTCCAGACAGGAAAATTACCGCCAAAACCGGCAGCACACCTGAGCCCATTGCCACACAAACCCATAGGAAAGAGTTCCTGTTTTTTACTGTGCCAGTCGTTGTCCAGACCGCATACAAGAACATTGCGATGATAAAAAGCAGCCCACTCCACCAGCGCTGAACCGCAAGCACAACTATGAATGAAACGGCCGCCAGCTGCAAGATGGAGCGGATCGCGGCAATAATGATTTGTTTGCTGAGAGTTAGCTTCGCGAACCTGGCAACTGTCGCTGCCAATGCGCACAGTGCAATCAGAGCAATTGCTAGCTGCCAGGTCGGATCTATCTGCATGATTGTCATTATGCCGTTTTAGCCGGGCTGTTTCGTCTTTCATTCAGATTGGGCTAACCATAGTTTCTCTCGCTAGCTAGACTTCAATCCATGGCAGGCCTTATCAGCAACGACGACATAGCGCTTGTTCGCGAGCGAGCAAATATCGTTAGCGTGGTCAGTGACTACGTGACGCTCCGTCCTGCCGGTTCCGACTCCATGAAGGGCCTTTGCCCGTTTCACGACGAAAAAACGCCCAGTTTCCAGGTGACCCCTTCTCGCGGGCTTTTCTACTGTTTTGGCTGCGGCGAAGGCGGGGACGTGATCACGTTCTTGCGCAAAATTAACAATCTGGATTTCGTCGAGGCGGTTCAGCTGCTCGCCGACAAAGTCGGGGTCGAATTAAGACAGACTGAAGACTCTGGGCCGCGCGTCAACGTTGGGGCCAGGGCGAGGATTCTTGCCGCTAATGGCGCCGCAGCAGATTTTTATGCTTCCCAGATCGAAAAATCCGATAACGATGTATTCCGTGAATTCGCGATGGGCAGGGGATTCAACAAACAAGCCTGCCGACACTTTGGCATGGGGTACGCGCCTAAAGGCGGTAGGGCGTTGCACAATGCCCTCAACCATGCAGGTTTCGACGACAAGACCCTCGTGCAAGCCGGCCTGATCCGCCAAAACGGTTGGGACTATTTTCAGGGCAGGGTCGTTTGGCCAATCCGCGACTCCGCTAACTCCGTGCTCGGCTTCGGCGCAAGAAGGGTATTCGACGACGATCGCATGCCTGCAAAATACTTAAACACCCCAGAAACGCCGGTCTACAAAAAATCTAATGTTCTCTACGGTCTCGACCTAGCGCGTCGACAGATTGGCAAACAAGCCCAAGCGGTCATCGTCGAGGGGTACACGGACGTCATGGCGGCTCACCTTTCGGGCGTAGAGACCGCTGTTGCTTCTTGCGGCACTGCGTTTGGTGAAGGTCACGCTCGTCTCATTAGAAGGCTGATGGGTGCCAGCGACGCCTTCCACGGAGAAGTAATCTTCACATTTGATGGCGATGCGGCCGGCCAGAAGGCGGCGCTAAAGGTTTTCGATCTAGATCAGGAATTCACTTCTCAGACCTACGTCGCCGTGGAACCAAGCGGTTTAGACCCGTGTGATCTACGTCTTCAACACGGTGAGGCCGCGGTGCGAGAGCTAATCGGTAGGCGGGTTCCGCTCTATAGATTCGTCATGGATAATATCGTCAGCAAATACGATCTTGATCGCGCAGACGGCAGGCTCGACGCGGTCCGCGAAGCATCCGGTTTGATCAAATCCGTCAGAGACCAATCACTAATTCCCGGATATTTGCGTGAGTTAGCCCAAATGGTGGGCATGGATCCAAATGACGTTAGGCAGATAGTCAACAGAACCAACCGAGTCAACATTCCGCCCGAAAACCAGCGGCGCAGAAGGTCAGCTCAAATCAGCGCAGCACAGAACGCAGCGACGCTGATGCCGATGCCCGACAGGAACGATCGTAGAATCGGCGTCGAAAGAGGCACACTGAAACTGATGCTGCAGGCTCCCACCACTTTCGACACTTCCTGGAATAGTCTTACCCCGGAAGATTTCACGCACCCCGCTTACCGGGCGCTGGCTGAAAACATCTTGAACGTTGGCTTCCAGGCAAGTAACTGGCCACAAGCCGTCAACGATTCGCTCGAGGACGAATCTCTCAGAAAGCTACAGCTTTCGTTGATCGTTGAGGAAGTCTTAGCTCAGCCCAGCGAGGATTACGCAACTGCATACGTGGCAAGGCTGAAGCTGATTACCACCAACCGAAAACTCGCCAATCTGCGTTCAAAACTGCAGCGCCTGAACCCGGTACAAAACCCTCAAGAGCACAAAGATCTTTTTGCTCAACTCCTAACTCTCGAAACCGATAGACGTAGATACCAGGCTGAGTCTCTCGGAGTTGAAGAATAGCTGTGGATAACTAAGTTTTTGGCTCAACACGCGGCCCAAAATTTAGGGCATGAGTATTTGCAAACTAGCTATAGATCCACTGACCCACCCTGAAGAGATAGAACTGGCCAAAACTCTCGAATCAGGCGTATATGCAAAACACCTGCTTAACTCGGGCAGTGCGGTTCCCACTGGATTGCTGGAAGCAGTCATAGCTCTGGGCGAAGACGCCAGATCCACGCTATACCGAGCCAACCTGCTTTTGGCTTCAAAACTCGCCAACGACTGGTCTCGAAAAGCAGGACTGCCGAACAACGAGCTGCTGCAAGAGGCGTGCATCGGGCTAGGGGAGGCGATCAAACGCTGGGACTGGGCAAAAGGGCATAGATTCACCACCTTCGCTTGGAACACCATAAATGGGACTCTGGCACAAGCTGCTGCGCTACGTTGTGGAGAGCTAGATACTTCTATTAATGCGGCACGAAAAATATGGCAGGCAAGAAAAGCATGGAATAGACGGCAAGCCGAAGCTGACGAAACAATCTCAGATGGCAGGTTCGCCAGAGAAGCAAAGCTAGGCGCTTACGCGCACTTGGTGATGAGCGCAGGACGGCACCTTGAGCTTGTCCCGGAGATGGCAGAAAACATTGTCGAGCTGAAAATTGAAAAACCCGATCTGCCACCTGGGTGGTCGAGCGTGCTGACCCAAAAAGAAAATCAGATAGTCCGAATGCATTACGGTTTGGGCTGCAAACGCAGGACAAGGAACTACATCGCAGAGCAAATGCAACTGAGCGTCAGCAGCGTACGTAGAATTGAACTTAAAGCGTTAAGAAAGCTTCGCGGCTACATTCAACAAGCCGCGTAACCAACGGTAGACACTGGAAGGCAAATGAAAGTATCACGAGACGACCTGCAAGCCCTTCGCGAGAAATTGCCTAAAGCGAGAATCATTGTTTCCGCTAAAGGCCTCAAGGGGACAGCGGCCATTCTCGAAGATCACTTTGCGTTACTTGGCTCAGTTGGTTGGGACATCATCGCTTGGCAAGAGATCCAGTCAGGATCTTGGGACGCAAAAAACGGTGTTCTAGCTTGGGAACTGCTTGACGGCGCTCGTGGTGGAATAAAGCTAGATGATCCCGGAGATCTTCCCCTCGTATTCGCCGAAAAAATAAGGGCATCGATAATCACCGAAACTAACGTCGATCTGGGTGACGGTCTCGGAAAAATAACGATTGCCGGCCGTCGCGCGCCCGGCGGCGGCAAGATAACTTGGACGGTCTACGCGCTTGGTGCCACTGATCTTGCAGATGAAGCGGTCAAAAAGCGTGTAATCGAGAAGACGAAACTCATTCAGAAGGAGTACGGCAACTAGGCAGTTCAAGCTCCGGAACGGTCGATTTTGAATCTTCGCCAACATGTTGCTAGTGTTTCTTTCTGCACCGAGCGATCCCCTGTAGCTCAACGGCAGAGCATCTGACTGTTAATCAGAGGGTTCCTGGTTCGAATCCAGGCGGGGGAGCCACAAGGCTCAGGCTTAGTGATCTGAATAATTTCAGTTCTGTTTGGCCAATATTTTGCTCACCTTTTAGGTGAGCAATTTTTTTGCTCGAAAACCGTTTAATTATCGTTAGTAATGTGTGATGACGGCTTTCGGGGTGAATACTTTGAAGATATCCGTATAGGAGTCACATATTGTCTGTTAAAAGAACGGTATCGATAGCTTTCGCATTTATTGGATTGATGGTCGGGGCTGGTTTCGCAACTGGTCAGGAAACCATTCAGTACTTCATATCTGCAGGATCCATTGGCATCATCGGTGCGGTAATCGCGGGTTCGGTGATTGCGGTTGCGGGCGTCGTTATTTTGCAATTGGGCTCGTACTATCTAGCCGATGAACATAACGAGGTATTCACATCTATCGCACACAAGACTGTGGCTAAGTGTCTAGATGTGGCAGTAATCGTCACTTTGTTCGCGTTTGGATTTGTAATGCTTGCCGGAGCAGGATCTACGCTGGCTCAGGCATTCGATTGGCCAGTTTGGATCGGCTCTACCGTGATGCTCGGGTTAGTGCTGATCTCCGGTTTCCTAGATGTCGAAAAGATCACTAACGTCATCGGTACGTTAACTCCACTAGTGTTCGTGATTGTTATCGGTGCATTCGTCTACTCGATGACCAAGCTCCCTCTCGATTTCAATGTTTTGAATCAAGCCGCATTCAGCGCGAGCGCGCCGGTTTCACCTTGGTGGCTTTCTGCCATCAACTATGCGGGTCTTTCCCTGATCCTAGGTGTGTCGATGGTTTTGGTTATCGGCGGTAACTACCTCGATCCTCGTGAGACGGGCAAGGGCGGAATGCTCGGCGGGATCATTTACATGTGCCTGTTAGCGATGGTTGCCGTGGCTATTTTCTTGAACGTCGACGAGGTGGTTGGCACTGACGTTCCAATGCTGGCTCTGTTTCAGAACATCAGGCCTTGGATGGGCTATGTGGTGGTGTTTATCGTCTACGCCATGATCTACAACACCTGTATCGGCATGTTTTACGCCTTGGGCCGTCGCCTGGCCGCTGGAAATCAGGTTAAGTTCAAGATTTTCTTTACCATCTCCGCGATTGCTGGTTGGGCGGTCAGCTTCATCGGGTTCCAAGACCTAATGGGAGTCATCTATCCCGCTCTCGGCTACCTAGGGATGGTTTTGATCACCATCCTCGTGGTCGCTTATTTGCGTGAGCGTCCGAAGATCTCCAAGGAGAGCGAGCGTCGTGTCCGCATCAGGTCGTTGTTCTACAAGCATGAGAACCCCGATACTGACGATTTGAGTCGCAAAGAGCGTAAAGAGTTAAACAGGCTGATGGACGCATCGGTGATCGAAAATTCTGAGCTTGAACAGACCGTTACCCGAGAGGTCGTAGCGGATTTGGATGGAGATGACGAGATCGACTACTCGGCAAACGTAGAAGGTAAAGAAGCAGGATTCAAAGAAATCTAACCAGGCTTATTAGAAGTGCAAGCATAAAAATAGGGCCCCGAGGGGCCCTATGGAGCATTCGGAACCTCAAACGTGGAGGTTCTTACTGAGAATCAGTTCTGAATTGAGTTTAACATCACATTAATTTCTTTGAAGGTAAAACCCTGAATCAGGGGTTTACCTTTTTCTGGTTTGTGGCAGTTATATAAAAAATCATCGGTTGCGTCTCTTATCATCTGAATATGAGTCATGAGATCGATTACAAAGTTGGTATTGACGTAGGAACAAATTCTGTGGGGTTCTGCGCCCTACAGGTTGATGCTAACGGTATGCCAGTCAAGCTGCTAAGCAGCATGGTTAAGATCCATGATTCTGGAGTAGACCCTGAAAAAGTTAAAAGCGCAGTTACGAGGCTCGCTTCCGCAGGGTTTGCTCGTCGTACTAGAAGGCTCTATCGACGTCGTAAGAAGCGTTTGGCTGAGCTCGATCGAAAGCTTGTCGAGCTAGGCATGCCAATAATCGATCTAGAGAGTCTACCCGACCCGTATGCGCCATGGAAGGCGAGGCTTCTCCTGGTACAGGAGAAGCTTGAAGCCTCTGAACAAAAGCGCGAATTATCCATTGCGCTAAGGCATATCGCTAGGCATAGAGGCTGGAAGAATCCTTATGAGCGCATCGAATCCCTCTACCATGTGCAAGAAGACAGTGATCTTTTCGAGGATCTGAAAAAGAGAGTTAGCGAGAAGACCGGCGCTGTTTTCGTTGGCGGCGAGACGTTGCCGGAGGTGCTTTCGCACGTTGGTTTCAATGCCTCTGAAAGGCTTAGGAGCGCCCCATCCGTCAAGTACGGTCAGCGCTCACTCATCGACGGAGAAAACGTAGAAGGCGAGACTAAGGACGGCATCATCGGCGGGAAACTGATGCAGTCTGATAACGCGAACGAGATACATAAAATTGCGCAGGTTCAGGAGATTCCTGACGAAATCGTAAAAACCTTGATCGATCTTGTATTTAAAGCTGAAAGTCCTAAAGGCTCAGCTAGTAAACGAGTCAAGAAGGATTCTTTGCCTGGCCAGAACAATAAACCTCGAGCAGAGAAGGCGCATCTGTCTTTTCAGAGGTTCCGGATTGTTTCTGTCATTGCAAATATGCGTTTGATAGATCCTGAGAATGGAGAGCTACGCAAGCTAAACGCTGCTGAGAAATCTAAGTTAATAGATTTTCTAATGCTCCCAGATGATTCTGATGGCATCACCTGGGGAGATGTTGCCGAGATTCTCGATGTCCCTCGAGAATGTCTCCAAGGCACCTCCAAACTCGCGCCCGAAGGTGAGCGCGCTTCGTCCTTTCCGCCGGTTAATGTAACGCACTCGAGGGTTACGAAGTGCGGGGTTAAACCAATAGTCGAATGGTGGGAAGAAGCAAACTTTGAAGAGAAGAACGCTCTGATAACACTTTTGTCTAATGCCGACGAACTAGATCCTGATGTTCCCGGAGCGGATAGTGCAAATAAATTAATGGAAAGTCTGAGCGACAAACAGCTCGAAAATTTAGACAAAATAAAACTTCCGGCCGGCAGGGCAGCATATTCCATCGATAGTCTTGATCGGTTGACAGAAAAAATGATTTCAGATTCTCTAGAACTTCACAAGGCTAGGAAAGCTGAATTCGGTGTGCCTGACGACTGGAGGCCGCCGAGTGATCCGATTGGAGAGCCTGTCGGAAATCCTGCTGTCGACCGCGTTCTTAAGGCTGTCAACCGATGGCTGCTAGCCGCAGAACGTGAGTGGGGCGCTCCTCTGTCAGTGAACATCGAACACGCCAGATCGGGCTTCACTTCCGAGTCTCAGGTTAGAGAGTACGAAAGAGACCTTAAGCGGAGGAGAGAACGTAATCAGCGCGTCGTTTCCGAAGCAAATAGAAAGCTTGGCTCTCAAATGGTTGAGAGAAGAAGCGACATAACTCGTTATGTTTCTGTTCGTAGGCAGAATTGTCAGTGCGCTTACTGCGGAGAGCCGATCACTTATCAGTCCTGCGAAATGGACCACATAGTCCCCAGAAAGGGGCCAGGTTCGACGAACACGAGGGACAATCTGGTTGCTGTTTGTGTGCGTTGTAATAGGGCAAAAACGAATATCCCGTTTGCTGTTTGGGTGGAAAGCACTACCATCCCCAGCGTAAGCGTAAAGGAAGCTATCGCTCGCGTTCGTTATTGGATCAAAGACGAAGGTCTTACACTAAAGCAACAACGGAATTTCCAGAACGATGTCATCAATAGATTGAAAAAGAAAAGCGCGGACGAAGAGATCGATAATAGATCCATCGAGTCTGTTGCTTGGATGGCCAACGAGCTTCATGCGAGAGTTAAGGGACACTTCGAATCTGTTGGAGCTGAAACAAAAGTTACCGTATTCCGTGGTGCTATTACAGCTGAAGCTAGGAAAGCTACAGGATTCGAGGGCAAAGTAAATCTGATTGATGGCCACGTGAAGACTCGTTTTGATAGGCGACACCATGCGATGGATGCAGCCGTAATATCGCTTATGAGGCCTTCTGTGGCTAAAACATTGGCTGAACGATCAAATATTAAACAAAGCCAGAGAATTACTCGTCGGGCTGAGGATTGGAAAAACTACAGAGGTCGTGATGAGGGGTCGAGAAATATCTTCGATCGTTGGTCGCGCCAAATGGATCAAATGCTCGTGTTGTTTAATATCGCGTTGGCTGAAGATGCCATTCCGGTGACTCAAGATGTTCGGCTAAGGGTTGGTAACGGAAGAGCGCACGATGACACAATTCGGCCATTAGCTGCTAAACGAGTGGGCGATTCATGGACGCTTCAAGAAATTGACAGGGCCGCTACAGAACAAATGTGGTGTGCGCTGACTCAGCAGTCCGATTTCGATCCGGTTGAAGGACTGCCAGAAAATCAATTACGAAAAGTTAGAGTCAAGAATATTTTCTACGAAGCCAACGATGAATTGCGGATTTTGCCAAAACAGATAGCGGCTATCCCGGTGAGAAATGGTTACGCAGAAATCGGAAACACTATTCACCACGCTCGCATTTATAAATTCGGTTCTAAAAAGCCTAAATACGGCATGATTCGAGTGTTTACCCATGATTTATTGAAAAATAAATCAGACGACGTTTTCACCGTTGAACTGAAGCCATCTAGCGTAAGTATGAGAAACGCTGAATCTTCTGTAAGAAAAGCCGTTCTCAAAGGTGAAGCAGAATATCTAGGCTGGTTAGTGACTGGGTCTGAGCTTGAACTTGATCTGAGCGATAGCTATTTCAGTCAAAAGGCAATCGGCGAGTTGTTAAAAGATTTTCCTGAAACGAATCGCTGGGTTGTCTCGGGATTCGACTCGAACAAGCAACTTAAACTCAGGCCAAGATTATTAGCTGCTGAAGGAAGCGAGAAAGTTGCACTTAATGATGGAAGTAAAGTCATTATTTGCGATAAAGGGTGGCGTCCTTCCGTTAATTTGCTGTTCTCGAAAGCTAGCTTTTTGAGAAAAATTTGCAGACCGGCTTTAGGTCGTGAGAGAACTAAATCAGACTCAGGATTACCGATCAGCGTAACTTTGAAGGAGTCGTAATGAGTTTGCGCTGGCGGGTAGTTGATTGTTCTCTCATGGAGGGAAGGATATCTTCTGCCCGCGGCGCTCTGCTTATAGAAAAAGACAATTTAGAGCCAACAAACTTGCCATTGGCAGATGTTTCAGTATTACTCGTCGGCGTAAAAGTTAGATTCTCTGCGGCAGCCATGCACAGGCTATTTTCTCAAGATATTGCTGTCGTCTTTTGCGATTGGAAGGGCGTACCCGAAGGCGCTGCTTACTCATGGGGAACTCACAACCGTATAGCAGCAAGGCACAGGGCTCAGGCCAAATTGTCTGTTCCTCGCCAGAAGAATGCCTGGGGCCGATTAATTAAAGCCAAGATTTCTGGTCAAGCTGCCGTGTTGAAAGACCAAGGTAGGCAAGACCATAGACAGCTTGAAGCGTTAGTTCCCAAAGTTCGATCTGGAGACCCGGATAATTTGGAGGCCAGGGCTGCAAGAATATATTGGCATTCGCTTTGGGGAAGTGAAGATTTTGTTCGGATCCCTGGACAAGGAATTTCTAACAGAAATGCTCACCTGGATTATGCCTATACGGTGCTAAGAGGCTTGGGCATTAGGGCAGTGGTAGGTGCGGGGCTATCTGCAGCAGTCGGCATTTTTCATAGAAATAGAAGTAACAACTTTTCTTTGGTCGACGACCTGATCGAACCTTTCCGGCCTGCGGTTGATGATGCAGTAGCTGATCTCCCTTGCGATGCTCCGATTGAGGATCCAGAAGTTAGAAAATGTTTGGTTGCTGCCTCTTCAAGAAAGTTCCTACGAGACGGCAGAACTATTAGCTCAGCGTTTGACGAGCTGGCGCAAAGATTTGGCCAGTACGTTGAGGGCGATATTTCGAAACTAACGGTTGTTCCCTGGCAGGGGAGGTCTTGAGATGGCAGATGATCCTATGTGGTGCATATGCATGTTCGACTTACCAACAAAGACGAAGAGGCAGCGCAGGCGATATTCAGAGTTCAGGAACATGCTCCTTGACAATGGATTCGTGTTCACGCAGCTGAGTGTCTATGCAAAGTATTCTCCCAGCGGCGTTCTCACCAACCGTGAGGTAGCCGAAATAAAGAATCAGGTTCCTTCTGAGGGAGAGATTAGGTTGATGCATATATCTGATCGCCAATGGGCAAATACCATCAGATTTTGCAACGCAATAGAGATGGAACAAGAAAAAGCTCCAGAACAGTTGCTACTTTTTAATTGAAAAGAAGCAAAAAAATTGTCCCTGGCAAGGGAATTAATCCCCTTGCTCAAGTCTAACAAGGGGATTAAGAACTGATTCCCAGCTTCAGATTCAACTTGGCTAAAAGGATGGCAAGTCTAACAAGGGGATTAAGAACTGATTTCCAGCCAGATTGTGTATGCCACCTATAGTCAGGCAAGTCTAACAAGGGGATTAAGAACTGATTCCCAGCATGTATCTTTCATGCATACAAATAAGCACAAGTCTAACAAGGGGATTAAGAACTGATTCCCAGCATATCGACTTGATGGCCGAACAGTTCAACAAGTCTAACAAGGGGATTAAGAACTGATTATTATCCTTGCGGTCTGCTTAGTTAGGCCTTCTGGCTTGTACGGCAATTCAGATTTTTACCTCTTCCGTGTCAGGGAAGCGCTTTATATGTGGTTAGGTAAATCTGTCGAAGAGCATAAAAATTGGGACCTGCTTTGCAGATCCCAATTCCCTTCGTAGCGGGGGCAGGATTTGAACCTGCGACCTCCGGGTTATGAGCCCGGCGAGCTACCGAACTGCTCCACCCCGCGGCGTCTGATCAACTATAAGGCATGTTTTATAAAATGCAAAATTGAGACGCAGTGAGAATTCTCTGTATAACCTAACGTTGTTAGGCGCTAAACTATCCCAAGACTACAATCACCTGGTGGTCGGTGTAATACGCGATGAGCGTTTGGAGGATCATGTTTCGCAAAGCTTTGGTGTGCCTGGTCGCATTGCTCCTAGTCTTAAGTGGGTGTGGCTCTAATTCCAACGTTGCCCCACAAGACAGGGTTCTTATAGTCGGCACCCATACCACACCAAGCACGTTGGACTTATCGGCAAATGATGCTGCCGCTATCTCTGAGGTGCTCCTATATAACGTTTACCAAACCCTCGTACGTACAGATGATCAGGGACAACTACAGAAGCTCTTAGCAAGCGACTACCAGATCTCTAGCGATCGCAAGACTTACACCTTCACGCTACGCCCCGGGGCAAAGTTCTCTAGCGGCGCTCCAGTTAACGCTGAAGCGGTAGTGAAGTCGATCAACTACATAATCAACGACGAGAATACTTCTAAAACACGTAAGAAAGAGATGGCAGTAGTCGATTCTGTCGAGGCTAAAGACTCAGACACTGTTGAGTTCAAGTTGAAGCGTCCAAGCAACTTCTGGCTATACAGCATGGCTGGCCCCGCCGGCGTGATTTATGACCCTGCGACGCTTGACTCTGGCGACTTGGCAACACAGCCGGTCGGATCTGGGCCCTACAAACTTGATACTTGGCTGCAGGGCGAAGAAATCAGGCTCATCCGTGATCCTGGATATTGGGGTACCCCAGCTCGTGTTGCCGGCGTCAACTTCAAATATTTTGCCGACCCGAATGCTATGAACAATGCGATGGCATCAGGCAGCATCGACATCATCCGCAATGTAACTGCTCCGCAGGCTCTCGGACAGTTCGAAAACAACGACCAGTACAAGGTGCTAGAGGGCTACACCAATGGCGAGGTTGTTCTTGGAATGAACCAGCAGCGTGAGCCGCTCAAAGACCTTAGAGTCCGTCAGGCAATCAACTACGCCATTGACAGGCAGGCTCTACTGGACGCGGTTTGGGCAGGAAAAGGAACGCTGATCGGTTCCATGGTTCCACCGTTCGAGCCTTGGTTCGAGGATCTTTCCGATGCTTATCCTTACAACCCAGAAAAGGCTAAAGAACTTCTGGCCGAAGCTGGATACGGTGACGGCTTGACTCTTACCATGCGCGTACCGACACTGCCGTATGCCACTGACTCTGCCGCTTACATCTCCAGCGTTCTTTCCCAGGTCGGTATCACGCTGAACATCGAACAGCTAGAGTTTCCAGCGCGCTGGATCGATGAGGTTATGGTCAAGTCGAACTACGATCTGACCATCGTTTCGCACGTGGAACCGCGAGATATCGTGCGTTTCGCGACCCCCGACTACTACTGGCACTTCGATAACGAAGAACTACGTCAAGTCATGGCACAGGCCGATCAGTCTCCAGAGCCAGAGCAGATTGAACTTTTGAAGAAGGCCGCAAGGATAATTTCCGACCAAGCTGGCGCCGATTTCCTTTGGCTGCTGCCCAACTTGGTCGTCACCAAGCCGGAAATTGTTGGGATCAGCTCAAACGCAACTAATCTCAGCTTCGATCTGACGAACGTGGCGATCAACGAGTAACTCATGTCTGCGCAAACCGCGAAAGCCACCTGGGGCTCTAGGCTCAGGCTGCTAGGAATAAAAATCCTTTCTTTGTTCGTCAGCCTGGTAGCGGCATCTTTAGTTGTCTTTTTACTTGTCAACCTGCTCCCGGGTGACGTCGCGGGAGTCATCCTCGGCCAAAACGCTGATCCAACTTCCGTTGCAGCCTTGCGTGAGACGATGAATCTAGATCAGCCTTGGCCGGCACGTTATCTGGCATGGGTAGGAGGCCTACTCCAAGGCGATTTGGGGTCTTCGATCTTCACTAGCCAACCTATTTCCATGCAGCTCGGCAGAAGGCTGGGCGTGACTTTCAGCCTCGTCATTCTAGGAATGCTTTTTGCTGTTGGCATTTCGCTGCCGTTAGGGGCGTATGCCGCGGCGAGAAGAAACAAGGCCACTGGTGTTGCGGTTTCAATACTCAGCCAGCTCGGAATGGCAGTGCCAGCTTTCCTTGCCGGTCTGTTGCTCGTCATCGTGTTTGCGGTATGGCTCGGCTGGCTGCCAGCAAACGGGTACATAGAGTTCAGAACGAACCCGCTTATGTGGGCGAGGAATCTCGTTCTGCCGGTCGCATCCTTGGCTATGGTTCAGGGGGCAATTCTCACTAGATACACTCGATCGGCATTCGTTGAGGTACTCAATCAGGACTACTTTCGGACGGCACGCGCTGTCGGATGGAGGTTTCGCCCGGCCATCATCCGGCATGGCATCCGAAATGCCAGTCTTCAGGTGATCACAGTGCTAGGGCTCCAGCTAGCTAGCCTGCTTGTTGGCTCGATCGTTGTGGAACGAGTTTTCAGCCTTCCGGGACTCGGTAGCTATCTGATCGCTGCCGTGGGGCAGAGAGACCTGCCTGTTGTGCAATCTGTCGTGATGATCCTCGTTGCGCTGGTTCTAATTATTAACACGGTGGTCGACATCATCTACCACCTGCTAGATCCCCGACTAAAAGCAGCCGAGGGGGTAGAGCGGTGAAAAGGGCAAACTTATATATCGGCGCTGTATTGGTAGGCATCGTGATTTTGCTCGGCATAATCTCGTTTTTCTGGATGCCGTTTGATCCTACCCAGGTCTCGACAGACCGATTGCAGCTTCCGAGCGCTCAGCACCTGTTCGGAACCGACGACTTTGGTCGAGACATCTTCTCCAGGATCTTGTCTGGCGCAGGCATATGCCTGCTGGTCGGAATCGTCTCTGTAGGAATTGGCGCCATAATCGGAGTTCCGATGGGTATGATCGCTGCTGTTAAAGGCGGTCTATTCGAACGATTTGTCATGCGAGTTGCGGACATCATGTACGCCTTTCCTGCGATACTCTTGGCGATTTTGCTTGCAGCCGCGAGAGGATCTGGCTCAACCTGGACGGCAATGGTGGCGATTGGCGTAGCGTCGATTCCTGCTTTCGCTAGGGTTTCTCGCGCATCGACTCTCCAAGTGCTTAACCAGGACTACATGGTTGCTTCTAGGGCCTGCGGAACGCCTAGGTACGTCTCGATCTTTACACACGTTCTGCCCAACGTTGCTCCTACGATTATGGTTCAGGGGTCCGTCAGCTTCGCACTGGCGATTCTTGCTGAGGCAGCTTTGAGTTATCTGGGCTTGGGCGCGTCCCCAGACCACCCGACATGGGGCCTGATGCTATTTGATGCGCAGAAGTCCATCCTGGTTGAACCAAACCTTGCGCTATGGCCCGCGATATTTATCGCAATTACAGTTCTCGGCTTTAACCTGCTTGGAGACGGCCTGCGTGAGATTCTCGACCCTCGTCTTCGGGAGCAGGGACAGTGATGGTAAGCAAGAACTTATTAGAAGTCAGGAATCTTCGAGTTAGCTTCAAAGGCAAAGAAGCGGTTCGAGGTATCGATTTAGAAATTAGGCCTGGTCAGCGAGTCGGCCTAATTGGAGAGTCAGGATCCGGAAAGTCCGTCACAGCCCTTGCCTTGATGAAGCTGCTGCCTCCTAACGCAACAATCGAGGGCTCCATAAAACTAGCTGACGTAGAGCTCTCGAATCGAAATGATGCGCAGATGTCTTCGATCAGGGGCAGCAAAATCGGCATGATTTTCCAGGAGCCCATGACCGCGCTAGACCCCACTATGCAGGTTGGGCGGCAGGTGGCAGAGGCTCTTTTGCTCCACTCTGAGCGACAAGGTAAATCATCTGATCGTGTTTGTCAGATGCTGGAGCAGGCCGGACTTCCCGACCCACAGAGAATCGCTAAGAGCTACCCGCATCAGCTTTCCGGTGGGCAGCGGCAGCGAGTCCTAATCGCAATGGCGTTAATTAATGCTCCTTCGCTTCTTATCTGTGACGAACCCACCACTGCGCTGGATGTGACCGTGCAGGATAAAGTCTTAAAATTGCTAGATAAAGAACTTGCTAAGGTAAACGCCGCATGCTTGTTCATCAGCCACGATTTGGCGGTAGTCTCGCAGATCTGCGAATACCTCATGGTCATGTACAAGGGTGAAATCGTGGAAAGCGGACGAAGGACAAAAATCTTGAATGATCCTCAGCACCCTTACACAAAGGGGCTGCTGGCCGCCGCTAACTTTGTTAGCGCCAATCCTGGACAGCCATTAAGAGTTCTGGATGATTTTTGGAGCGGAAATGATCTATAGGGCTCGTGGCCTGCGAAAAATTTACAAGCACGGCAAGAATGAAGTTACCGCTGTCGACGACGTTAGCTTAGATATCGCTGCTGGCGAACGCCTTGGAATAGTAGGGGAATCAGGTTCCGGCAAATCCACACTGATCAGAATGCTCGCGGGACTAAGCAAACCCACTTCCGGCGAAATCTTTCTTGATGATGAAAGGATAACCGGCAAAAAAGAGCGCGAGCTGGCTCCGATGCGGGCAAGAGTCCAAGTCGTATTCCAGGATCCGCGCAGCTCGCTTGATCCGCGAATGAAAATTCGCAAAATCGTCACAGAGGCACTTAGGTCCCCGTGGGTTAAGGGGAGGCTGGGAATCACCGATGATCCTGATGCGCGCTGTGCACAAGTGCTAGAACAAGTAGAGCTCGATCCAGCAGATGCAGACAAATACCCACACGAATTTAGCGGTGGACAGCGCCAACGAATAGCTATAGCACGAGCGCTGGCATCACATCCGGACGTCCTTATCGCTGACGAGGCGGTTTCAGCGCTGGACGTTTCCGTGCGGGCTCAAGTGCTTAACCTTTTGAACCGCATTGCTGACCAGGAGAACCTTACACTGCTATTCGTCAGCCACGACTTAGCGGTTGTCAGATACCTTTGCGACAGGGTCATAGTAATGCGAAACGGCAAGATCGTAGAGTCAGGCGATACCTCGAAAGTCCTTTACGAGCCGGAGGCAGAATACACGAAGAATTTGCTCTCAGCTATCCCACGTTTGAGAGTCGATTAGCGACTGAGAGTTTTCTTACTAGAATCTCATGTCATGAAGGCTTTACTTTTAGAGAACATCGATAAAACCGCAGTTGACGCTTTCGAAGCCGCCGGATTTGAAGTCGACTACCGCAAAGGCGCCTTAGAAGGTGACGAATTAATTCAGGCTCTTCAGGATGTGAATGTCGTCGGTGTTCGATCCAGGACTAACCTGACGACAGATGTCATCGAGCAGATGCCAGAGCAACTGGTGGCCATCGGAGCCTTCAGCATTGGCACTAACCAGATTGCTTTGGACGCGGCCGCCAAGCGTGGAATCGTATGCTTCAACGCTCCATATTCCAACACTCGCTCTGTCGTCGAACTCGCGATGGGTGAAATCGTAGTTATGGCCCGCAGGCTCTTCGACAAGAGCCAACAGATGCACAACGGTGTCTGGCAGAAGTCCGCCGACGGCAGCCATGAGGTTCGTGGCCGCACGCTCGGCATCATCGGCTACGGAAATATTGGTTCGCAACTATCTATCCTGGCTGAGTCTTTCGGTATGAACGTCAACTTCTACGATGTAGCCGACAAACTCGCCCTAGGAAACGCTCACCGCTGCGATAGCCTAGAAGAACTGCTCAGCATCAGCGAGACCGTCTCTATCCACGTCGATGGTCGAAACGAGAACCACGACATTTTCGGTGAAAAAGAATTCGCCCTAATGCCGGAGCGTTCGCTATTCCTCAACCTCTCGCGAGGATTCGTCGTAGACGAGGAAGCTCTAGCCGAGAACCTGCGCTCAGGACATATCGCAGGCGCAGCTGTCGACGTCTACCACAACGAGCCCAAGAAGAGCGGAGACCCATTCACTAACCCGCTTCAGGGCATTCCAAATGTGATTTTGACACCGCACGTTGGTGGATCTACTCGCGAAGCACAGTCTGATATTGGTGGCTACGTTTCCGGAAAGCTAATCGACTACGTCAGGACGGGTAACACCTCCATGAGCGTTAATATGCCTGAGGTTCAGGTTCAGCCCATTTCTGGCCACCGGATTCTGCACATCCACCACAACGTGCCGGGCGTTATGGCGGATCTTAACTCGATCCTCAGCAACCACAACGCTAACATTGCTTACCAGGCGCTATCGACCATCGGCGAGGTCGGATTCGTAGTGATGGACATTACAGCCAGCACTCCTGGGCTAACCGAAGAATTAGCCCAGGTTCCTCACACCATCAGGGTTAGGGAAGTTAGCTAGTTGGACGCAGACGATCCAGCATCTCTCGGTGAAGCATCCCGTTCGTAGCAAGTGCCCCCGGGCCAAACGGACCATCTTCACCGTCGATGCTGGTGAACCTGCCTCCAGCCTCACGGACAATTACGTCTAGTGCCGCCATATCGTGCAGGGAAAGTTCTGGCTCACAGGCGATGTCCACGACGCCTTCGGCGACAAGCATGTAGCTCCAGAAGTCTCCGAAAGCGCGGGTCCTGCCTGCGTCCCTTAGCACGTCTACAAATCCTTGGCCGCGGCCGGATGAGATCCACCCGTGCAGTGAGGAGTAAGAAACAAACGCATCCGACAAGCTAGAAATGCCGGAAACGTGTATTCTTTCGGCCTTCATCAGCGAACGGCCGGTCCACGCGCCTAGGCCCTCGCCGGCCCACCAGCGTTTTCCTAGCATTGGTGCGGAAACCAGACCAACCTTCATTTCTCCTTCGACTTCGAGACCAATCAGCGTAGCCCAGACGGGTACGCCTCGAACGAAGTTGGCCGTTCCATCAATAGGATCTATGATCCAACGCCGAGGCCCGTAGCCGGTATCTTCGAATTCTTCTCCGTGCACTGCATCTCTTGGACGGGTGCTCGAAATCATCGAACGTATTGTTTTTTCGACGCTACGGTCAGCATCGGTAACTTCTGTGTGATCCGGCTTCGTCTCGATTTTGAGATCTTGGGCGCGGAAGCGTTCTTCGGTGATCGCATCAGCGCTATCTGCAAGCAGATGAGCGAGGCGAATATCTTCAGTGTAGTCAGCCACGAATCCAGGCTAGCTGCCCGGAACGTCATTTGCCTGCAACGCCTCGAGGATCCTGCGTAATGATACGAGCCTATTTTCGTCTATGGCCTCGTCCTGTAGCGCTTTGTCTAGTCCGCACTCGCTTTCGCCTGTTTCGTGTGTACAGCCACGAGGGCAAAGATCCAAGTATTCGGCTAGTCCGCTGAATGCGGCCAGGACTGATTCGGGGGTAACGTGGGATAACCCGAAACTACGTACCCCAGGGGTGTCTATTACCCAACCTTCCGAATCGGGAAGCCTGAGCGCTTGTGCAGAAGTGGAGGTGTGCCTGCCACGACCTGTGTTCTCATTAACGCTTCCAGTCTGACGATTAGCGTTTGGCACAATCCGATTTATTAGGGTCGATTTTCCTACGCCTGAATGGCCAATGAATACAGTTACGTGACCGGCAAGCGCTTCGAGAAGTTCGTCGATTTCCACATCCGGCCCAACTACGAAGATAGTCAGGTCTAGGGGAGCGTAAGTATCAATCAGATGCTGTGGGCTGGCTAGATCCGCCTTGGTCAGACACAGTATCGGCTTCATTCCAGCGTCGTAAGCGGAAACCAGAATTCGATCAATCATTCCCTCTCGTGGCGGGGGATCCGCCAGCGCGGTAACGATCAGTAGCTGGTCGGCGTTGGCGACGATTGGCCGTTCCAGGGGGCTATCGTCATCTGCTGTCCTGCGTAATACTGTTTGTCTTGGGACGATCTCGACGATTCGGGCGAGCGTACCAACTTTCCCAGAAGTATCGCCAACAACCCGAGCCTTGTCTCCAACGATTACTCCCTTACGGCCTAGCTGCCTTGCCTTAGTGGCAATGACCAGGTTCCCGGTGGATTCCATCACGCACTGGTAACGACCGCGATCGATCGTGATGACCCTGCCTATCTCTGCATCAGAGTAATCTGGCCTGACCTTTGTCCTGGGCCTGCTACGTTTTTTTGGCCTACCAAAGTTGAAGTCGTCGACGTCTAAATCGCGAATATTGCGGCCGGCATATTTCCGGCTCATTCGGCATTCACCATTTTTGTCCAGCGCTCGACAAAATCTGGCATTGTCTTAGAGGCAGCCTTGGGATCTTCCACCTCGAGGTTTGAGCACTTTAAGGCTAACAGGGCGCCAAGGTGAACCATTCGATGGTCGGCATAGGTTTTGAAGGGGCGGCGTGGGCTCAAAGACCCATGCGATCCGATTCCCTCGATTTGAATTCCATCTGCTAGTTCGGACGCTGTGACGCCAATGGCGTTGAGTTCGTCGACTATCGCTTCGATGCGGTTTGTTTCGTGGCCTCTGATATGCCCGACACCAGTGATCCTCGTCGTTCCATTACAAAAGACTGCCAGCGCGGCGACAACCGGAGTCAGTTCACTAGCAGAGTTCATATCTAGATCTACGCCAGACAAATCTTCGGAAGACCAAGCGCTAAGCCCGTCTTTTGTCAGTTCGCTGTGAGCCCCAACTTTATCGAGCACGCCTCGGATCAGGTCTCCGGGCTGCGTAGTTTTGCTCGGCCATGCGGGAACCGTGACGCGACCACCGGTAATCACTCCGGCAAGCAAGAACGCGGCAGCATTCGATAGGTCTGGTTCGATGCGTTGGTCCAGGCTGGAAATAGTGCCGGGTTCAACCGTCCAAGTCATGCCGGAGTTTGACACTCTTACGCCTCGTTGGGTGAGCATTGAGACGCTCATCTCTATATGAGGCAGCGATGGCACAGAATCACCAACATGATGGAGAACTAGCCCATTGGGGAACCGAGCCGCGCTTAGCAAAAGCCCAGAAATGAATTGGCTCGAACCAGAAGAGTCGATGCGAACCTCTCGGCCGGTAAGTCCATCGGGCGCGGAAATGCTAAAGGGGACATGTTCGCTGGAACAGGATGCTCCTAGCTGCCTGAGCCCATCGAGTAGGGGAGCGATAGGCCGCTCGCTCATCTTGGGATCTCCGAAGAAGCTGCACTCGCCACCAGAAAGAGCCGCAAGCGGTGGCAGGAATCTAGCCACCGTTCCGGCTAAACCACAATCAATTTTGGCAGGAACGAAATGTTCGGGAGGAGTGACTACCGCTTCGTCGTGGTCTAGCTGGATGCGAACTCCGAGGTGCCTTAGGCCAGCGATCATCAATTCTGTATCGCGGGCCTCAAGAACACCTGAAAGTCTACTTGGTCCATCGCCTAATGCACCGAGAACTAATGCACGATTCGATTCTGATTTTGAGCCGGGCACTGGGCATACGGCATTGATCGTCGCCACGGGCGTGGGCGCGGGCCAAACTTCAACCACTAAATTACCTTTAAATTATTTAAAAGACTTGCGTGTCTTGTTTAGCTTCTTTTCGGCCTTTTTGGCTGCCTTCTTAGCCTTACGATTTACCTTATCGGCCTTACGGTCTACAGCCTTGCCTGCTTCTTTGCGAGCCTGTTCTGCCCGCCAAGAGAGCGAAGGCTTTCCGTTCCGGTCACGAGTTGCAACGATCGCAGCGCCCAACAAAGACAGCGGAACAAGAGAACTGCCCTCTTCGTCCCTAGCGTTTAGTGCCTTTGGTACTGCGGAAATAGCAAGCAAGAGAGCGCCAAAGCGACGTCCTAAACCAAGCGTGTACAGAGCGCCACCAGCTACCTGCATGCAGCCGAAAATCCTAGACCAGGTTTTGGGGTCTTCTGGGAGCGCGTCGGAAGCACCTTCGGGAAGAACTCGCTGAACTAGCGGAACTATGCGGTCGGTGGTTGTCGCTACTCGCTCAGCGCCCTTGTCGGGGCTGGTTATCATTCCTACGCCATCAGCGACGAAGTACGAAGAGAAAAGTGCGCGTCCAAAGAATCGAAGCAGTGCCATGAGTCTTTTCTACCAGGTTTGGCAAGCCGAGATTCGGTTGAGCCAAATAAAACTGATTTAGTCCAGCCCAAGGAATAGATCTAATAATTCGCTGTTGTAAACAGTATGAAGTCAGCAAATGTTCTCGCGCAAAGCTCAAGTTCTTTGCCGGGCTATGCCGTTAGACCGCTTGCTGAGCGTCAGAGTAAGAAGATATACGCTAATTCGGCGAGCGATATTGAGTCTAAACCGCTAATCTCTGATGTGATGGTCACTTCTACTACAGATTCGACTTCAGATGCTGAGTCGACTACGCAACCGGATTTACGTAAGAACGAAACCGAGGAAGAGCGTCGCGAACGGTTCGAAAGAGACGCCCTCGAGTACGTAGATCTGCTCTATGCAGCTGCCTTGCGCATGACCCGAAATCCTGCAGACGCCGAAGACGTTGTCCAGGATACTTACGCAAAGGCGTACGCTTCCTTCCATCAGTTCAAGCCTGGAACCAACCTACGCGCTTGGCTCTATCGGATTCTGAAGAACTCGTACATCAACACTTACCGAAAGGCTAAACGTCGTCCTCAGATAAGCGATGCAGAGAACGTCGAGGACTGGCAGATAGCCAGGGCGGCTTCGCATACTTCGGATGGTCTTCCTTCTGCAGAGCTTGAGGCTCTTGGTCGAATGCCAGACCAGGAGATTCTAGATGCCTTAGAGACGCTTACTCCGGAATTCAGGGAAGTCGTCCTGTTAGCAGACGTCGAAGGGTTTGCGTATAAAGAGATTGCCGAGATCATGGATACTCCAATCGGAACTGTCATGTCTCGTCTGAATCGCGCTAGAAAGCAGCTACGTGTCCTCTTGGCAGATAGAGCAGCAGAGATGGGAATCGGTAGAACAGATACCGATAAATCTGGCGGGGAGGATAAATAAACATGTCTGAGCCGCAAAAGACGAATCGTTTCGAGTCAAACCAGGATTTAGAGTGCGAACTGGCGCTCAGCAAGGTTTATGCATTTTTACACGGTGAATTGACCGAAGAAACGGCAGACCAGGTCCGTCAACATCTCATGAACTGTGAGAATTGTATGGACTACTTCGACGTTGAAGCGTTGATCTCCAGCATGCTTAGGAAATGCTGCCGAGAGGTCCATGCGCCTAAGACGCTGCGCGCAAAATTATCCGTGCTGCATGTGACGTGGAGTGCGGGACAATAAAAAATAGGGTTAGAGTCCTTGAACACTTAATGTTCGGACCCTAACCCTTTATTAGTTAACCGTTAGGCCTTTTGCCGTGGTTAGCAGAGTTCTTGCGACGAGACTTGCGTTTGCGTCCTCGTTTGCTCATGGTTGCCTCCAAAGCGCTAGTTGTTAAGTTTTTGCTTCGGCTCACGAGTATAACCGACGCATCGAACCGATTCTGCCACCCGTTTCCTCGTCGACCAAATATTGTGCATATAATCCCTCACCAGGTGGGATTTGAAGGCATTTATAACTAGCATGGCTCCATGTCTTCAATGTCGCAGCTGCTGGAAAAACACTCGAATCTTTCTAAAGATAATCACGATTGGCTGGTCAGCCTCGTAGAGCATTGGCATCTGTTAGCCGACACCAGCTTTTCTGACCTCGTTTTGTGGGTGCCAGACGCCGAAGACGACAACATCTTCTGGGCAGTAGCTCATATCAGGCCGACTACCGGCCCTACCGCGATCGAGGAGGAGGTCGTCGGTGATGAGATCAACTACGATCCCGAATCTCCAGTCACTACCGCGTATTTCAGCCAGGAGATTTATCGCACCAGCGAGCACTCGATGGATGCAGGAATACCTGTAGATACATGCGGAATTCCTATCATTCGTAACGGGCAAGTTATCGGTGTTGTAGAGCGAAACACGAACCAGATGGGTGTTCGCGCACCCGGCGCCCTTGAAGACGCATACTTAGAAATTGCAAAAATTCTTGAGGAAATGCTTTATAGGGGCGAGTACCCGGTTTGCGACTCCAACGAGGATTATTACCCGCCCATGGCGGGAGACGGGATGACGCTTCTTTCTGACAAAGGTTTTGTCTTATACGCCAACCCAACAGCCGTTTCCGCCTGGCGCAGGTTAGGGATTCTTCAGGACCTGATGGGCGATAATCTCGAAGATCTATTGAGCAGAGTCGACGAGCTGCACAGTGGTCGGGATTCTGCTGAAGAGCCCTGGAAGCTTGGCTTGAAGCAACTTGCGAGCTTCGAATTGGAAACAGCTAACACAGCTTTACAGATTCAGGTTGTACCGCTGAAGACAGCGGAGAAAGAAAGGACGCTGGTTCTTTGCCGCGACGTCACAGAGGTTCGCGAACGCGATCGCGAATTAGTGACTAAGGACGCGATCATCCGTGAGATTCATCACAGGGTTAAGAATAATCTCCAGACGGTCGCGGCTCTTCTTCGGATGCAGTCACGCAGGCTGGATAGCGAATCTTCCAGGGAAGCAATGCGTGATGCGATGAGGCGGGTCGAATCGATCGCAACCGTTCACGAGATCTTGTCTCAAAGTTTCGATGAAGTGGTTAATTTTGACGAAGTGGCAGACAGGATTCTTTCGATGGTCGGCGATGTTGCCGCCTCTGATGGACTGGTGTCTACCAGGCGCGACGGCACGTTAGGGATGGTGCCTGCCGAAGTTGCCACCTCTTTGAGCCTCGCTGTGACGGAACTTTGTCAGAACGGTGTTGAACATGGGCTCGACTCAGGAAGTGGGGAGCTACTTCTGAAACCGAATCGAAAAGATAACCAGTTAGTCGTAGAGGTGATCGACAATGGTGCTGGACTGCCCGAAAACTTCGACATTAACAACACCAATTCTTTAGGGCTGTCGATAGTAATGACGCTGATTCAAGATCTAGGCGGGGAGTTCATGTTGGTCGATTCGGGGGAGGAGTCACCGTTCAAACACGGCGCGACGGCCCGAATAATTATTCCAATCAATCACAAAAAAATCGATCTTGGATAAGTGACGGAAGATTTTGAATAACGATGAATTATTTTGGGAAGGGTAACCTATCTAGGAACAAAATTCCATGCATAGTTAAGACCTTGAAAATTATTTCCAAGGCCTTAAGCTTTTTAATTTCGGCCTCTACCTTTGGTTCGAGCTGCTCGTCGTTTCATTGACCTGCGCTCGTCTTCGCTAGTTCCGCCCCAAACTCCATGGTCCTGACCATTCTCGAGTGCCCACTGAAGGCATTCTTCGCGAACGTCGCAGCGCATGCAGACTTTCTTGGCCTCCTCAACCTGAGCCAAGGCTGGGCCAGTCACGCCAATAGGGAAAAATAGCTCGGGATCCTCAGTTAGGCATGCTGCGCGGTGACGCCAGTCCATACTGTCAGACTCCTTTTCAAAATCAGGTAAATGTTAGTCCGCTCGGTAAACTTTTTAGCTTCGGGGTCAGTCGTTGTTTAAACGAACCAGCAGACAAACTTAACCGTCAAACGGCAGAGGTTCAAGACCCTTAACGCCGATTTTTTCTGCAAATAGAGCTCCAGCTGCTGGTTCGTCGCCATTCGCGACATCGTTTCTGGAGGTGGTAACGAATAATATCGATAGGTCATTCCCGCCGAATCCCACGGCGGTTGCCATCGTCACTGGAAGGTCAATGCGTTCACTGAGCCTTCCCTCGGGATCGTACCTTCGGATATGTCCAGCACGGTTCATAGCTATCCAGACTCCACCTTCGGCGTCCACGCATAGCCCATCAGGACGTCCCTCGCCGTCTCGGTATCTGACGAAATCGCGCCGATTTTGGAGGCCTTCCTCGAAGGTGTAATCAAAAACCGAGGTGACCATGGTCTCGGTGTCGTTGTAATAGGCAAGTGTCCCATCCGGACTGAAAGCAATGCCGTTGGACGTGGTCAAACCGTCTAGAACAGGTTCCGGGGAATCAGCTCCCGGAGAAATCCTGTACATCTGAGAAGCGCCGATCTTCTTTTTCCACGACATGTTGCCTATGTAGAACCTGCCGTGCGGATCGCACCCGCCTTCATTGAATCGTTTGGAAGCATCGATGAAATCACCGGTTATTGTCTTCAGATCGCTTAGATCTTCATTTTCGCACAGCGCGACATCTCTAGTTCTCGCGACTATTGCTCCGCCATTCTTTCTTGGACGAATGCACGCGACAACTTCTGCGCCAACCGGCAGCCGCCTATGGTTACCGGATTTGTCAACCGCTAACACGTCACCAGAAAGCATGTCAAGAAATCGAATTTCTTTGGTCTGCTCCCACCAGACTGGTCCTTCGCCATGGAAAGAGATGGAATCAGTGATCTGTTCCATTCTCATGGCTGTACCTCGTGTATTGGTTTGGATCGTCCCGCAAACGCGGAACACTTGACGCTTATCAAATGTACATATTTATGGGATGTTTTTCAGGTGTTATAGATAATTCGTGGCTACTGTGTTTGCCTCTTTTTGAGGCTATTGAGCCGCTTTGCTGCGAGGTAAACCGCCACGACGGTCATCAAAACCAATAATGCGTTTCTGAACACAAGAATGAGCGTCGCAATTTTGTCGGGCGGAGTAATTAGTAATTGCGCGTAAGTGATCGGATAAACGAGCTGAGTACCCGCTGCGACAAAGAATCCCATAATGCCGATATGAAAGAGTGCCTTGCTGCCGCCCTTACCCTTAGGTAAGCGGGTCAGCATAGCCAGTGGGCCGCCTAGCCAGACGATATATTGCGGGCTCAGAGTTTTGTTTGTGATGATCACGGCGAGGATGAGCGCTAGGAATGTCAAAATGACAGTTTTCGTGTGAAGGGCAGTTCCCTCAAGCGAGCGGTCTGTATGGATTAGCTGAACAGTCGCATAAATCGCGAAACAAACTGCGGCGGCTATCGCGAGTGAACTAAAAAGTAGAGGAATGGAGTCGTTGCGCCACGAAATTTCCCACGCGTTATAGATCGAGATGTTCACCTGGTATTTGTCGGCGTTACCGAAGGCTCGGTCAGCCATCGCCGGCGTTGCGGCAATGGATTCGATTTGCAAGCCACGATCTGATTGCCAGGTCAGGGCTGAGGTCGAGCCAGACCATCCTGCGATTAGCAAAGAGCTCAAACCAAGACCGAGCCCGACTACGAGAAAACCCTTCAAGCGCTGGACGGCATTTTTACTCTTGCCAAGTAACCCGGATAGCAGAAGGGCTGGCCAGAGCTTAGTTGCTGCGCCAATCGCGATTGCTAAACCCGAACCGAACTGTCCTAGTCTCGATTGACTTTTGAACAGAACAAGGGCGAAGACGACCGCTGCTGCGGGCAGCATGTCGATCCTGAACCAAACTATTGGGCCAAGTAAGAAAACAAAAAGAGTCCAATAGGTCGCAGACTGCCATGAATCTTTTCGCCACAAAACAACTGTCACGGTGACATCGAGAAGCAAAATAAAGAATACGAAAATTGTTTCGAAAGCGGTGAAGTCGCCTGCGCTCAATGCGTAGATCAGCCTCATGAGCCAGGCAATTGGCGGAGGGTACTCGACCAGTCCGGGCGTATTCGTCGATATCGCTTCTGCAGTCTGGTTGAAGTAATAATGAACATCAGCTTCGACAAATCTGGTTCGGTTAAGCCAGATCCAAAGCATCGACAGCCTAGTCAGCGACCATAAGATCGTCATCAAAACACCATCGACAGTGATTTTTGTGGGTGCCTTCTTATTTACCACTCTGCCTCCGGCTTTTTGGGTTGTTTCACAGGCTCGAGAGCCACAGTGGGATAGTCAGTCTTGACGCCCCGGACTATCTTGAAAGCCCTAGGCGAAACAGCCTTGAAAATCCAATACAAAATGACGGCTAGTAGCGCCACAATTAAGACATTTCTAGATACCAGAACGAGGGTCACAGGCAGCCTGAAGATGCTCGAGAGCCCTCCGTCTCGGACTAGAGGCCCATACCCAATCGGGTAGACAATACCGGTGGCTGCAGTCATCGTTATCGTCATTGCCGTGATGATCCATAGCCTTCTCCGGTCAATAACGTAAGAAGGCGATCCCGGGGCCCTAGCCCCCATTATGGCGAAAGACGCACAAAGTGGGCCTCCAAGCCAGAACGCGTACTGTGGGCTGAAAGTTTTATTTGTGACGATCATCACCAAAATAACGAGCAGCATGAAATAGCTTGCTTCCATCATGTGGCCATGACCTCGAAGCAGCCAGAGGCCGTAGCAAACGCAGACTAGTAGCACTCCAACTACGAAGGCTATCGAAGCTGCGGACGTCCAGAAACTAACTGTGGTCCCGTATACCTCGAATGCCTGATACCTGGAAATGAGAACTGCGTAGTCGCCAATTCCGAGAGCGCGTAAAAGCATTGGGACCGTAGCCCAGACAGATTCGACCTGGAGGCCTCTGCCCGATTGCCATGAAAGGGGAGAGACTAATCTGTCCCAGCCAGCCCAGAGAAGGCTTACTGCGACGACAATTATGCCGGTCAAAGCGAAGCTGTAAGTAGCCTTCAGCTTCTGTCTCCAATGCCCTCCGCACAGCGCAGGCCAGAGGAGCGCAGGCCACAATTTAACTGATGCCCCTACCGCCGCTAGGCAGCCAGCTATTGCTGTGTGTCGGCGGAGCAAGAAGAGCAGGCACCAGCCAGCAAACACAGAGGTCACCAAGTCGAACCGCATGTAGATAGTGGGACCACAGCAGAGAACAAAAACGATCCATGCCGCAACAGCATGAGGCGCTAGGCGTTTAGCTGTGTGCCAAAGACTTATAGAAAATAGCGCGTCTAGGGCGACCATGGAGAAGATGAAAGAAATAACATAGCCGGTCTTGGTGCCAAATCCGGTCAGCCAAAATACGGCCAGCATCCACAAAACAGGTGTCGGATATTCCCGCATGACCAAAGACGGGTCGGTGCCGGTGAAGAGTGAGTTAATGCCTTGGTAGTAGTAAAGAACGTCACCTTGAGCGGACGGTGAGAAAACGACCCAGATGACAAAGATCAGAATTCTGGTCAGAAACCAGAAAAAAAGCAAAGACCTGCCGGAATGCAGATCGAATTTTCTGAACTGGCTAAATGACCACTCTGCCGAGCGGCGAACCCAGTTCCTCGAACCGGAAGATTCTTTCCGAGAAGAAGTCGAGTGATTCTTCAAGGCTCCTCCCGAGGCTCAGGTCAAGTTTGCGTTAAAAGAAGCGAGCGCCCCTACGAGGATTCGAACCTCGGCTCCCGCCTCCGGAGGGCGGTGCTCTATCCACTGAGCTATAGGGGCAAATAACTAATAAGCTATTTTAGGCCTAGCGGCACAATAACCTAATCATTTCCGCATGACCGATGAGCAAATATAGCAGCAGAAATCCGATTATCGGTCATCGGCTTTAATATCAGGGTTTCTTTTGCCAGAATTTTCAGCATGCACACCATCAGCGCCTCCAATGCACAAGCAGCAGCAACTCATCCTGATTGGCTGATTAAGCCAGAGGACGCGAATGCTTTGAACCCAAAGATTTGGCCTCGTACCGCAGAACGAATCGATGGGATGCTTTCGATTGGTGGTGTAAGCGTTTCCGAGGCAGTGGCTGAGTCCGGCTCGCCGGTATACCTGATTGACGAAGAGGATTTTCGCGCCAGGGCTTCCTCATTCAAGGAGGCGTTTCACGGTTGGGACGTCTTTTATGCTGGGAAGGCTTTTCTTTCTAAAACGATTGCCAGATGGGTAAAAGAAGAGAGCTTGAATCTTGACGTCTGCTCTATGGGCGAGATCGAAACCGCGCTTCGAGCTGATTTTGACCCTGCGAAGATCGGTTTCCACGGAAACAACAAGTCGATTGACGAGATTCGTTTCGCACTGGAAAACGGAATCGGTCGAATCATCGTCGACTCCTTCTATGAAATCTCTCGAACAGAGCAGATCGCTCAGCAGCTTGGCATCACTGCGAACGTTATGGTCCGCGTGACTGCGGGCGTATCGGCCCACACCCACGACTACATCGCTACGGCTCATGAGGATCAGAAGTTTGGTTTCTCCATCGCCTCGGGGCAGGCATTGGTCGCGATGATTAGGTGCCATAATTCTGCGCAGCTAAATCTTCTCGGCGTTCATTCTCATATTGGTAGTCAAATATTCGATACGAGTGGTTTTGAGGTCGCTGCGAAGCGAACACTGAAGCTGCTCGCGCAGTTCGCTGATGCCACTTCCACTCAGCTACCTGAGCTTGATCTAGGCGGTGGTTTTGGTATCGCTTATACGGATGAAGACGAGCCTGCCACTCCTCGGTCGCTCGCATCTGACCTGCAGGGAATCGTCAAAAAACAAGCCGAAATCCTAAGCCTCGATTTGCCGCGAGTGTCTATCGAACCTGGTCGCTCGATAGTCGGCCCAACAGGAGTTGCAGTATACGAGGTAGGCACTGTCAAAGTGGTCGACTTGGAGGAAGGCAGCAGGGTCTATGTTTCAGTCGACGGTGGGATGAGCGACAACATCAGGCCTGCACTTTACGGGGCAGAATACACCGCAGTGCTTGCCAGCCGAGCTTCCGATTGTGAACCCGTCTTGTGCAGAGTAGTCGGAAAACACTGCGAGGGTGGAGACATAGTCGTTCATGATGTCTATCTACCTGGAGATATTGTTCCTGGCGATCTGATCGCTGTTCCTGCCTGTGGCGCTTACTCCTACGCAATGGCCAGTAACTACAACCACATACCCCGTCCTCCGGTGGTATCTGTTAAAGCAGGTAGGCTACAGACAATGATTCGTCGTGAAACTCTTGCTGATCTGGCTAGATTAGACGTAGGCGAGTAAAGAAAAGGTTTATTAATGGGTGAAAAATCCAAGCCCCTTAAGGTGGCCCTTGTTGGTGCTGGAACAGTCGGCAGTGAAGTAGCGAGGCTGTTGTTGACGCAGCGTGAAGAATTCGCGCGTAGGGCTGGTCGCGAAATAGAGCTAGCCGGAGTTGCCGTACGAAATGTTTCCAAAGAACGTCCCGGCATTCCCTCTGAACTATTAACAGACGACACTATGGGCCTTGTCTCAAGGAAAGACATCGATATCGTCGTCGAGTTGATGGGCGGTGTCGACGAAACCAAGGGCCTGATCATGAAGGCCATTGAGACTGGCAAGTCTGTCGTTACTGGAAACAAAGCTTTGCTCTCTGCTTTCGGTGAAGAGATCTTTTCGGCGTCGAATAAGGCGGGCGTAGACGTCTACTTTGAAGCTGCAGTAGCTGGCGCGATACCTATTATTCGTCCGCTGCGTGATTCTCTTGTTGGTGACAAGATCACTAAGGTTGCTGGAATCGTCAACGGCACTACCAACTACATTCTCGACAAGATGACCACGGAGGGGATGGAGTATGAAACCGCGCTGAAGCAGGCCCAAGAATTGGGCTACGCGGAGCAAGACCCGACTGCTGACGTAGGTGGGGCAGACGCCGCAGCTAAGGCCGCGATTCTCGCTAGCTTGGCTTTCCGCACGCCGGTCAACATTAGTGATGTCTATTGCGAGGGAATCACCAAGATTACCCAGACAGAGATTTCTGCTGCCCATGCTGCCAATTGCGTCGTAAAGCTTCTCGCCATGGCAGAGCTAATCGACGGTGAAGTCCACGTTCGTGTGCACCCGGTAATGCTCCCGAAGAGCCACCCGCTGGCGTCGATCGCTGGCGCCTACAATGCCATCATGGTAGAAGCCGAAGCGGCAGATAAGCTCATGTTCATGGGCCCGGGCGCAGGCGGAGCGCCGACAGCAAGCGCTGTAGTTGGCGACTTGGTGACGGTGGCACGCAACAGGGTCGCAGGTATTTCCTTGCCCGTTCTTGCAGGCTTCAAAAAGCTTCCGATCGCAAAAATGGGTTCCACTCGCTGCCACTATCAGCTAACGCTTGATCTAACCGATGAGGCTGGAGTCCTTGCTTCGGTCGCAACTACGCTGGCAAAACACAACGTTTCTGTTTACTCCCTCGAGCAGGTTGCGGTTGATGAATCCGGAGATCACGCCTCGGTTGGTTTAATGACACACGAGGCACTAGAGGCTGATGTTCTAGCCTGCATGAAGGAACTACGAGACAGCGACTACGTGTCGAACAACATCAGTTTCATAAGGGTTGGTAGCTAATGATCGTTGCTTGCTTAGACCTAGAGGGCGTTCTCGTCCCGGAAGTTTGGCTTGCCGTAGCAGATAAAACAGGCATCGAAGAGCTTGGGCTGACCACCAGAGAGATCCCTGATTATGACGAACTGATGAAGGGTCGTCTAAAGGTGCTCGCCGAACACGGTATTAAGCTCTCCGATATTCAGGAGGTCATCTCCACGCTCAAGCCGCTTGAGGGCGCAAAGGAATTTTTGGATTGGCTGCGTGAACGTTTCCAGGTAATTATTCTTTCCGATACTTACTACGAATTCATGTGGCCGTTGATGAGGCAACTTGATTACCCAACTCTTTTCTGCCACGACCTCGTCGTAGAAAATGATTCGATCGTTGGGTACAAGCTGCGCCAGTCGAATCAGAAACAAAAGGCAGTACAGGCTTTGCAAAGCATCAATTTTAAGTGCGTTGCTACCGGCGATTCGTATAACGACACCACAATGCTGGGGCAGGCTGATGCGGGAGCATTATTCAAGCCGTCCAAGCAGGTGGCGAATGACTTCAAGCAGTTCCCTGTGGCCAACAATTATGACGATCTCCGTGCCTTCTTCGAGAAGGCTGCCGCAAAATTGTCATAGGTGAAGTTGGGGATATTTCTCCAAGCGGGTTATACTGACTAGTAGAAATCGGCAGTCACTATGTTTGGTGATTTCGATTCTGCTAATCAGCAAAGCAAGAGGCTCGGGTTCGATCAGCCGAAATTTTGAAAACCATTTTTATTGTTTTCATCACTTGCGCTAACTTACTTCAGAGCCAATTGCTTATAGGGTCAACCGACTTTTGAATTATTAAGTCGATTCCCGCCAAAAGATTAGCTAGAAAAATCTAGTTTCGGCCTGCGGTCTGCGGGTTTAAATAGCTTCGATTCACCCACTAAGGGCTTGAAAGTTATTAGGTATCGCTACTTGATATCCGCTGCAGATCTTGAAAGGACAATTAAGTGAGCGAAAATATCGCGAGCAATCCAGGATCTAATCTGGCGACCATGAACGTCGCTGATCTGAAACGCGTCGCATCACAGATGGGAATTAAAGGCGCGGCAAAGCTGCGCAAGGCTGAGTTGATCGAAGCGATCAAGTCCAATGGCGCGCCTTCTGGCGGATCATCCAGTCAGTTAGAAAAAACTGCCAAGTTGTCAAGGCGTCAACGAGCAGCAAAGAAAGCTGCCGAAGAGTCCAACGGAACCTTGTTTGAAGAGAACCAACCTCAAGAATCCTCTAACGAGCAGTCTGCTAGCACTGATACTTCCGTTGAGATTGGTGCCAGGCTTGATGCTTTGAGCCAGGATCCTGCAGTCCAGGAAAGACTTCGCCAGCGCAAAGCCAAGCGCGCCAGCAATCAGCAGAAGTCTGAAAGGTCCGAAAAACAGTTTAGGCGTGACGATCAGTCAAATCACGAGGGTGGTGGCCGCAGGTCTCGCCACCGCCGACAACGCGATAGGCAGAACAGACGGTCGCGGAACGATTCTAGGGTAGACGAAACCATTCGTGAAGACGACGTTTTGGTCGATGTTAAGGGCATCCTTGATGTTCTTGATAACTACGCATTCGTGCGCACCCAGGGATATCTTCCTAGCCCTCAGGATGCTTACGTTTCCATGTCGATGGTTCGCAAGAACAATCTGCGCAAGGGCGATGTAGTGTCCGGAGCGATCCGTCAGCAGCGAGAAGGGGAGCGTAAGGAAAAATTCAGCCCCCTCGTACGCATCGACACTATTAACGGTGTTTCCCCAGAGAAGATGGCAGACCGACCGGAGTTCAATAAGCTGACTCCGCTTTATCCGCAGGAAAGATTGCGGATGGAGACGAGCCAGAACGAGCTTGCTGGCCGTATCATCGATTTGATTTCTCCAATCGGTAAGGGCCAGCGCGGTCTTTTGGTCAGCCCTCCTAAAGCCGGAAAAACCATGGCGATGCAGACCATTGCCAACGCCATCACGCGTAACAACCCAGAAGTTCACTTGATGGTCGTTTTGGTTGACGAGCGTCCTGAGGAAGTGACGGATTTTCAACGGACGACCTCGGGCGAGGTAATAGCCTCGACTTTCGACCGTCCCGCTTCCGATCACACGACAATTGCCGAATTGGCAATTGAACGCGCGAAAAGAATGGTGGAGCTCGGTAAAGACGTGGTGATTCTTCTAGACGGAATTACCCGCTTAGGTAGGGCGTACAACCTATCGGCTCCTGCATCCGGCCGAATCCTTTCTGGTGGCGTCGACTCAGCTGCGCTTTATCCGCCCAAGAAGTTCTTCGGTGCCGCCCGAAACATAGAAAATGGTGGATCGTTAACCATCCTTGCTACGGCTCTGGTCGAGACCGGCTCAAAGATGGACGATGTCATTTTCGAGGAATTCAAGGGAACCGGAAACATGGAGCTGCGACTCAGCAGGCAGCTTGCGGATAAGCGAGTTTTCCCGGCGATTAACGTTGAGGCCTCTGGCACTAGGCGAGAAGACTTGCTTACTTCGAAGCAAGAGCTAGACATCATCTGGAAGCTGCGCAGGGTTCTCTCGGGTCTTGACGACCAGCAGGCATTGGAGACATTGCTGAAGCAGATGCGAAAGACTCATAACAACGCTGAGTTTTTGGTTTTGATCAGCAGGACTACCGCTAATAACGATTAAGAAATTCGATTGCGACGGTAATTCGCGTAAGCGTAAATACTTGCGATAGCATTAACCTTCGGTTCCGGTTCACGCCTTTATTCGTTTGGCGACCCGGCGACTAGACAGGAGAAATAAAATGAAGCAGGGTATTCACCCCGAGTACCACACCGTTAAGGTGGTGTGCACTTGTGGCAACCAGTTCGAGACTCGTAGCACCTTCGAAGGTGACGTAATGAGCGCCGATGTTTGCTCGGCTTGCCACCCGTTCTACACCGGTAAGCAGAAGATCCTCGACACCGGTGGTCGTGTCGCACGCTTCGAGCGCCGCTACGGTAAGAAGAACGCTAAATAGCTTTTATTACGGGCGTCGGCAGGGTTACTCTGTCCGGCGCCCGTAATTTTGTTTAATCAGCTTGAATGAAGTCTTTAGGAGCCAATAAATGTTTGAGCAGGCAGAAGGACTACGAGACGAATACCGCGAGGTCACCGCGCAGATGGCTGATCCCGAGGTCATGTCTGATGCGTCAAAGTCGCGCAAGGTGGGCCGTCGTTTTGCTCAACTTGGCCCTATCATCAAGGCATTGGATGCTCATGAGCGTTTAATAGCCGACCTGGATGCGGCGAAAGAGCTGGCCGACGACGACCCCGAATTCGCTGCTGAAGCCGAAAGACTCAGCGAAGAACTCTCCGAAATCGAGAGCAAATTGACTGAGCTCCTCGCTCCGAGAGATCCCAATGATGCTAACGACGCCATCATGGAGATCCAGTCGGGTGAAGGTGGTGAAGAGTCTGCGCTTTTCGCTGGCGACCTCTTAAACATGTATCTCCGCTACGCGGAACACCGAGGTTGGAAGACGGAAATGCTTGAATCGGAGCAGACAGATCTGGGCGGCTACAAATCAGTGACCGTCGCGTTCCGCGCTAAGGATAACGATCCCAGTAACGCTCCGTATGGTGTGCTTAAGTTTGAGGGTGGAGTCCACCGAGTCCAGCGTGTTCCGGTCACCGAATCTCAAGGTCGTATTCACACATCTGCAGCCGGTGTGCTGGTCATGCCCGATGTGGAACCCGATGAGATTGAGATTAATGATTCGGATCTTCGGATCGACGTTTATCGCTCTTCGGGTAAGGGTGGTCAGGGCGTAAACACTACTGACTCCGCAGTGCGAATCACGCACCTGCCGACCGGAATCGTCGTTACCTGCCAGGACGAGCGCAGCCAGTTGCAGAACCGTGAGCAGGCCATGCGCATTCTTCGTGCACGTCTTGTTGCCCAGCAAGAGATGGAAAACGCTGCTCAGGCGGCAGACGCCCGTCATTCCCAGGTCCGCACTGTCGACCGTTCTGAGCGTATCCGCACCTATAACTGGCCTGAGAACAGGATTACTGATCACCGAATTGGGTTCAAGGCTCATAACCTCGATCAAGTCCTAACCGGCGAATTAGAACCACTCATTTCAGCGCTTCAGGAAGCAGACCTGAAGGAACGTCTTCAGCACGTTGGTGAGAAATAATGCCTGATTGGCCGAAATCCAATCGGCCCAAGACTTTGATAAATATGGCTGCTTACGTGTTGGCCGAAGGAAACAGTTTATCTCCCCAGGCTGATGCCAGGCAGCTCATGCAACATGCGACGGGCCTAGATCCGCTTGGCCTCGCAACCGTGCGAACCATAGATGACGCGACTATCGAGAAGTTTTTTGGATACGTTAAAAAACGAGCCGAGGGCGCTCCTTTGCAACATATCTTGGGCAAAGCGTGGTTCAGGCATACTGAGGTTGAAGTCGGGCCCGGTGTATTAGTTCCGAGACCCGAAACAGAGATCGTGGCTGGTTGGGCGATAGCAGCTTGCAAGGACGAGATCAAAAAGGGTAATCGAGCTCCTGCAGCGGCTGATCTTGGTGCCGGCAGCGGCATAATAGCGAAGTCGATTGCTTTAGAAGTGCCTGGATCTCGCGTCTTTGCCGTCGAAATAAGTAAAGACGCTGCAAAGTACCTACGCTCGAACCTCTCTGAGACCAGCGTCGAAATAATCGAAAGCGATTTTTCTGATTTACCGAAACTTAGGCCTGACCTTGCTGGCAAACTCGATGTCGTGGTGTCTAACCCGCCATACATCCCGGATTCTGAGGTCGATAGTTTATCTGCCGATGTGCTTGCTGACCCGGAAATCGCGCTGTTCAGCGGAGAAGACGGACTCGATGCTATTAGGGCGCTCCTTCCGGTTGCTGCTTTCCTTCTTAAGGAAGGCGGAAAATTGGTTTTTGAGCATGGTGACGATCAACGTAACGCGGTACTTGAACTAGCATTGTCGGACGGAAGGTTTACCGATGTTGAAGATCACGATGATCTGACTCGTAGGCCTAGATTCCTGACTGCTAAGCGAACCGGGATAGAAAAATGAAACTGGATCTGAAAAAGGGCAAAAACGAGTCCCTAAGCGTCGCTACTAAAGCGATTAAGCAGGGTAGATGCATAGTTTTGCCTACAGATACCGTTTACGGAATTGGCGCAGATGCTTTTTCTGCTTCAGCAGTGCAAAGACTGCTGAACGCAAAACATCGCGGACGTGATATGCCACCTCCCGTTCTAATTGCTGAGCCGGAAACTCTCCCTGCGATGGTTCAAAACGTTCCTAAGGCGGCAAAAAAATTAGTCAAGCACTATTGGCCTGGAGCTCTAACGGTCATTCTTAAAGTGGCTACGGATCTACGAATGGATCTTGGCAGGACACACGGCACCATCGCTGTACGAGTGCCCGACAGCGACGACGCTAGGGACTTGCTGCGAATTACGGGCCCTTTGGCTGTCAGCAGTGCGAATATTTCCGGTCAGCCTTCCGCTACCAACGTAGAGGACGCAATGCGCCAGCTGGGTGACTCAGTAGCTGTTTACCTAGATGGCGGACCGACTCCTGGCCCCGTTCCCTCGACAATCGTGAACTTCGTCGACAACCCGGAGGGCGAGCTTATTCGCCTAGGCGCGATTAGCGTCGATCAGCTTCGCAAGTATGCTCCTAACCTGGATGCTCGCCAGACGGATTTTGCGGATTAAACAGTGCGCGAATACTTACTTGTCCTACTAGTCTCGGCCGCAGCAACTTATCTATTTGCGGCTCCTGCTAGGCGTCTTGCGATACGCACCGGCGCAATGGCCAAGGTCCGTTCAAGGGATGTGCACACAGTGCCAACGCCCTATCTAGGCGGCCTTGCCATGCTGGGTGGGTTAGTCATCGGAGTCTTAGTTGCTTCTAGGATGCCGTTTCTCGGGCATAGGCAAGTTATCACCCAAGATTCTTGGGGAATCGTGGCTGCTGCTCTAGTGATCTGTTTAGTTGGGGTCGTAGACGACCTCATCGAGCTGCCAGCGGTAGCTAAAATTGCGGGTCAGGTTTTGGCTGCAAGCGTGGCAGTGCTCAATGGCGTGCGAATGTATTGGATATCGCTTCCTAGCCAGATCATTGCTCTTGACCAGGCAACTTCGATTCTGATCACAGTGGTGTTCATTTTTATCTGTGTGAATGCAATCAATATCGTCGATGGCTTAGACGGGTTGGCCGCTGGCGTCGTGGGTATCGGTGCGTCCGCACTATTTGTCTACACGTACGTATTGGCTAGGGAACAAAACTTCGTCGTTGCTACAACATCTAGCCTTATAGCAGTAACTACAACTGGAATTTGTTTTGGCTTCCTGCCACACAATTTCTATCGAGCCAAGCTTTTTATGGGGGATACGGGCTCAATGCTGCTCGGCCTTCTTCTGGCTTGTTCATCCCTATCTCTTACCGGACAAATCGATGCCAGCACTGTTGATGCATCACGCGGTGGCTTACTTCCCAACTGGTTGCCGATCATGCTGCCTTTTGCGATCATGGCACTGCCGATCGGCGATATGACGCTTGCTTATATTCGACGAACCATGCGAGGCCAGTGGTGGTTTGAAGCTGACAAGCAACACCTGCATCACAGGCTAGTCAGGCGGAGCAGGTCGACAATCAAGGCCGTTCTGATTATGTACGTTTGGACAGCGCTAATCGCTTATGGAGTCGTTTTCGCTGGGTTAATGAGAAATTTGGCTGCACTATTTGTCGTTGTGCTTGTTTGGCTGTTGGCATTGTTGGTCACGTACTTCGTACTGCGAAAGCTCGCAAAACTCCCGCTACCTGCCGCTGGTACATAGTCATTATCCAGAGTGATCTGTGGCTGCTTTCTAGATAGGATGAAGTCTGTGAACTGGCAAAAGAAATTAACTATGACGGCTCTTGTGTCATCGTTAGTCACACTTCTTGTCGTTTGCTTGCTTGGGGTCTTTATTTCCGGAACCGATGGGGCACTCGGCTCGCTCACGGGCGGGGCAGTGGTGTTGGTATTTTTCTTTTCGGGGCAGTTGATCTCTACGTTTTCCCTGACAAGATCCAACCTAGGCTTTGGTTTCTCAGTGACCATGATCGGTCTTGTCCTGAGATTTGTATTCGTAGGTATTTCTTTTTGGGCAGTAGGCAGATATTTAAACATCGAACCGATTTGGTTAGTTATAGGTGCTTTGGCTACTCTGATCTCGTGGTTAACCGGCTTGCTGATCGGTCATTCGAGAGCACGTATTCCGGTTTACGACGCGCCATATAAGGCTAAGCGAGACGTCGCGGAAGCCTGTGGGCAGACTTCTGGCAGCGACACACCCCGTTAGGCCGAAGCAGGATGATGAGTAAAGAATACGAAGAGTTCGAACAAGAAACAGATCAAAGCACTGGGTCTGGATATTCGGACAACGGAATGCGTATTTTTTCGTATCTGCTAGCTGGAATTATTTGCTATGGCGCCTTAGGTTGGTTGTTGGATGCGAAGCTCGGTACAAAGTGGTTGACGCCGCTCGGTATCGTTTTTGGACTTGCGTGCAGTATTTATTTGGTTGTAAAGAAATATGTCCGCTAGAACTTTTTGCAGACAAGCGTTAGATGAGATGATGGCAGAAGAGGTACAAGTGACGAGCAAGACCGGAGGTCTGTTATGAGCATATTTATGCAGCTTCCTCTGCCTGCTCAAGGCGAATTCAAGACGCCAGGTAGCGATGACTTCAAGTTCGACGGTCTATTCGGCATCGATTGGCTTAACAAACCAATGCTGCAGATTTTTATCGCAGCGGTTCTGGTTTTCCTCTTCTGGGGGCTATCCAGCCGAAACTTGAAAATAGTTCCAGGCAAGGGTCAGTTCTTCGCGGAAAGCGTTTATAACTACATTCGAAACGGTGTTGGTCGCGACATCATGGGCCCGGATTTCCGCCGTTATATCGGCTTGCTCGTGGGCATATTCACCTTCATCCTGTTGAACAACTGGTTTGGCGAATTTTTCTTCTTCATGTTCCCGACATTCTCGAATATCGGTTACGTGTGGGGTGTAGTTGCGTTTATTTTCATTGCCTATGTCGGGGCAGGTTTCAAGCAGCACGGTATCGGTTATTTGAAGAAGGCACTAATCCCGGAAGGTGTTCCGTGGTTCCTTGCTTTCATCATCGTGCCAATCGAGTTCATATCTAACTTCGTCACTCGGCCGCTGACTCTGGCTGTTCGACTTTTTGCGAACATGTTCGCCGGGCACCTAGCGGTAATGGTTTTCACGCTTGGTGGCGCATTCCTACTTACATACTCCGGAAACATCGCATACAACTTTGCGGGTTTCTTCTCAATCGTTTTTAGTCTTGTGATGATGTGCCTTGAGCTGTTTATCGGCTACCTGCAGGCGTACATCTTCACAATTTTGGCCGCACAATATATTTCGTCTTCGGTTAGTGAAACCCACTGATTGGAATTTGAAAGGAAAAAGTAATGACCCCAATGGAGTTGACTGGCTCGATCAACGTGCTGGGCTACGCAATCGCCACCATCGGCCCGGGCCTCGGCGTTGCTTGGATCTTCGCTTCGGTGATTAACGGCATTGCTCGTCAGCCTGAGGCCCGTGGCGCCATGATGAGCGCTGTTTACATCGGCTTCGCAGTGGTTGAGGCGTTGGCCATTCTGGGCTTCGTTCTTGCCTTCATCGCTCGCTAGTAGGTCCCTAAATGATAGGGTTTGGACTTGTTCCTCTTGAGGGAACTTTTGGCCCGCTAGCTCCAACTCATTGGAGCGAAGTGATCGTCGGCCTTGCTTTGGCTTGTCTGATCGCTTTCGGTGTGCAGAAGTTTGTGGTACCGCGATTTGAAGAGGTCTACAGGCAGCGTTCTGAACAGATTGAGGGCGGCATTAGGCGCTCCGAGCAGGCTCAGCTAGAGGCTAAAGAATCCAAGCAGGAGTATCAGCAAATGCTTGAGCAGATGCGTACTGATACTTCTCAGGCTAGGGAAGAGGCTCGTGCACAAGCCGCCCAGATTGTTTCAGAGGCTCGTGAGCAAGCTCAACGAGAGGCCGATCACATCATTGAGCAGGCACGTCTTCAGATTGTTGCTGAGCGCAAGCAAGCTTTCGACAGCCTACGCGGCGAGGTCGGGGGTTTGGCTACTACGCTTGCTGGCCGGATTGTCGGAGAGTCTCTAAAAAACGATGAGCTTGCCGATAGAACTGTCGATCGATTCCTCGCGGAGTTGGAGACCAGGTAAATGAGTGTAGCGATTTCGAACCAGGCACAGGCTTTGATTCAGAGTTGCGACAAGGTAACTGCTGAGGCTTCTACGGGCGCAGAATTATTCGGATTGGTTGATTTACTGATCGACAATCCGCAGCTTTGTCGTGGCTTGTTTGATAGCAACGGTTCGTTGGAAAATCGTCGCGGTCTTGCGAAACAGATATTCAGCGAAAATCTAGGGGAGCCCGCCTGCGAAATCCTAGATGCTGCACTTACCGTTAACTGGAACGACCCTCGCGAGGCCTTGGCTGCCCTAGAGGTCCAGGCGCTTAGAGTTCAACTTCGGTGTTCTGAAGCAGATATTGACGAGATAACTCAACAACTCGCCGCGCTTTCTCGAGCAGTCATAAATAGCCCAGAGTTAATGGCTACCATCACTGATCAGACGATTGATCTTGATGCGCGTAGAGATCTTATCTCAGAACTGGTGCCTAGTGGCTCTCCAGAGACGGTTTCTCTGCTTGCAAGGCGAGCCATCAATTCGGTTGTTTTCGGTAGCGTGGCTTTCTCAGAGAATCTGAGGAGCTATGCTACTGCTTCTGCGGACATCCGAGGACGGCAGTTAGCATTGGCGACTGTAGCCAAGCCATTGAGCGATCGGCAGCGTCAATCGCTGAGTCTGAGTTTGGAAAGGCTCTATGAGCGTCCAACTGATCTACTGGAGATAATCGATCCAGAGGTAATCGGAGGAGTTCGCGTTGAGATCGGCGACGAAGTCATCGACGGAACTATAAGAGCGAAACTGAACGAAGCTGAGCACGCGGTTCAAAGCTTAAATGAAGAAAGCTGAGTCAAGATGACCTCAGCAGACACGACAAAATCAAAAACTAGTTACATGGAGAGCAAGTCATGGCGGAACTAAAGATTAGTCCCGATGAAATTAAAGATGCGCTCGATAAGTTCGTATCGAACTACGCCCCATCTGCCAGCACCAAGGAAGAGGTCGGCAGGGTTATCTCTTCGGGTGACGGCATCGCTAAAGTCGAGGGACTACCGTCTGCGATGGCGAACGAGCTGCTTTGTTTCGAGAACGGCACGTTAGGCATCGCGCTGAACCTTGACTTGCGCGAAATCGGTGTGGTCGTTTTGGGCGAATCCGAGGGAATCGATGAAGGTTCCACAGTTCGCGGCACCGGTTCGGTGCTTAGTGTTCCGGTGGGCGACGGATACCTCGGACGCGTCGTAAACGCCATGGGCGAGCCGCTCGATGGCAAGGGCCCGATCAGCAGTGAAGAAAGTCGCCCGTTGGAGCTACAGGCTGCAGGCGTTATGGACCGTCAAGAGGTCCGTGAACCATTGATGACTGGTTTGAAGGCTGTCGACTCCATGACGCCAGTTGGCAGGGGACAGCGTCAGCTGATCATTGGCGACCGTAAGACCGGCAAGACTGCTCTCGCAATCGATACCATCATCAATCAGCGAGCCAACTGGGAAAGCGGAGATCCTAAGAAGCAGGTTCTTTGCATCTACGTCGCAGTCGGTCAAAAGAATACGACTGTTGCTGAGGTGCGAGCTCAGCTTGAGAAGGCAGGCGCGATGGATTACACCGTAATCGTTAACGCTCCTGCTTCCGATCCAGCCGGTTATAAGTACATCGCTCCCTACGCTGGATCGGCTATTGGTCAGCACTGGATGTATCAGGGCCGTCACGTGCTCATCGTGTTCGATGACCTTAGCAAGCAGGCCGAGGCATATCGTGCCATGTCTCTGCTGCTTCGTCGACCGCCGGGCCGTGAAGCGTACCCCGGTGACGTTTTCTACTTACACTCAAGGTTGCTCGAGCGTTGCGCAAAGCTATCCGACAAGATGGGCGGCGGCTCGATGACGGGCCTGCCGATCGTCGAGACTAAGGCAAACGACGTATCGGCCTACATTCCTACGAACGTGATTTCTATCACCGACGGACAGATCTTCTTGCAGTCAGACCTATTCAACGCAAACCAGAGGCCCGCGATTGACGTTGGCATCTCCGTGTCTCGTGTCGGCGGTTCTGCGCAGACTAAAGCTATGCGTAAGGTCTCGGGCACTCTCAAGATTTCACTTGCCCAGTACCGAGACATGGAAGCCTTCGCTATGTTTGCTTCCGATCTGGACGATGCTTCTAAGAAGCAGCTTGAACGCGGAGCTCGCTTGACTGAGCTGCTCCGTCAGGGACAGTTCTCTCCGGTTCCTATGGCTAAACAAGTCGTGTCGATTTGGATGGGTACGCACGGCCACCTCGATATCGTTCCAGTCGAAGATGTCCTTCGCTTTGAGAAGCAATTTTGGGACTACCTAGAACACGACACCGACATTTTGAAGAAGATCGATGAGACCGGAGAGCTTAGCGCTGATATCGAAGCCGAGCTTGAGAACAACATCGAATCTTTCCAGCAAACCTATCGGACTGCTGATGGACAATCGCTGATCGGTGATGCTGATCAGGACGAGGAAGCTCCTATTAGCCAGCAGGTTATTACCAAGCAGAAGCGGGGTTAGTAAATGGCTGCCACGTTGCGCGAACTGCGGGAACGCAGAAATTCTGTGTCCACGACGATGAAAATCACTCGTGCCATGGAGATGATCGCAGCTTCGCGGGTGACCAGGGCTGAACGGAAGGCTGTCGGCGCTGAGGAGTACACGCTTGAGTTGCGCCGCGCTGTCTCCGCTGTCGCTGCTTTCAGCGATACAGACCACCCACTTAACTCAGAACACAAGCAGAGGAATCGTTCCGCGCTTTTGGTGATCAGTTCAGATCGCGGTCTTGCCGGCGGTTATCCGAGCAACATCAACAAGGCAGCTGAGAAGATCTTGGGCCGTCTTAATGCCGAGGGTATCGAGACGGATATCTATACTTGTGGTCGCAAGGCGCGTGAATATTTCGAGTACCGCGAAGTAGAACTCGCTGGATCTTGGGAAGGATTCAGCGAGGATCCACGCTACGAGCACGCAGAACAAATCGGTGAACTGCTAATGAAACGTTTCCTCGACGGTTCCGCTAAAGACGGTATCGATGAGGTGCACATTGTATACACGCAGTTTAAGTCTCTTGTTAGCCAGCAGACCCGGATCGTTCGTCTGTTGCCTCTGCTCATAGTCGATGCCGATGACGAGGACGATACATTCGACGAGTTGCTTCAGTCTCAAAGAATCGGGACGGGGGATGACGCTAAGGGAATAGTTCCTGAGTACTCATTCGAGCCCGATGCTGAAACGGTGCTTGACGCCTTAACGCCGATGTACATCATCGACACAATTAAATTTATGCTTCGTGAATCGGCTGCCTCTGAACTGGCTTCCCGCCAGCAGGCGATGCACTCTGCAACGGATAACGCGAAGCAACTAATCAACGATCTGACTCGACAGGCTAACCAGGCTCGTCAAGGTGAGATCACACAGGAAATTACAGAAATCGTCAGTGGTGCTGACGCGCTTTCTGATGGACAGGAGAACTGAGCGATGGCGTTAACTGAAGAAAAAACCCTAAAGCCCAGTGGGACAGGTGAGGCTTCTACAACCCCAGCCGGACGCGTAACCCGTGTAATCGGCTCGGTTGTTGATGTCGAATTTCCTGCCGGGAACATTCCCGACATTTACAACGCATTAAAGGTCGAAGCCACGGTTGGCGACACCACTTCGACTCTTACTCTTGAGGTTGAGCTACAAATCGGTGGCAACACCGTTCGATGCATCTCGCTTAAGCCGACTGATGGTGTGCGCCGAGGCGCGAAGGTCGTTGATACGGGCGAACCGATCACCGTTCCGGTTGGTGACGTCACGAAGGGCCATGTCTGGAACGTGACCGGTGAGGTGCTGAATGCCGATCCGGAGACCGTCAAGGTCACCGAGCGCTGGCCCATCCACCGTGATCCGCCGCCTTTCGATGCGTTGGAACCGGAAACTCAAATGCTGGAAACTGGCATTAAGGTCATCGACCTGCTGACACCTTATGTGCAGGGTGGAAAGATTGGCCTTTTCGGTGGCGCAGGTGTTGGTAAAACCGTCCTGATTCAGGAAATGATTTTTCGAATCGCCCACAACTTTGGAGGTACCTCGGTATTCGCCGGTGTCGGTGAGCGTACTCGTGAGGGCAACGACCTGATCACCGAGATGGAAGAAGCGGATGTTCTTAAGGACACCGCCCTTGTCTTCGGGCAGATGGATGAGCCACCGGGCACGCGTCTACGAGTTGCACTTTCGGCGTTGACGATGTCCGAGTACTTCCGTGACGTGCAAAACCAGGACGTTTTGTTGTTCATCGACAACATCTTCCGTTTCACTCAGGCAGGTTCCGAGGTATCAACTCTGCTTGGACGCATGCCTTCGGCCGTTGGCTATCAGCCGACTCTAGCCGACGAAATGGGCTTGTTGCAGGAGCGCATCACTTCGACGAAGGGCAATTCGATTACGTCGATGCAGGCGATTTACGTCCCCGCTGACGACTACACGGACCCAGCTCCGGCAACCACGTTCGCACACCTGGACGCGACTACCGAGCTTTCACGCTCGATCGCTAGCCGTGGTATTTACCCGGCAGTAGATCCTCTTACGTCCACAAGCCGTATTCTCGACCCGCAGTACGTCGGGCAAGAACACTACGACGTAGCTACCTCGGTTAAACAGATTCTGCAGCGCAACAGCGAGCTCCAGGACATCATCGCCATTCTTGGCATTGATGAGCTTGGCGAGGAAGACAAGATCGTTGTTTCTCGTGCCCGTAGAATTCAGCAGTTCCTATCCCAGAACTTCTACGTAGCTGAGAAGTTCACCGGTGTGGTCGGATCGACTGTTCCGGTTTCCGAAACCGTTGAGGCCTTCAAGATGATCGTCGATGGTAAGTGCGACGACATTCCGGAGCAAGCTTTCTTCAACGTTGGCGGAATGGAAGATGTCGAGGCTAAGGCAGCTGAACTTAAGAAGGGTGCCTAATGGCTGAACCGCTTAATGTTCGAGTCGTTTCAAACGACTCGCCAGTGTGGGAAGGAGAAGCCACAAGCGTTGTCGTCCGCACTACCGAAGGTGACCTTGGTATCCTCTCGGGGCACGAACCGCTGATGGCTATCCTTGCCCCGCAGGCGGCCGAAGTGCTGACAGTTCAAGGGGAGCGAGAAATTTTCGCTATTTCAGGCGGATTCGTCTCTATCTTCAAGAACCGTGTTTCCCTGATTTGCCCTTACGGCGAGTTGGCTAAATACATTAGCGTCGAAGAGGCTGAGAAGGGCAAGGCTTCCCTGTACCGCAGGATCAACAACGGCCACGCCACTAATCAGGAGCGTATGGAGTACGACAAGTATGTTTCCCAGCTTCGTGCAGCTCGTAAATGGGCCGGAAAGAACGATTAATAGGCGATGAGGTGGATAGTGATTGCAATAGCGTTGCTAGCTCTGCTTGTCGTTATTGCAATCCTGTTCCGTGCTCGTTTGCTGGCGAGTAACAAGCTCGCTTTCAGCTGTTCCGTCCGACCGAGTGGCGAAAAACGGTGGCGGCATGGCTTAGCCCATTACAATGGCCCGATGCTACTTTGGTATCCGGTTTTGGGTCTTGGGATGAGGCCTAAGCTGATCTTTTCCAGGAGCAGAATTTCAATAAGTCGGGTTGAAGAAATCACCTCGCAGATCGGTTCTATACCGGAGGCACAGATTATCGATCTGATATCCGATCAGCCGGTGGGTGATAAGAGCAACAAGTGGCAGCTTGCGCTTAGTTTTGGATCTCGGTTGGGCTTGAACAGCTGGATAGAAGCTGCTCCACCCGGTGGAGATAAACCTGGCTTTATCATTTGATCTCGGCGAGTCTCTTGACTCGAACTTGAAATATCTTAAGAATCGCAAAGTAAGGTTTGTTACCTTGTATCAAAATAAATACGTTGAAAGCGGTCTTGTGATATTCCAAAAAAAGCTAAAGATTACTGCCGCGTCCATATTGGTTGGCATTTCCATCAGCGCGGGCGCGTCTGTTTTGCCTGCTCAGGCGGATACCCTCGACGACGAGTTGGCCGCTGTTAAGCAGAAGATTGCTGCATCGCAAAGTACCATCGACGAGCATACATCTAGCCTCGAAAAGGCAGACCTCGACGTTAATGCTGCTCAAAAAGATTTAGACGAAGCCAGAATCAAGGTAGCTGAGTCCCTGAAGCGTATGGAAGCTGCCCAGAGTGAAGCCGATGATGCACAGGCAGCGTTGCAAAAAGCGCAGCATGATTTCGAAAAGTCCGTCGCTGCGGTCGATTCTGCTAAGGCCGAGGTCGAGGAGCAGAAGAAGCTAGTCGGCGAAGCAGCTAGGAGTGAATTACAGCGGAAATCCACTCTCTCTGGCATATCTATCTTTTTCAGCAGCCAGAACAGCAGCGATCTTGCGAAACGTGCACAGTGGGCCAAAAATGTGGCTGGTTCGACGGATAAAAAACTTACTGAATACGAAAATTCACTGAAAAAGCTTGAAGCGCGTCAAAAAGAGATGGAAGAGGCCAAGGGCGTGGCTCAAAGTGCTAGGGATTCTGCAGTTGCTTCTCTAGTAAATACTCAATCGATCGCCGCTGAAGCTAGACAGGCCGCAGATTCGTTTAACGAAAAACTTCAGGCAGTCAAAGATTCCTATGATGCAGCTTCAAAGCTGCTTGCGGCTGCCGTCTCCGATAACGAGGAGTTGAAGGCGCGATCGCAGAAATTATCTGCTGAGATCTCTGAGCGGGATCGAAAATTAGCGGCAGAAGCCGAGGCAGCTAGGCAAAGAGCAAATAGGACTGCGGCGCAAGCAGTAGGCGATTGGGTAACAACCAATATTGCTCCGGGTCAGATACCTCCGGTTAGTGTGCAGCAAGCTCTGGCAAATGCGCAAGCGCTCAATGGTAACCCCGGATTCGAGGGACTATGCCTCGCACTTGTCGCCAATATGTATGGTTACTCTACCTCGGGCACGATGAGCGCTCAGTTGGCCGCTAACGACATCCAGGCAGCCGGCCAAATGCATACCGGCGGAGATATCCCAGTGGGCGCGCTAGTTTTCTACAATGGGTGGCCGGCCGGCAACCCGTACGGGCACGTGGCTCTTTACGCTGGTAACGGAATGGTTTGGTCTAACGGCGCAAACGGCGGGGTAGGGCTCATGCCTATTTCTACTCCAACCGTAGCTTGGGGCGAACCAATGATTGGCTGGTCTAGCGTTTGGCTGCCGAACGCTAGGTAATTTGTGGCCGTCAGAAGGCGGCCACAAGATCATGCGTTGGGGTTTCGTTCTCCACCGGGAAGCCACAGCACTTCTTCTTTGTGCTCGTTAGCGCACACTTTGCGAGCGAGAATGAAGAAGAGGTCGCTTAATCTGTTCAAGTACTTGATTGCGAGCGGATTAATACCTCCGCTTGGTTCGGTTCCTTCTTCCTCGAGGCCGTAATCCTCTGCAGCACGCCAGGCCGCCCTCTCCGCTTTTCTGACTGTGGTACGGCAAACATGCATCTGAGCAGCGGCTAAGCCTCCGCCAGGCAAGATGAAGGAACGAAGATTCTCAATGCCTTCGTTGAACTCGTCGCAGTATTTCTCCAACCTGTCGATTGACGATTGGATAACGCGCAACGGCTCCCATTTTGGGTTCGGGGTTACGGGATTGGATAGATCAGCACCGACGTCAAAGAGCTCGTTTTGAACTATTCCAAGGGCTTCACGAATTTCTTCAGTTATTCCGGGAGCTAGCTGTTCGGGCAGGCTGAGGGCAATGCCGATGGCGCAGTTGGCTTCATCTACACATCCGTATGCCTCAACTCTTGAGTCAGTTTTGCTCGCAACTTCGTTGTTTGAGAGTCGGGTATTCCCGGCGTCACCTGTGCGGGTATAGATCTTGGTGAGGTTAACCATGCCTAGATCCTACATTCAGCGCCATAACCTGCGTTTTAGGAGTCTTCGCATCGCTGTAGTTACGCGTTCGGGGGACTCGGCATGAACCCAGTGACCAGCCTGCATGACTACCTCTATGCCAACTGCAGGGAAGAGACGATAGATTTTCGGTAGATCTCTTCTTGTAATGTAATTGGACTGTCCGGCTGCGATGAATTCGCTCGGACCTAGGAAGCGTTTATTAGTGATATCGGGCCAGTCATTGAAATTCTGCATCTGGTCCTTGAGCGGCCTGATGTTGGGCAGCCATCTCCACCCCGTCGCCGAATCTGCGTCGCGGTGCAAGTTTTGTAGCAAAAAATTGCGGACCATCGCATCAGGAATGAATGGTTCTAAGAACTTCGATGCCTGAGCTCGACTTTCGAGCGAGTTCAGGTCGATACTGAGCATCGAGGTGGCATATTTAACGTATAAGTCTACATCGAAGCGTTCTCCTGGAGACATATCCAGCACACCAAGGCGTGAGATCAAATTAGGGTGGGCAAGGGCAACCAGCATTGCGATTCGTCCACCTAAGGAGTGCCCAACCAGGTTTAGCGGGGATTTTTCCGCACCCAACTCGACCAATTTTTCTGCCACTAAGTTGACGTAGTTGTCGTAGCTGACCTCAGCAGTCCAAGGGGATCTTCCATGATCTGGTAAGTCGACTAAATAGACGGTTGCTAGATCGGAAATGTTTTTGGCTATCTGACCGAAGTTTTTCCCTTGTCCGAAAAGACCATGAAGGAATACTAACTTTTGCGGCCCAGCGCCGATAGTCGTGTGGAAAAGCGTCATAGTTTTCTTTCCCAGCATGTCTTATGCCAATGCCTGCGATGGTCGAGGCCTGAGGAAGATCCGATAGGAGGAGTATGTGGCCATACGACTAAGTGTGCGACTCCTGCGAGGATGTCCTGGTTGCATCCGGGACAAATATAGGTCTTTTCACTTTTACCTTGCCTGGTTGGCCTCATAATCCACTTACCGTCTGATTTTGTTGTCGTGGTTTGAGTCGTCCCTAGCGAAAGCGGCCTAAACGGCCTGGAGTACTTATTAGTTCTACGAGCCACATACCCAACAATATCCGCTCAGCATGTCTTCATCTGTTCGAAGCGTTTTATTTATGCTGCAGAGAGTTTTGTTACGAGTAGCAACGGTAAATGGACATATTTTATTGCCCTGTAATAATTAGGGATGTGACGAAATCCCATGTTGTAATTATTGGCGGAGGGTTTGCTGGCCTACACGCGGCCCGCGAACTGACCAGAATAGACCATGAAGTAACAGTTATCGATAGGCACGCCTACACCACCTTCCAGCCGTTGCTTTATCAGGTTGCAACAGCTGGTTTGAACCCGGGTGATGTCACTTATTCTTTGAGAAGGTGGGCATCGAATGACAAGACTAATCTGCTTAGTTTCAGAAGAGCCACGGTTACGGCCATCGATTCCGAGAATAAGCAGGTAATCGTCAGCCGCGGTAAGCCCATTAGCTACGACAAGCTAATTGTCTGCCCTGGTGTTGGCGCCAACTATTTCGGTGTTAAAGGTGCGGCTGAAAATACCAAGCTGATCTATACACGCAAGAAAGCTCTAGAGGTCCGTGACATTGTGTTCTCGGGGCTGGAACTGATGGCAGCCGAGCGCGATCCGAACAAGAAATTTACTGCGGTCGTCGTTGGTGGTGGGCCTACCGGCGTAGAAACGGCTGGAGCCCTTGCAGAGTTGAAGACGCAAGCATTGCCTGAGCTCTTCCCGGAAATCGGAGTGGACAGCTTCCACGTCGTGCTCGTCGAAATGACAGATAGGCTGCTTGGCCCATTCAACCGGAGACTGCAGCGCTACACAAAGCGCGCGTTGTCCAAGCTAGGCGTCGATGTGAGGCTTGGCAGCGCTGTGCAAGAGGTGCACCCAGACCATGTGGATTTTGCCGATGGCACTTCGCTGGAATCCGACATTGTTGTTTGGGCTTCAGGCGTTGGAGCTCATCCAATTGTCAGCAACTGGGGGTTGCCTCAGGGGCGTGGCGGTCGTATCTTGATCAATCCCGACCTAACTGTTGTAGGTCATGATGACATCTTTGCGGCTGGCGATGCCGCATTGTGCGAGTCGAATCCTTCCCCGCAGCTTGCTCAGCCGGCAATTCAGATGGGCGAGTTGGTGGCGAAGAACATTGCCGCGCAAGAAGAAGGCTCAGCGCTCGAAGATTTTACCTACCACGACAAGGGCATCATGGCGACTATCGGCAGGAATGCTGCTGTTGTCGAACTGCCAAACGGGATAAAGATGACTGGATTCCTGGCTTGGGCAGCGTGGGTTATCGTCCACCTGATGACCTTGCTTGGGGGGCGCAACCGTGTCTCTGCGCTTTTGAACATAGCGGTCAGGTATATGGCTTGGCCTAAATCTGCGGCTGGAATCATCGGCGACTTCGCTGAATCTCCTGCAGCTATTAAGCGCAGCACCGAAAAGCAGGAGGGTTAACTCTCATTGTGCGGTGCGCTAACCTGGTTTAGTGCGTTTAGTAATTGCTGATTGCCAAGTTGATTACGCGGGTAAGCTCACAGCTCACCTGCCCATGAGCAAGCGATTGATAATGATCAAGGCTGACGGTTCGGTTTCTATACACGCCGATGACCGAGCCTACAAGCCGCTCAACTGGCTAAGCGCGCCGTGCACAATGTCTGTTTCTGATCCTAAGGACGACGAACAGGCTGCAGCCCAGATGAATAAATCTGTAAATGAGATCTGGACTGTTAGTTCCAATTCCGGGGACACCCTAAAAATCGGCGTAGGTGAAATCTATCTAGACGAAAGCGTCGAACTCGGAATCGATCCTGGTCTACAAAAAGATGGAGTCGAAGCCCACCTACAGGCACTTCTAGCCGAGAACCCAGAAACCTTTGGCGAAGGCTGGACCACGGTGCGTCGTGAATATCCCACCGCAATCGGTCCTGTCGATCTTTTGTGCCGCAATTCAGAAGGCGCTTATGTGGCTGTCGAGGTTAAGCGTCGCGGGGAAATAGATGGCGTTGAGCAGCTGACCAGATACCTGGAATTGATGAATCGGGATCCGCTTCTTGGAGAGGTCAAAGGAGTATTTGCTGCCCAGCTGATTAAGCCGCAGGCCGTAACATTGGCGCAAGATCGTGGCATTAAATGCGTGACTGTAGATTACGACGCTTTGCGTGGAATGGACCACTCTGAGGACCGTCTTTTTTAGCTCCAGTCGTGGGTAGGTGTGTTCATTTTTTATTCTAATATGTGAGATGGGCGAAATTGCCTAAAAAGGGCTAATCTGTCTCTGTCTGGCAACGATAGACAATATCTGCCGTATTTCCATCGTGGCTAGACACGCGTTATCTCATAATGAGAAACTTCTACCACACAACTAATTAATATCTATTACGAGGAGTGCTAGGTGTCCGAGACACTTGAAAAGCAGACCCAGCCTGGCTGGGAAGGCTTCGTAACAGGTCACTGGGCGTCGGAGATCGACGTTCGAGACTTCATCCAGAAGAACTACAAGCCATATGAGGGCGACGATTCTTTCCTCGCCGGCCCCACCGATAAGACCAAGCGACTCTGGGAAACTCTGGATAGTAACTATCTCAGCGTGGAACGCAAGAGGCGCGTTTATGATGTTGACACCGATACTCCGGCCGACATCGATGCTTTCAAGCCCGGCTACATCAGCGAAGATGATGACGTAATCGTTGGTCTTCAGACCGACACGCCTCTTAAGCGCGCGATGATGCCTAATGGCGGTTGGCGTATGGTCGAAACCGCAATTAAGGAGGCGGGTAAAGAGGTAAACCCTCGCGTGAAGGAGATCTTCACTAAGTACCGCAAGACGCACAACGACGCAGTTTTCGATATCTACACCCCTCGAATTCGCGCCGCACGTTCTTCCCACATCATTACCGGTCTGCCTGACGCATACGGACGTGGCCGCATTATTGGCGACTACCGTCGTGTTGCCCTTTACGGCATCGACAAGCTGATTGAGTGGAAGCAGGCGGACAAGGAATCCGTTGCTGATAAGCCCTTCTCTGAGCACTGGGCTAGGTTCCGCGAGGAGCACTCGGAGCAGATCAAGGCTCTGAAGAAGCTTAAGAAGATGGCAGCCGATTACGGCTTTGACATCTCGGTGCCCGCTAAGACTGCTCAGGAAGCCGTCCAGTGGACATACTTCGGCTACCTGGCATCGGTTAAATCTCAAGATGGCGCGGCAATGTCGATCGGACGTCTTTCCGCGTTCTTCGACATCTACTTTGAGCGTGACTTCAAGAATGGAATCTTGGATGAGGCTGGAGCTCAGGAGATCATCGATGCGCTTGTCATCAAACTAAGGATCGTTCGATTCCTGCGTACGGAAGCATACGATCAGATCTTCTCTGGGGATCCTTATTGGGCCACTTGGTCTGACGCTGGTTTCGGCGAAGACGGCCGCACTCTGGTCACTAAGACTTCGTTCCGTCTCTTGCAGACCTTGGCTAACCTTGGGCCTGCTCCTGAGCCGAACATCACGATTTTCTGGAGCCCCGAGCTTCCGGAAGGGTACAAGAATTTCTGTGCCAAGACTTCGATCGACACCTCTTCCGTCCAGTACGAATCCGACGAGCAGATTCGAGCTCACTGGGGTGACGATGCTGCGATTGCTTGCTGCGTATCTCCGATGCGAGTTGGAAAGCAGATGCAGTTTTTCGGCGCTCGAGTTAACTCCGCAAAGTCGCTGCTATATGCGATCAATGGCGGCCGTGACGAGATGAGTGGAAAGCAGATCACCCCGGTTGGTGAGTTCGAGCCAATCCAGGGCGACGGTCCGCTGGACTTCGACGTGGTATGGGATAAGTACGAGCGGATGCTCGATTGGGTCGTCGGAACCTATGTAGAGGCTCTGAATATCATCCACTACTGCCACGACCGCTACGCATACGAGTCTGTCGAAATGGCACTGCACGATCCTGAAATCGTCAGGACCATGGGTTGCGGCATCGCAGGTCTTTCGATTGTTGCAGATTCCTTCTCGGCTATTAAGTACGCGAAGGTTTACCCCGTTCGTGATGAAACCGGTTTGATCGTCGACTACCGCACTGAGGGCGATTTCCCACGCTACGGAAACGATGATGATCGCGTCGATGATATTGCCGCCACGATCGTCCATACGATCATGAGCAAGATTAAGGCAATCCCGATGTACCGCGACGCCATTCCGACTCAGTCGGTACTGACGATCACGTCAAACGTCGTTTACGGCAAGGCGACCGGCGCCTTCCCGTCCGGTCACGAGGCTGGAACTCCCTTCGCTCCGGGTGCCAACCCCGAGAACGGTGCTGATACGCACGGAATGCTTGCATCCATGCTTTCTGTCGGAAAGCTCGACTACAACGATGCTCTAGATGGCATCTCTCTAACCAACACCATCGTTCCTTCTTCTCTCGGTAAGACCGAAGAGGAACAGATCACCAACCTTGTCGGCATCATGGATGCTGGCTTCATTCCAAAAGATTAGGAGAAAAATATGACTATCAAGACTTTTGACGAGCGTCTTGCTTCCATGAAGGCTAGCCGTCCGATCGAGAACGGCGGCAAAGGCCTCTACCACGCGAACATCAACGTTCTGAACAAGGAGACTCTTGAGGACGCCATGGAGCACCCCGAGAAGTATCCGCAGTTGACCGTTCGTGTATCCGGTTACGCTGTTAACTTCGTCAAGCTGACTCGTGAACAGCAGCTGGACGTAATCTCGCGTACTTTCCACCAGGGAATGTAATTTGGCTACCAATGAGGTAACAAACGAAAGGTCGTACGAGGAATCTCGTACGACCTCCGTTTTTGCTGGCGAAGGATCCACGGGGGAGTATCGTCCCGAAAGAAGCGAAATTGATGTTCCACGAATGACCGGTGCTGGTTTAGCAGGTGTCCAGGACGCTCCACAGATGAGCCGGGAAGAGCATCACAAGGCGGTAAGGAATGGCGAAATAGGGTCGATCCATTCCTGGGAGCTCGTTACCGCTGTAGATGGACCAGGCACGAGGTTGACAGTATTTTTCAATGGCTGCCCGTTGCGCTGTGTCTATTGTCACAACCCAGACACGTTTAAGATGCGCGACGGCAAACCTGTTCTCGCCGAAGACATCGAAAAGCTACTACTCAGGTATAGGCCAGTTTTCAAGGCATCAAAGGGTGGAGTGACTTTTTCTGGTGGAGAGCCGGCTATGCAGCCGGCGTTTCTAGCGAGGCTGCTGCGATTCGCCAAGGAAAACGGTATCCATACCACGATCGACACGTCTGGCTATCTGGGCGTGAACATAAGCGATCAGATGCTGGCAGATATTGATCTGGTGTTGCTAGACGTCAAGAGCGGCGATGAAGCCACCTATGAAAAGGTGACTAAAGCTAAGCTGGCGCCGACCGTCGCCTTTGGAGATCGGCTAGCTGCGACCAATAAGGCCGTTTGGATCAGATTTGTGCTCCTGCCTGGATGGACCGACAACCCGGAAAATATCCGCGAAGTTGGCAAGATTATCCAGCGCTGGTCGAATGTCGAACGCGTCGAATTGCTGCCGTTCCATCAAATGGCGCGAGATAAATGGTCAGATCTGGGCTACGACTATCAACTTGAAAACGTCGAGCCGCCGAGTAAGGAAGATGCCGAAAAAGCTCGCGAGATTCTCAGATCGATGGGTCTTACCGTTTACTGATTCTTAGCACTCACTAAGCGCGACGCGGTGTCTCGTAGCGTGTGGCGTTAGAGTCGTTTTGACTGGAGAGGAGATTTTGTGCCACATCCCGGACATTTGCATGGTGGACACGGGCCTGTCGTCAGAAAAATTAAACACGACATCAACAAAAAGCCCTTCATGGTTATTTGGGAGGTGACTCGTGCTTGCCAGCTGGTCTGCAAACACTGTCGTGCGGAAGCTCAGCATCGCCCGTCACCCAGACAGCTCTCCAATGCTGAAGGAAAGAACCTGCTTGAGCAACTAGCAAGTTACGAAAAGCCACGACCGATGGTCGTGTTCACAGGTGGTGACTGCTTCGAGCGACAAGATCTCGTCGAACTTGTCCAGTACGGCACTGATCTTGGCCTGCACATCTCAATTTCGCCATCTGTTACGCCTCTCTTCACTAAGGAACGTCTAGTCGCCTTGCGGAAAGCCGGTGGTAAGGCGATGAGCGTTTCATTGGATGGTGCATCTGCTAAGACGCATGACGCCTTTCGTGGTTTCGCTGGAACATTTGAAAAGACAGTCGAGGCAACCAAGATTATTAACGAGGTTGGTTTCAGGCTCCAGATCAACACGACTCTGACTAAGGGGAACATTCACGAAGCCCCTCAGATGCTAAAAAATGCCATAGACCTAAATGCTTTCATGTGGTACACCTTCATGCTGGTCCCGACTGGTAGAGGTTCTCATCTTCAGATGCTCAACCCCTCAGAAAGGGAGGACGTCATGCACTGGCAGCATGACGTTTCCGACCGGATTGCTATTAAAACTACAGAGGCTCCGCAGTACCGCAGGATAGCGATTCAGCGAGCAGACGCAGCTGATGCCGGTGTTCCTCCGGAGGAATTAGCTCGACCAGCGGAACGTGGCGAGCTGTACCACTGGCTGACTAATGAGACGGCCAGAATCATGGGCGAGCATGCGCCAAATCCGCGAACTCCTCGTCCTCCGATGGCCATCAACTCTGGATCTGGTTTCGCGTTCGTAGATCACGAGGGGAACGTTTGCCCATCTGGATTCCTCCCAATTGCGGTGGGAAATATTCGAGAGAATCCTTTCGACGAACTGTATCGGGAAACCAAAGTGATGAAGGACCTTAGAAGCCCCGATCAGTTTGAGGGCAAGTGCGGAGCATGCGGTTTCAATAGGATATGCGGGGGATCACGAGCAACCGCATACGCCATGACAGGCGACTATATGGCGGCAGATCCAAACTGCATCTATATTCCTGATGCATGGGCAGCAAAGCATAGTTAGCGCACATAAATGTTTTGGCTGGCCAACATGGCCAGCCAAAATATTTATGTGTTATTTCTTCTTGTCGGTTTTCAAAATTTTTGTTTTCTCGTCGTCGACTACGAGAGTCTGCTCAGGCTGGCCATCTGCTAGCCATTTTTCGTCGTCTGCAGGTCGATCGGGTAGTTCGACCTCGGGGAACGGATCATCGTCGGGGAAGTCATTGAGCGATTCGAGACCAACCTGTTGCAGTGCTTCGAGCTGACCAATGATCGACTTCTTCCTGCCAATCAAAACGTTTATCTCTCGCTGCAGCTGTTCCTTGCGCCATTCAAATTGTTGCTCGAGACGCTCACGAAGCATCGCAGATTGGCGATGAGCCGAAGCTAACTGCGCCTCGCTCTCGCTAGCTGCACGTGCACGGGCCTCATCGGCTTCCTTGATCGCATCGGCTCTAATAGCTGCTGCCTGTTCTGTATGCTCGACGACAATAGCAGTGGCTTTCTCTGCCTGTTGACGAGCATCTGAAAGGATCTTCTCGACCTCTTCCTTAATGCTGGAGGCTCCTTCGTTAGCTTTGGCTAATTGTTCGCTTGCTGCCTGATGGGCTTCGGCTAGGGTCTTAGAGGCTTCTTCCTTTGCCGTTGCTAACCTGCTCTGTGCATCGTTATCGGCGGTAGCCATGATCGCGTCTGCGTTAGCTCGTGCCTGAGAAACGGTCTTTTTTGCTTCTTGATCGGCGAGGCTAAGAGTTTTGTGAGCATTATTTTCTGCTTCAGCAAGCATCGAATCGGCAACCGTCCTGACCTGCTGCAGGGTTCTGTTGGCTGTTGCTTCGGCATCACTAAGAGTAGTGGAAGCAGCCGCTTCGGTTTCTAAAGTTTTTTGAGCCGCTTCTTGCTCGGCTGCGGCGGTTAGCTGTCTAGCCGTTGCCTTGGCCTCTGTCAGAGCCAGATGCGCTTTGTGATTTGCCTCAGAGACGATCGTTTCGGCCTGCTGACGCGCAGCGGTGACAATGCTGGCCGATTCGACTTGAGCGCTTTCTCGAGCTGCTTGAACATCGGCATCTAATTTTTCTCGGGTCTTGCGAAGATCTTCCGCGGTGGAAACCCGAATGTCGTCTGCCTCACTTTGCGCGTTAGCCCTGAGGTCTGAAGCGTTGCGGCGTCCCTCTTCACGAATTCGCTCTGCTTCTAATCCAGCCTTTGCAACAAGATCTTCGGCCTGGGTTTCAGCGGAACGAAGAATCGAAGTGGCGTGAGCGCCTAGCCGGCTGAAGTCGGTTTCACCCTGAGAAGACTGCGTGATCGAAAGCTCTCGACGTAGATGTCGAGTCAGCTGACGCAGTGTCGAGACTTGTTGTTCTACATCCCTGACATAGGTGTCAACTGCGGTGCGGTCGTATCCAAGCATCGCGTGTGGAAAGCTGCCAGCGGCGCTGGCTCGCTCATCGAACAAGTTGAGCCCGGTCATGTCGGTTTCTTCCGAGACTTCGTAATTGGGCTGCTCATCGTTAGTCGCCATGCGCTTAATTATAGGGAGACCTGCGAATTTGCCTGAGATACTTGCCGCGCACCTGGTGAAAAAATAAATAACCGATGTTCTTCCAGGGAACATTTTGGTTTTTTACAACAAAGATGAACATGTGAGTCAATCAGAACGAGCATTGTGTCTTGTAAAGAATATTTTGGAAGGTGCCGCAGATCTATTTTTAGGTTCTGCGTGTCCCGGATGCGGATTGCCCGGGTTAGGAATCTGCCATGAGTGCCTAGCTAACGCTTTCGCCCAGCCCGTGATTAATAGGAATCTGCTTGGTGATCTGAGTGTGAGCGCTGCTTGCGAATATAAGGAGCCTGTTAATCGACTGATTTTGGTGCATAAGAATCGGTCTGGATTTTGGTTGAAGAAACCGCTGGCAAGGCTCGTCGCGGAGAAGCTAGAAATAGATAAAAGCGCGATCTTCTGTCCGATCCCCTCAGATCCAGCAGCTGTGCGAAGACGCGGCTACGACCATACATATTCGTTGGCGAAAGAAATTTCTTCGATAACTGGTTGCAAAGCTTTGCGTTTGTTAGAACGATGCCGGGCTGCGGGAGACCAGATCGGACGTAATAAAAGTAGCCGTTCATCAGCTCAGAAAAACACGATGAGAGCACGTTCAGGTTTTAACATGCCCGTGCTTCTTTTCGATGATGTCGTTACTACTGGGGCCACACTGAGGGAAGCTAAACGTGCTCTTGGAGATGCAAAAATTTCTTGTGAACAGGCTGTGACTATTGCATCTACGGGTTTACGACTACCAAATTTTCCATGAAAAATTGTTAACAAAGCGGTAACTTCTAATTAAGCGGTTTAAAGCCACTAATTAGTCCGCCACTACCTAGGAGGATGACATGGAAGTCACCATCACTGGACGTCACTGCACAATTACGGACGAACTTCGTGAGCAGATAAGTGAGCGATTAACCGATTCGATCAGCAAGTTGAAAGATCGTGTGATCCGAGTCGAGGTTGAATTCACGGCGCATCCCGCCAAGGGCGACCCCGAAGATGATATTCGCTGCGAGATTACCCTCAGAGGAAAGGGTCCGGTTATCCGTGCCTCCGCTCAGGCAGCAGACAAGCGCACCGCAATGGATCGCGCAGAAGATAAGTTGATGACCCAGCTTAGAAGGGCGGCGGACAGGCGTAAGCACAATCGTGGACTCCGCGAAGCAAGAAGCCTGGCCACAGTACCTCTAGATCTGGGGCTACTGAAAAAGCCAGAAGAAGAAATCTCCAACGAACCGGAAACAAAGACTGTTGCCGGCATAGAGGTAACCGGAGATGGCCCACTCGTCGTTCGAGAGAAGGTTTTCGATACTCAGCCATTGACTCTAGAGCAGGCCTTGGACGAGATGGAACTGGTCGGCCACGACTTCTTCTTGTACGTAGATGAGCAGACGCTGCAGCCAAGTGTCGTTTACCGTCGTAAGGCTTACAATTACGGCGTTATTCATCTAAACGTTGATGGTTCCGTAACTAAGGCAAACTCTTAGTCTGAGTCCATTAAGACTAGTGAATCATGACGTAGTTACACACTGATCGAAACAGGTTGCATGATCGGCCAGCCAATAAGGTTGGCCGATCATGCTGTTCGGATACTATCGTTATGTTGAAATACTATTAATAACAGGGGATAACACGTGAGCGTTATAGATCGCCTACTTAACTTCGGCGAAGGTCGAGTGCTCAAAAAGCTCGAAAAGATCGCCAACCAGGTCACCAGCATCGAAGATGACTACATCGCTATGAGCGATGAAGAACTTCGTGGCCAGACCGCTGAATTCAAGAAGCGTCTTGAGGAAGGCGAAACTTTAGATGACATTCTGATCGAAGCGTTCGCGACTGTCCGTGAGGCATGTAAGCGAGTTCTGGGTAAACGCCCATTCGACGTACAGCTAATGGGTGGTGCAGCCCTTCACATGTGCAACATCGCCGAGATGAAGACCGGTGAAGGTAAAACTATCGTCGCGCTGATGCCTAGCTACTTGAACGCACTTACTGGTAAGGGCGTGCACGTCGTTACCGTTAACGATTACCTTGCCGAATACCAGTCCGAACAGATGGGACGTGTTCACCATTTCCTTGGTCTGACCGTGGGCGTGATCCTCTCGAACATGACCCCTGCTGAGCGTCGAGTCGCATACAACGCAGACATCACGTACGGAACTAACAACGAGTTCGGCTTTGACTACCTTCGTGACAACATGGCCATGACCCCAGAAGATCTGGTTCAGCGCGGCCACTACTTCGCGATCGTGGATGAGGTCGACTCGATTCTGATCGATGAGGCCCGAACGCCGTTGATCATTTCTGGCCCTGCCACCGAAAACAAGCAGTGGTATCCGGCTTTCGCGAATCTCGCTCTCCGTTTGACTCGCGATGAAGACTATGAGGTTGATGAGAAGAAGCGCACGATCGCTATTCTCGCACCAGGAATCGAGAAGACCGAGGACATGCTCGGCATCGACAACCTTTACGAGTCGGCTAACACGCCGCTTATCGGTTACCTGAACAACGCAATCAGGGCTAAGGAACTCTTCCACCGCGACAAAGACTACGTCGTGTCGAACAACGAGGTTTTGATCGTCGATGAGCACACCGGTCGTACCCTCGAGGGGCGTCGCTACAACGAAGGTTTGCACCAGGCTCTAGAGGCTAAGGAACACGTCGAAATCAAGGATGAGTATCAGACCTTGGCGACGATTACGCTTCAGAATTACTTCCGCATGTATACAAAGCTTTCGGGCATGACGGGTACTGCAAAGACTGAAGAGTCCGAGTTCCAGAAGATTTATGGTCTGGGTGTCCTGGTCATTCCAACCAACAAAGAGATGATCCGCAAGGATTATGACGACAAGATCTATCGGACAGAGGACGCCAAGTACAACGCGATCGTGAAGCTCGTCAAGCGGATTCACGATACTGGCCAGCCGATTCTTCTCGGTACTGCATCAGTCAATAAGTCGGAGGAGCTATCCCGTCGTCTGAAAATTGCTGGCATTGCGCACCAGGTTTTGAATGCTAAGCACCACAAGCGTGAGGCTGCAATTGTCGCTGAAGCCGGTAGGAAGGGTGCTGTTACTGTAGCCACGAACATGGCCGGCCGTGGTACTGACATCATGCTTGGCGGTAACCCCGAATTCATTGCTACCGAGAAGCTTAAAGAGCGTGGCTTGGATCCCGTCGAGGATGCGGAAGAATACGAAGCAGCGATGCGAGAGCTTCTTCCTGTTCTCGAGAAGCAGGTTGAGGCAGAACACGACGAGGTCGTGGAGCTCGGTGGTCTTGTCGTAATCGGTTCTGAGCGTCACGAGTCCAGGCGAATCGATAACCAGCTGCGCGGACGTTCTGGCCGTCAGGGTGACCCGGGTGAGAGCCGCTTCTTCTTGAGCTTGCAAGACGATCTGCTGCGTTTGTTCAAGCCTGACGCTGTTGAAAACGCGTTACTTCGTCTGAATGTGCCGGATGATGAGCCCATTGAGATGAAGATGATTTCCAGGGCAATCGAGAGCGCTCAGAAGCAACTGGAAGCCCAGAACTTCGAAATTCGTAAGAATGTTCTTCGCTACGACGACGTCATGAACCGTCAGAGGCACGCCATCTACGGCGATCGCCGCAAGGTTCTCGCTGGTGCAGAATTGTCGGACACCCTAGAAGAGGTCACCGACAAAATCATCGGCGCAGGCATCGAGCGCTACACGCAGGGCTTCGCAGATGATTGGGACATCGACGGTCTGTGGCAGGCGATGAACCAGCTTTACCCTGTTGGTCTGGTCAAAGAAAACTTCGAAGAAGTCGATGACGCTGACGAACTGGTTGAGGCTTTCCGCGAAGATGCGCGTCGCGTCTACAAGGAACGCGAGGCTCTTCTCGGCGAAGAAAACATGCGAGACTTCGAGCGTACGGTTTGGCTTTTCGTCCTTGATAGAAAGTGGCGTGAGCACCTCTACGAGATGGATTACCTGCGTGAAGGCATCGGTCTTAGGGCGATGGCTCAGCGCGATCCACTCGTCGAGTACCAACGCGAAGGCGCACTCATGTTCGACCAGATGCGTGAAGGCTTCTACGCTGAGGTCGTTCAGTTCTTGTTGAACCAGCCGCTGGATGGTCTCGTTAAGCAGAATCAAGAGAATGAAGCTGCTGTGGCTGAGGAAAGCTCCTCAGATGAAAAAGCCGAGGCACAGCAGGCTCCTGCCAAGAAGAACGAACATTTGCGATACTCGGCGCCTTCTGAGGATGGTTCTGAAGAAGAATCTAATAGGCAGGTTGTTTCAACCGAGGCAGACCAGGTAGGACGTAATGATCCATGCCCTTGTGGTTCTGGAAAGAAGTACAAAAAGTGCCACGGCCGTAATCGTGGCTAGCTGACCAAAGCAATGATGTGGCCAGTCGACCGGAAGTAGTCGGCTGGCCACTTGTTTTGTTACTTGGCTATCCGGACCTCGGGTTTTTAGAAATTGTGGAAAACTATATGTGTGGATTTAGTTTTCGTGCCTGTCAGCCGTGCCCAACTGGATGAACTTTCTGATTCGGGGAGCCTCAATGGCGCGGTTCAGGCTTTTGTAGCGAACGGACCCTTGAAAGATACCTTCGGAATCGGCGACTACAAAGAGTCTCAAGAAGAAGCAGAGTTAGCTGCCTTGCAGGTGGCTGGCGTCTGGGCGCTGGCCAAATACGGTGAGAGACTGATAGCGGTTATCGACGCTTCGAAAGCAAAACTTTCCGAAGGGTCAGAAGCAGAAAACGGGGGAGTAACCGTTTCTAATATTTCGGCTAAAGCGGTCGTCTCTTGGTTTTCCGATGACCAGGAAGCCCCTAGAAGTCTGCTAGAGGAAATGGCCGGTCTAGAACTCGACGATGCCTGGCAAGCCGCGCAGGAATTTATGTCTAGTCATGATTTGGCCTGGCACACGCTCAGCGAAATTTAGCTGAGCCACTCTTTTCCGACTTCCTGCTGTTTATCGATCACTCTCATAACGTAAGGTGAAGCAGTTTCCTCGATTTTTTTGCTCAGAAGTGGAACGCTTACCGTGAAGTCGCATTCATAATCGACAACTGTGAGTTTCTCGTTTCCTCTTAGGAGAGCTTTACCCGTTAAAGTGGCGGGCATGTTTTCCACGGTGGAAGATAGATCTGCTTCTGCTCTACCGTCGATTAGATCGCTCCAGGTAGCGACCATCTTGAGGTTGATGCTTTGCCCTACGAATTTTTGCGCTTTACTTGGGGCAGCAATGCCTGCTCTCAGGGTGACTTCTGAATCGTCTTCGGTGACTTCAGAGCTATCTGCTCCTGCCATTTCGGCTACCTTACTTAGGAAATTTTTATCCCTTAGCATTGCGTAGACGGCCTGTGAGCTTGCAGCAAATTCGTGACGTGATGTAATTCGCATACATACATGATGCCATTTCAGGCAGCAGGTACTAATCAACGCGTCTGATCAACTCAGGAGATTCCTTAATGCCTAGCGAGACTCGATTTCCGGAAGATCTTGCCGAATTCGAAGAAATTGCGCGCCAGCCAGACCAAACTCTCATCAGAGTTCGCCAAGGCAGCTTAGACGCTAGTGCCCATGTTACAGTCCAAGTGATAACAGCAGACCGCCCTTTTATCGTGGAGACGATACTGCAGATTGCCAACAGCCTAGGTTTTTTAAATAGAGGACTATCGCATCCTCGGCCTTGGGTGACGCGTAACGAAAAAGGTCTAATAACTGCGTTTGGTAAGAACGCCGAGAAAGCCAGTCGGGAATCCTGGGTAAGGCTAGATCTCTTGAGCCCCCTAGGCGTGCCTACCGATGAAACTCTCCCTGGGTTAGAGCGCAAGCTCAAATTGGCTCTGGACGATCTAACCATCGTCAGCAACGACATGGAACAGATGCGCGAAAACATTCGTCAGGTTGCTGAGTCTGCGCAGCAGGAAACGACCAGGCAGATGCTGATTTGGCTTTCTGACCCGAGCCATTTTCTGCCTGTAGGCTCCCAGACTTATCGAATTACTGACACTGGGGCTTTCTGGCCAAGATCGAACGGATTGGGAATTCTCAACGATGTGGTTAGAGCTACAAGGCGTTTCCATGCTTCGCTACTTCCCGGCGAAGATCCCGAGGAATTGATCGTAACTAAGGATTCAGAACGGTCAAGGATCAGGCGAGGGGGATACCTCGATTACTTTGGGGTAAGGATCTTTTCTCAGGGAAAGGTCATAGGAGAACACAGGTTCTTGGGGCTCCTGACTTCCACGGCGTACTCGGAGTCAATTTTTAATGTGCCGTTGCTCGCGCAAAAGTCCAACAAGATGATGGAGGAACTGAAATACGACCCAGAGTCTTTCGCCGGGAGGAGTCTGCTCGCAGCGATGGAGACTTTCCCTCGCGAGGAACTGCTTAGGGCAACTCCGAAAGAACTGTATCCGATCTTGGCTCAGGTGGGACAACCGGAGGAGCGCAGAGAGCTAAGAATGTTCTTGCGTAGAGGGCGCTGGGGGCGGATGCTGACTGCCGTCATTTACTTTCCTCGGGACCGTTATAACACGACGGTTCGAGAAAAGATGATCGAAGTGCTGAAGGCTGCAACAGGAGCTAAAGAAGTTGAGTGGAGCCTTTTGGTTAGCGAATCCGTTCTAGCTCGCGTTTACATAAGCCTGCGAGTCGAAGAGGGCAGACAACTACCTCATGTAGATCCGACAAGACTAGAAAATTCTATTAAGCACGCAACTAGAAGCTGGTCGGATCGGTTTGCTGAGATCGCGGAAAGATTCCCCTCATCCGCTAGGGGGATTGATTTCTCAGATGCCTATAAAGAGGCATACACGCCGTTGGAAGCGGTGACAGATTTGGCGGAGTTTAACAAAATACAAAATTCCGATGATTTAGGCCTGCTAATTTATCAGCCAATCCCTCCACAAAACGGTGTCGACTTCCGGTTGAAGATATTCCGTGTCGGTGCCGAAATGAAGCTCTCCGAATTAGTCCCTGAACTAGTTGGGTTTGGCGTCGATATCGTCGATGAATTTCCGTTCAAGGTGAAATTGAGAGGAAAACCGGCGGTTGTCTATGACTTCGGGCTGAGCCTGCCCGCAGGAGTCTCTAGAATCGAAGAGTGGCCTTATGGCGACAGGCAAAAATTTATGTCTGCGTTAGAGGCAAGCTTCAGGTTCGAAAATGTTACTGGGGGACAATGATGAAAATCGACTTACATACACACTCAACGTTTTCCGATGGCACCGACACGCCAACCATGCTTGTTGCTAATGCGCAGAAAGCCGGTGTCGGCGTTGTAGCACTTTGCGATCATGACACTTTCGACGGTTTATCCGAGGCCATGGAGATGGGCAGGCGCATTGGCGTCAGAGTCATCCCCGGAATTGAAATAAGTGCTTGCTCGGGAGAAGATTCGGTTCACCTGCTTGGCTACGGTACTGACATTCACAATGCTGATTTGCTCGGAGAGTTAAGCAAGTGCCTGAAAAGCCGCCAAGAGCGCATCCCTCAGATCGTTTCAAAGCTAACCGAAGAGGGTATAAAGATCTCAGTTGAGGACGTTCAGGAAAAGGCAGCAGGCAATTCTATAGGTAGGCCCCATGTGGCCGACGCAATGGTCACAGCGGGCTATGTGAAGCATCGCAATGAGGCCTTTGAAAAGTATCTCGCCTACGGCAAACCCGCTTACGTGGGACGCTACGAAATTCCTGTCGAAAAGGCTATTGATCTTGTCCATTCTGCTGGCGGGGCAGCTGTTTTGGCTCACCCACTTATTAAGGGCAGAGGTGAAAATATCAGTACCGAACTCATCGAAAAATTGACGCTGGAAAATGGCTTGGACGGGATAGAGGTCGACCACCCGGACCAAGATAACGTGAGCAGGGATCTTCTTTGGCAACTCGGGCATCGACTTGGCCTGATGCGCACTGGTGGAAGCGACTATCACGGCACCGGCAAGATCGGTCACGCCTTAGGCAGCGAGACCACAAGGCATAGCGCTCTGCAGGGGTTGGTGACTCGAATCCGCAGTCATGGCGGAAAAATCTCTGTGCTCTAGAATGATTGCCATGACAGATCAGTACAAAGATAACAAAGAGCCAATTACCGAAGATAGCGTGGAAAAAAACCTGGCTGATTCGACTTCTGAGGCTTCTTTACAGGCTAGCTTGTCTCGCAGCAAGGCAATTGAGGACGACCTCTCAGTTAATCCTGAAAAATACCGAATGCTAACGGGCGACAGGCCAACCGGTGAGCTGCACATTGGGCACTATTTTGGTTCGCTCGCTAATCGCGTGCGTCTTCAAAACGCGGGTGTCGAGAGCTTTGTACTGATTGCTGATTACCAGGTTATTACAGACCGCGATGGCGTCGGCCCTATCAAGGACCGTGTCTACTCGGCGCTTGCTAACTACATAGCAGTCGGGATCGACCCTGACAAGAGCACTATCTTCACGCACTCTGCAGTGCCGGCTCTTAACCAGTTGATGCTTCCTTTCTTGTCTGTCGTCACAGACTCGGAGCTCTACCGCAACCCAACTGTGAAGTCTGAACACGAGGCGACTGGCGGTCGTCCGATGAGCGGTCTTTTGCTCACCTATCCGGTCCATCAGGCGGCAGACATCCTGTTTTGCAAGGCAAATTTGGTGCCTGTAGGCAAAGACCAGTTGCCTCACCTGGAACAGGCTCGCGTGATCGCTCGTAGATTTGATGAGCGTTACGGTCGTGTTGATAAAGACAAGCCAGTATTTCCGTCTCCGGAGGCTTTGCTGAGCGGGGCTTCAAGCATTCTCGGTCTCGACGGTAAAAAGATGAGCAAGTCTCATGGAAACACGATTGAGATCGGCATGAGCTCTGACGAGACCGCTAAACGGATCAAGAAGGCCGTCACCGATTCCGAACGTCACATCACTTTCGACCCGAAGAACCGTCCTGAGGTATCTAATCTGGTTAATTTGGCTGCGCTATGCGCTGATCAAGATCCCGTAGCAATTGCTGAGGAAATCGGCGATGGCGGAGCCGGCCAGCTGAAGAAGCTGGTTACCGAGTCCGTCAACGAGTACTTCGCTCCGATTCGTGCCCGCAGGGCAGAATTGGTGGCAGATCACGGTTATCTAGAGAAGATCCTTGCAGACGGTAACGAGGTCGCGAACGAGGTTGGCAACAAGACACTCAACGAGGTTCGCTCTGCCATGCAGATGATTTACTACTAGAAAACGTCTAAATTAGCCTTCCGCCAGCTCTGAATTAAAGTTGAAGCATGCGTTTTGCGATGATCGGAGCTGGCGGGCTAGGCGGTTTTTATGGCGCCAAACTGTTCGCAGCCGGAAATGAAGTTGCCCTAATAGCTAGACAGCGCACTGTTGATGCGATTCGGAACAATGGTCTGAGGGTTATTGGTGATACCGAGCTACATTTAGATGTCTTTGCCACAACTGATGCTGACGAAATCGGTGAGGTAGATTACGTATTTTGCACTCCTAAGCTTCATCAGCTGCCTGACGCGTTGAGGCATCTGAAGCCGTTAGTCGGGAAAGAAACGGGCGTAGTCACACTCCAAAATGGAGTTGAAGCGCCTTCGATTGTCGCCACCGAAATTGGTGAAAACCATATTATGCCTGGTGTTGCAAGAGTTTTTGCCAATGCGGATCAGCCCGGCGTTATATCCCATAGAGGGGGACCAGGCTCGCTATCTTTCGGTGAATGGGATGGCAGCCAATCCGGCAGATCTGAGCGGTTAGTTCAGGCCGCAAAGTCTGCTGGTATTCCGGTGCCGAGATTCGACAATGAGTGGTTGGACGTATGGCTTAAGTTTGCTTTCGTGGAGCCATTCGGTGTTTTGGGTGCTATGACGCAAAAACCGATCGGATTCCTCCGGAAAGAACTTCGGTGCAGCTTAGGTGCTGCAGTTTCAGAGGTGCTGAATTTAGCTACTGCTAGGGGAGTGGACGTCCCCGATGCTTCCCTAGACCAGATAATGAAATTCCTCGATGCGCAGCCAAAAGATTCGACATCCAGCCTGCAACGAGACCTATTGACAGGTGTGCCAAGCGAATTCGAAGGCCAGCCGGGTGCTGTAGTGCGATTAGCTGGGGAGTCGGGAGTAGACGTGCCTATCCATGACCTTGCATATGAAACGTTAAAACGAATCGCAAAATGAGCCCGGTCAAAGCACGGATAGGAATATCGCTTTTCTTCTTCACCAATGGAGCGATTTTCACAAACATCGTTCCTAGGCTGCCAGAGATAAAACGAGACTTTCTCCTTGGCGACAGCGCCTATGGCTTTATGATCGCCTTGATCTCTGTTGGCTCCTTGCTGGCTGTAAGCGTCACGGTGCAGCTGCTAAAGCGTTTCGGAGCGATAAATACCGGACTTTGCGGGACGTTTTTGCTGTGCGCAAGCGCTGCACTAATTGGGTGGGCTTCAAACCTCATAGTCCTCGCGTTAGCTTTCGCGTCTTTTGGTTTTCTGGACGCAATCGTCGATTCCGCTCAGAACGTCCACGGAGTGCGCGTAGAAGATTACAACGACCGTTCGATAATGAATTCGTTGCACGCCTTATGGAGCTTGGGAGCTGCCCTCGGCTCCCTTATGGGATCTGCTTGTGCAGGATTGGGTATAGGCCGCGGAGTACATCTGAGTGTCGTAGCTTTGGCCCTGGCTATTGTGGCATTCTTTGCCTGCAAAATGGCAAAAATACCTGAGGGCTTCAGCGTCAGCTCTAATCAGAATCCTGAGCAAAAGCTTAAATTCCGGTTGCCACGGCCGGTGCTTGTGACTCTTCTAGCTCTGGGCGTTTTAGCCATCGCTGGTGTGGTGATCGAAGATCTCGGGAGCGGGTGGTCCATCCTTTATTTGATACGAGAGGTAAGCGCACCAATCGGTATAGCTGGACTGGGATATACCGCCATCATCGGAGCGCAGTTCGTAGGCAGGATCTTGGGCGACCTGCTAATCGATAAGTATGGGCGAAGAAGAATTCTGCTGGTTGGTGGTTTAGCAATTTGCGTAGGTGGAGTTCTAGTTGTCGGATTCCCAACTACCTGGACCGTCATGTTGGGCTATCTATTTGCAGGCTACGGCTGCGCCACAGTGGTTCCGACTGCCTATGCTTCGGCCGGTAGAATTCCTGGTCTCCCGGAAGGCTTCGGCATCACCGTCGCGAGCTGGATGCTAAGAATCGGGCTGCTTCTTAATCCGCCAATTGTTGGTCTCATTTCGCAAGCTACTTCATTGCGTGCGGCCATGTCATTAATGCTCGTTTCAGGTTTGGTCATTGTAGCGCTTGCAGGAAAAACTCGAATACAATCTGTTCGTTGATTTTTTTGAGAGGACATCTGATGAGAAAGATATCTGCAGCAATCGTAGGGTACGGAAATCTCGGAAAGAGCGCTGAGAAAGTTATTGCCTCGAGTTCTGACATTGACCTCTACGGAATTTTCTCCCGACGCGACAGCCTTGATACCGGTAGCCCTGTTTTCAATGTAGCCGACGTGGAGAAACATTCCGAAAATATTGACGTCTTTTACCTATGCCTTGGAAGCGCTACTGATATTCCGGAAATGTCTGAGAAATTCGCAAGGCTGGCCTGCACCGTAGACACGTACGATAATCACCACTATGTAGCTAAGCACTACGAGCAGATGGACGAGATAGCAAAGGCCTCTGGCAACGTTTCTATCGTCTCCACCGGCTGGGACCCGGGCATGTTTAGCCTGAATAGGGTATACGCCTCGGCAGTATTGCCGAACTCCGATCAGCACACCTTCTGGGGGCCGGGGGTATCTCAGGGACACTCTGACGCATTGCGTCGGATCGACGGGGTGCAGAAAGCAGTCCAGTACACTTTGCCGGACGAGGGCGCGTTAGATAAGGCTCGCCAGGGCAACGCTCAAGGTTTGACTGGTCAGCAGGCTCACAAGCGTCAATGTTTCGTTGTTGCTGATGAGAGCGAACACGCCCGCATCGAAAAAGAGATCAGGGAGATGCCCGATTATTTCGTTGGCTACGAGGTAGAGATCAATTTCATCTCTTCTGAAGAGTTCGACCGAGATCACGCAGGGATGCCACACGGCGGATATGTGATCACGACTGGCCAGGCAAACGGCACCCAAGACACCATCGAGTACAGCCTGAAGCTTGAAAAAAACGCCGACTTCACCGCCGCTGTTGCTGTTGCATACGGACGTGCCGCGGTACGGATGAAAGTGCAGGGTGTCAGTGGTGCGAAAACGGTGCTGGAGGTGGCTCCTTACTTGATCCACCCAGCACCGCTTAGCGAATTGATTTCTAAAAACGTTTAGTTGCTTCGTTCGCGAACAACTTTTCCGTTCTTGGTACGCCGCCGCGTCCTCTTGGGGCGCGGCTTGGCGTTCCGAGTCTTCTTCTCAGCCGGCTTCTTGTCGTCCTCATCGGATGACTTCTTGAGGCGTCCCTTGGTGCCCTTGGGGATCTGCAGGTCGTTCAAGAAGTTTTCGCTGGTCGAGTAAGTCTCGGGAGGGTCTGCAAGATCCATTCCCAGAGATTTGTTGATTACGTTCCAGCGAGTCACGTCCTGCCAATCGACAAGTGTCACTGCGAAGCCGGATGCGCCAGCGCGTCCGGTGCGACCAATCCTGTGGACGTATTCCTTTGCGTCGTCCGGAACCTCAAAGTTGACAACGTGAGTGACATCACTGACGTCGATTCCGCGGGCTGCAACATCTGTGCAAACAAGGATCTTCGTCTGGTTGTTGCGGAACTTCTTAAGGGTACGTTCACGCTGTGACTGGTTAAGGTCCCCGTGGATCGTACGGGCGTTGAAGCCTCTATCAACTAATTCGTCGGTCAGCCTCTGCGCCGAACGCTTGGTGTGAGTGAAAATCATCACTTTGCCGACGTTCGGGGCCTGGAGCATTTTGCCAATCATCTCTGGCTTATCTAGTTCGTGCGCCTGATAAATCAGCTGTTTGATGTCGGGCACGGTCGCCTGTGCGTCTTGTCCCTCAGCGCGGATGTGTACCGGATTATGCAGTCTGGAACGGACCAGAGCCATGATTGCGGCGGGCATCGTCGCAGAGAAAAGAAGCGACTGCCTATCGTTGGGAGTTCGGTCTGTCAGGTTCTCGACGTCGGGCAAGAACCCTAGATCGAGCATCTCGTCTGCCTCGTCTAACACGAGAATTCGCACGTGCGATAAATCGAGCGCCCGCTGGTTAGCCAGGTCAAGTAGTCGTCCGGGAGTGCCCACTACGACGTCTACACCTTTTTTAAGCTGGGCTAGTTGCTCATCGTATGAAACGCCACCGTAGATAGTCACGAACTTGGCTCCGGTCTTTCGAGCTGCAGAACTAAGATCTCCAGAGACCTGCTGTGCAAGCTCGCGGGTGGGGGCCATGACTAAAGCCTGCGGCTTACCGTAATGCTCGAACTCATCGAAGCCTTCATTGCCTGGAAGAATAATTCGCTGCAGCAACGGTAGCCCGAAGGCGAGAGTCTTACCCGTTCCGGTCCGTGCCTGACCAATCAGGTCGGAACCGCTAAGAGCGATCGGAATGGCCATTTCCTGAATCGGGAAGGGTTCATTAATGTTTTGCTCTGCAAGAGCCTCGCAAAGGAGAGGATTGATGCCCAAAGAAGCGAAGGTCTTCGAGTCTTTGTCCTCATATTCTTTAGTAGTTTTGCTTTCATTCATCACTAACGATGCTACTCGTAAACTTCAGATACTTCCTATAACATGCCTAACCGCTGTCTGCGCGCCTCGGTAAATACGCTCATTTTCCCGTTAAACTTTTATCTGTGAGCGAAAACAAACTGGTGAGCCTGATGTCCTACGCCAATCTTTGTCTGCACGAAGAACTAGTTTCTCGTGCTGCAAGGGCAGGCGAACTAGAGGATAGGCTCCGACTGAACACTCTCGGTGCAGGACACTTCGCTCGATTCGCTGAACACGCGGGCACGTTAAAAACCATGAAGGCGAGGTTTGAACCGATAGCTGGTCCTATAAATGAGTTCGGTAGGCTCACAGATCCTAAGGATGATGTCGAGGCAATGCTGAGGGTGTGCCTGGTCGTCGGATTTATGGCGGATCTGGTGAAAGCCGTTGAGCAAAATTTATCCAACAAAGACAAAGATGCCTTGAAAGTTAGCACGCAACTTTGGCGTAGCCACGATTTCGCTAGTTCGAAGGTAGTTAGTTCTCTCGACGACGAAGGAGCGGTTGACGTTTTGTCGTTGTACGGCCGTCGAGTTATCTCGGAACTAACTCTGACCGTACAGAGCCTCGCTGCTGCCGATCAGGAGCTAAGCAACATCCTTAGTGGAACTAAGGACGATGGTTTAGCCGACATTGCTGGCGTGAGTAATCTGATGGATCAACTGTTAGAAAAAGCCCGCTCCAGGATGAGGCATCTTGGGTTGCGGGCCTAATCTATTAAATTTTTAAACGCCGAAACCTACCGGGCGTTGATTCTGGGCACCCATGTCTATGTATCCGATTTTTTCTACCGGAACGACCAGCCGCCTGCCGTTAGATCCATCAAGGACTAACGGGTTGCCGCTGTTGCGAGATTCCTGAATCTTTTCGATGATCTGCTCGGAGGTCAACTCAGTTTCTATTTCTAGCTCTCGAGCAATTTGAGTTACGCCAATTTTGATATCCACGAGTTCAAATCTACAAGATCATGCAAGTAGAAAAACCCAATAAGGTCAGCGTGGTTATTAATCTACAATTTTTACGTGATCAGCCTGGTTCCCCTTTGGGCCGCTGACGATATCGAATTCTACCTTCTGTCCTTCATCTAGTTTGCGGAACCCGTCCGCCTCAATCGCGCTGAAGTGTACGAATACATCTTCTGAGGAGCCCTCCACGCTGATAAAACCGAAACCTTTGTCTGCATTGAACCACTTAACGATTCCGTTAGCCATGACTTTCTCCATTCAATAGTGTCGTTGGCGCTTTAATCTTATGTGACTTGGTTGCCTCAACCTAACTGGGGAGGCCTAAGTGGTCGTTAAAAATGTCAGTGCGACCTGATTGAATGAAACTATGCAGTTTTCAAAGGCGACCTTGGTTGTAGGGGCGGCAGGCAGCGGTAAGACTACGATGCTGATAGATGGTGTTTCTACGCGTGTTATATCCGGAGAAGGGCTCACCAATCTTCTGATCTTTGCCGCATCAAGGTCGCTTGCTCAGGAACTACGGACTCAAATCTTGGACAAGATAGGTCGGACCCAAGGCAGTCCGAAAATCATGACTATGCATGCTTGGGCAAGAAGTGTGCTTGAAAGATTCACGCCAGAGTCGGATAAAGTCCCCGTGATGCTTACTGCTCCACAGCAAGAATTCAGACTTCGCGAGCTGTTGGCCAACTTTCCTATCGAAAACTGGCCACAGTGGCTAAGACCCGGTGTTAAAACTAAGACGTTCACCAGGCAATTACGAGATAAACTCTCTGAGCTTCGGCATCGCGGCCTCGACCCCGAGGATCTAATGGCAGGGAGCGAACTTGATCGAAGCGTAGGCAGATTTTTCTCCGAGTATCTTGATGTGCTCGATAGCGAGGGCGCGCTTGATTACTCAGAACTTATTCACCGTGTCCGGCTGATTCTTGCTGATGGTGCAGCCCAGATTCTGGCGGGGGAGATATCTGCCGTCTTCGTAGACGATTTCTCCGAATTGGACGAATCCCAAATCAGGCTGTTATCCGATTTACACGCTGCCGGTTCACAGATAATCGCATTCGCTAATCCAGATACGAGTGTTTTCGGGTTTCGCGGCGCCTATCCCAGGGCCATCAGCGATTTCGGGAAAATTTTCAGTAGCGACTTTAAAAGAATCGAATTGGTGAAGAATTTTCGTTCTGATTCGAAGATCGCCCTGGCTGCGAAAAGCGTCGCAGCAAAATTGCCTTATCGTGGCGGGGTCCGACCTAGTGACTATGTCGTTTCAGAAAAAGATGATTCCGGCGTTGTGCGAGCCATAACAATTGATAATGAAAATTTCATATACGACGAAATTGCCGGAATCTTAAGACAGGCGCATGCGAAAAACGGGATTGCTTGGGACGAAATGGCTGTGATCATCAGGGAAGGGCGATCAGAAATCAGTCGTCTTTCTCGAGCCTTCACTTCAGCTGGGATACCGGTTATTGCTAGGGGAGACGAACTGGCTCTTGGCCAAGAATTAGCGGTTCGTCCACTTATTTTCTCCCTACGTCTGGCCTTGGATCTGATGCGTGGGCAGAAACTTCGAGATGAAGATCGTTTCTGGCTCTTAACCAGTCCGATCGGTTCGGTCGACACGATTGAGGCACGAAAACTTTTGCGTCAGGAAGAGGACTTCTCAAAGCAGGTGACTCCTGTTGACGAACTGCTTTCCCAATTGGCGAAAATGATCGAAGAAGGCCAAGATCTGTCAAACCTTTTGTGGCGAATTTGGACTCATACTGATTGGCCGATTCAGCTAAGATCTGCTGCTCTTCGTAACGACGAAGATTCTCAACGGGCTAATCGAGACTTAGACGCAGTAATCGCTCTTTTCGATCTTGCCGAAAGATCGCATTTGAGCGGTGAAAAGGCAGTTTCACAATTTTTGGACGAGTTAGATAGTCAGCAGATCGCCGCCGATACCACTCGCGAATCCGATCATGCCAGGGAAGGCGTTTCCGTGTTGACCACACACAGGGCTGTCGGCCGTCAATGGCGTTTGGTGGTAGTAACTGGGCTGCAAGACGGCCAGTGGCCGAGGACTGCGCCGCAAGTCAAAATTTTCGATGACGCGATGAGCGCGGCAGAGCAAGTTGCTGCTGAGCGCAGGGCCTACCTCTTATCGATTACTAGAGCAAGCGAACAGCTTTATCTTGTGGCTGCAAACGGAGATGACGGTTCAGGCGCTAAAGAATCAAGATTTTTGTACGAACTGGGCGTTGATGTGGAGCGTCACAAGGCCGAAGAAGTGAATAGTCTGCCCGGCATGGTTGCCCTTCTCAGAACCGCGGTGAGCGATAGATCAATATCCGAAGGTCTGAGAAAGGTGGCTATCTCGAAGCTCGTTGAACTAAAAGACGCAAAAGATAGTTTCGGGAATCCGCTTGTTGAGGTTGCTGATCCCCAGAATTGGTGGGGAATACTGCCCATATCTGGTCAGGATCGGTGTGTTTTCAAAAAAGGTGCCCCCATTCGGCTTAGTGGAAGCGATGTCGAAGTATTGATCAAATGCCCGAGACGGTGGCTGCTTACTAGAAAAGCTAATGCAAACCCGAGTAATGAGTTTTCATCCAGCTTGGGAATGCTGATACACGAGCTAGCCGCCAAAGCGGACGATCTGGATCTTTCTGGTCTTGAAAAAATTCTTTCTGAGACCTGGCCAAAAATTGCCCCTGAAGTTGAATGGTACTCGAATGCTCAGTACCAGAAGGCTCAGTTAATGGTGCAACGTCTAAAAGCCTGGATCGAAGAGGATGATTTTGAGTTAGTCGGCACTGAGAAGCGCTTTGAGGTCACGACCCATGTTTCGGGTGAAGAAGTGAAGCTAGTTGGTGTCGTCGACAGATTAGAAAAAGACCGTGATAATAATCTTCGGATTATCGATTTCAAGACTGGAAATAGCGTTCCGTCCAAAAAAGAAGCAGAGTCTCATGTGCAGCTTGGCATTTATCAACTTGCTGCGAAGCTGGGAGCATTTGAGGATATCGCACAGAGCAATGCTCTGGCCGATGCCCACCTTGTCTACCTGAGCGATAAAGATAGGTCTGGGACACTGCCGAAAGTCTTAACTCAGCCATCACTTGATTCCCGTCCAAAACTGAAAGATCAACAAACCGAAAGCGAAACGTGGGTGCACGAACTTTTAGAACAGGCCGTGTCAATAATCCAGCGAGACAATTTCGATGCGGTCAAATGCGATCTGTGCAGGACATGCGTTTTTTCAGTTGATTGCCCGGTTATGTCAGGGAAGGAATCGCGATGAAAATAGTCAGTGAAGCCGAACTCTGCGAAGCCCTAGGCATTCCATTTAGCGATGAACAGCTAAAAGCTATAACGGCACCCCTGAGCCCTAACGTAATTATTGCTGGAGCGGGCACCGGGAAAACCACAGTTATGGCAGCGCGCGTCGTTTGGCTGGTTGCCACTGGGCAAGTCGCGCCAGGAGAAGTTCTCGGCCTTACCTTTACCAGGAAAGCTACGGCCGAGCTTAGCGACCGGATCAGCGCATCTTTGAAAAATGCCGGTTTCGAGAATTCTGCGGAGACAGTGGCAAGCAATGAGCCTTTTATCGCGACTTATGATTCTTTCGCTGCCTGGTTGGTGAGAGAGTTTGGATTCCACGCAGGAATAGATTCTGATTCAAGGCTGCTGACTAGGGGGCAAAGCTTCTTAACAGCATCTGAAATCGTTAATGATTCATCATGTGATTTCGAATATTTGAAGAGGATAAATCCGTCGACGATTATAGAAAGATTGATCAACTTATCCGAAAATGTTGAATCCAATCTATTGAGTTATTCAGAGATTCGAGAATTTTCCGAAGAATTCATCAAAGAGCTTGACCAGGAGCCGTTGAACAGGCAAAAGAAGGTTTTTGCTCATATTAGAGATGCAAAGGCAACAGCGTTAGAGAGACTGGAATTACTTCGCTTAGCCGAAAAATATCAGGAACTTAAGTCCAATAGACGGCTAACAGAGTTCTATGATCAGATGGCTACCGCGGCAAAGATGGTAGAAGAAGCTCCGGTGATCGGAAAAAGACTACGCGATACATTCAAAGTAGTACTTCTTGATGAATACCAAGACACATCTAGCGCACAGGCAAAACTATTAACTGGCCTATTCGTTGATCCGCAACATGGCGGGCATGCAGTAACTGCGGTCGGGGATCCGTACCAGGCAATTTATGAGTGGCGGGGAGCATCCCCCAGTAATATCTTGAAGTTTCCGCAAGATTTTTGTGTGGCTGGAAAACCAGCATCTATCTACACTCTCCAGGTAAACAGGCGCAGTAAGCCCGATATTCTCAAGGTCGCTAACGCTTATGCGCAACCGCTTAGAGGAGAAAACCTTCCGCAGGCATTTGACGAGGAGAATAACCAGATAAGCATCTATCTCACGCCTCCCGATGTCTCAGGGGAGTCTTTGAGCAAATCAGACCCACGCGTCATGGGTGTAGTAGAAGCCCACAGCTTTGTCTCATGGCCCGAAGAGGCATCTTGGGTTGTTGAGCAGATCAGGGACTGCTACGAATCAGGGGAAGTAGCTAGTTGGAGTGATATAGCAATTCTGCTCAGAGACAATTCCTCAGTTGCGCAGATCTTTAAGAACTTGGATCAGGCACAGATTCCAACCGAGCTGGTCGGTCTAAACGGACTTTTGGTGTTGCCCGGAATCAGTGATTTGGTAGATATGTTGCGTCTGCTCAATGACGTAACCGACGATCCTGCTGCTGCTCGTTTGCTAACGGGGTTGAGATGGCGTCTAGGGCCAGCCGAATTGGCCGAGCTCGGTCGTAGGAAGAAAGAGCTGTGTCTTCTGGACCGAGTAGTTGAGCTAAGCGAGTCTGCGGGAGACAAAATTTCTTCAGAAGGGCTCGAGCGGTTAAGGAATTTCCTCGGCGTCTTTAATTACTTGTTGAGATACAAAGATGAGCATGTCGTAGATCTGGTTGGCAGGGTCATAAATAAGATGGGACTTTCTTCGGAAGCCAGATTAAGTAAGGCGCAATCCTTGCAGCTCAGAAAGCTCACCGACGAGATTAACTCGTTTGCGTTAAACGATCAGAAATCGAATCTGAGCGGCCTCGTTGCATGGCTTAACTCTGAGATCGAGAACGGCGATGGCCTGGAGCAAGCTGCGGTCTCTGAAGAAGATTCTGTGAAGCTACTGACTATGCACAAGGCTAAGGGCCTTGAATGGGACGTGGTTTTCATTCCTCGCCTTGTAGACGGAACTTTTCCTTCTTCCAGAGTCACAGATAACTGGGTTAAAAATCCGGTCGAGATACCGGGACCGCTGCGTAGGGACGCGGAATGGATACCTCAACTGAACGGTCTATCTCGAGAAGAACTTGGCGAATTCGCGGATGAGTTGAAACAAAAGACTATGTATTCAGAGGACCGGTTAGCATACGTCGCCGCATCGAGAGCAAAAAATAGGCTCGTGCTTACATGCAGTCAGTGGAACGGTGGAAAATCTCCGAAACAACCATCTGAGTATTTTGAAAAGGTCATCACGTCATTTGAAGATCGCCAACCCATAGCAGGCAAGATGAGTATCGCTGAACTAACTGAAGAAGATCCACTCTCGTCTGATCAAGGCTCGAGTGCTTGGCCGCCTCCATTAGACGATTCAGAAGCATTAGAGCAGCAGGAAGTCGCGTTAGCCGTAAGTGAGTGGGAAGAGGATCAAACGATTCAACTCAATTTTGATGAACAAATAATCGCTGATTCCTGGTCTGATTCCGTGAAAATGCTTCTGGAGGAAGCCCTCGAAAATCGAAAAGGAGCAATGCGAAAGGTGATGCCGAAATCTATCTCTGCTAGCCAGAGCATTCTTTACGAGAAAGATCCTGAAAAATTCTGGGCAGACATTACAAGGCCAATGCCGCGAAAAGTTAACAAGATGTCTTCGGTTGGAACCAGGTTTCATGAATGGCTAGAAAAAAGATTCGGTCTATCAAAACCGTTCGATGAAGATTATGAAGATTTCGTTGTTTCGGAAAACGATTTTTCCGAACAACGATTCCAAAAACTGTTACATGATTTCGAAAACGGGCCTTACGCGGACAGGGTTCCAGTAGCCATCGAAGCTGGCTTCGTCCTAGTGAAGAAAAATGGCCAGCAGATTAGGGGACGGATCGACGCGGTTTTCCCCTCAGAAGAACCGGATTTTGATTATCAGGTGGTCGACTGGAAGACTTTTGATTCTCCTGGAGAACCGATGCAGCTAAGTCTTTACCGGGCGGCATGGTCTGACATGACAGGTGTTCCCGAAGGTAGAATTGACGCAGTTTTCTATCACGTTGCTTCGAAAAAAATCGAGCGCCCGCAGCTACCAGAAATTAATTAAACCTTGCCAGGAGAAAAGTCGGATTTTAATGATTTTAGATCAATTTTTTAAAGGCCAATCAGGGGTAAATTCTTGGTACGCACCAGCACTATTGGATCATGCGCAAGACGCTAGAGCCAATGGCGAATACGAAGACTTTTTCGCCAGTGGAAAAGCTAGATTAATCAAAGTTGATGATAAAAATTTGATCGAATTTTCTTCACACAAGGTTGCTGCTGGAACTAGTTATTCGTCTGACTGCATATTTATTGGGAAAACCAAAGACGAATACTGGTTCGCAAAAAGGGACGAAACTAAAACAGGAGTAGCGCTTCGGGATGCAGAATTAAGCGATGCAGAGTTACAGGCTGCTACGTCTGCAATTGCTATTTTGAATTGGTGGGATAGAGCGAAATATTGCCCCGAATGCACTGGTGAAATCAAGCCTAGACACGGAGGATTCGAGGGCGAATGCGAAGCCTGCAATAAGCTGCACTTCCCACGTACGGATCCGGCCGTAATCGTCGCGATCCTCGACGAAGACGAAAGAATTTACCTGGCTCACAACTCGATGTGGAAAAAGAATCAAGTCTCTATCCTCGCTGGTTTTGTCGAGTCTGGAGAATCCGCAGAACAGGCTTGTTTCCGCGAGGTCGAGGAAGAGGCCAAGTTGAAAATCAACAAACTAACCTTCTTTGGTAGCCAGCCGTGGCCTTTTCCTCGGTCGCTGATGCTCGGATTCTTTGCTCGAATATCAAATCGCGATGCAGCGAAAGCTGAGACTGATGGCACAGAGCTCGAGTGGGGAGACTTCTATACCAGGGAAGAAATAATTGAATTGGCAAAAAGTGGGAAACTCATCCTTCCGACGAAAGCCTCGATCGCAAGCCGAATGTTAAAGGCTTGGCTTGAAGGCCAGGAGCCGATTCGTTAGACCAGAAGCTCGCCTAGCAGGGTTCTCGATTGCCGCGGCGACCGCTTGCTGAGTGCCGATAATTCGGATAGCTTTCTTCGCCCTAGTCACTGCTGTATAAAGCAGTTCTCTGGTGAGAATCGGGGACTCATGGCTGGGGAGAATAAGAGTGACTTTTCCGTACTGACTTCCCTGAGATTTGTGAACAGTCATTGCGTGTACTAACTGATAAGAGTCCAACATCGATGGCGGTATCAGCTTGAAATCTTCCTTAGAACCTATTGCCGCCTGCAGCGTTCCGTCTTTGAGAACCACCACTCCAGTGTCGCCATTGAAAATCCCTAGATCTGGAGAATTCGAAGTAATTATCAAAGGCATTCCAGGATAAATCTCTTCTGTGCTGGACCAGCCAGCTAATTGGGTTCGCAAGAACGCATCGATAGTTGCCTGCCAATTGCTAGCTCCATAAATTCCATTTGCGTGTGCGCACAGTAACCTGTGCGAATCTAGGGCCTGTAGCGCCTCACTGACGAGCCCCGAATTAGCGCATTTGAGCATTTGTCGAGCAGAAACTAGCACGTCGCTAGCGGCGGATTCGTTTGTGCTAAATGAGATTTCGCTGGCATCGGTATCGATGTATTCGATCCCTCCCTCGTTCTTATTGAGGATCTCAATGGCACCCTCACAATCACCCAAGCGAATTCTCTCTGCGAGCTCAGGGATATTGCCCGAACTCCGTAAATTGATTTCTAGTCTCGAGACTAGGGGAATTTCATTGAATTTATTGCCTGGAACATCTGCATCCACGATGTCGGCAAGGACGGTTCCGACATCGATTGATGTCAGCTGATCTGGGTCTCCGATCAGGATCAGCCGGGTATTACTGCGTAGCGCAGACAGAAGCCGCTTCATCATCGGTAACGACAACATAGAAACTTCGTCAACGATGACTACATCATGAGGGAGCCGGTTAGTTGCATCGTACGTGAACCCGTTCAGCGTCCCTCTGGAGCCAAGAAGCTTATGGAGAGTAACGCCTCTATCTATCCGGATGTTAGCTAAACCGGTCGAAAGGACGTTCTGGGCTAACGACTCGTTCATACGTGCCGCCGCTTTACCACTGAACGACGTCAACGCGACGTGCAGTTTGGTAGGGCTAGAAGCTGATAGCGCAGATAACAGCGCTGCAAGAGTATGAGTTTTTCCAGTACCTGGGCCACCTGCGATTACTGATATCCAACTGGTAATGCAGTTTCTTACTGCATTGCGCTGATCGACGAGCGCACTGCGTAGGGGCTCAGGTTTCTCAGCTCCGTCGAATATTTCTTCTAACTCTTTTTCCAGAGCAGCCTCGTCGACCTCGGGCGGGGGAGTTTTAATTTTTTCTACCAGGTCGTCAACAACATCTGACTGATAAAGCCAGTTACTCTCTAAATACAAGTTGCTGTCAATAAAACGAAGAGGCAGTTGGTTAGGAGCGTCTTCTTGTGAAGTGGAGACTATCTTTGATGAGCAGAGAACTGCACGCCAACTAGAAAAATCGGGCCAGTCCAATTCGTAAAGAAGATTGAGGCGTTCCGGATCAGACAATTCTTCTTCGGAAAGCAATAAATCTCTTAGGGAGTCTTTAGATTCCATCGGCAAACATGCAGAGCCAAGTTGCGCTGCCTGGACACACAGGCTAGTGGCTAGCAGCACTAACTCGTCAGATTCTCCGTAGAGCAATTCGATCGAGCGTGAAGCGTGAACCGCGGCCTGCCCGATCAGTCCAGCGGAATTGAAGCGGGCCAGCAAGCCGCGTGCGATTACACTTTCTTTGTTTTTCATAATTGCGCTCCAGAGATTATTTCGGAAGCTCGTACAGCTATCTCGGGGTTGGGACGCCACGTGAAGACGCCGTAATGCATATCCGATTCAGTGCTCGATTGTCCCACCATTCCACGGACGAATAAGTAACCTGCGCCGCGAAGATGCTTTGCCGGATCGTACGAAGGAAGTCTCCAGCTAAGGAATCTGTGCAGAGCAACCATGTATATGAGTGCTTGAAGGGGATAGTGAGATTCGCGCATGATCTTCTCCATGCCAGCTGAATCGTATTTATCGGCTGTCAAAACTTCGTCGCCTTGCAAGGGAATGCGGTTCGTCTTGTAGTCAACCACCGCGAATGCGTCTTTCACCTTTAAAACCGCATCTATCGAACCTGTTAGGAAACCGTGCAGCGTGCTGCTCGCCGCGCTAGTCGCAGCAAGTTGTTTGCCATAGCCAACTAGCACTCCGCTAGGGTCTGCCAGAGACTCATCGTCGAAGAGCCCAGCCAACTGTTTTAGAGTCGAATAGCCTCTATCACTTCCCATAGACATCTCGAATTCCAATTCTGCGAGCCTGTTTTTTGCGCCGATGTCTCGGAGCGAAAAACCCTCAGTGAGATCTCCAAGTCCGGTTGTCACAACTTGGGATAGTCCCGCAGCTAGTGTGTCTGCGTCAACTCCTTCGATAGGGAGTCGGTTAAGAGCGGTGCTGCTTTTTTCAAGCAGATCCGCTTTCAGATCTTTGGCTGCAGGATCGTTCTTTTCAAGAATCGAGTGGACCAATGTGCCAAAGTTAACCCCACCCGGAAGACCAGCTAGGGCCGAGATAGGTTTATCGGTCTTTTCGTGCATAGCGGATTCCGCATTGACCACTTCTTCTAGTGGTTCATCAACATCTTCAAGTAGAGGTACGCCATGAATTTCTGCAGTTAACCCTGAGTACGAAGTTCTACGGAACGAATTATCGATGACGCGTGTGAACTGATTGACATGAAGAGATTTCTGGGTTCCCTCAGCTTGGTCGAATAAGACGCGTTTAGGGGGAGCGCTCGTAAAGGAATCACAGAAAAGAACATGTTTTCGATCGGTTCCGGGGCTTAGCTCGTACAGAAGTCGATGAAGCGGAGACTTGAGCGTGTTCGTCTTTGTAGATGAATACCAACATACGAGGAAGCTAGCCGCTCGCGTCGCAGAAACGTAGAACAGTCGTAAGCTCTCGGCTAGCTCTTCTTCGAAATAACTGGATGAGCGTTCAGATCCGAAGTCCAGATCGATTACCCTTTCGCCGTTCCAGTGGCCGGTGGAGAGCCTACCGGGCTGTGGCTTTCCAGACCAGTAATACTCGCTAGCTTCTGGAAGCAAGACAATCGGAAATTCGAGGCCTTTTGCTTGGTGGATTGTAGTTAAAGTGACAGTTGGCCTGTCGGTCTCCAACCTTCTAGTAATCTCGTCGCTTTGTTCCTTTGACTTGGTAATTTGCTCGCTTAGCCACGCTGATAGTCCTGCTGAGCCTAAATGATGTTTGCGTGCAGCCTCGTCTAATAATTCCGCTACATGCTGAAAGTCGGTAACTTGTCTTCTGCCGGAAGGCTCAGCTAAAAGACTTGAATAGAAGTCACTTTCTTCTACGATTTTCTCGAGAACCGCGATTGGTCCGAACTCATCCATCAGATTGGCATACTCGCGCATAAGCATGAATGCTCTAGTTCGACTTGTTTCGTCGTTGGCTAGCTCCACACTGGTTAGCCCGAAAAACGACGTTAGGGTCGCCCTCGTCATGTCCTGTGTACGCTGCGTGGCGAGAGCGGTCAGCAACGTGTTCCATTCGTAAGCAGCCGTAGATGCGTAGACACTGTCGGATCCGGAAAAGGTAGCCGGTATTCCTGCTTCTTGAAGAGAGCTAAGTATTTGCTCTCCTCGCTTATTCCTTCTCACTAATACCGCTATGTCGTTTAGCTTGATAGGCCTTAAAGAATCATTTGATTCGAGTTCATAGTTTTCGACCAGATCATAAATCTGGGCAATAACATCCCTATCGATAGCCTCTCTAGAATCCGAAGCAGAAAGACGAGAGCCCGGAATTCTACGTACTAGGACTGGTTTGTCTAGGCGTTCTGAAGATCGAAAAATACGGTTTGATTTCCGGTTAGCGGATACTGGAGGCAACTGAATTGGGGAGGAATCAACCCCAAGATTTGCCGAACCGAATAGTTCTAGAACTCCGTCTGCAACACCCGGATCCGATCGATAATTGACGCTCATCGTACGGATCGAAACTGGGACCCCGTCTTTTTGGGATTTTGCTTTTTGATAGGTTTCTACGTCGCCGCCACGGAACCCATAAATAGCCTGTTTTGGGTCACCGATAAGAATAACTCTGCAATGCTTGGCGAATGCTTTCTCAATAATTCGCCACTGCTGCGGATCTGTATCTTGGAACTCATCGACCATCACGATAGGGAATCTTTTTGATAGCACTCGAGCTGCCATGTTCCCGGTCTCTGGGTCATCAAGAGCATTCGTTAGCCGATCCACCATATCGTCGTAGCCATATATGCGCATGGAGCGCTTACGTCTGTCGAATTCCGAACGAACCTTATGAGCGAATATCCCCTCCTCAGTATCAGAGGGGATGATTTTGAAACTGGGTTTGAAGCAAACCTCTTTGCCGATTGTTTGTGCACGCTTCCAATCTCCCTTTGCTTTGTGCTCCCAAGAGGTCAGGTATGTGTCAGCTACCACATCTTCGATCAGCTCGCTCATGTCGTCAGCGAAAGTGCTCGAATCGTCGTGATCTACAAGAACACCGAGCTCGGCAATCATCCGAGAGCTATATTCGTGAATTGTCGCAATAGTGGCTTCGTCAATTTTTCCCAAAGCTGTATTTAACCGCTCACAAATTGATTCGACGTCACCTTCTGCAAGAGCCTTGTCTATTTCATCCTCAGGCTGCTTTCCGGTGCTAGAAAAAGACACCAAACTAGAAAGCGTGCTCGCCAACCTTTGGTGCACTCTCGATTTAAGCTCTCCAGCAGCGGCCCGGCTAAAAGTGACGATTAGAAGGGATTCAATGGGAAAATCTTCGGCAATGAATCTTGTGGCCAGCGCAGCAATTGCATAAGTCTTTCCAGTTCCGGCGCTCGCCTCCAGAATCGTTACTCCTTGATCTGGCAGGGGACCGGTTAACTCGAACTTTTCAGGCGTACTCATTTCAGCATCGCCCTCCTTATCGGTTGAAACAGCCAAGCAGCTAGCTGTTTAAATCTGCAATCGAAGTGGTCAGTATTGAAGGGGGTTGGGTCCAGCGGTTCTGGACGCGCTACGAAAAGTTCCTCGGGTGCGGAGAAGAAATGCTGCCAGGACGGATCGGAGTCATATTCTCCGAAGCCTTTGAAATTGTGCCATGCAGACTTCATCCTCCAGTCCGGAGAATCAGACGCTCTGCCTTTGAATATGGCCCCTGTGTAAGCAGCTGCCGTTTCGATGGGAAGCGGGATTAGTTTCTTCAAACCGTCCTCAACGAGAAGCACCAAATCGCTCAGCCAGTGCTCTGCACTGACTGAATCTGGGACAGAAAGCTTGACCGTTGAATCCGTGCACACGATTGTCGCGCCTTTAGCGCTTTCGCCGTTAACGGCCAATAGGCATAGCTGAATCCATGCCTCTATTAGAGTGATTGCTTTTAGCTTCCCTGCCCGAAAAATCACTACACGATCGTTCCAAGTCCTAATATCTGCGCTCAAGAATATAGATTCAGTTCTTCTTCCGGAGAAAGGCGTAGTCAGGTTAATGTCTTTACCGGAATCTGTTCCTCTGGCAGAAAGAACATCTTTTGCGATATCTGCGGCTTCATCGGCAATCGCATCGATCAGTTCTTTTCCTTGATCGTTGAGTAGCACTTTCCCGGAGAGCCCAGCGACGTATATCGAGGTGTTTATATCGACGCCAGACAGCAAATCGTCGATGATCTTTGAACGAATCGAATAAGTAGATAAGCCGTCGGGAGCTATCGGAAGCTCGTTTGCTGTCTCGTCTTCGTAGGTGTTTAAGTTTAAGTTACTCGCGCTCGACAGTAATTCGGCTGCAGGATTCCTCAAGAACTTGAGTATTCGCGGTAGAGAAAGCTCGCTGAGAATCTCATTTCCAAATTCAATTTTCCACAGTGCAGTTTCTTGATTCTGTTTCTCCAAGTCGGTTTCGATGTTCGCCCCAGAAAATGCAAGTTTGTCGAAACTCGCATTTGCGCCGTCGAAATTGGTTTTGCTTTGAGAAGAAAGCGGGTGGGAGATCAGGAGGCGTTCGTCCGGACTGTCCCAAAGCTCTTGCGGGTTATCGATACCGCAGGCTGCCAACAGATCGAGAATAGCGATCGGGGGAGCTAACTTTTGGCCCGTCCTCGGGCTAGCGGCTTGCGTTATAACCACGAATTTATCTTTTGCTGCTAGCAAAGCATCCAACAATTGCTGCCTAGACTTACGTTTTGCATCGTTTATGCTGCTTTTGCTCGTGACTAGATCGTCACCAAGCAGCTTGTTTCGTGCAGGAAAATCTGAATCGTTCAATCCGAGTACGCAAATAACTCTGTGCTCTACTGCCTGCAATTGGCCTAATTGCGCAACCAGCAATGAACCGTTACCAAAATTGGGGCGGGCTGAATAAGGCCTATTCGCCTCAGCAATCCAACCTTTCACGTCTGCCGCGGTTAATGTGAAGCTAGAGGAGCTATCTGGGCCACTAAGCGTGGATATTTTGCTGATTGCCTGTGACATCTGCCATTCATCAAGTGGGCCTACGAATGATAATTCGCGGGCTGCAGTTGTGAGCCGGTCGATCCAATCAGTTGTAGAGCCGGGCTGACCAAACAGGTAAATGCTCTTGCGTATCCTTGCCACGGCTTCTGCTAATTTTCCAATCGTTGAGAGCATGCTCGATTCGATCTGGGGCAGCGGAGCTACTTCTTTAACAGCGGTGGGAGGCTCGTCAGCGAATAAAACGCCCGTCAACATCCTCTGAACGCCGTTCCACCAGGTTCCGAGAGTCTGAGAGCTCAGCCCGTAGCGGCTTCTGTGCGGGGAGTCGATTCCCCAACTGACGTTTGCCTTTTCAAACAGCTCCTGAATTAGCTCGATTTCGTCAGCAGAAAAATCGAACAATGCCGAGACTGTAGGCAGCGTCAAGAAATCGAGTAGTTCTGAGACATGTCCTCGGCCCATGGACATAGCCAATAGCTGATCGATCATGTCGAGAATCGGATTCGTCTGCATTAGCGATGCTGTCGCCAGCTGGACCCTAAGTTGTTTTGCTGGATGACTCAGCTTTGTCGAGAAATCGTTCTGGAAAGCGGATTTCAGGTAGGTGGCGAACCTTTCGAGGTTGGGGACTAAAACCAGCACATCCCGAGGTTCCAGTGAACGGTCGTCTTCAAATATTTTTGAAAGCGCGTCCCTTAGCACCTCGACTTGTCGGTTAGGGCCGTGACTGGCGTGGATCTGGATCGTGCCATCCGCGGTTAAATCTCCGGGTCCGGAATCATTAAAAATGCTTGCCTGGACTGCTCGCAGCATGGTCGAGACGCCAGATTCCGGAGGGTCGATTTTTCCGTTTGGCCGTTCGACGCCATATCTAGCTAAGAAGTCATTATTAGCTGTAACAGGTAAGCCAAGCTGCCAGGTCATCAGGCCGGCATATTCTGACAGCGACTTCAGCAACTTTGAGTCAGATTCCGAAAGCGAGGTAATAATTCCAGCTAGGAAAGGTGCTGGGATATTTTCAGATATCTTTGGGATCGACTCGATCAAAGCGTCTTGACGCTCAAAAGGGTTAAGAACTTTTGTCGATTCGACAAGACGCCGCCAAATTTGTGGCTGCCATTCTTGATGATCGGGGACTGCCGATCCGTCGAAATCGGCATCTTCGTTTTTTTGCCATGATGCGAGCATTAGTGGCGCTTCTTCGCAGTAGTGAAGAAACAATCTGGCGATACGACGGGCTGTTGAACTTATCCGACCCGGCCGGGTAGCGGCGTCCCCTAGGTGCTTAGATAGCGGGGCAAACCAGCTTTGGCCATTACTTTTTTGAAGTATCTCAGCTATGCGCAAAGAAAGGTTTGATACAGACCAGGGGTCTGTATCAGGTGCTATGGCCAGGTAGTCTTCGTAAAGCTTACGCTTAAAACTATGTAGAGTAACGAAATCGATCCCAGAGCAAATACCGAAGCCGTTTTGCGTAGCGATTTTTTGCGACAATTTTCGGCCATGACCGACCGAAGGAACGATGACTAGAGCCTGCTGAAGAGGATCGGAAATCCCAGAATTAAGCTGAGAAAATATCGCGTCTTCTATCTGCGCCCATGTGGCGACTAGTCGTGATTGCGCTTCGATTTCATTCACGAATTACACCCTAGTGTCTGGCACTGACAAATTTAGGACGATGCATCCCGTAGCGTGGAAAAGAATGTGTCAGTGGCAAGACATATCCTTGGTGGCATGAGTATCGATCCGGATCAAATGCTGGCAGGACTGAACGACGAGCAGAGACAAGTAGCGACTACTTTCGGCGGGCCCGTGGCGGTTTTAGCAGGAGCAGGAAGTGGAAAAACCCGCGCCATTACGCATCGGATCGCATATGCAGTTGCTAGTGGAAGGCAAAAGGCAAACGCAAGTTTAGCCGTGACTTTTACCACCAGAGCAGCGGGGGAGCTTCGAGCTCGATTAGCTAAGTTAGGCCTTCCGCAGGTTTCCGCAAGGACTTTTCATTCTGCAGCGTTGAGACAACTCAGATACTTTTGGCCGATCGTGGAAAAAACCGAATTGCCCGAAGTGACGAGTAAAACTATCGGCATCGTTTCTCAGGCCTGCAAATATATGGGTTTAGGAGACGATCTATCTCTGCTCAGAGACCTAGCGGGCGAAATTAGTTGGGCGAAAGTATCAAACGTAACTGCAGAACGGTATCCACAAATTGCTGAAAAACTCTCGCGCAAAGTGGCCGACTTGGATCCCGAACAAGTTGCAACGGTCTTTAAAAACTACGAGATTTTCAAGCGCCGTCGTTCAGTGATTGATTTTGACGACATACTTCTATGCACGGTCGCAATGCTTCACGAACATCGAGAAGTCGCCGAGCAGGTTAGAGAGGGATACAAGCACTTTACGGTCGACGAATTCCAAGACGTAAGCCCTCTACAGCACACGCTTCTTGAACTATGGGTTGGTGACAGGCAGGATCTTTGCGTAGTAGGAGACCCTGATCAGTCAATTCACGCTTTTGCGGGGGCCGATAGAGGGTTATTAACAAATTTTAAAAAGTACTATCCGAATGCAGTTGTTTTGCATCTATCGAAGAATTACAGATCAACACCACAGATTCTTGAAACGGCTAATGGTCTCTTGGCTCACCAGAAGAACAGGGTTCCGCTAGTGGCAACTAAAGGCCCTGGGCATGTAGTTGAGTTGGTCAGTAATTCTGATGAGAGCGAGGAAGCTAGCCAGGTTGTTGAATGGCTCATCGAGAAACACCGCAACGGTCTTGATTGGAATCAATGCGCCATCCTATTCAGAATTAATGCGCAGTCCATGGCGCTTGAAACTTGCCTTAACGACGCAAGGGTTCCATATACCGTCAAAGATTCGGAAAATTTCTATGAACGGCCAGAGATCCTACGTGCTCTCAAGCTTTTGAAGAACAGCGGCGTGAAGTCGCCGGAACTAACGGGTGACGATGCCAAGAACCAAATAGCTGAGATTCTAGCTTCGCTTGGTTGGAAACCGCGAGCACCGGAAGGCGCAGGACTGGTTCGAGCGCGTTGGGAGGCTCTAAACGCTTTGCGTGATAGAGCCACACAGATTCTTGATGAAAAGAAATGTTCGTTCAGACAGCTAGTCGAAGAGCTCTTAAAACTTGCCAGTATCAAACAGATCCCGACCTCACAGGCTGTCACACTTTCGACAATGCATTCAGCTAAAGGGCTCGAATGGCCTGCGGTTGCCGTTATCGGTGTCCGAGAAGGCATGGTTCCATTTTCCATGGCTAAAACGCCAGCCCAGTTGGCTGAGGAACGAAGGCTGCTTTACGTAGCTCTGACCAGAGCAGAAGAATCTCTACGAATTTCTTGGACCGGGGCAAATAGAAAATCCAGGTTCCTGAATAATTTCCATTCCCAAAAACAAGATAAGAACCTTAAAAAAGAGAAAATGAAGAAAACCTCTCGCACATGTTACGTGTGTGGGAGGGCACTGACAGGTGGCAGCCAAAATAAACTTGGCAGACACGAATATTGCGAAGCGACCTTCGACGAAGAGTTTTTGGAAGAACTCAAAGAGTGGAGAAAAGCCCAGGCGGATTCAGAAAAAGTTCCTGCATTTGTAGTATTTACCGACAAAACGCTTCAGGCTATCGCCGAACGCAAACCTCAAAGCATGACTGAGCTTAAAAGAATCTCTGGAATCGGCCCAGTTAAGGCTGAAAAGTACGGGGAAAAGGTTTTAGACCTAGTAGCTCAAAACTAAAAAAGGAGGCGACGTGAATTATTACGTCGCCTCCGTAAAGAACTTAATAAATTAAGCGCGTCCAAGAATGCGGTTCAGGTTGGTGCCGCACTCAGGGCACTTCGACTTGGCCATCTTGGTGCCACGATCGTTAACAACAACGCGGCCCTCCGCCTGACGCTTCTGCTTGCACTTAACGCAGTAGAACTCGCCACTGTAAGTCTCGTCAGCCATGCTTCCTCCTAGTTACTTTCAAACTCGGTTGACATTAGCGACTCTTGTGGCTGCTGCCAACCCCTTGCATCTCATAAGCATATAGCCCATGACCCAGACCTACGAAAATTACCAGCTGTATATTTGCTCAACCTGGAATCCGAAGTCAAAGCCATATCGATCAATTATGCGCCACAGAGCGAAGTGATATTGCCCGCATACGCAACAATGCTTGGGGAACCGGAGCACAGCGAAGTAGTCGGCTTTAAGCCGTCATTTGTGCTTAACGGGATGCTGTGTCCGTACACTCGAGTCTTTACGCCCAATAGCGAAGCTAGTCCAGTTGGGGCAGAAGGCGTAATAACTTTTGTATCCTCGGGATCGACGTTATTGATCTCTGCGGCTTTTCGGAAGGCAGCTTCTCTTGGCATAACCTCGTCTATAAGTTTCTTTTCCACCGCACGATGCTCGTCGAACATGAATGCTCCCAAGTCGTTACGAATGGTTTCCGGATCGATTCCTCGTCCTTGGGAAACGATATTCACGAAATCGTCGTAAGCGAGTTCAAGATTGTGGGTGTAATTTGCCCGTTCTTCTTCAGACATCTCCCTGAAGGGGTTTCCAAAGTCTTTACCTTTGCCTTGAGTCAGGTATTCCTGAGTGATTCCACCAGAGGTTGTGACTCCAGATTCCAGGATGTTTCCAGTGGTCGCAGTCACGTCTTTGTAATGCATTATTGGGCCCATGATTACGCCTATGGAGCCGGTGAGTGTGCCGTAGTCGGCAGCAATGTAGTCCGCGCCGGCCATTGAGTACATACCGCCTGAAGCCGACATCGACTGGACATATGCGAAAACTTTACGGCCTGTGCGCTCTTGGTAGCGTGCGACTGCATCGTGGATCGCTCTGGAGCCCGTGATGGTGCCTCCGGGAGTGTCCATGAGGAGAACAAGGCCTGCGTAATCGTCTGCTTCGATCTGATCGATTTGCTTGGCGATCTCGTATCCGTATACGCCAGAATTGAAGGCGCTTGCCCCAGAATTCGTCATGATCGCGCCGTTAATAGCAATCGCGAAAAGAGTGTTCTTGGCGTTACTGGGGCCCCACACGTGAGTCGTGGCGCCCGTGTCGGCGGTTGTGCCGATGCTCTTCGCGACGCTAGCAGCGGTGACAATCAGGCCGAGCATCATGACTATAGACATGACGACGCTCAGTATCCCAAATCCGATTGATGCGCCAAGACCGACGCCAAATCCTTTGAAAAACGAGCTCTTGCGGGGTTTAGATGAGTTAGGCACCTGCGGGGAAACGAGAGGCGGGAGCTGAGTCGGCGGAATTTGAGTTGCGGTTTCCGGCGGATCCCACGATGGGGCGCCCTGAAGTTCTGGGCGCGCACCAGGAGTTTGTGCGTTTGTGTTTTCGTCCATATTTCCTACCTAGTTATTTTCGCTATCGTCGAGAATCTTTCGCAGCGCCTCATCAAGTTCGTCATCGGTGCTGGAAGAATGTTCGCCGTTTGCATAGCCGATTGGATCGTCCAGGTCTTCGGCGGTTGGGATTAGGTCTGGGTGAGACCAGGTCTGATCCCTCTTCTCCGCCCCCCTTTTCTCGGTGAGAGCCGCCCACAAGTTCGCTGCATCACGAATTCTGCGCGGGCTAATTTCCATGCCCACTAGATTAGAGAACGCCTCTGATGAAGGATCGTTTGTGACCCTTCTTCTTTTTATAGTCTCAGTGAGCTGATTGGCAGTTTCTTGCATCCAAGGGGTAGTTGCTCGCGAGGTGATTTCGTCCACCCACCCCTCGATGAGCGCCAGAAGCGTCTCTAGCCGTCCGAGAATCTCTTCCTGTTCAGGCGTTTTTGTGGGGGAGAAGAGCCGACCCTGCATTTTCTCGCCGATTTCAGCAAGCTTTTCTGGGTTCATTGTCTCTAAATCTTGTGGATCGAATTCTTGCGTCAGCGCAGAAGAGTCAATCTGAATTTCGCGGGCATAGTGTTCGAGCATCGTGAGCAGTTGTGGCCCGAGCCAGCCAACGGAACTAAACAGTCTTTGTCTGGCCGCTTCTCTCACGGTCAGATAGATGAGAATGTCTTCAGGGCTATTCTCTAAACCCTCAGAGAACTCTCCGATGTTCGTGGGGATCAGAGCAACCTGTGGTTTCTCCAAAAGCTGAAGCCCGATCTCGCTACCAGAAAGCGTGGAGGTCGCCAAATTACCGATTGCTTGAGAAAGCTGCATTGCATACATCGAAGCTGCAGCATTCCTAAGCAGCGGAGCCATCAACTTGTTCAACTGGGTAAGCTGATCGTCTCCGAACTCGTTTCCGGAGCCAAGCATTTTTCCCATCGCATCAGCCAATGCGGTGACAATTGGCGAGACTATCTTTCGCCAAGCTGGCATGGTCGATTCGACCCAGTCGGATCTGCTCATGGCCTTAGCTGGGTTTGCTGGCGGGGTCATAGCAGTGACTTCGTCCAACCATTGTTGGGCAAGCCGATCCGCCTCTCCTAAAGCTCTTTGGGTCTGATAATCGACACTTGGATCTGGACCAGATTGGGATACGACACGGTTAATAGCCATCTTCATGGCATTCCAGTTGACGTCTTCCACATCATCGGGGGTTGAACTCGCGGCCTGCTCGAAACTTTTTGCTATCTGGTCCAAAATCTCTGAGAAGCTGCCTCCGCTTACGCCGAATCCGGCAGATTCGAATATCTTTTTAAGGAACTCTTCCGGGCTCTCGTCGTCGCCGGGATTGTTCTGTTGCGACATATTGCTCCTTAGTCTCAGATTCAATTGAACCGCATGGCACCAAGTTATCTACAGCCTAATGCAGATGCTCGGCTACGCTTATTCTTGTAAGTCTTAAACGATTAGATGGGAAAGACCCGAGGAATGACTCGAAACAAACGGTTTTTCGTAACTTTAACGGCTGCTTTCCTGCTGGTCGTTTGTAGCCTGATTATTGGCCTAACTCCCATACCTTTCGTGAGTTGGCAGCCCGGCCAGACCATCGACGTTTTTGGCTCTGACAATAACGGGCGGCTCGTCCAGGTTGAGGGTACTAAGACCTATGACACCACTGGCGAGTTGATCGTTCCGACCGTATCGGTAACCAGCTCTCAAACGTTCCTTAGCCTTCCACAGGCTGTTATCTCTTATTTCAAAAAAGACAGTTCGGTGCTTCCGCGCGACTATGTTTATCCTCTTGAGCCTTCCAAATCTGGCAAAGACACCAAGAACCGTCTAGAGGATGAACGCAACAAACAGATGTCTGATTCCCAGGATGCAGCTTTGGTAGCTGCGTTGAGCCTTGCGGGGCAGCCGGTTCAGCAAACAGTTAAGGTCAAACGGGTCTCGAGTTCAGGGCCCGCCGCAGACAAACTAAATGCGGGCGACACGGTGAGAAGCCTGAATGGGATTGAGGTTAAGACAAAAACCGATTCCCAGGCCATTATCAAAGGTCTTCGTCCTGGCGATGAGTTAGAGATTGCCTTAACCAGACAGGGGGAGGCGCTTACCGTGAAGATTTCTACGGTTGCCGGGAACGAGAATCCTCAGGCTGCACGAATTGGGGCCGAGTTCGAAGACAGCTATCAGCATCCTGCGTCTGCAAAATACCGCATAAATAAAGACGTAACCGGACCTAGTGCGGGGCTATTGTTCGCCTTGGGGATCTACGATTCGATTACCCCCGAAGACATTATCGCAGGACGTAGCGTCTCAGGGACTGGCAAAATCTCTCCTTCAGGAGATGTCCGCGCGGTGGGTGGAATTCGTCAAAAAATATCTGCGGCGGAATCTGCCGGGGCTGAATATTTCCTTGTTCCTGCCGGCAACTGTGCGGATATCGACACAGAAACATCAATGAAATTAATAAAGGTTTCAAAGCTCGACGATGCCGTATCGAGTCTCAAACTATTAGAAGATCCGAATAACCTTGAGAAGGTGCCAACTTGCTAAATTCAGATAGCTCAGCTTCCCTAGAGGCTTGCCTACTAGAGATTGAACGATACGCGGGCAGATTTGGTTGGGATCAACCTGCCAGGCTGTTTGCACTTGTTCCGACGGCAGAATTGCTGGCTAGCTCACCAGAGCTGGCGGACCAGATCACAGAAAACTCTCCCGGGTCTTTTTCATCTGTGGAACAGGAAGATTTCCATTCGAGTACCGACCTGTTCAGCGACTTGATTAACCTGACCTGGCCATCTGCGGTAAAAGGTTGCGCTTTGGTAACAGAGAGGGCTTTTCTTTCGAGCGAATACGAGGGGCAGATTCCCGAAGACCCCGCACAAGCAGCTGATTTTGTGACTAACCATCCCGAGCGCCAAGATCTGAGGATCGTTGCAGGCGCTCTTAGAGACGGGACCTCAATCTGCATCGCAAGGCTGCGCAAGCAACCGGAGGAAATTCTGCATGGTGATCTCGTGCCAGCCCTGACGTCTGTCTTGAAACAGACTCTAAACTAATAAACTTGTAGGTAATTGTGCTTTGTGTAGTAAGTAACGAAAAGTAAAGGTAGAAATGACGACCCAACCGAATGCGCAACCGAGAAGGGGAGGCAGGGCACTAGCGCCAACGTTGGCTGTGCTCGCGGTCCTGATAATCGGTTTTTTATTGTTCTCTAGAATCTGGACCGATTTCTTGTGGTTCAGGTCGGTAGAGACTCCGCAGGTATTCACGATTAGGTGGACAAACACGATTCTTCTGTTTGCCGTTTTCTTCGCCCTAAGCGTCGCTGTGGTGCTGATTAACCTGCTGGTTGCAAGAAGGCTCGATGCAGGCAAAAGAGCCAAAAACAAGCAGCAGACTGGACTTTTTGTTCTTGTCTCGATAGCTGTCGGTGTGGTTAACGGACTTTCCGCGATAAACCAGCTGGACACGTTCCTGGGCTGGCGCAACAAAACAGATTTCGGCCGCCCCGCGCCTTTCTTTGAATCGCTTGATGCGTCGTTCTTCGTATTCGATATTCCCTGGTGGCGGTTTGTGGTTCAGCAAGTCGGCTGGATCTTTGTCTTTGGCTTGATGGCCGCAGCTGTCTATTACTTCATGAGGGCTAACTCGGGATCCATAAAGATTGATCCGATTCAGCTGCAGCGCGGTCAGATGCCTCAGATGCAGCTGAACAATCCGTTTAATGCGAAGGCTCAATCTCACTTGTCTGCGCTAGCGGGCATTCTCTTCCTAGTTTTGAGCGCCTGGATGGTGCTGCACAGACTGTCATTCGCATTCAGCGATAATGATGCGCTATTCACTGGTGTCGGCTATACCGATCACCACAGCAGGATCGTTGCCACGACGATCATGGCTGCAGTCTTGCTGGTCATCGCCATTGCGTTTTTCGCGAACATTAAGCTGCGGCGCTGGCTGATTCCTGGTGCCGGTATCGCTGTCGCTTTGGTGACCTCACTAATCGCGCAGATGATCGTTCCTGGGCTTATTCAGAGCCTGCGGGTTAACCCGAGCGAACCTGTTATGGAGCGGCCATACATTGAAAAGCAGATCGACGAAACTAGATTTGCTTATGGCATCGAGGACACTGAAGTTGTTGACTACCAGGCTAAAACCGACGTCAGCGCAGGTCAGCTACGTGCCGATGCCGTAGCACTTCCCGGCATTCGATTGATGGACCCCGAGGTCATCGCACCTACCTTCGAGCAGTTGCAGCAGGTTCGTGGTTACTACTCGTTCCCTGATGTCTTGGACGTTGACCGCTACACGATCGACGGTCAGGAGACTGACGCGATCGTTGCGGTACGCGAGATTGATCGCAAGGGCCTTCCTGAACAGAACCAGACATGGAACAACATCCACACGGTTTACACTCACGGTTACGCTCTAGTTGGCGCATACGGTAACCGTAGGCAGGCAAGTGGTGAGCCTGAATGGATCACTCGGGACATTCCTCCGGTTGGCGAGTTGGATCAGGATCAGGCGAGGGTCTACTTCGGTGAAAAGACCGATACATATTCGATCGTCGGTGCACATGAAGGAACCGAACCTGTTGAGCTCGATACTCCCGGTGGTAACGAGGAAAGCGGTGGCGAGACCTACACCACTTACAACGGTAAGGGCGGCGTGCCGATTGGTAACCTTCTAACACGAGCCGCGTACGCAGCTCGCTTTGGCGACATCAACATGCTGCTGAGCTCTCGAGTTAACTCCGAGTCTCAGATCCTTTACGACCGCACTCCCGCCGAGCGAGTTAGGCAGATCGCCCCTTGGCTCAACATTGACCAGGATCCTTACCCGGCCGTCGTCAATGGCAGGGTGGTCTGGCTACTCGATGGCTACACGACTTCGAACACCTTCCCGAACTCTCAGAGGGTGGATCTGCGCGATGCGACCTCCGATTCCAGCTCTAGCTGGAGTTCTACAGGAGTCGCCCGCGAAGACGTCAACTACATGAGGAATTCCGTTAAGGCCGTTGTGGATGCATACGACGGCACGGTCTCGCTGTACGCATGGGACGAGGAAGATCCGATTCTTCAGACCTGGAACAAAGCTTATCCGGGCATCTTGAAGAATAAGTCCGAGATCAGCGATGACATGCTGAACCACCTGCGCTACCCGCAGGACATGTTTAAGGTGCAGCGTCAGGTTCTTGGTCGCTACCACATGACCGACCCGATGGCCTGGTACCAGCAGTCCGATCTTTGGGTCATTCCTAACGATCCTCGTGCAAAAGACACCAAGGAACCGCCTTACTTCCTGTCCATTAAGTGGCCAGGCGAAGAAAAAGCAGTCTTCAGTCAGACTGCGGTTTTCGTTCCTAACGAACGAGAGAACCTTGGCGCTTACATGGCTGTAGTTGCAGATGCGGCGGACGAGGATTACGGAAAGATCCGTGTCTTGAGGCTTTCTGACACCCATCAGGTGCCCGGTCCTAACCAGACCTACAATGCGATCCAGACTGATCAACGCGTGCAGCAGGCTTTGCTGCCGTTCACCACTCAGGGTGCTGCAGAGGCAGTGTACGGCAATCTGCTAACGCTTCCGTTGGGCGGCGGTTTGATCTATGTCGAGCCGATTTATACCCGAGGCAAGACACAGGGCGCTTACCCTGTTCTAAGGTTCATCGCGGTTAGATTCGGCGACCATATCGGAATTGGTGAAACCCTTCAGGAATCCCTAGATATGGTTTTCGAGGGTGATGCTGGCGTCGATACCGGTGAGAAGATCACCCCGAGCGAGGGTAATGCCGGGCAGACGGAACAACCCAAGGTCGGCCGCGAAGCGTCTAAGGCTAAGTTGCAGGAAGCAGCCAGCGCATATCAGGCTGCTGACAAGGCCCTTAGGGATGGAAACCTAGGCGAATACCAAAAGCAGATCGGTATCGCCAGGCAAAGGATGGAAGAAGCCGATAAAGCGCTTGGCTAAAGCGGTTTGAATAAAATTTTTGGGCGGGTGGCCAGTTAGATCACCCGCCCAAAAAATATGCCTAGATAAGTTCAGCCTTGTAACCTATCTGAGCCATCGCGGGGACAATTTTTTCTGCATTTCCCACGATCACGATGTTGCAATCCTTCGGCGAAACCACGCTGGTAAATGCAGTGTTAGCAGCTGCTGGATTCACCTTTTGGATGAGCGAGTCGAACCGCGAAATATAGTCGGTTTCTAAGCCAGCTGCTATCAGAGCGCCAACCTGAGAAGCTATCGCGCCGGATGTGTTGTAGACCATGGGCGAGATTCCCAAGATGTAGTTTTTCGCGTCTTCTACTTCTTGTTCAGTCAGCGGGTTGGCTTCGATGCTCAGTTGTTTGAGCGTTTGGTCGATCGCGTCGGCAGTCACCTCAGTTCTAAAGCTAGAGGAAAAGTTGTACATTCCTCTGTCACCGACTGGAGCTGCGGACAGCCTTGCGCCGTAAGTGTATCCGAGGTCTTCTCTTAAAAGGCTGTTCAGGCGCGAGCCAAAGGAACCGCCTACGGCCAGACAAGCCACTGAGAACGCGGGCCAGCGCTTGTCGTCTCGGCCGATTCCCATTGCGCCAATTTGGACGTTCGCCTGCACGGCTTCGGGCCTATCTACCACCCAAATGAACGGACCGTCTGCACGTTCCTCGATTTTTTCAGGAGTCAGGGGACCGAGAGTTTTCTTTTGCCAGACAGAAAATGCTTTTTCAGCCACTTCCAACAGGTCGTCTGGCAATTCACCCGCTATGACGAGTGTCGAACCTGTAGGGGACCAGAGACCTTGGAAATCAACCACGTCATCGACGCTAATTCGATTTAACTGTTCCGCATCGCCTAGATTCGGTCGGCTCATCCTCATCTTTTCGGCTAAAAACGTCGAAGTGAACGTCTTTGAGCACAAATAACTCGGGTTAGAGTTCAGCTGGTCGATGTTGGCGAGTTGAAGTTTCCTCTGCCTTTCTACCTCTTGCGCAGCAGTTTCAGGAGCGCTCACTACCTCCGCGAAGAGGCCGAGCGCGGCTTCGAGACGGCTAGCGGCGAAATCAGCCTGGAAGAAGGTGGCGAAATGCCCAGGCTTAGAGCTCAAACTCATGCCTTGATCCTCGACCGCTTCGGCGAATGAGATACCGGGGTGCTGATTCGTTCCAGATAGAGCCACGTTCTGGGATAAAGCAGAAATTCCTTCTTTCCCGGTGGGCTCGGCGGATAAGGGAACAGGAACTACGAGCCTGCAGGAGATTATGTATTGTCCTGGCAGGTTAAAGCCCAACACTCGTATTCCGTTGCTAAGAGATTCATCAATGCACGGTTTGGGGAAAGAGTATGGAGTAGGTTTTGCCAATTCTGGGCGGGCGATAGGCATATTAGTCCTGCCTTTCGTAATGAAGCTCAGCTACATTTTCTGGCGATAGCCATTTGGCCGACGCGTCAGATATCTGTTCAGGAGTTATAGACAGAAGCTTCGGTAGCTGAGTATTGACGTGTTCTGGATCACCGTAAATCGTGGCTGCTTCGCCTAATTCGTCTGCCTTGCCCGAGACGGTACCCAATAGCGCTAGGGCACTATGTTCCAGGTTTGCCATGACCCGGGATAGTTCTTTTTCGGTTGGCCCATTTTCAATTATTTCGGAAACGTCGTTGAGCATCTTTTCTGCCAACGCGTCAGTATTGATTCCCAGAGGAGCTCCCGCGCTGATCATCGCCATAGAGGTGCCACGCACTAAATCAAAATCTGCTCCGCTAACGTATTCGGCAATTTGCTCATCACGCACCAACTTGCGTACGAGCCTTGAGGATTCTCCGGAGGCCAGCACGTCCAGCGCCAGCTGCACGGCGGGCGCGTCCTCGTGAGTGCAAGCTGGGGTTCGCCAAGTCAAGATGACTGCGTCTCTTGGGACGTCGCGGCTTACTCTTTGCGCGGGGTGCCCAGAATGCTTATCTAGGCGCTTAGGACGAGTTTGGCTGGGCACATTCCCGGCCTCGAGATGGCCGAAGTATTTTTCTACTAACTCGAAGCCCTCCTCAGGTTTAACCGGGCCAGCGATCGAAAGTACTAGTCCATCCGGGCGATACCAGCGATCAAAGAATGCCCGCACGTCGTCTAGGCTGGCCGCGTCGAGATCATCCATGGAGCCAATCGTCGGATGACCGTACGGATGTGCTGCAGGGAAATTTAGCTCTAACAAAAGCCGGAGCATGTCGCCGTAAGGAACATTGTCGTAACGCTGGCGCTTTTCTTCCTTAACGACTTCGCGTTGGTTATCCAGGTTTTCTTGGTTCACCTTTAGACTCGAAAGCCGATCGGATTCTAGCCAGAGAGCTAGCTCCAATGCCGTGGGAGGAACGGTCTCGAAATAGTTTGTTCGATCGAAGCTCGTCGTTGCGTTGCACTCTCCGCCGATGGCCTGAATTTGGGTCAAGTGCTCACCAGAAGAAACCTGCTGTGAGCCTTGGAACATGAGATGCTCGAATAGATGAGCAAAGCCTGTAGCACCTGGTTTTTCTTCACCCGAACCCACTCGATACCAAAGGTTTACGGCGGTAGAAGCCGCATTCGGATCGGGGCTTACTTGAACTTTTAGACCATTAGAGAGCGTATGGGTGTGTACCGGAACGCTCAGGCGCGAATCTCCCATGCCGGCCATGTTACTTGATTGGCAGCCGAGCCTATCAAAGTGCCATTTTGCGGAGAATCAATGTTGTCCTCTACATCTGCGACAATGACCGTGACGTTATCTCTTGTTTTAGATAGCGCCTTATCCATTAGCTCATCGACGCAATCTTGTGGTGCATTTTTAGCTCTAACCGCGTTGAGTATTTCACTGTATGTCAGATAGCTGCTCAACCCGTCCGTGGCAATTAGCCAGCGGTCACCAACTTTGCAGCTGATTGGAGCGATAGCTGCCAAAGAGGCGTCCTGAGGGGCTCCACTGATGGAATGCAGGAGCATGTTACGCATCGGGTGGGTTGCGATCTCTTCTTCGGTGAGCATGCCTTGCTCGATGAGCATCTGCACCCAGGTGTCGTCTCTTGTTATCTGCTCTAAACGCTCGCCTCGAAGCCGGTAGATCCTAGAGTCCCCGATGTGGACCGCGAATAGGGCTGTTCCGTTGTAGAAGAGGCCAGAAAACGTTGTGGCCATTCCTCGGTAATCTGGATTCTTGAATGCTATTTCTGAGAGTTCACGGTTTGCCTTCGTCAAGGCCGCGCGAAGGGTGCGCATATTTATTTTCTCTAATGCATTTGTGTACTCAGCCATCAGGGAGCAGATCGTCGAAGAAGCGACGTCTCCGGCGCTGCAGCCGCCAACTCCGTCAGCGATGAACGCACTTTTTGAACTGAAAAATCCAGAATCTTGGTTATCACGCCTGACAGGGCCAATCTCAGAGCGCCCGAAACTATGCAGTTGGAGCGCTTTAGGATCGACTTGATTCACGAGCAAGAGGTTATCTTAGTTAGTCTTATATAGCGCAATGGACGTCTAAACCTAAGGTTGAGACGTCCATTGCACTTAATTAATTTTAGGCGTCGACGAGGTGCTCACCTGCGTTATCGAACACCCTAGTTGTCCCGTCGGAGTGCTTAGCCGCAATGACGATTTTGTCTTGACCAGAGTCCTTATAGATAAGTAGCTGCACCGGGCCACCAGCTGCCTCTGCCTCGGAGCCATAAACCTTCGCGATAGCCTCTGCAGAGAGGTCAGAAGCCGAGAACTCGGGTCGTTTCTTATCCGAATCGACTTTCTTCAGGGAGAAGGCGCTTGTGGTGCCTACCGAGTAGCCGATGGAGAATTCGTTGGCGTATTCAACGTAAATTCCCTGCTTTCCTTCTTCTATCTGACCGATTCGTACACCGGTGAGGGGCTTATCAGTCAACGCGCTGAACTGCTGAATCAGGCCTGCAAATTGGGTGTGATCGTAAAAGTCTGTGCTCTTCGAGAGGTTCAAGTCGCCGATTTTTAGCTGATCATCGCTCAGCCCGCAGGTGCCGAGATAAATTTCTTGAGAGATTGCCTCATGAGCGTAGACACGAAGGTCTGGCTGAGCGCAGTTGTTTTTTGCGTCCGTTGCGAACGTAGCCAAATCGCTCGCATAATCCTGAAGCGATTTACTAAGGCTCTTGGATCCGCTAGCAGCCAGGTCTTCAGAAGCGGTCTTTACACGCTGGTTTTCGTCGATCTCAGCGGTATAGCTTTTGTCGGGGCCAGAGTAATTCGTAGACAGTTTATTGGAGCTCAACTGCACCTGCCATATGCTTGAGCCTTCTGCTACCTGGGGGGTGATCTGCTCGGCTAAGAAGACAGCGGTTTCGGAAGAATAAGCGTCCGAAGAAGGAGCCTTAGGCGAGCTAGAGCAGCCGGTTAACAAGGCGCCAGAAATGCACAGAGCCAGAAGCGAAAGTTTTTTTGAATTCTTGCTCATATTTTTAAAACCCTATCCGAAGCGTTACGTAAGACAGCGCTGCCAGAGCGATCACTAGCACGATAATTCCCGGCCAGGCCGTCTTTTTGCCAGATTTCATCTCGTAAAAAATCAATGCAGAGGCAAGTGCGCCACATATCAAACCGCCTAGATGTGCTTGCCAAGCGATTCCCGGCGAGATTAACGTAATAACCAGGTTAACCCCGAGTAAGGTCCAGATGCTGGTCATAGGCAGTTTCATGGCTCGATAAATCACTGCGTAAGTTCCGAACAAGCCGAAGATGGCGCCGGAAGCGCCTACTGCGAAACTCATCGGGCTCGCAAGAAGCAAGAAACAGACGGAACCGCCCAATGCCGAGACGAGATAGAGAGCTAAAAACTTTGCTCTGCCGAGCAGCGGTTCTAGATTCTTTCCCATTACCCACAGCGTAAGCATGTTACATGCGATGTGAGCCAGGCCACCATGTGCGAATGCGGAGGTAAGCAAACGCCAAGGCTGTCCTGCCGAAAGCGCTCTGTTGAGTGCGATGTCACCAGTGAAGGATGGAACGACCAGCTGGAGCAACCACACCACGAAACAAATCGAGATGATTGCAGTGGTCACCACAGGACGTGACTGTGTCGGGACATTACTGCGGGCTTGTCTCCAGAACCGTTCGTTTGTTTCCTGACGATCGCGCTGGTCGTGATAACTGCTTCGCTGGACCTCTTCGTCGTAATGAGGGTTATACGACTGCCCGGATAAGCCTCCTTGACTAGGCGGAAGGAAATCAGGCCAGGAATCACTTTGGTGGTTAGTCACAATTTCCACATTACCTAAGGTGTCTAAGCGCTACATGTGATGATGCTGTGAATAACCGGTGCTCAAGTCGGTTATCTGAAGCGAAATGATTCCATTGGAATCGATTCGGTAGAGCTCTTCGATCGTGTCCATCTCACTGATTCGCTCTATGTCCGTCTCGGATGAGTCTTTGCCCTGCAGACTGGCGTCGTACGGGAACGTCACGGTGGCGAACGGCATGATGTCGCCGATGGGCTGCCAATCGCGCAGCTTGCTGTATTCGACGAACCGGAATTTTCCGATGTTGTGAATGGGTCGGTAGGTCCTGCGTTTTTCTAATCCATTGGCTCCCAAAACTTCGTCCCTGCTGAAAATCGGGTCGAAGGTGACTTCCGTGCCCTCTTTACCCTCACGGAAAACTCCGAAACCTCTTGAGACTCGGTCGCGCAGGGCAAAACCGCTATCTGGGTCGGCAGCAATTGCAAGTCCTATCGCTGTCGATGCGCTGGGGTAGGGAGAGCGCTGAACGCGTCGTCCGAATTTATTTCTCAGGAGCCTCGGAACAATGGGCAGCGAGCTGGCACCGCCGACGAGGTATATGCCCGCTAAGTCATCTAGGTTTTCCAGTAGTGGGGCCATAGCTTCCAGTGTTCGCCCGACAAGGCCAGTTACCGCATCGTAGAAATCTTGAACGGCGATGATTACTGTTTCACCGGCAACGTCAATCGCGATTCGCCTGGATTGAGGCGCCAAGCCTTCCTTAGCGATCTGGGTGTCGGCGATCAACTCGCTTCGCTGGTGTTCGTCGAGTTCTGGATTGCCCGCGGCCTTCAAGGCTAGGTCTGCTAGAACCTCGTCAAAATCATCGCCGCCAATGTTGTTGATGCCGACTGTGTCCATCACGTTGTGGCTCAGATCTTCAACATCGATGCGGGAGGCGTCGAATGTGCCGCCCCCAAGATCGTAAACGACGACACGGTTGCGCCTGGAGGTGATCGTTTTCGGTTTTCTGTGCGTGTATTCGAAACCTGCTGCTGAAGGCTCGTTGAGTAACACGCTGACTGGCAAACCTGCCGTTTTGAATGCTTCGAGGGTCAAAAAACGCTGTGTGCTGCCTGCATGCGCGGGGACGGCCGCCACCACATTTTCGATTGGGTCGGTTTCCAACTGATCTGCAATATAGGAATCAGTATGGAGCGCCTCGACCAGGCCCTTAAGAAAGGTAGTAAACAACTCTAGGAGTGGGTATTTTCTGCCGGCGAATTCGATCTCGTCTTGAGTGGTCAGGTTCTCATCTGCGAAGTGTCGCTTCAAAGACCGAAGAACGGGCGCGCCTGATTGGGCAAGGTCCATTGCCTCGAAACCTGTCACTAGTTCACCGTCGTTAAAAGCTATTACCGACGGAAAAAACTCGTGAACATCTCCGCTGGTGTCGCAAAAGGTAACCACGGGATAGTTTCCGCGGTCGGCATATACGACGACTGTTCGAGTCGTACCTAGATCAATACCCACATGCATGCCTTAAACTTACCGGGGAAACACCGCCTTGTTGTGAAAGGGGCACGCGTGATTGCAAATCTTGATGGTCTAACTAGGCGAGAAGTTGCTGAGCGCTTGGGAAAAGGGCTTTCAAATGACTTGCCGAGCAACAGTGGTAAAAGCGTCGGGGACATTCTTAGAAGCAACATTTTCACTCGCATTAATGCGATCCTCGGTGTGCTTTTAGTGATTGTCGCCCTGACTGGCTCATGGATGAACTGCGCATTCGGTTTACTCATCATCGCCAACTCGATCATCGGCATAATCCAAGAACTTCGCGCTAAAAAGACTCTGGACAAACTTGCGGTTGTAGCTGACACGAAACCAATGGTTAGGCGAGCAGAGGCAACCCGGAGGATAGATAAGACAGCCGTCGTGGTCGACGACATAATCGAAGTCGGTCCCGGAGATCAGATCGTTGTCGACGGAGTACTCGTAGAATCAGAAAACCTGAACATCGACGAATCTCTGCTGACTGGGGAGTCCGAGCCTGAATCTAAAGCTCTCGGTGACGAAGTACTTTCTGGTAGCTACGTCATATCCGGTTCTGGAGCTTACAGAGCCACAAAAGTTGGTAGCGCGTCTTATGCGGCTCAGATTACCGAACAGGCCGCTAAATTCTCGTTAGCTCATTCAGAATTACAGGCCGGAATCAACAAAATTCTTAGGGTGATCACCTGGATCCTAATTCCGGTGGGCATCGCGACGATCGCTGTCCAGCTGATGCAGACCACCAGTGGCTGGCGATCCGCTGTTCTCCGAATGGCCGGAGCCATCGTTCCCATGGTTCCGGAGGGTCTAGTGCTCATAACAGCGACCGCCTTCGCCTTGGGAATCATTCGACTGGGAAAGAGGAAGTGCCTGGTTCAGGAACTACCAGCCATCGAAGGTCTAGCGCGAGTGGACGTTCTTTGTGCCGACAAGACTGGCACTCTAACTGACAACAAGATGAGCCTGCGAAGCATCGAGATTCTAGGCAACTTCGATGAGTTGCTCGTAAACGATGTATTGGCGACTATGGCTGCGGCGGATCCTTACCCGAACTCATCTATGCAGGCGATCAAGAATGCGGTTGGTATCCCATCTGATCAGCTTGAAGTCGTCAGCAGGATTCCGTTCAGTTCCGTAAACAAGTTCTCTGGAATCGAACTTTCAAACGGCGAAAGCTGGATACTTGGTGCCCCAGACATTCTTGCTGATGGGCCAGCAGAGATCCGCGCTGAGGAGTGGGGGAAAACTGGCTTGAGGGTGTTGCTGCTCGGGATGGGGTCTCCAGCACGGTGTGAACCGGCCGCGCTCGTCGTGCTTAGCCAAACGATTCGGTCTGACGCGCAAGAGACCCTCGACTACTTCGCCGATCAGGGTGTGGAGGTAAAAGTGATCTCCGGTGATAACGCCAGGGCAGTAGGTGCGGTCACCAATGAGCTGGGAATAGATGAGGAAAATCCGCTAGATCTGGCGGAAGTCAAAGACGATGATTTGGTCGAAGCAGCCACCTCCCACAAGGTTTTTGGCCGTGTTAAGCCTCAGCAGAAGCGCATGCTAGTCAAAGCTCTCCAAAAAGCAGGGCACACCGTCGCAATGACAGGTGACGGAGTTAACGATATCCTCGCGCTAAAAGATTCGGACCTTGGCATCGCCATGGGCTCGGGTGCGCCGGCAACGCGTTCCGCCGCAAAGATAGTTCTTCTTGACGACAAATTTTCGACTCTTCCACACGTCGTCGGCGAGGGGAGAAGGGTAATAGGAAATATCGAGAGAGTGGCGAAGCTCTTCCTCACAAAGACCGTATACTCAGCGATTTTGGCGCTCTTAGTGGTTATCTGGCGGCTACCGTTTCCGTTCCAACCGATTCACATCACCATCACAGGTTGGTTCACTATCGGAATTCCGGCTTTCTTGCTTTCGCTTGCGCCTAATAACGACCGAGCTCGGCCTGGTTTCGTAAAACGCGTTCTTGCGTTCGGGCTGCCAGCCGGCTGCATTGTAGGGGCGGCCACATTCGTCACTTATCTGTTGGGGCGTCACTTTTTCCCGCAGCAGGCGAATCAACTGACTATTTCGACTGGTGCGCTTGTGTGCCTCATTTTCTCCGCCACATGGCTACTCGCGGTTGTAGCTCGTCCGTATAACTGGTGGCGAATTTGTCTTATCCTTGCCGCCTATTTTGCTTACGGCGCAATTTTTGCTCTTCGAGTTCTGCATTCATTGTTCAAGCTCGACACGAGCAATATTCAGATGATTATTCTTGGAACGGTTGTCGGGGCTATCGGTGCCGGGTTGATCGAGGTCACCTGGAGGCTTCTTCAAAGATTCAGAAAGCGACAGCAGGCTTAGTAAATTTTTCTTCTCTCTTTTCTCTAGGCACTGATCATTCATAGTGCATTCATAGTTTTGAATTTTTCGGGATAGTATCAAACTGTGACCGTGGTGGTCATTCGTTTAATAGACGTTTTTTAGTAGGAGGCGTCATGGAAGAGTTCTTTAAGGGCGTTGAGAGCCCTGGCATGATCGATTGGTCGGTTATGCCGACATATAACACGATTATGGCGGTGGCAGCAGGTGCTGCGCTGATTGCTTTGGCGATGATGCTGGGGGATCTGAGGAAGTCGCTGGAGGGCAAGCCGTTTAAGGCTGATGGCTACTCGATGGCGTTCGGTGCTCTCGGGCTGATTCTGTTGACCACTGGTTTCCACATGACCACTACTTGGCCACTAGCAGCTGGCGGCTTCCCGTACGACAACATCATCTTCGGTGAGACCTGCCTCGGTTTCGGTGCGTTGTTGATTTTCGCTTGTTTTTACCTTTGGAAGCGTCGCAGTGACCTTCTGGAGTCTGAGGACGCTTACTCAGATCTGTTGAGCACCGCTAAGCCGCTTTCTATCTTCGCAGGTGGCTTGGGCTTGGGCCTTTGGGGCTGCTCCTTGGCCGGCGTCATGTATAGACTGTTCACCGCACCGCCTCAGGAACCAATCTCCGGTTTCTTCGCTACCTGGCCCTGGTTTGAGGCAATCTTCATGTCGGCCTTCTTCTTCGTCATCGGCCTGGCTTGCCTGTTGTTCCCGTTCGGCGTTTTCCGCGCCTCGAATGAGGCCAACAGCGAGGCTAAGGGCGGCGGCCTAATGGCTCTCGTGATGCGTTTCTGGATGGTTTGTGGAATTCTGATCGGCCTGTTCGGCTGCCTGAACTTCTACACGCACATCGGACTCATCATGAACACTATGTAGTATTTCGTAACTTCAAAAATGCGGGGGCTTTAGCTCCCGCATTTTTTATGGCAGGACGGAGTAGAGAGTCCCCGTCGAGACGCCCAGAAGCAGCAACGCGAAGATTCTGGTGAGTATATTTTCCTTGACCTTTCGAGACGCCGGAGCTCCAACCAGCCCGCCCACCATTGATGCCAGGGCGAAGGCGATGATGATCGGCCATTCCATGGTGAAATCTGCCCCGATACGCGAGATCAAACCTGTTGCAGATGAGATAACCATGACCAGAAGAGAGGTGCCTGAAGCGTCTCTGATGTTGAAGCCGAGCGCTAGGATCAGCATGGGAACGACGACGAACCCTCCGCCCACACCGAAGAAACCGGTCAACAGCCCTGTCAGGCTTGCGCACGCGATGAGAGCCAAAACGCTCTTTTTAGCTTTGCCTTTCATCGAATCGTCTGCCGGCTTCTTGTTTTTGAAAGTGCTGCGGAAAAGGATGATTCCGACCACGGCTAGGAGAATCCCCAGTGCTAGCATCAGAAGATCCGCGCTGACAAGTAACGAAAGCCTGGAACCGAAAAAGGTTGCGACGGTAGATAGGGCTCCAAAGGTGATGCCCTCTTTCCATCGCACCTGATTGTCCATGGACCTGGGAATTAGCGATATCAGCGAGGTGGTTCCCACGATGATCAAAGAACCAACTGATGCCTCATGCGGAGGTTGCCCCAGCAGGAAAACAAGCGCGGGTATCGAAAGGATTCCGCCGCCAGCGCCCAGGGCACCGACGACCAGGCCGATGACCAGGCCGATGACGAGCGCAAAGACGATAGACATCTACAGAATCTCTCGCACTTTCTGTGCGAGGAAGTCGGCGACCGCGCTGTGTCCTTCAGGAGTCAGGTGAATGCCGTCTACATTATTGGTTGGGAATCGTTCATCGTCGCAGACGCTCGCGAAATGTGTGTTGGTGTATTGCGCGGTCCACATCAGCACCTCGGAAAGCTCAACATTCTTTCCGGTCATGTCCTGAACGGAATTCGTCGACCAAGGCCAATACGGGTCGCTTTCCATCTCGACTCGTTTGCCCTCGACGGGAGCGACTAGGAGAATCTCGGGCTCGCCGCTTCGGCCACATTCACTGTTTTGGATCAGCTTTACCGCTCGTTGAGCAGCTCTTCCAACCTCTCCGGGGCTCATGCTGAAGCGATTTTTCAGGTCGTTGGTGCCCAGCATGAAGATCACAAGGTCGATTGGCCTATGCGATTCTAGGCATGCAGGTAGATATGAGATACCGGACATCCTGCCGGTCACCGGATCGTCATTGACGATCGTCCTGCCCGAGAGGCCTTCCTCAATGACGAAGTAGTCGTCGCCGAGCAGCTTTTGAAGCCTTCCGGTCCAGCGCACGTCTCGGGGGAACCTGGCTCCCTCGTTCTCACCGTCGTAGCCAAAGGTGTTTGAATCTCCGAAGCACAGGATGTTTTTCATGGGATCCAGGCTACCGTTGTGTGCGCAATATCGGTTATTCGGCGGTTGCCTTTGCATACAGCGAGAAGAGGTGAGCAACGATTGCCGTCTCGTCACCGTCGAAGTCGACTCCGTAGGCCGCCTCGACGGCACGATCCAGGCGTTTGTGGGCAGAAGTCAGCTCTGGATATAGCCAGTCGCTGTCGGGATCGTAAAGGTCTGCCAGCGTGGCCGGTGAGTACTTCTCCCTGGCTTCCAGCACGGCGGTTGCCGCGGACTCGATCTCGTTTCGCTGAGCAGGCGTGGGGGAGGGCCAGACGAACGTGTTGTAGACGGTGGTGTTGCCGTATCTATAGCGCATCTCGAGTCTTCCCGCGACAGTTCGCATCCAGGCGTTGTGGAACTGAGAACTAATAACGCCGAAAAAATAGATCTCGCCTGTCGGTATGAAATAGAGCTGATTTCCAGGGATCATGCCGTTGTCGACAAAGCCGATAGGAACGTACTCTCGGCGTTCTGAAGAAACTACAGGGAAGCCGATGTAGGTTCCATCCCTGAACTTCCCGCATGGCCTTAGCAGGTGTGGTCGATCAGCAAGCTTGAACGCGTCGCCTGTTGGTGTCTGCTGTAGACGCCACTCACGACAGGCGTCAACGTGCTTGCGAACCTCAGGAACTTTCTGCAATTCAGCGCCTATTATCTCGGGTAGCCACAAACAGTATCGGTCGACCCCTTTAATGAATTCGGCGCCCATCGAGAATGGTCTGACCCATTTTTCTGCCTCAGGTTCTTTCGCCAGCAGCTCGTCTTTCTGCTCGGAAGTGAGGAGCAGATTTTGGCCGTCTGCCGGTTTAAACCCCTGGGCCATAGCCGGAACGTCAGATAAAGGTTTTGTTTGTTTATCCACGAACACATCAGGCGCCTCTGCCAGATATCCGTTGATGTGGCTCACCTGGCGACGAATCTCCTTCTCGCCCTTGGGGTAGGCGAACAGGTATTTAGGAGTCACGTCGTCGTAGGAGAAGCCGATGATTACCACGTGCACGTGCGCCTGATCTTCGGCCTCGTTGCCCCACACAAAACTGCGGTGGGCGAAGTTGAAGCGGATTCCCTGATCGAATAGCAGCCGCCAGAGTGGCGTTACCTGTTGGCCCTGGCAGATGCTGTTGGTGGACACCAGTGCGGCGCGGATGTGAGTGCCTTGCATGTAATCGGCGGCCTTCTTGTACCAGCAGGCCACGTAGTCGAGCACGCCACCGCCTTTGCCGAACAGCTCGGCGCGATCCTTTTTCTGCTCGGCCGAGTGATTCGAATAACCGATAAACGGTGGGTTCCCGATTATGTAATTGCACTCTTTGACGGGCAGAATATCGGCCCAATCGACCCGTAGCGCGTTTGCGCGAGTCACTCGGGCGTTGTCTTTGAGCGGTAGATCCTCGATGTCTTGGGTCACCACCACCTGGGCCTCCGCATTTGCTTGAAGCTCGGCGATCCACAGCGCGGTGTTCGAAACCTGAACCGCGAAATCATTTATCTCGATGCCGTGGAATTGACTCAGCGAAACCTTCAGCGGCGAATGGCTCTCATCGAAGACCATCGAGGTCTGGCCGTGGCTCAATTCGCTTAGAACCTTGGTCTCGAGCCTGCGCAGAGAGATGTAAGTCTCCGAAAGAAAATTTCCGGATCCACATGCTGGATCGAAAAACGTTAGCGACGCCAACTTGTCGTGGTACTTTTCCAGCCTGTTCCTTCGAGCCCTCTCACCCAATGAAGAATCATTGAGGATGCCGGCAAGCTCACCTTTCAGATCGTCCAAGAAAAGAGGGTCGATGACCTTGTGGATGTTCTCCGGAGACGTGTAGTGCATTCCACCGCTGCGGCGCGTCTCGGGGTTGAGGGTGGACTCGAATACGCCACCGAAAATCGTGGGGGAGATTTGTGACCAGTTCGTGCCTTCGCTCACCTCGTTGAGCAGTACGCCCAAGATCTCTTCGGTGAACTGCGGTATCTCCACATCTTGCGCGAAAAGACCGCCGTTTACGTAAGGGAAGCGTTTTAGCTCTTCGGAAACGTACGGGTCGCGATCTTCCGGCTTTGTGTCCAAGTATCTGAACAATTCCTTCAGGGCTACCCGCACCTGTCTGGCAGGCAGGCCCTGGAGATAGTTGTAGAAAGCATCCTTAGGAAAGATCTCCGCGTCCTCGGCAAACAAGCAAAAGACCAGGCGCACGCAGAGCACGTTAAGGCTGTGCTGGCTTTCCGGCGTGTCCGGGTCGTGGTATTGCCCACGCAGCATCTCGTAGATCTTACCGATTAGGGCGCCTGCATCTAACGAAACCTTCTCTTCGCGCTTACGACGTGAACGCTGCGGATCGATTAGGAAATCGAGCAGGTAGATCTGCTCGGGAAGCTCGGAAAGCTGGAATTCGACGTATTCGTTCGCCGGGTCCTCGCTCTCGAGACTGTGGATTCTGAAGGTCTCGAAGTTGCAGACGATGATGGTGTCGGGGCGCTGCGAGTTCGGCATGGAGTCGGCGTAGGCCTTTGCCTGCTCAAAAGGCGTGACCAGGCGGCCCTGCCGCTCTTCTGGCCTATCGAGATCGACTCCTAAGGACTTCTGCTCGATGAAAGTTTTGGCGTCGGGGACTATGACGTCCACAAAGCCTTTTTTGGAGGTGCGGTGCTCGAAATGGACGTTCGAGGTAACGTCCTCCATGCCGATGACGTCTCCGAGGAGTTCTAGCCAAAAAGAACCCGTATCGCCCTTCTCGTAGCCCCTGTCAGCCCACTTATCAGCAAATTCCTTAGCGGTCAGCTTTCTGTTTCTCGCCGCCACATTCCACGAAACATCCACCCTGTGTACCTTAGCGGTTGTAGCGGCGAATAGTCGTTAGCAAAAAGGCTTTATTTATTGCGCTTGGTCAGCTCTATGAGCGACGGTACGTTAGGGACTTGACCAAGAAAAAGCCACCAGCACAAGCCAGCGCCGCTCCCAGCCCTGTATAGAAGAACGAAACGAAAGTGTCTGGCAGCACTCCTGCACCGCGAAGCCCGAAGCCAGCCGTCATCATGATTGCCATGATCAAGTAGGCGCGAGCATCAAAGAAATGCCAAAAGGGTCTTGCCTTGGCAGGGTTCGATCGGATCCGGTTCACGTGCTTGCCCGCTGACTTTGTGAACATCGCCCCGAACGCCGCAAACACCACAACTGGCATGAGACAAATCCACGGGGCCGGCAACGTGCTGCTGGACAGCGCTGAAACGCCGATCCGAGTCACATTGAAGCCCGCAATACACCAGACAATTCCTGCTAGTGCAATTAGAAAGGGCTTAGAGATACGAAAATGTGGGCAATCGTTCATTACAGACTCGCTAAAGTAGTGGATAATTCGCTTAAACAATCCTAGCGCGACACCCTGTCTCATCAATAAAACAAGCTCTGAATTATCAGTTATTTAGTGACAAAATCAGCCCTAGCAAGGTCCAGCACTTTACTCGGGTAAAGCCTGCTTGTAACTGCCATGACGATCGATCGCCAAGCGGTAGAACTCGACGAGCTTTTCCGTGGCACCGCGCCACGAGTGACGTTCGGCCTCTGCACGGGCGAGCTTAGACATTTCTGCCCTCTTGCCAGGATCTTCGATTAACTGATTCAGCCGATCAACATAGGCATTAGTTTTTTCTTCGCCCTCGGGCGGGACGAGAAAACCGGTCACGCCTTCATCGATGAGATCGGGAATCCCACCCGCGTTAGCGCCGATGACGGGAACGCCGGAAGCCATGGACTCCAGACCCGCAAAACCGAGAGTCTCGGTGGTCGACGGAAACAAAAAGACGTCGGCGCTGGCATAGGCCGCCGCTAGCTCGTGGCCGCGCAGATAGCCGGTGAAGACGGTCTTGGTGCCGCTAAACATCGATTTCAGACGGTCGGAGGCCGGGCCGGAACCTATGAAAGCGAATCGAACATTCGGCATCTGGTGAACGACTGGCAAAAGGTCTTCAAGATTTTTCTCGCTGGACAAGCGGCCAGCGTAAATAGCCAGGGGCTCATCCGGATGCCCATCGGTCAGGCGACGGCGCATCTTCTTCGAAAACGCGTCGGGGCTATAGGTCTTAGTGTCCACGCCCTTGGGCCAAAGATCCACCCGCTCCACGCCTATCTGTTGGGCGCGCTCCACCATTTGAGGAGACGTGCAGAGATTGACCTCGGCCTTATTGTGCAAATACCTGGTCCACTTAGTGGCGGTATTTGTGAGCAATCCAAGATGCAGCTTCTTCGTATAGCTGCTCAGCTGGGTGTGATAACTGGCTAGGAGAGGTATATCCCTTCGCTTTGCAGATAGCACACCATACGCTGCTAAAGCAGCTGGATTTACTGCGTGCACTACGTCGGGGGCGAACTTGACCATCTTCCGTGCGGTATTCGGGGTTGGCAGACCAACCTTGATCTCCGGATACCACGGTCTAAAAGAGAACGACCTAACCCTGACTATCTTGAACCCTTTGTATGACGGGGGAGGGGAGCCGGGCGCGAAGACAATAGCTTCGTGTCCCAGCTCAGCCAACTCGTCGAGAGTTCTAACTACTCGAGTCACTACACCGTCGATCTTCGGCAGGAAGACCTCGGTGAAAATCGCTATCCGCATTAACCCAGATTGTCGGGAACGCCGGCCTTTTGATTCTTGGTCCACAAAGACCGAGCAGGAATCTTTCTTAGATCCGCACGATCCTTGTACTTCATGGCGATCTCGTTGATCTCCATGAGCAGACCCTCGGAAAGAGTCGTCGGGTTGAGGCCAAGAGCCAAGAAGTTGTCATTCTTAACGTGGAGCTCATTTTCCTGAGCCTCGTTGCGCGGATCCGGAACGTTAGCGATCTTCGCGCCTGTCAGTTTTGAAACCAGCGCAGCAAGATCGCGAACCCTGTGAGTCTCGGTCATCTGGTTGAAGATCTTGACTCGGTCCCCACGCTGGGGCGGGTTGTTAATAGCTAGTTCTATGCATCGAACGCTGTCTTGCAGGTGAATGAACGCCCTGGTCTGGCCGCCCGTCCCATGGACGGTCAAGGGGTAGCCCACCGCGGCCTGCATTAGGAACCTGTTCAAAACAGTTCCGTAATCGCCGTCGTAGTCGAAGCGGTTGATGAGACGATCATCCAGCTGGGTCTCTTCGGTGTGGGTGCCCCAGATGATGCCCTGGTGAAGGTCGGTAATGCGCAGCGAATCGTTTTTGGCATAGTACGCGAATAGCGTCTGATCCAGCACCTTGGTCATGTGGTAGATAGACCCCGGGTTAGTGGGGTAGAGGATCTGGGTTTCGATGACGTGAGGCTCAACCTGGTTGCCGTGCTCATCCTCATCGCTCATGACCTGAATGTCGAGGTAGCCTTCGGGGATCTTCATGCCGGCAGTGCCATAACCGTAGACACCCATCGTGCCCAAGTGAACTAGGTGAATGTCGAGGCCTGACTCTACAATCGCGCAGAGCGTGTTGCTGGTTGCATTGGTGTTGTTGTCCACCGTGTAGCGCTTCTGCTTGCTGCCCTTCATCGAATAAGGGGCTGCTCGCTGCTCGGCAAAGTGGATGATGACATCGGGGCGCTCGTCGATAAGCAGCTTAAGGAACCTGTCGTATTCCTTGGCTACGTTCAGCGTCACAACATTCAGATCTTTGCCGCTAACTTCCTTCCAGGCCTTCTTGCGCTCGACCATGGAACGGATAGGGGTAAGAGACTGCACACCTAATTCCTCGTCGATTACCCGGCGAGAAAAGTTATCTACGATCGTGATGTCGTGACCAATCGCTGAAAGATGCAACGCCGCGGGCCAGCCGCAGAATCCGTCGCCACCGAGCACGAAGATCTTCATAGTGCGCAACTCCTAACTGAAAGTCTCTCAAACCACCTTAGCCGGTATCGGAGTCGCTTTTACCCTCAAAGTCTTCAGAATCCGCATCGTTAAGCGAAGATTCATCTTCAGTTATCTGACGCAAGAATTCCTCGACCTCAGCTCCGATCTGATCGGCCGTCGGAATCTCGTCACCTGATTCGGTTAGTGTGCGCCTGGCAACGAACTCGTCGTAGCGGCGTTCTAACTGTTCGATGACCTCTCTAAGCTCTTCGGAGCTTTCCACCTGAGAATCGATGGCGGCATGGGTAGTCTCCGAGATCTTGTGCAGCTCGCCCTCCGGCAAATCGAGCTCCTCCATCTTTCGAAGAGTTTTGATTAGCGCTAGCGGACCATCGACGAATTCGAGGTCTGCCAGATAGTGCGGGATGTGAGCAACCAATCCCAAAACGTCTTGGGAAGCCTCGCCAAGGCGCACAGCCAACATGGCAGTAAAGGAAGACTGAAGCTGAATGGTTGCGGGTAGCTTGTCCCAGTCCGATATCAGGCCAGGCCTAGAAGCGTACGCGTTAATGAAGACAGGACGTGTGTGAGGCGTGGGCGCGGGTATAGCCTGCAGAAAGATCGTCTGCTCTATACCTAGCTGCTCATTGAGCGCCTCGATACTAGAGGCCATCCGTTCCCAACGGAGGGAGGGCTCTGGACCAGTTAAAAGCAAAAATGGGACGCCCTGATCGTCAGTGACCTCATGTAGCACTATTTGCGGAGTCTGGTAGTCGGTAAAATGATCAAACTCAAAAACAATTCCTGGACGGTTATCCGTGTAATCGTGCAGCTGGTCGAAATCGAACTTGCCGACCTCATGATTAGGCAAAGAGTTCAATATGTGATTGTTCAGAAGTCGCTGGGTATGACCCGTATCTCCGAAAGCGTTTAGGGTTACGACCAACGTTTTCAGGCGCTCATCAGCAGCCAACTCTGACTGACTGATGTGATCAGCGAATTCAAACAAGTTATAACCAGACATACTCACCTCCTGATAGTTACTTACATCAACGTAAGATGCGAGTTAACTATTCCAGAGAGCCTAGTTGATCAAACCCTCGTCGTCGCGGATATCCACTTTCAACGAATCATCCAAGTCGCCCTTAACGACTGACAGGTGGCCGCTCGGCTCGAGCAAAATGAAGTTCACCTCAGACAAGTCGTGGATGCCTTTTTCGCGAAGGTTGGAGCGAAGCTGGCTGGGCGTGATGTGGTAGCGACGCATAGTGCGATCTACCGGCTCGCCGTTCGCATAAATAATTTCTGCTCTGCGAGCCCTACGCCTGAAACCAAGAAGGTGACGTACACCGAATATGCTTTCCATGATGATCACTATGGTTAGTGCCACCATCCACCCGAATAGGGTAGGGGCATTTCCCAGCATGGCACGGGCGGAGATAGAGCCCAAGACGAGAGTTACGACAAGGCCACTGCTTCGCCTGTTGGCGTAAAACCGCTGGCCAAGCGTGTAAAGCAATGCGGTAATCGCTAAGTAGATGACCACCGTAGCCACAGCCACACCCAGCAGCTGTGCAGGAGAAATACCGACTTGATGCCAAAACTGTCCCCAAAAACTCATGATTTGTATTTTAGAAAATTGTCGTCGGATCTGTTATTTGGCCGTTTACCCAGGTTGAAAAGTGCAGGTGGCATCCGGTGGACCAACCTGTTGTGCCAACCGTTCCAATTAGCTGGCCAGCCTTTACCGTTTGGCCCGGCTGCACGGCGAATCCAGAAAGGTGATTGTATGTGGCCTTATACATACCGGAATCCACGAGAACCCTATTTCCGTAGCCTCTTTGATAGCGAGCGCTGATGACGACACCCGGCCATGCAGACTGGACCGGCGCACCACAGGGGGCGCCGATGTCGGTGCCGTCGTGAAGTTCTGAAAAACCGACTACGGGGTTAACCCGGTAGCCAAATGGCGAAGTGAGGGGGCCACTCGCTGGCCAGATTCCCTGCCCCTTTCCTGTAGGTAAGCCGGTTACTCCGCTAAGATCGAAATTTCCCTCGGCAAGCGAGCCCTCTAGAAGCTTGGAAGTCCTGTTCTTAATGGTCGTATCGTTAAGCTTCTTTAACAGATCCAATTGGCCCGGCGAGAGCTTTTCTAGCACTTCTTCGGCCTGTTTAATCTTTGCCTCGTGCTCAGCCTTCAAAGCCTTCTGCCGGTTAACCTCATCGGCGGCTTTCTGAGTGAGCTCTTTTCGAATTGTCTTAAGGTCAGCGAGCCTTTCGCATTCAGACAGGCCTCGACGAAGCTGCTCATTGGTGATGTCGCCCACGTTGCGCATGGTGGCCAACTTTGACAGGAATCCTTGCGCGTCTTCGCTCTTAAGTAAGACGTTTGCCGTCGCCATAGTCTCGTGCCCTTGCTGCTGGGACATTGCAATCAGTCCGAGTGAGACTTTCGCATCATCGACTTTCTTTTGCTGAATTGAAAGCTGATCTTCTGCTTGAGAAAGCTTCTTTTCGGCCTCCTCCTGAGCCTTCTTAGACTTTTCGAGATTCTGCGTTACTCGCATCGCACGTCCCTGAATCTCGAGGATCTCATTCAAGGCATCGATGACCTTTTTATCCGTTGTTACGGAAGCAGCGTCTGCGAGTGTAATTTTGTCGAATCCGTCCACCGGTTTGATATCTGAGGAACCTTTAGAGCCAGAAGCTGATTCAGAATTTTTTGTGTTTTCTTTCTTTTCATCCTTGTTGGTTGTTCCGGAATCAGGTTTTGTCGTTTCTTCGTCTTGATTCGGCTTATTTGGGTGTCCAGAAGAATCAGTGCCATCATGATCTTTGGAGTTGTTGGCTGAATCATTGTTGTCCGGGGCTGGGACGATAGGCTCTTGCGGTGCCGCAGAAGGGGCTGCAGGAGCTGGGGTGTCTGGTTGAGCTGTTTCATTAGCCCACGAAACTGAAGTTAGCCCCGAAACTAAAAGAGCGATCGAAGCGACGCCTGAAACAAATCTGATTCCCCTAGCCATATCTGCAATTATAGAGTGAGAACTTATTAGTGGCGAAACGTCCCAATCCGCTCGTGTACTCATCAATAAATGATTAGGGGCCAAGGCGGATTGACTTGGCAACAGGCATCGAACTATTATCCTGCGCTTGTTAATAACGCGGATCGCAATCTTTTAGGAGATTCATTATGGAATCTAAGGTGCAGTTACTAGCTAGAGAGATCGGCTTCGACCGCGAAAAGTACATAAAGCTTCAAACCGAAAAGATCCTTAAGAGAAGGTCGAAGTTTGGTGGCAAACTGTACCTAGAATTTGGCGGCAAGCTATTCGATGATATGCATGCATCTCGGGTTCTCCCGGGATTCACGCCGGATAACAAGATTAAGATGCTCGAGCAGGTCGCCGAAGACGTCGAAATAGTCATCGTCATCAGCGCAAACGATCTTGGGAACAACAAGGTTCGCGCAGACCTCGGAATCTCCTACGAAGAAGACGTGCTCAGGCTAATCGATGCCTTCCGTGGCAAAGGCCTCTACGTGGGTAGCGTGGTGATCAGCCACATAACTCCGGACAATCGTGATGCCAAGACCTTCAAGAGAAAGCTCGAAAGGGCAGGCATCAAGGTATACCGTCATTTCTTGATAAAGGGATACCCCTCAAACGTTGATAAAATCGTAAGTGACGAGGGCTATGGCAAGAACGAGTACATCGAAACAACTCGGAATCTTGTTGTCGTGACAGCTCCTGGCCCCGGTAGCGGCAAAATGGCGACTTGTCTGTCGCAGATCTATCACGACTACAAGCGTGGAATCACTTCTGGCTACGCAAAGTTTGAGACATTTCCGATCTGGAATCTCTCGCTTAACCACCCCGTGAACATGGCCTATGAGGCAGCCACAGCGGATCTCGACGACGTCAACATGATCGACCCGTATCACCTGGCCGCTTACGGCGAACAAGTGGTCAACTACAACAGGGACGTCGAGATTTTCCCTGTGCTGAATAGGCTCTTCGAGAAGATTCTTGGCGCCTCTCCATACAAGTCGCCAACCGACATGGGCGTTAACATGGCGGGCTACTGCATCAGCGATGATCGGGTCTGCCAAGACGCCGCGAAACAGGAGATAATTCGTCGCTACTACAAGACGCTTGTCCAGGAGAGGCAGAACCTCTCTGGCTCTGAGCAGTCCGACAAGATAGCTTTGCTCATGTCCTCCTTGGGCATTAGCGGCATAGACAGGCCGGTCGTGCAACCCGCCCTAGATACGCAAAAACGAACGAAAGGCCCGTCCTCAGCTATCCAGTTGCCAGATGGAAAGATCATTACTGGCAAGACTTCGGAGCTACTTGGTTGCTGCTCTGCGATGCTTCTGGATTCGCTGAAATATCTCGCTGGCATCGATGATTCGGTAAAACTGCTTGCCTCCGAGAATATTGAGCCCATCCAAATGCTTAAAACGCAGCATCTAGGTTCCAAGAACCCTAGGCTGCACACCGACGAGGTCCTGATTGCTCTGGCGGTTAGCGCAAATAGGGACGATAATGCGCGCAGAGCGCTCGATCAGCTCTCTGGACTCAACGGGTGCGATGCACACTCCACGGTTATCCTGGGCAGCGTCGATACGAACATTCTGCGTAACCTCGGAGTACAGATCACCTGCGAGCCGGTTTACCAGTCAAAGTCTTTGTACAAAAAGCACTAGGGTGGACTTACTGCTCGCATCCTGATCGGTGGGGGAGACGCGCTCGTTTGGATGTCTGCTTTCCGTCTGATTCCAGGCATGTTCCAGTTTTGACTCAGATAAGTTCGATGTTCGGCCAATTGGGGCAGTTGGCGTCGGCTGTTGCGTTAGTGAAAATCCTTGCTTACGAAGGCTGGACTTCTTCTTTTCTAACTATCGCGGCAGTAGCTATCGTTGCGATGATTTGTAGCGCAGCGATTATCAAAGATTTTCCGACGGGCCAGGTAACCCGAAGCGACGTTCGACTTTCAAGAGATGATCTACGAATAGTTATACGAAATCCTGGGGCCTGGCTTGGTTTTTTCGTGTACATGTCAGGAGCATAAACATTGCTGATGTTTGCGCTGATGTGGGGATGTAACTATTTGGAGCAAGGTCAAGCAAGGACACCGCAACAGGCAAGTGGCTTATTTACCGTCTTGGTGATTTCAAGCTTAATCGTTAGCCCGATTATCGGTGTTTTTACTTCATGCGTGGGTAATCACCGCAGTGAGCTAGCGCTAATAGGAAACAGCCCCACCAGCTGGCGTGCAGCAATGAGCTGCACGCTACCAGTTATGTGCTTATCAGTCTTAAGGATTTGTGGTGCCAGAGCCAAAGCTCTTTCTGTCAGATGAGTTCTTGCGGAACTCCATTTATCTTCACGTCTACGCTGGCCTCAGGGGATAACTGAATATGCGCCACGAGCGAATTATTACCATTCTCGACCCGGTAGGAAATCCATTCGTTCTGCTTGTCTAAGACACTCAGTTTTCCGTTAGAAAGCCACGTGTTCGCGTTTCTCATCGACGTGCATTTTTTGTAGGTCGAATAGATTCCTTGCTGCTCTCCAGTTACCTCGATGGAATCGGGGAGGGGAGGGCGAAGTGCGTCGTCGGCTGAAAGATCGTCACCCTTGGCTCCGACGTAGCCAACTTCGTCTCCGTAGTAGATGCTCGGGCACCCCGGAAGCGTGAAGAGCAACACCGCGGCCACGTTAGCTAATTCGCCAACTTGGCTAGCGATGCGTGTCACATCATGGTTTCCGATGAAAGTTTGGGGGATGAAACTCTCGCAGAACTGCTGATGGCGCTCTAATGCGTGGGCCAGCTCCCACATATTTGTTTCTTTTAGGCTGCTCCAGATTGCCTTCCAAAGCTCATACTGAGTTAGTGAGTCGATTGTGGTTTCTTCGACGATCTTCGGATAGTCCCCGTGAATCACTTCGCCGATGAATAGCGCGTCTGGATATTCCTTACGTACCTCAGAAAGGGTCTCGCGCCAAAAGTCTGCGGGGACGCTATAGGCGGCATCTAGGCGCCAAGCATCTGCACCCAAAGCTAGCCAATGCTTCATTACAGAGATGATCAGCTCTTTAACCTCGGGGGAGTCGTGGTCCAAAACGGCGAGGTCTAGATTGCCTTCCCAGTGCTGCGGGTTAGGGCCGGCTAGCTTCACTAAGCCATGACCTGCGCTCAGAGACTCGCTAACTAGTTTGTTTTGTACGCCTACGTGGTTGAAAACGCCGTCCAAGCAAATCTTTAGGCCAAGTGTTTTTGCCTCCGAGACGAAAACCTGCCAATCTTTTGCATCTCCGAGCCTGGGGTCTAGTTCGAAGTAATCGAGCGTGTCGTATCCGTGAGCCGTTGATGTGAAGATGGGGCCTAAAAGAATTCCTGAGCAGCCAAGTTCTTTTGCGTAGCTCAACCAGGGAATCAGCTTGAGGAGACGATGTCCTGAATCGTCTCCTTGACGGTCGCGAATGGGAGCGCCAACGGCGCCTAATGGATAAAGGTGCCACCAGGTGGTTTCCGTAAGGATCTGCTGAGCTGTCATCCAAATTCCTTTGTCGTTGGGTCAAACAAGTCTACTTGCAAAGCGACGCCTAGGTTGCTCGTTGATGCCAACTGGAAGTTGGGGAAGAGGTGCTGAAGCTGATTTGCCGGGCAGAACCGGAAAACCACCTTAAAATGACATAATGTACATTATCGGACAAAGATACGTGTTCGCGAAAGCGGTAGATCTACGCCCTTGTGCTGTTGGAATGGAATATAACCCTCACGGTCCCTGTCTCGTCTTTGTACACCTCGGCGTCTACCTCAAAAACCTTTTTGATTATCTGAGGCGTAATAACTTGCTCCGGCGTGCCTGACATCTCCACTCGTCCGTTTATTCTCAGGTCCTCGGCATTGTCTCGCTGGAGGGTCTTCGTGTACGGCTCACGCCCCATAAGGACAATGTCTCGCACCGTAAAATCGAGACTATGTGAATTGTGCTGAGCTAAAAATGCAAGATGCTGTGCAGATTCATTGTAGGACAATTGCGGAACATGAATATTTTTCTGCCGACAAAAGATTAATGGGCCGAGGCGATTACTTTCCTTGGCCCAATAATCCTTCTGATTACCAAGACAAGTGGCAGTACTCAGTAGGTGAAGTCTCGGTCTGCAAAGTTGCGTGCTCGATTGAGTGTTTAGACTGAAGTACCTTTTGCGCCATCTCGAGACTGTCTTGGGGGTCAGCGGAACCATCAATCAAGAGGTGTGCGGTCGCCACGTTCATTCCGCTGGTTAGAGTCCAAACGTGCAGGTCGTGTACTCCTTCGACGCCGGGGACTGTCTCGAGATCAGTAATCACGGATTCGATTGCGATGTCTTCCGGCGCCTGCTGGCCTAGAACAGCCAAGACGTGTTTCCCAAGAATTAGCGCTCTGGCGGCAACGAAAATTCCTATCGCCAAGGCGACAATAACATCCCATAGTCCGTTTCCAGTGAGCTTAATTAATACTCCAGCAAGAATCACTCCGACGCTTCCTGCGGCGTCAGAAATTACTTCCAAATAAGCGCCTTTGACATTCAAGGATTCTTTAGAACCGGAATGTAAAATGAAAATTGAAATCACATTAATAGCCAGGCCGAGAACGCCGACCACCATCATCTGGCCAGTGGCAATTTCTGCGGGATGTCCGATGCGCTGAATGGCTTCCACCACAACGTAAACAGAGACGGCTAGCATCACTAAAACCGTGAACCCGGATGCAAAAACTTCAGCCCTGAATGAGCCGTAAGTTTTCCGCCCCGTTTTATCTGTTCTAGTGGCGATGACTGTTGCTAATAAAGCAACTCCGAGGGTGATTGAATCTGCGCTCATGTGTCCGGCGTCGGAAATTAGAGCTAAAGACCCAGATAAAAATCCGAATACAAATTCGACAATCATGAAAGAAACGACCAGCGAAAATGTTATCGCCAATCGAGTTCTGTATTTGCTTCCTACGTGCCCTTTGGGTACGGAATGAGAATGATTATGATGACCCATTTATCTATTTTCCTTTACGTTTTTTTAAAACTCTAAAAGCCAGAATATAAATAATCAACACGTTAATTAGATTCATTTTCAATATCACTTTTCCGGATCAATAAACCCGTGCTCTGACTTGAAAATTTCAAAACAGCAACTAGTCTCTTTGACCGGATGAGTCATCGACAAAGAAAGGTCTAACCATGTCTCTGATAAATACTGAAATAGTGCCGTTCACGGCGCAGGCCTACCACGCTGGTGAGTGTGAGTTCTGCGAGGTTTCCTCCGATGATCTTGCCGGAAAATGGTCAATTTTCTTCTTCTACCCCGGTGATTTCACATTCGTCTGCCCCACCGAGCTTGGCGATTTGGCGGACCACTATGACGAGTTCAAAAAGCTCGGTGTTGAGATCTACTCCGTTTCCACCGACTCGCACTTCGTGCACAAGGCTTGGCGTGACGACTCTGAAGAGGTCGGCAAGGTGCAGTACTTCATGCTTGGCGATTCCAACGGCGAACTGACCAATAATTTCCAGGTCATGCGCGAAGGCCAGGGCCAGGCAGACCGTGCTACGTTCCTGGTGGACCCGAACGGAGTCATCCAGTACATCGAACAGACTGCCGAGGGCATTGGCCGTAGCGCTTCCGAACTACTGCGCAAGGTTAAGGCTGCTCAGTACGTTTACGCGCACCCGGGCGAAGTCTGCCCGGCCAAGTGGGAGCAAGGTGAAGACACTCTGACCCCAGGCATCGATCTGGTCGGCAAGATCTAGAAGATGACCAAAAAACTTCTAGACAAAAACCTCTCGGCGCAACTTTCGGCTCTCGTCCCCCGGATAGTTCACGACGTTGAATTTGTCGTTTCCTTGGACGAAAGGGAAGCCTCGGCAGAGCTCGAGCTACTTCTTGAAGATGTAGCCTCGCTGTCGAATAAAATTTCCGTTCGCCGTGATGACGAAGCTAATCAGCGCAAGCCTGGGTTTCAGATTAGGCGTGTCAACTCCGAAATAGCCGTCACCTTTGCCGGCATACCGATGGGACACGAGTTCAGCTCGTTTGTTCTGGCTCTTCTACAAGTGGGCGGAAACCCAATTAAAGAAGATCCAGAAGTTATCGAACGGGTTAAAAACTTGCCCGGCGACTTCAACTTCGTGACTTACATGTCGTTGAGTTGTCAGAATTGCCCGACGGTGGTTCAAGCTCTGAACACCATGAGCATCATTAACCCTCGGATCAAGCACACTGCAGTTGAGGGGTCTTTATTCCAAGACGAGATTGATGAGCACAAGATCCTCTCAGTTCCTGCCCTCTATCTTGATGGTGAGCTATTCAGTTCTGGACGGGCGACAATTGAGGATTTCTTGGCGAAATTGGATGAGAACGATTCGACTATTGCCGCGGAGAAGCTCTCTTCTTTGGAGCCCTTCGATGTTCTCGTTGTGGGCCAGGGGCCAGCGGGTGCGTCTGCTGCAATCTATTCGGCTCGTAAAGGGCTCAGGACTGGCATAATCGGCGACCGATTTGGCGGTCAGGTTAACGACACTATGGCAATCGAGAACTACATTTCTCAGCCGTACACTGAAGGCCCGAAGCTGGCTCGAGAACTGCAGGCGCACGTCGCTTCCTACCCGATCGAAATTATCAACTCGCAGACTGCTACAGGCTTGATTCCTGCAGGCACTCCCGACAGTAACCACACCGTTGAGGTGGGAGAAGCGAAGCTTTCGGCAAAGCAGGTGATCCTTGCCACTGGCGCTAATTGGCGTCTGCTGAATGTGCCAGGAGAAGAGGAGTACCGCAATAACGGGGTTACTTTCTGCCCTCATTGCGACGCTCCCCTATTCAAGGGCAAACCGGTCGCGGTAGTTGGAGGAGGAAACTCTGGGATCGAGGCCGCTATCGATATCGCTGTATATGCGAGCCACGTCACGGTCGTCGAGTTCATGCCAGAATGCCGAGCAGACGAGGTTCTTCTCGAAAAGCTAAATGCGCTGCCCAACACATCCGTTGTTACGAATGCTGCCACTAAGGAAATCGCTGGTGACGGCCACCAGGTTACCGGTCTCGTGTATACAGACCGTTCTACCGGCGAACCGAAGAGGATCGACGTCTCTGGCGTTTTCATCCAAATCGGTCTGCTGCCAAACACCGCATGGCTTGCAGAAACTTGTGAGCTGAACAGTAAAAAAGAGATCGTTACGGACGGTTGTGGCAGGACTTCCATCCCCGGCATATATGCTGCTGGTGATTGTGCAGATACTGCATACAAGCAGATTGTTGTCGCCCAATCTTCGGGAGCCACTGCTGCACTAGCAGCTTGGGATGACCTAGTCAGAGCAGGATAGAATAACCGTCGGCCAGAAAATCGACTCTCGAAGAATCGTTGCATAAAACATGAGAGTCGAATTTTCTGGCTGATACGTGTATTCTCAGCCGTAGCGTTTTAAAGAATTCTTTGGAGGATCGATGCGGCGAATGCTCAGCGCGGGATGGGCTATCTCTCGATAGCGTCATGCCGCACGTGTAGCCATGCTTCGTAGGTCCTATCAACAAAGAGTTCAAAGTGATTGAAATATCTAATCTTACAAAGGTTTACCCGGCAGCTAGCCGTGACGAAGAACCCGTAACAGCGCTAGACAACATCTCTCTTACCGTCGATCACGGCAATGTCATGGGCATCATTGGCCCTTCTGGTGCAGGTAAGAGCACGCTGGGCCGCTGCCTAACTCTTCTTACCAAGCCAACTTCCGGAACAATCACTGTTGACGGCATCGTTATGACCTCGCTTCATGGTGCCAAACTCAGAGAAGCTCGTCGTCGTATCGGGGTTATCTTTCAGTCCTTCAATTTGCTTGATTCTCGCAGTGCTCTCGGAAACGTCGAACTGCCACTCCAGCTGTCTGGCGTTGCTAAGGAAGAACGCCGTGACAAGGCGATGGAGATGCTTGAGCGAGTTGGGCTTGCAGATAAGGCGAAAGTTCATCCGGCCCATTTATCAGGTGGCCAGCAACAGCGTGTGGCAATTGCTCGCGCCGTAGTTTCCAGGCCAAGCGTCCTAATCAGTGACGAAGCGACCAGCGCGCTCGACCCTGCGACGACAGACTCAATAATCAAATTGATTCGTGACTTGACCGACGAGTATTCGCTAACCACGATCTTAATTTCCCACCAGATGGAAGTCATAACGAAGGTGGCTGATCAGGTCAGCGAGATCCGAGCTGGAAAGATCGTGACTAAAGGAGGTCTAGCATGACCGGCGAACAAATGCTTAGCCTTCTCGGCCAAGGAACATTAGACACCTTGGTCATGGTCTTGCCGTCGCTAGTTTTGGCGACTTTGCTCGGACTCCCCCTCGGCGTCGGTGCTTACCTGACTGCTCCCGGGTCTCTTCGGCCTAATCTTGTTGTTAACAAGGTGCTCGGCGCAATAATTGACATGGGGCGTTCTCTTCCATTCATCATCATGCTGGTCATCGTCACGCCGTTAACAAAACTGCTGACTGGAACTTCTATTGGACCCATCGCAGCCATAGTTCCTTTGACTATTGCAGCTGCCCCGTTCGTCGCCAGGCTTTTTGAAACTTCGCTACGTGAGGTAGCCAAAGGCAAGATCGACGCGGGCGAAGTCATGGGGGCATCATTGTGGCAGTTGATCTGGCATGTTTTGCTGCCTGAAGCATTGCCCAGCCTGGTCAGCAATGTGACGGTTCTGTATGTGTCTTTGATTAGCTACTCCGCGATGGCCGGCGCAATCGGTGGCGGCGGTCTCGGTGACATCGCCATGCGCTATGGCTACCAGAGAAACGAATGGACGATCACCTATATCGCGGTAGTAATTTTGCTCGTGCTTACCATGGGCATGCAGTGGGTCGGCGATCGATGCGCCCGCGCACTAGCCCACCGCTGACGCTGATCCCCGGCCCTTACCAACCCTCTTCTATGGGCTGGCCATGAAGTTTTATATCTTCTTAGACTTATTTTTGAAAGGAACTCGAAATGAAAATCAACAAACTAATTGCAGCAGGTTCGGTAATCGTTCTTGCATTAGCGGGATGCTCCTCTTCTGGCGACGCAGAAGAAAAAGAATTCCCCACTAACGCCGAAGGCCTAACCACTCTGGTTGTCGGCGCCACTCCTACCCCGCACGGAGAAATTCTCCAGCACATCATCGACACCCAGGCAAAGGACGCGGGGCTGGACATCCAAATCAAGGAGTTCAACGACTACGTTCAGCCTAATGCTGCTTTGTCCGACGGTTCTATCGATGCTAACTACTTCCAGCACAAGCCCTACCTAGATGAGGACTCAAAAAAGAAGGGCTACGATCTGACCTCGCTGGCAGCCGTGCACTTAGAGCCGCTGGGCGCCTACTCGCAGAAGGTCAAGAGCCTTAAAGATCTACCGGAAGGCGCTAAGGTTGGCGTACCGAACGATCCCACAAACGAGGCGCGCGCACTAAAGCTTCTGGTTAACGAGGGCGTAATCGAGTTGAAGGATCCGGAGGACCTGAACGCAACTCCGATCGACATCACTTCCAACCCCAAGAACATCGAAATCGTAGAGCTCGAGGCTCCGCAGGTTGCCCGTTCGCTTGGCGATCTTGACGCAGCCATTATCAACTCTAACTTCGCGCTGATCAATGGCCTAGATCCCGTAAATGGTACCATCGCGACCGAAAAGGTCGAGGGCAACCCTTATGCAAACATTCTCGTCGTTCGCACCAAGGACAAGGACAACGAGAAACTCCTCAAGCTCAAGGATCTGCTCTGCAGCACTGACACCCAAAATTGGACCAAGGACAAGTACCAAGGCACCGTGGTACCTGCTTGCTAATTTGTGATAGCTAATATTTTGGTGGTTAGCCCCAGCTGGGGCTAACCACCATTATTTTTTGTTAGATTTTTTTAATGGACACCTACGTAGTTCCGGCAAAGATGAAACATCGGCCAGTCGAGGTTGAGATAAAACGTTCTCGATTCATTGGTTTTGTGGCTCGAGTAGAAGACGAAGAAGACGCCAGGCAATTCCTCTCTAATATCCGCAACGAGCATCCACAGGCCAGGCACGTTTGCCATGCTTTCGTGATCGGAGCAGATAGGCGAACCCAGCGATTCAGCGATGACGGAGAACCATCCGGAACCGCAGGAACGCCCATCTTAGAAGCGATAACTCATCGTCAAACTAGTGAGGGGAAGACGGAGCTATCCGATGTGGCAGTGGCGGTCGTGAGATATTTTGGTGGAATCAAATTGGGCGCGGGTGGGCTCGTCCAGGCTTATTCGGATTCCACCGCAAGAGCGCTTGATTCTGCGAAATTGGTGAAGCGGGCGAAACTAGGCATCGTCAGTTTGACCGTTCCTTACGAGGATGCAGGAAGACTCGAAACAGATCTGAGAAACAACTTCACTTTGCGGCAAACCCAATATGGTGCCTCCGGTGCGATCCTGACCATCTGCTATCCCTCTGGAACTTACGAAAAACTTCAAACCAAGATTGCGGAGCTCTCAGCGGGTAAAGCCATGCTCGAAAAACAGGGTTTCGAATGGGTGGAATACGAAAAATAAAAGTCTGGCTCGAGAATTCTCGAGCCAGACTTTAATTTGACCAGCTTAGAGGTTGATCATGTGTCCTTCGATGCCCTCCGCGGCTTCCTTCATGGCTTCGGAAAGAGTCGGGTGAGCGTGGATCACGCGCGCAATCTCTGCGGTAGTCAGATCCCACTGCTGAGCTAGCTGGAATTCTGGAAGAAGTTCGGTGACGTCGGGTCCGATCATCGTCAGACCCAGAATTTCGTTGTAGGTGCCATCTGCGATCACCTTGACGAAACCAGTAGCCTCCCCCAGGCCCCATGCCTTGCCGTTGGCACTGAACGGGAATTTAGACACCTTGACGTCGTAGCCGAGTTCTTTAGCCTGCTCCTCTGAGTAACCGAACGTGCCGATCTGCGGCTGACAGTAGGTTGCCCTCGGAATCATGGCGTAATTAACCGGCATGGTGTCGTGACCGGCGATAGTTTCGGCAGCGACGACGCCCTGCGCTTCCGCAGTGTGCGCGAGCATGATCTTTGCAGTCACGTCACCGATCGCGTAGACCCCGTCGACGTTCGTGCGGCAGTAGTCGTCGATATCGATTGCGCCACGTTCGGTTAGCTTTACACCAGTGTTCTCAAGTCCGTAGCCCTGAGTGCGAGGAGCGAAGCCCATAGCCTGCAGCATCTTATCTGCCTCAAGCACCTGCGGCTCGCCACCTCCAGCGGGTTCTACAGTTACTCGGACACCAGAACCCATGTCCTCTACAGTCTTTACCGCGGTGCTGGTCAGAACCTTAATACCTAGCTTCTTGTAAGCCTTAAGCAGCTCCGCGGATACTTCTTTATCTTCGGTCGGAACCATGCGATCGAGAAACTCGACGATAGTCACGTCCACTCCGTAGTTGGCCAGAACATAGGCGAACTCGGTGCCAATTGCACCAGAACCACCGATGATGATCGAGCCGGGAAGTTCCCTAGCGAGGATCAACTCTTCGAAGGTAAAGACGTTCTGGGATTTGCTGGTGCCGGGAAGTATCTTCGCGGTTGCGCCTGCTGCAATGATCACGTTGTCTGCAGTAACGGTCTGCGTCGATCCGTCTTCGGCCGTAACATTGATCGTTTTCGCGTCGGAGAAAACACCAGTTCCGTGGATTTCAGTGATCTTGTTCTTCTTCATCAAGAAGTGAATGCCGTTGGTCATCCGTTCAGAAACAGACCGACTGCGATCGAAAGCAACGCCGTAATCCATAGTTACGTCGCCGTTGATTCCGAAAACGTCCTTCTTAGTGCGCAGAATGTTATAGATTTCTGCGTTACGGAGCAGTGATTTTGTGGGAATGCACCCGACGTTGAGGCAGACACCGCCCCACCACTGCTTTTCGATAATTGCGGTCTTCTTGCCTAGCTGCGCGGCGCGGATTGCTGCTACATAGCCACCTGGGCCGGCGCCTAGCACAACTACATCGTAGTGAGAGCTCATGGAATCAACTCTAGAACAAATGACCGCTGATGACAGAGGGAGTTGTTAAATATCTTATATGAGTTAAACTGGCACAATGACTAACGACTTTTCGGGTGAAGCATCTCCGGCCAACGTCGGACGTCTGATTCGGGACGCTCGTAAACAGCGCGGCCTTACCCAGTCTCAACTTTCCAAGGTTCTAGGTACCAGCCAGTCTGCAATTCATCGCATCGAGTCTGGTCACCAGAACCTGTCTCTAGACTTGATAAATCGGATCGCGAATGCATTGGAATCCCAAATAATTGTTTCCGGTGATCGCGGCACTATGAACTTCAGGATTACCGGTCAGAGAAATCTCTCTGGCGAGATCATGGTTCGTTCCTCCAAGAACGCTGCGGTCTCCTTGCTGTGCGCAAGCTTGCTGAATAAAGGAACAACCGTTCTGCGCGGCATAGCACACATCGAGGAAGTCAATCGTCTCCTTGAGGTGCTAGACAGCATTGGCGTCGATGCACAGTGGTCCGAAGATCGTAAGGATCTGACCATCAAGCGTCCGGATGTCTTAGATCTTGACAACATGAATGAAGAAGCTGCTCGAAGGACCCGCAGCATCATCATGTTCATGGGCCCGCTGATGCATTTCGCTAAGGAATTCAAGCTCCCCTATGCGGGTGGTTGCAACCTGGGCAACAGAACGGTCCAGCCTCACATGCAAGCGCTGAGGGCATTAGGGCTGGATATTGTTGCGACTGAGGGCGCCTACAGGGCAAGCGTTAAACCGGTTAATAACAAGTCTCGCAGCATCGTTCTGACTGAGCGCGGAGACACCGTAACAGAAAATGCGCTCATGGCTGCCGCTATGACTCCGGGCGTGACCACAATCCGCAACGCTTCTCCTAACTATATGGTTCAGGACTTGTGCGTATTTCTGCAGATGGTCGGCGTAAAAATCGAAGGTATCGGGTCTACGACTCTTCACGTAACCGGCGTTGACGAGATAAACAAAAACGTCGAATACGTCATTTCCGAAGATCCGATTGAAGCGATGAGCCTCATCACGGCCGGCATAGTTACTAAATCTGAGATCACCGTCACCAGGGCGCCGATCGAATTTCTGGAGATCGAGCTCGCTGTTCTAGAAGCGATGAACCAGAAGTACACGATTAGTCCCGAGTATTTCTCAGGAAATGGCTACACGCGGCTCGTCGACATTACGGTACACCCTAGCGAGCTAACTGCCGCGGTCGATAAGATTCATCCGATGCCATTCCCAGGGCTGAATATCGATAACCTGCCGTTCTTCACCGTGATTGCGGCGATGGCAAACGGCAGCACGTTGATTCACGACTGGGTATACGAGACTCGATCAATTCATTTGCTCGAGTTGGCGAAGCTTGGCGCAAACGTTCACCTTCTAGACACACACAGGTTGAACGTTACAGGGCCCACGCGTTGGCGTTCGCGAGACATGTTCTGCCCGCCAGCCTTGCGTCCAGCAGTCTGCATCATGATTGCCATGCTCGCGGCTAGCGGCACGTCGACACTAAGAGATGTTTACGTGATCAACCGCGGCTACGAAGACCTGCCGCACAGGCTGAACGCCCTGGGCGCTGAAGTCGAGATCTTCCATGAGTAATCACTAAATCGCAGTGGCCTCGAAGCGTATGCTCGGGGCCACTATTTCGTTCTGAGCCTGAACCAAAGCCAACTGTCGGCCCGAAGTGTTCCGGAGTATCCCATATACAGCTGAAGCGGTATGGGAAAGCGCTGCAGATAGATCGTCGCCGTTTTGCAATCGTGCTAAAAGAATCGCAGTAGTTACGTCCCCGCAACCAGAAAACTTTCTGTTTAGCTTGGGAGTGCTAACCATCCACTGGCCGCTCGCATCTACCGCGATCATTCTTGCGTCTTTAGTTCCGCCAGCAGAAGTTACTACGACCGCCTCTGGCCCGAGCGCCAGAAGAGATCTAGCTGCATTAACCACTTCGGATACAGACTGCGGTTTGGTGTTCGTCATGGTGCCAAGCTCAAATAAATTTGGAGTCAGGACATTGAACTTTTCTACATTCCGGCAGAAAAAGTCTTTGACCTCGGACTTGCAATAGAAACCTGTGTCTAGATCCCCCATCACAGGGTCAACGCAAAGAAATGCTTTCGGGTTATACCTGTGTACTTTTTCTATCGTTTCTAATACGGCATTACCCATCTCCGCTGTTCCAAGGTAACCAGACAATACTGCGTTCACCGATGCTAAAACACCTATCTCGTCGAGTCCCGAAACTATGTCAGTGATTTGGGCGGCATCTAGAACCATGCCATGGACGCTTGGGTAAGAGGTGTCATTAGAAAAAACCACTGTTGGGATCTGAATCACCTCAAATCCGAGCCGCTGTAACGGGAAGACTGCGGATGAATTGCCTGCGTGTCCGTATGAAACAAGCGATTGGACGGAGAGGATCATGACTAAATTTTAGCTGCCTGTAGATGACGAGGGAACATACGGTAGCTGCGGCTAAAGTTGTTTACATGGCATTCTTTGAATCCTTTGTAGCTATGGCGCATCGGGGTGGATATGTGGATCCCGCTGATAAAGATAGAGAGAATTCTCTGTTCGCCTTCAACGCCGCAGTAGAACTAGGTTTTAAATATCTGGAAACCGATGTTCATGCCACCAGAGACGGGAAACTTATCGCTTTTCACGATGATCGTCTTGATCGCGTCACTGACCGTCATGGGTTTGTCGCAAAGCTTCCATTCAGAGAAGTGAGAAAGGCAAAGATAGCGGGAATCGACCAGATTCCGACCCTAGATGAAGTTCTAGAGGCTTTCCCAAAGACAAGGTTCAACATTGACATAAAGGCTCCCCAAGCAATTTGGCCGCTAGCGGAGACCCTTAAGAAGCACAATGCCCGAAACCGAGTATGCGTTGCTTCGTTCAGCCAGCGAAGACTCAACAGGTTCAAGAGGCTGATGCCTGACGTGGCGACTTCGTTTAGCACGCTGGCTGTTGTCTGGAACGGCTTCGTGCCTATTTTGCCTAAGCTCCTAAGCTTTAAGGGTGAGGCTTTCCAGGTTCCGGTAAGCCAGTACGTGGCCGGAATGGACATAACGGTCACAAGCAAGAGGCTCGTAGAAACAGCCAAGAGGGCTAACAAGATGGTCCACGTCTGGACGATCAACGATGCAGATATGATTAGGAAGCTGATTGATTTAGGCGTTAATGGAATTATTTCCGATAGGCCAGATTTGTTGAAACAAATCGCAATTGAAAAGGGCGTTTGGCGCGCCTAGGCAAGATATGGAAGAAAAAGCCGTTCTACGGCGTTAAATGACTTGACGGATGTTTTTATTAGGAGGCAGGACGGATGTCAGATCGCGCATTACGCGGAATGGGTTTGGGCGCTAAGAGTTTCGAAGACGAAGAGGGCGTTGAGTTCGCCAGCCGACAGGTGCTTGGTTTTATATGCAAGAACGACCACGAATTTGAGATTACTTTTTCAGTAGAGGCCGACCTCCCCGCAGAATGGGAATGCCCCCGCTGCGGCGAAATTGCCTTACGCACGGATGGCACTAAACCCGAAGAGAAGAAGACGAAACCTGTTCGTACTCACTGGGACATGCTACGGGAACGCAGAAGCATCCCTGAGCTAGAAGAACTGCTCCAAGAACGTCTTGAAGCGGTCCGAAACGAATTCCACTATTAAAAATATTGGCCACAGGTTCAAACCTGAACTGTGGCCAATATTTGTACTCATTTTATTTGTTAAATAGATGAGTTAGCTGATTCCAGCGGCGTTTAGCGCCCCAACCAGCGGTTTTTATTAGTGCCTCTAGGATGATGTTTCCGCTCATCTTGGAGTCTCCAAATTCGCGATCGGGGAAATAGATAGGCACCTCTGACACCTTGCCCCCAGCAGCTATAACGCGACGAGTCATGTCGACCTGGAAGGTATAGCCCTTGGACTCAATCGAGTCCAAATCGATTTTGCGCAGGATGCTTGACCTGAAGGCGTTGTATCCACCTGTAGAGTCTCTGACTGGCAGATCCATGGCCATCTGGACCCAAATATTTGCAGCCCGACTAAGTAATTCCCTGGACTTTGTCTGGAAAGTAGAGCCGCCCTTAACCCACCGCGAACCTTTGACCATGTCTGCGTCTTTGAGCGCCTCCAGAATGTTCGAAAGCAGCTCGGGCTGGTGTGAGCCGTCGGCATCCATTTCGACGATCACGTCGTAGTCGTGACCCAGAGCCCACTTAAAACCAGCGATGTAGGCAGCACTTAATCCGTCTTTGGATTTCCTGTGCATTACGTGGACATTCTCGTCCTCGGAGGCTAGCCGATCAGCGATCTGGCCTGTGCCATCGGGAGAATTGTCATCAGCGATGAGGGCATGCGCACTCGGCACAGCTGAACGCAGCCTAGCTATGATGGCCTCGATATTTTCGGCCTCATTGTAGGTAGGGATAATAACCAATACGCTTTTTAATTCATCGGCACAGTCAGTCATGAAAATTGATTTTAGTATGACGAGGACGCCTTTTTACCACTGTTGCCCCAATAGACAGCAAAGTCACAGTTAGGCATAGGTAATCGACTACTTTTCCTACGTAAACCGCAGGAGTCTTCACCGTTCCAATCGGAACCTTATAAATTCTTGAAGCTGATGTTGCCTCTTCGGTTCGATCGATGACCCGGCCATGCTCGTCTATATGTCCAGAGAACGAACTGGTAGTAGACACGACGATTGGCTGTGCCAGTTCCATTGCCCTAACCCTGGTTATTTGAAACTGCTGCTTTGGTTGAAAAGTGCCTGTGTATGTCGAATTGTTCGATTGAACGACAATCAGCTGTGCGTCGTTTTTTGCTAGATCGTAGATGGTGTCATCGAATGCGAGCTCGAAACAAATGATCGTTCCGACTTTTAGCGGTTTTTCGTTTATAAAAACGTCTAGGACTCCTGGCTGGGAGCCTTCGACAGTTTGTCTACCAACCATTTTGGCCATCGGAACCAACTTGAACACCAAGTCTTTAAACGGCGTGTACTCGCCGAATGGAACAGCGTTTCTCTTGTCGTGCCTGCCGATTATGGCCCCGTCAGCGTCATACCAGAGGCTCGTGGTTTGCCTCTCGTCTTCTCCGGGGCCCTCCATCACGGCACCCATGAAAAGAGGACTCTGACCCAGCTCGATGGTCTTTTGAACCATCTGTTCGGTTTTAACGTCGACTGTTGGATCGTGGTCAGAAGAGTTCTCAGGCCACAAAATAAAGTCTATTGGGATGTTCTCGGAACGTGCTTTCGCCAGCAACAAAACGGTCTCGGAAAAATGATTGTTGGTTACGGATCTTGCGTATCCAAGAGCCCTTGGGCCAGCAGAACCAGCTACGTCGCCCTGGACCATCCCTACAGATACCTGCTGTTCCCCGTCCTTAGAGGGAATGAACGTTTGGCCTATCACACCAGCAACGAAGATAGCTGATACCGGAATAAGCCAAAGGACAGACCGGTGCTTTCCCAGGGCTAGCTTAGAAACCATCGCAGCCAGACAAGAGGCGCAAAAAGCGATCAGATAGCCGATCCCTGAGGCAGCTAGCAGCCAGAGAAGACCGCCAATGGGTTGATCAGGCGAGGTGAAAGCTAATCGAACCCAGCCGAATCCACCGAGCGGGAAGCGCGACCAGCAGAATTCCATCGCGACCCAAGCTGCCGGCACCAGCAGTGGCCATATCTTAAAGCGTTGAATCTTGTTTTGGACTATGCCGTAAATCGCTGTGTAGAGGCTTAGCACCGCCACGAGCGCCACGCCTATCCATATACCCATGACAGATACGTAAGAAACCGTCACACCGAATAGGCCTATCCCGAAGGAATAGCCTGCTAGAGCGCTCATGCGGCCAGAACAACGAATAGTAAAAACCATGAAAGCAGCGAGCCCGGCTATCGTCATCGGCCAGATGCCGAATGGGACGAAACCAAGACTTGCGATTAGCCCGAAACAAAACCCAAATAAGGCAGTTACGAGCACTCTCAAGGTTCTCACGATCAAGAGCCGATTCGCTCGAGAACGTATATCGCAGAACCAGCACGCAGATTCGGGAAAACGCTACCTAAGGGAAGAATCTTTCCGCTTTCTGCAAGTGGTACTCGCCCTGCTACTCTCAAGTGGGCCACTTCGAATAGAGGGGGCATGTCCACCAAAGTTGAGTGGTGAAGGTTAGGGGTTTCGTACCAATTGAACGGAAGATCCTTAGACTGAGGCATGTGACCACTCAGCAGCCTTGTGCGGTTACGCCAAAAACCGAAATTAGGCATGGTGACGATCAAACGAGGAGCGATCTTTCGCATCTGCTTCAGTGCGATATCAGGTCTACGTATCGCCTGCAGAGTTCGGCTTAAGACCACATAGTCGTATGAATCCGGGGCAAACAGATCCAGCTGCGTATCAATATCGAGGTCCAGCACCGGAACCCCAGATTCCATCGCCTTAAGTACGGAGCCGGGCTCGTGCTCGACGCCAGTACCGCTGCAGGCCCTATTCGTGAATAGCCAACGCAGTAATTCCCCTTCCCCGCAGCCCAAGTCGAGGACGTGGGACCCGAGCGGAATCCGGTTAGCGACCTGGTAGAGATCGTTCCTCACGCGCGACATTTTGCACCTCGATTCCTATCTTCCCACTGTGATGTGGAGCCGTGATCAGCCTCTACGAAAGCCTTGACGGTGCTCAAATAAGGCTTGATATCAAGCAAGAATGAATCGTGGCCCCAGGGCGAAGCGATTTCTCGGAAGTTTACGGGGACCTGCGCGCCTAGCAATTTTTGAACTATCCACAGGCTCTGCTGCGTGCTGAAACGCCAGTCTGTGCTGAAGCTTAGAACCAAGAAATTTACTGGGCTAGCGTGCAATTTTTTGGTCGCCTTCGAATCGCTGAAGGGATCGAAATAATCCATTACGCGAGTCAGATATAGATAGCTGAGCGCATCAAAACGAGTCAGAAACGAAGTGCCCTGGTAATCCAGGTAGCTTTCGACGGCAAAGTCGATTCCGAACCCTGGCTCGCGGTCTTCGAACTGAGGACGCCTGCCGAACTTTTCTTGGAATCCTACTTCCGAAGTGTAGGTGATGTGCGCCATCATCCTAGCGATGGCCAGACCGACATCTGGATTCTTACCGTGCGAAACAAACTCCCCGTCGTCGAAATTTTCGTCGCGCATAATCGCTTCGCGGCCTACGGCAGAAAAAGCGATGTTTTGAGCTGTGAGTCTGCTGGACGTGGCAGCGAGCACGGCGTTGCTCATTTCTTCGGGATAATCCAGCGCCCAAGCCAATACCTGCATTCCGCCGAGAGACCCGCCTACCGCCGCGTGGAGACGTTCGATGCCCAGATGTTTCAGCAATGCCCTGTGGGCCTTAACGAAGTCCCGCATGTCTAGTAGCGGGAAATCGAGCCCCCAGGGATTTCCGGTATCTGGGTTGATAGAACTTGGGCCAGTGCTGCCCTGGCATCCGCCTAAAAGATTGGAACAGATGACAAACCAGCGATCTGTGTCGATCGCTTTACCAGGGCCTATCAGGGTATTCCACCAGCCCGCATGCTTGTCGCCATCTTGCCAACCCGCAGCGTGAGCTTCACCCGTCAATGCGTGGCAAATATATACGGCGTTGTCTCGGTTTTCGTTCAGTTCGCCATAGGTTTCGTAAGCGATCTCAACTTCATTCAGCCGTTCCCCACCTTCCAAAATTAGTGGGTTATCGGCATCGAACAGCTTTACCTTCTGGACACCAGATATCCGAAGCCGCTCATTTAGTTTTTGTTTTTCTTCACTCAGCATCGTCACTAATTTATTTTGATTTCTTATCTGAAGGGTACAAGACAGCTACTGCTATGGCAGAAACCGTCACCGCAGCTCCACAACCGATTAGCGCCCAGCTCATACCTTCAACGAATCCTGCTTTGGCGAGGTAAATTATTTTCTCCCCAAGCGGACCAGTGAAATGATCTGCTGCGTTGACGGCACCGGCGTATGAGTCCAGCACGGCTTGTTTCCATTCGCCAAGTTGCTCAAAGATAGAACTGTTCGCCACGGTGTTTTGATACCTGGTTGAAAGCAGTGCGCCACCGAAAGCGACGCCCATCGCGCTACCAACCTGCATCAGCGAACTGTTGGTCGCAGAACCAACGCCCGATGCCCATTGCGGTAGAGCGTCCATAACGGCCTGGGTTGCTGCAGGGTTGAGCAATCCAGCACCGATACCGAACGCTAGCGCACCGATCAGCATGTGTGAATAAGTGGATTCAACAGTGACGAAGCTCATCCAGAAGAAACCGGACGCTACAAATACCAGACCAATTAAAACAGTGTTTTTCAGCTTCAGCGATGAAATTAGTTTCGGCGCTGAGAACACTCCTATTCCTAGAGCCACTGCTACGGGCAAGATCCTGATTCCCGATTCAAGAGGATCGTATGCCAAGTTGAATTGCAGGTATTGAGTCAGGATGAAAAGCGCCGCTGATCCCCCACCTGTGACAAGGCCAGCGACCGAAACCGCGACGGAAAACCTTCGATTTTTGAACAACGATAGATCCAGAATCGGTTCCGAGAAGTTAGCTTCCCAAGAAACGAAGCCGATCATCAAAGCTAATCCGAAAATTGCAGAAATAATGATCGGAGCCGAAAACAGCCCAAATCCTGGCGCGGAAATAACAGTCCAGCAAACAAGCGCAAGAGCGATAGTCGACAGTAAGGCGCCAACGATGTCTATCCCCTTCAAGCTGCTATCAGGTTTGAAATGCTGCAGCACGAATGGCCCGGCGATCACGATTATCAAGGCCACAGGAACGTTGATAAAGAAAATGGAGCCCCAAGAGAAATGTTCTAAAAGAATGCCGGATAGCAGTGGACCAGCGGCTCCCCCGGCAGCGTTTGCGCCAGACCAAATAGCGAATGCGAGAGTACGCTCTTTCGGCTCGTGGAATATCGCAGATACCAACGCCAGGGTGGAAGGAGTAAGAAGCGCTGCTCCTATGCCCATTAGTGCCCTGAATACGATTAGCAGCTCAACGTTGGGGGCTAAGCCTGCAAGCAATGAAAATAAACCGAAAACACCGGCACCCGTTAAGAATGTCTTAGTCCTGCCCCAGCGATCTACGAATGCTCCTGCCACGAGCAAAAGTCCGGCAAAAGTGACTTGGTAAGAATCAACCGTCCATTGAAGCTGCCCTGTGCTTGCCTGAAGCTCTTTAGCTAGCGTTGGCAAAGCAACATTGAGGATCGTGTTGTCCAGGCTCGCCATAAAAAGAGCCAAGCTGAGCACGCCTAAGGCGAGCCAGCGTCGAGCAAAATGCTTGTTATCTTGCTCTTCTATGGGAGACGCAGGACTAGTCATGTTTTCGAGCGTAACGGCAATACAAAAAAATAGATGTCTAACACTCTTGAATCGCCGAAAGCTACTACCGTTTTGGCTATGGCCAAGCTGAAAGTTGTCCTAGGGGATATAACAAAACAGCATGTCGATGCAATCGTGAACGCCGCAAACAATTCGATGCGCGGCGGAGGCGGCGTCGATGGAGCAATTCATCGCGCTGGCGGTCCGGAAATTCTCAAAGACTGCATAGCTCGATTCCCCAACGGACTTGCAACCGGAGACGCAGGATATACGGTCGCAGGTAAGCTGCCTTGCCAGTGGGTCATTCACACGGTTGGCCCAAATTATCGAGCAGGTCAGACCGATCGAGAGCTCCTAGAATCTTGCTACAAGCGTTCATTGAACATTGCGGACGAACTAGCAGTTGCCACGATAGCCTTCCCGCTAATTAGCGCAGGTGTCTACGGTTGGCCTAAAGAAGATGCGGCAAGATGTGCCGTAGACTCCTGCCACGACACCGAAACTAATGTTGAAGAAATACTCTTCGTCGCCTTCGATGAAAAGACGTTTGCACTTCTTGAAAAACTGGTTTAGAAAACCGTGGCTCGATTGAAGAAAATCTTCTCCTGCTAAAGGAAATAGGCACTCTAAAACGCTCGGTAGGCTATTGCCATGTCAGTTTCGGAGTTAACTGTAGCGACTCAAGATTATCTAAAAGCTATTTGGTCGCTTCAAGAGTGGGCTGACAAGCCAGTAACGCTGACTGCGCTGTCTAGAAGAGTCGCGGTAGCGAAATCTACAGCTTCAGATGCGATCAAAAAACTGGCGGAGGCTGGGCTCGTAGCGCACAATCCGTACGGGGCGATTGAGCTTACTAATGAGGGAACCAAGAACGCCCTTGCTATGGTTCGCAGACACAGAATATTAGAGCTGTACCTAGTTGAAGAGCTCGGATATCAGTGGGATCAGGTAGATGCCGAAGCCGAGAAACTGGAACACGCGGTTAGTGACTTCTTAATAGAGAAAATGGACGAAAAGCTTGGTCACCCGACGCGCGATCCCCATGGTGATCCGATTCCGTCTTCGACTGGAAAGATAAATAAGCCTGACGCATTACCCCTTTGTGAAGCCAAGACAGGTTCGTACCGGGTCGAGAGAATCAGCGACTTCGATCCCGGACTGCTCAGATACCTGGATTCAAACGGGATAGATGTTCTATCAAGCTTCGAGCTTTTAGAGACTAACCCTTACAGCGGTTCATTCGATCTGCTATTCAAGGACGGCAGGAAAGTCGAGTTGAGTGAAAAAGCTGCTAACTATTTGTGGGTAAGCAAAATTAATTAATTACTTGCCCATTGAGATAGTTATTATCTTGTTTCGCGGCTGGTTACCATGATGGATGAAGCTTTTTCTGATTAGGGAGTCGAAAATGGCTGATACTCGTAGCGAAACTGATCTGCTGGGCACAATTGAGGTACCTGCGGATGCTTACTACGGAGTACACACGGTCCGAGCAATCGAGAACTATCAGATTTCTGGGAGAACCATTTCCGATGTTCCCGAGTTCATCAGAGGCATGGTACAGGTTAAAAAAGCTTGCGCTATGGCCAACGAGGAACTAAAGGTCCTCCCCCACGACATCGCTCAAGCGATAATTAGCGCCTGCGACGAAATTCTCGAAACCGGAAAGGCCATGGATCAGTTCCCTAGCGACTTGTTCCAGGGTGGTGCCGGGACCTCCACCAATATGAACACCAACGAGGTCATCGCTAACCTCGCCCTTGAGAAGGCTGGTTTCGAGAAGGGCCGTTACGACGTCATTAACCCCAACGACCATGTCAATAAGTCGCAGTCCACAAATGATGCATACCCGACTGGACTTAAACTTGCTGCCTATGCTCTAGCCCAACAACTTGCGGAAGAAATCGATAAGTTAAATGTTTTGATTCTCGAGAAGGCAGAAGAGTTCAAAGATGTTTTGAAGATGGGACGTACCCAGCTTCAGGACGCAGTGCCCATGACCATAGGCCAGGAATTCCACGGGTTCGCAAGCAACCTTCGAGAGGAAAGCGACATCGTTCGTCGCTGCGCAAACAACATGCTCAGCGTGAACCTCGGAGGTACCGCCATTGGTACAGGGCTTAATGCCCCTGTAGGTTTCGCGGAAAAAGCCGCTGAGAAACTAGCAGAGGTAACCGGTCTTCCAGTTACCAGCGCTCCCGATCTAATCGAAGCAACCTCCGACACAGGTTCCTACGTATTGATGCACTCAGCCATCAAACGTTTCGCTACGAAGCTTTCTAAGATCTGCTCCGATTTGAGGTTGCTATCGAGCGGTCCACGGGCTGGCATAAACGAGATAAACTTGCCCGAGCGAGCAGCAGGTTCTTCGATTATGCCCGCTAAAGTTAACCCTGTCATTCCCGAAGTGGTCAATCAGGTTTGTTTCAAAGTAATTGGCAACGATGTGACTGTCACCATTGCCGCTGAGGCGGGCCAGCTTCAACTCAACGTCATGGAGCCGGTGATAGCACAATCGCTGTTCGAGTCTCTCAGTCTCCTGACCCGAGCCGTAGAAGCACTCGGCAAAAAATGCATTGAGGGCATTACTGCCAACAAAAAGCATGCTTACGACCAAGTGATGAGCTCAATTGGCATCGTCACCTATCTAAACGAGGTTATTGGGCACGCAAACGGAGACTTGATCGGTAAGACTGCTGCTCAAAATGGTAAAACAGTTCGTGAGATTGCCATAGAACTTGGCCTGATCACAGAAGAGCAAGCCGATATTTTCCTGAGCGAGGATGCACTCAAGAAGGACCACTACTTTGGCAAGACTTACGAAGACGATGAAAAAGGATTACCCGAATGCTGATTAATGCATCGGTTTTGACGAGCTTTTACCCGTTTCGATGGCGTAGGTGAAATTTTCTAATCCACCTATTACGTCTAACTTTGGAGATCTTGTGCAAAAAGAAAGTCCGTCTGCGCTAAAGCGAGGACTAAAAAATCGACATATTCAAATGATCGCCCTAGGCGGTGCGATCGGAACAGGACTTTTCTACGGCTCTGCTGACTCGATTCAACTAGCTGGCCCTGTAGTTCTGATCGCCTATCTGCTGTGCGGCGCTGCGATCTACCTGGTAGTCCGTGCGATGGGCGAGATGTCGGTTGATGATCCGAACTCGGGTGCATTCAGCCACTACGCCTATCAAAACTGGAGCCAGCGAGCCGGTTTCGTATCGGGCTGGAACTACTGGTTCAATTACATCGCGGTCGCGATGGCCGAGCTCAGTGTGGTCGGCCTGTACATCAACTATTGGCTTCCCCAGGTGCCGCACTGGGCCTCGGCTGCGTTCTTTATCGTCGCGATTACCACCGCGAACTTGATCGGCGTTCGTGCCTACGGTGAGTTCGAGTTCTGGTTCGCGATCATCAAAGTGATCGCCGTTGTCGGCATGATCGTGCTCGGCTTGATCGTGATTATTTTTGGCATCACTAACAACCCGGAGCTTTCTCCCCCATCGTTCAGCAACCTGATTGCAGACTGCGGGTTTGCCCCGTTTGGCCTTGTCGGACTCATCGCTGCGCTGCCCCCGGTCATGTTCTCGTTTGGCGGTTTGGAGCTGATCGGCATCACCGCCGGCGAGGCGGTTGACCCTAAGCGTTCGCTACCAAAGGCCATCAACGGCGTGATCTGGAGAATCCTGATTTTCTACATCGGTGCCATCACGATCATCATGGCGGTCATCCCCTGGCGAACCATCGACGGCAAGATGAGCCCGTTCGTGCAGATCTTCGACAACGTCGGTATCGGCGGGGCCGCGCACATCCTCAACTTCGTGGTCATCACTGCGGTGCTCAGCGTCTACAACTCCGGCCTCTACTCCAATGGCAGGATGCTTTACTCGCTGGCTTCGCAGGGCAACGCGCCTAAGTATCTGACGAAGCTATCGCGCAATGGTGTTCCCTGGGCCGGCGTGCTGACGTCCTCGCTGATCACCGTTATCGCGGTGGTCGTGGTATTCCAGTGGCCAGAGTTCGCGTTCAAGTACATGATGTCAGTGGCGGTGATCGCAGGCATCATTAACTGGTCGATGATCATGATTACCCAGGCTAAGTTTCGCAAGCGGATTGGCCCAGAGGCGGCCAGCAAGCTGACGTTCAAGCTGCCGGGTGGACTGTTTACTACGTTTGGCGTACTGGCATTTCTCGGCTTGATCGTTGTTCTGATGGCGATGTCGGAGGGTTATCGGATGGCGGTGATCGTCGGACCAGTATGGCTCCTGATACTTCTGGTCTCTTATGAGATAAAGACAAGACGAAAGCTGAAAAACTAAAGTTTTCCAACGATCCTGATTGGGAAGGTCTTTTCGGCGTTCCTACTTTTTGATCCCTTAGGGTTGATATGACTCAACCGACACTTTTCAGTATGGGTGATCTTGCCGCCGAGTTCAATATCAATCTTGAGTAAAGATTATCCAGCGAAGAAGCAGAGGCGCGTTGGATCAGTGCGACTGGTTGGATTCTTCTCGAACAAGCGGGCTCTGGGCGTCGATAGCTATGGCATCGACTGTCTTTTGGAGTGAGGAGCTCGCCAAACTAGTAAGGAGATCTGGAGCCAAATAGCTTCGATTTTAAATAGTGATTCTTGAATAAAAAGACTATGGTCTTATACTTTCGATTTGCCGAACTTTATTTTTTGAATCATCTAACTAAATCTATGAGGCTACTAATGGAAGATGTCTCCCCGGACGCAAAGACCGCTGTCAAGAAGAGCGTGGGCCCAATGTTGGGCCCTGCCTTTGTGGCAGCGGTCGCATACGTCGATCCGGGAAATGTTGCAGCAAATATTACTGCTGGAGCCAGATACGCATACCTATTGGTGTGGGTTTTGGTATTGGCAAACGCTATGGCTGTTTTGATTCAATATCAAAGCGCGAAGCTTGGGTTGGTTACTGGCATGTCGCTCCCCCAGCTGTTGGGGCAGAGACTGTCTAAGAAAAGCAGGATCTCGTTTTGGATTCAGGCAGAAATAATTGCTGCCGCCACCGATCTGGCTGAAGTCATCGGAGGAGCGATAGCCCTCCAGCTACTATTTGATCTTCCACTTCTCGTGGGCGGTGCCATCGTAGGCGGAGTATCTCTTACGCTCCTTATCTTTCAAAACGAAAAACGCCAGCGCCAATTCGAGGCGATAGTTATCGCTTTATTGGCGATAATCACACTTGGTTTTGTTGCTGGACTTTTTATTAAGCCTCCGGATCCGTTGGGCATGCTCGGCGGTCTCGTGCCTAGATTCCAGGGCACTGAAACGGTTTTGATTGCGGCGTCCATGCTGGGAGCCACCGTGATGCCGCACGCGATTTATCTACACTCATCTCTGGTTAACCATCGTTTTTCGAGACGTGCAAAGCAAGACTTGCCTCATCTTCTCCGAGCTAGTCGTCATGACGTTGTTTATGCGCTGATAATAGCTGGGGCGGTTAACATTGCATTGCTGCTATTAGCGGCATCGGCGCTTTATGGCCAGACTGGAACTGACTCGATTGAGGGTGCGCATCACGCAATTGAATCAACCCTCGGCCCTGTTATTGGAGTGATTTTCGCGATCGGTCTTCTTGCTTCCGGACTCGCCTCCACATCAGTTGGCTCCTACGCGGGTTCCGAGATCATGGACGGGCTTCTTCACGTCAGGGTTCCGATTTTTCTTCGACGCATTGTCACTCTGATACCTGCGTTACTTATTCTTTGGCTATATCCAAACCCGACCTGGGCATTGGTTATTTCCCAAGTCGCGCTCTCCTTCGGCATCCCGCTAGCTATCATTCCTCTTGCTGCTTACACGCGGAACAAAGAACTTATGGGCACGACCGCAGATAGCAACGGAACCAAGTGGGCGATGAATGTGATTGTGTTTTTGATCGTAGCTTTGAACGCCGCACTTATTTTGCTGACTTTTCTAGGCGTGGACGCTTGAGGCCGGAAGAATTAGTTCAAAGTGCCTAGTTTCGTCTTGGTATTTTTGCGTATACCACTCCCCTGGTCCTTGGGTATAGCCAGCCTTCTTGTGTAATCTGCGCATTTCTATCCAGGTATTCTTTTGCTCGATCAGATAGAAGTTTCTGGGAATCTTTCAAAAGCGTTGCTAGCTGATTGGCTGTAACCTTTCGCTTTTCGGTAATTAGTTCGATTCCCACTGGAATTCCTAATTGGGCAAATCCGCCGGCTAACAGCAGAGTTCTAGCCTGAGTAGGTTCGGGCTCTTTGCCTTGAGAGATAGCGATAGCTTCGTCCAAAACGTTCGGTGCGCCCGTGGTGTCAATAGCGAAAGCGATGCTTCTGGTCTGCTCGACCATCGCTCTTAAAGCCCCTAAAAGATCCCTCTGCCTATATAGCGACCACGAAGCTACGGTGTATTCAAAACTCTTTTCTAGCCTTATCGGCCAAGAAGAATGTACGAATTCTATTTTCAGCCCTTGTAGTTTAGCTTCGGCCTCAGCTGCTTCAAGCATGTCAATAGATGCATCAAGCGCCGTAACTTTACAACCGTGTTCTGCAAGGTCGAGAGCTATCCTCCCCGTACCTGTGCCGATGTCTAAGACGCTAGTTCCCGGTTTGATGACGGTTCGAAGATACGCAAGAGTGTTTACATGCTCAGCAGGATTGCCTGCGCGCTGATTGTAGCCTGACGAGTTTTTTGCCCAGAAACGAAGATCATCGGGCTCGGCGACTCTACGATTTTTGTCTGCCGCAAGGTCTTCTTTCCAAAGACGCCCGAAATCAACGATTTTTGTCATTGCCTAAATCACCAACAAATAAATCTGAAGTTCCAGGTTAAGCAATAAGTTTAACGTGCTCGTTTCCTATTTCCGAGTGCCTTCTAAAGCCGGCGAACTATATAGCTGCAAAAAATCGCAAGCACAAAAAATTTAGAGAATCTAGTTTCTCTAACGTTTTGTTAACGTTTCAAAAGATGAATTAGAGGTTTCAAAACCGCTTCTGACTAGGCATTATGCCTTGTCGGGCTGACAGGATTTGAACCTGCGACCCCTTGACCCCCAGTCAAGTGCGCTACCAAGCTGCGCCACAGCCCGCCGGGTCATTTGTGACCCAAGAAAGAAGAATAGCGTATCCAATACGCTTTTTACAAAGCGAACTACTTACGCTTAGCCCTAGGCCGCACGCTGATGGGTACAGGGCTCCCCTCAAAGCCAAACTCTTCTCTTAGCCTGCGCTCCACGAAGCGAACATAGCTCGCGTCCATGTCTCCGGTGGTAAACAAAACAAACGAAGGCGGTCGGCTCATTGGCTGTGTCGCGAAAAGGATTCTCGGTTGCTTTCCACCACGAACAGGGTGAGGATGAGCGGCAACCACTCGACCTAGGAAAGAATTGAGTTGACCAGTCGATACGCGAGTGTCCCAGCCCTCAAGAGACTTTTCGATTGCCTTGCTGAGTCGCTGCACACCCCTACCTGTTAGAGCAGAGATGTTGACCTGGGGAGCCCATGACCACGCATTCAGGTCGCGCTCGATTTCCCGATCTAAATAGAAGCGTCGCTCCCCATCAGTAATGTCCCATTTGTTGAAGGCAAGAACTAGAGAACGGCCAGATTCCTCGACGCTGGACAAAATCTTAAGATCTTGCTCAGTCACGGGCTGGCTGCCGTCAATAACCACAATGCAGCATTCCGCACGTTCGATGGCTGCTTGCGTCCTAAGAAAGGCGTAATACTCGCTCCCGGAAGCCTCTTTAACGCGTTTGCGAATACCAGCCGTATCGATTAAACGGTATGGGGTGCCGTCGATATCTACTAGTTCGTCAACGGGGTCTACGGTCGTTCCGGATACGTCACTCACGACAGAGCGATGCTGCCCAGCAAGTTTGTTCAACAGCGAACTCTTACCGACATTTGGTTTACCTACGATGGCTACCCTGCGAGGCCCGCCAATTTCTTCTTCATGCTCGCTCTGTTCTGGAAGTATCTCGACAAGTGCATCAAGTAAGTCGCCGCTACCCCTGCCGTGGAAAGCGCTCACTGGCCATGGCTGCCCCAAACCAAGATTCCATAGTGAAAGCGCATCCGCCTCTCCCCTGGAGTCATCAACCTTGTTCGCTGCCAATACAACTGGCTTTTTCGACCTGCGAAGAATTTTTACGACTGCTTCGTCGTCATCGGTGATGCCGACCGTGGCATCCACGACAAAAAGAACTGCATCGGCAAGCGAAATAGCGATTTCCGCTTGCTCAGAGATGCGGGCAGCCATTCCTGTTGCGTCCTGGGCCCAGCCACCGGTATCAACCAATATGAAATCACGGCCGTTCCAGTTAGCGTCGTAGCTGACCCTGTCACGAGTCACACCCGGGGTATCTTGGACCACAGCTTCGCGCCTGCCAAGAATTCGGTTGACAAGAGTCGATTTGCCGACGTTAGGGCGACCAACGACAGCAACTACCGGACGGCTAGGAACATTTTCACTCACCTATTCAGGCTAGCCGACATGTCCAAAGCTGAACAAAGAAATTTAGAGCAAATCTCCGGGAACCAGAGAAATAACCTTTTCGATTACTTCTTGGAGGCTGAGGTCAGAATTGTCTAGAAGCTCAACGCCAGGTGCCGGTTTTATAAACTCATTCACCTTCGAGTCAGCTTCGTCGCGCCCGATCACCTGCTCAGTGACGGTCTCTAGATCAGCTGCCTCAGCAACCTGGGCCGCACGCCTAGCCACCCGTTTCTGCGGATCCGCGACAAGAAGAACACGCAACTGAGCATCGGGAGCCACGACAGTCGTAATGTCCCTACCCTCCACTACAATCCTGCCGGAGTTCTTGATGATCTCACGCATCTGGGCAGTCAAAAAGTCACGAATGGGCTGGATGCGGGCATATTTTGAAACTGACCCCGAAATATCGGGTGAATGGAGCTTAGCCGTCACGTCTTTACCGTTTAGCCGAACTCTGAAATCTTTCGGATCAGTGATGAGCTCGAGAACGATTTTCTCAATCGCCTCCTGAACCTGCTTTTCATCATCAGCTTCGACGTTATTTTCGAGACCGTACAGAGTGAACGCACGGTACATCGAACCGGTGTCCAAGTAATCAAGCCCTAGTTTTTCGGCTACGCCCTTAGAAGTTGAAGATTTTCCCGAGCCGCTTGGCCCATCCATGGCAATAACCAAATTATTCATAAGAAAGTCTGCCTTCTTCCCAATGCTGGCGCAGAGCAGAGCGCAAGATATCGGCTTGCTCGATTGCTACCTGGATCCTTAAGAAACCAAAGTTCCTGTGTACATCGTGCTCCATCGAAATGTCTTCGATGTTCACTCCGACCTCTTCAGCAACTCTAAACATGTTAGCCATTGCACCAGGCTTATCAGGAATCTCTGCCGTGACAGTGACCAACTGATCAGGAGACTTGCCAGCCCTAGCAGGAAGAGCCTTCCTGCCCTGACGACCACGTGAAAGCAAGTCTGTGACGATCCGAGGATCGTCCAGATTCTCGATGAGCCTCGACAGGTCTTTTTGCACCTTAATCAACTGATTTCGAATCTCTTCTGTATTGGCAGCGATAATTTGTGACCAAAGTTCTGGGTCCGAGCCAGCGATCCGCGTAACATCTCTGACTCCCTGGCCTGCCAATTGCAAATCTTCTGAGGGAACGTCGGTGAGGCGAGCCGCTGTCAAAGAACTCATTATTTGAGGAACATGACTGATTTCGGCAACCGCACGATCGTGTTCCGTCGCGCTGCGAGTAACCGTGCGTGCGCCTGCAGCGGTGCCAAGCATGAAAGCGCGTCTCACTACCCAATCGGGGTTGTCATAGGAAGCCGTGACTACCCACGTACGATCTTCAAAAAGATCGGACGTTGCGGTCAGCGGCCCAGTATGAGCGGATCCTGCCATTGGATGCGAGCCGATGTAACGCTCTTGGTCTGTGCTGCCATCAAGCTCTTTTTCAATTTGCTTTTTGATGGACGCTACATCCGTCACTACGGCATTTGGGAATTCTTTAAGAGAGATACGAACAACCTCTGAAACATCCTGTGGAGGTGTAGCCACCACGACCAGTCGAACTTCATCTTGAACCGGTCTCTCCAAAACTCCTGCACCGCGAGCTGCAGCGATCTGCGCATTAGCCGTTGAGGAATCACGGAGGTGAACCTTCACACCCCTCGACATCAAAGCGCAACCTATCGAAGCTCCGATTAAACCGGCGCCGACAATTACGGTCGGCGAAATTTCCGCGAAGCTCGGTTCAGATAATTCTTTCGTATCCATCGTGATCAAAGCTTAGTCGCAAGCCCTGACGGAGGTTTTCACGTCCGGGCAAGTGGGACAAACGGCTGTCAGAACCTCCGATCAGTCCTTCATAGTGGAGAAATACTTAGCCTCTTTGTGGTGCACAACAAATGCATCTGTGGATTGTTCAGGATCCAGCTGGTACTCCTCAGATAGGTGAACACCAATTCGCTCGGCGTCTAGCGCATCGACGATTTGCCTTCGCATATGCAAATCTGGGCATGCGCCATAGCCGAAGCTATATCGGCTTCCCTGATAAGCCTGCTTAGCTACCTGGGCTTCGATTTCCCCGTCCTCACCAGCAATGCCTAGTTCCTGACGGATCCGATGGTGAGCCCATTCGGCAAGTGCTTCTGCAAGCTGACAGGAAAGTCCATGCATCTCCAGATATGCGCGGTACTCATTTTTTGCGTACATCTCGGCCGTCTTTTCGCTGGCCTTGCTTCCGATGGTAACTATCTGAAGACCGATTACGTCTAGACCTTGCTTTTCAGCTTCCTGCCTATCGCGAAAGAAATCTGGAATGCACAATCTGCGATTACCGTTCTGGCGAGGAAATGTCCAAGTGAAAAGTTCATTCTTGGTATCTGGATCGCAAACGATCAGATCTTCGCCCTCTGAAAAACACGGGTAATAGCCGTATACGACGCCGAAGTCGAGAAGCTTTTCTGACTGCAGAGTTTCCAAAAGTCCCCTGAGCCGAGGCCGCCCCTCACTCTGAGCTAGCTGTTCATAGGTCATCCCGTCTCTGGTTCCTCGCAGGCCCCAGCGGCCCATGAGCGTTGCCTTCTCGTCAAGCCATTCGACAACGTCTGAAAGCGTCATCCCTTTTAGAACACGATTTCCATAGAACGGAGGTTCAGGGACAGGGACACCGCGGGCTACCTCTGAGCGTTCGGTTGAATGCTCGGTATTCTTCTTAGCTACCTTTTTCACTCGCCGTTTCCTAGGCTCGGGCAGCTCCGCACCAGGTTTTCCAGCCTTGATGTCCATGATGGTGTTCATCAGAGTCAGACCCTCAAACGCGTCCTTGGCGTACTTAACAGTGCCCTTGTACAAAGCGGTCAGATCTTCGTCAACGAACGTTCGAGTCAGCGCTGCTCCTCCAAGAATCACCGGATACTTAGAAAGGCCTCTAACATTCAACTCTTCTAGATTGTCTCGCATCACCATTGTCGACTTAACGAGCAATCCACTCATGCCGATTGCATCTGCGTGGTGCTTTTCAGCGGCCTCGACGATTGAGGAAATAGGTTGCTTAATGCCTAAATTGACTACGGTGTATCCGTTATTGCTTACGATGATGTCAACAAGGTTTTTACCAATGTCGTGTACATCGCCTTTAACCGTTGCTAGGACAAGCGTTCCCTTCGAGGTCGCCTGCTCGTCCGATGTCATGTGCGGTTCAAGATACGCTACAGCTCTCTTCATGGTTTCAGCTGCCGCTAGCACGAATGGAAGCTGCATCTTTCCTGCGCCGAATAATTCACCAACGGTTTTCATGCCCGAAAGAAGGTCCTCATTGATGATTTCAATGGGTTCTTTTTCTTTCATGGCAAGGTCGAGGTCATCTTCGAGACCCTTATCGTTACCATCGATGATTCTCTGCCCAAGCCGTTCGTTCAGCGGCATGGAGCTCAGCTTTGCTTCACGCCCAGCTTTAACGTCTGCCTTAGAGACGTTCTCGAATAGCGTCAGCATCTCGCTTAGAGGATCGTAACCATCTTTGCGTCGGTCATATATGAGGTCTAATGCCACTTCGACCTGACGCGGCTCGATCTGATCTAACGGCATAATTTTTGCGACGGAAACGATCGCAGAATCCAGCCCTGCTTTGACGCATTCATCTAAAAACACACTATTCAGCACGACTCGGGCAGCGGGGTTCAGACCGAAGCTGATGTTTGAAAGGCCAAGAGTAGTGCCTACTCGCGGATGAGATTCTTTTAGCCGCCGAATGGCCTCGATGGTTTCGATGCCATCGCGACGGGTTTCGTCGGCACCTGTCGCAATCGGGAATGTAAGGCAGTCGACAAGGATATCTCCCTCATCCATCCCCCAGTTTTCCGTCAGATCTTTAATCAGTCGCTCTGCAACCTCGACCTTATGGTCTGCGGTTCTCGCCTGACCGTTTTCATCAATGGTCAGCGCAACCACGGCTGAACCGTGTTCGCTGACCAGCTTCATTATTTTGTTAAAACGAGAATCCGGGCCATCGCCGTCTTCGTAGTTAACAGAGTTTACGATGCATCGTCCAGCAAGTTTATTCAGCCCCGCTTCAATTACTGCGGGCTCGGTGGAGTCCAGCATCAACGGCAGTGTGACGGACGTGGCGAATCTGGCTGCAGCGTAAGACATATCTTGCGATCCATCGCGACCCACGTAGTCGACGCACAGGTCAAGAACGTGCGCCCCCTGACGCAGCTGTCCCCTGGCGATGTCGAGGCACTCGTCCCAATTGCCCTCCAGCATCGCCTCTCTAAACGCCTTCGAACCGTTGGCATTCGTACGCTCGCCAATTGTGAGGTAGCTAGTATCCTGCTTAAGCGGAACGTCAGAGTAAAGAGATGAAACCGAGTTCATTTTCTTTACTACTCGGTCTTTTAACGGGTGGTTATCACCAATGGCCTCACGAACCATTCGAATGTGCTCGGGTGTGGTGCCGCAGCATCCACCGACCAGGCACAAACCGTCTTCGGCAATAAATTCGCTAAGGGCTTTCGCCAGCTGATCGGGAGTAAGATCGTATACCGCTCCTTGTGATGTCAACTGTGGAAGACCCGCGTTAGGCATTGCAGAAACACCCATCTTCGAGTTTCTAGATAGGTAGCGAAGATATTCCCTCATCTCTGTGGGCCCAGTAGCACAGTTCAATCCGAGAATGTCGACGCCAAGCGGCTCGAGAGCGCATAGTGCGGCACCAATCTCAGATCCAAGAAGCATAGTTCCAGTGGTCTCGACTGTTACGGAAACAAAAATTGGGAGGTCAATGTTTGCGTCCGACCTAGCGCGTTTAGCTGCGATGACAGCTGCCTTAGCCTGAAGAAGATCCTGCGCGGTCTCGATCTGGACCGCGTCGATACCACCGCGAATCATCGCAGATATCTGCGTGTAATAAGCGTCACGCATATCAGCGAAATCGATTTGTCCAAGCGTAGGCAACTTAGTGCCAGGCCCGACACTACCCAAAACGAATCTCGGCCACTGCTCCGTCGAGAATTCGTCAGCTGTTTCTCTGGCTAGTTTCGCCGCACGAAATGCCAGATCGTCTATCTGGTCTTCGATTCCATATTCGGCGAGTGCAGCCAAGTTCGTGCCGAAGGAGTTGGTCTCAACCAGATCGCTTCCTGCCTCGAAATAGGCACGATGAATGTCCTTAACTACATCGGGTCGGGTGCGGTTAAGCACCTCATTGCAGCCCTCAAGTCCTTCAAAATCCTCAGATTTGATGTCTGCAGCTTGCAGCATCGTCCCCATCGCTCCATCGGCTAGCAGAACTTTGCTGAATAAAACATCAGATAAATGCACGCCAACTAGACTAGTTGGCCGCCCAAGGGGCTTACTAATGCGTTTGGCATTAGAGTTAACACATGCGTATTACACCCAGCATTCTAAATGCAGATCTAGCTAACATTGCCGGCGAGGTTGCCCGCATTCCTAGCGCTGATGGCGTTCACGTTGACGTGATGGATAACCACTTCGTTCCTAACATGACCCTGGGGCTGCCAGTGGTTGAGGCGCTGAGGGATCACACCGACCTGCCCATGGATATTCACCTAATGATTGATAATCCGGACACCTGGGCTCCGGCTTTCGCTGAGGCGGGCTGTGAATCAGTCACTTTTCACGTTGAGGCTTCAAACGCCCCGATTAGGTTGGCTCGGGAAATCAGAAAAGAGGGAGCCCGAGTTTCGATGGCGTTGAAGCCCGCCACTCCCATCGAACCGTATGCTGACATGATCAACGAACTAGACATGATCCTGCTCATGACAGTTGAACCAGGATTCGGAGGCCAAAAGTTCTTAGATCTGGTTCTCCCCAAGATTCGCCGAACTCGAAAGTTGGTAGAGGCAGCAGGTAAAGAAATCTGGATCCAGGTCGACGGCGGAGTTTCGCTCGAAACGATCGAGCGTTGCGCTGAAGCGGGCGCAGATACCTTCGTAGCTGGATCCGCCATCTACAAGGCAGACGACCCAGACAAGATGGTAAACGACCTGCGCCAGAAGGCAGAAGAAGCAGTTAAGTAATTCTTTTAGTCGCCACCGTGGCCGTTTTGGTCGCGGTGGCGCAAAAACCGTTCTAGTTCATCGGCGATTTCGTCGCCGGTGTTTTCTTTGAGGTCTTCAGTATCTTTAAGATCTTCCAAGCGATCCACGTATTCCCTAATGTCTGGGTCGCTGCCGGCGGCAATCTCAACGTTTCTTTCCCACTGGACTGCTTTTTTAGGCAACTCAGCTTCGCCTAGACAAATGTCTAGCGCGTCAGAAATCTTGCGAATCAAAGCCAAAGTCGCTTTGGGGTTCGGTGACGTAGCGACATAATGCGGAACAGATACCCACATCGAAACGGTAGGGATACCAGCCGCCTGCAAGCTACTACGTAAAATGCCTGGGATACCCGTTGGGCCCTCATAGGTAGGCTCCTCACAGCGAAGACGATCTCGCAGAGCCGCGTCATCACTGTAGACGCGAACAGGCAACGGCCTTGAATGCGGCGAATCCGTGAGCATGGCTCCCAGTATGACTGCCTGGCTTGGATGCAAGCTCTCGACTTTCTCCATCACTTGCTTCAGGAACGTTTTCCATTTGAAGTTTGGCTCCGGCCCACCGAGAAGAATTAAATCCCTGAACGGGGTACGAACAAGCTGAAAAGTTGTTTCGGGCCAAATCGTTGCGGCACCTTCCGGACCACGCACGACCTTAGGGCGGTTAACTTGGTAATCGTAGAAATCCTCGCCATCAATCTGACAAATCGTGGAAGTATCCTTGTAGGTCTCAGATAAATGATTGAGAACGTCGCTAGCTGCCTCCGCTGCATCGTTCCAGCCACTAAATGCAGCGATGAGCGCAGGAGAGCGCAACCCCAACGAGTCGAGATCGTCAAAACCAAATTTCAACGCCATGATTTTCAATTCTATGCAAACACACCAAGCTGGTTACGACTCTTCGTCTAGCCTACGGATCAGTGCAGCGAACATAGCATCTGTTCCGTGAATGTGCGGGAAGAGCTGGATGCATTTGGAATTCAGCCTGCTTTTAGCTTCGGGAACCTCTGGTAATAAATCTGGAGCATCGAGAAGCTCGTAGCCTTCGGGAAGGTTGCTTACTATTTCTACGGTCTCCTGCGGATGTGGAGAGCAGGTTACGTACGCCACTACCCCGCCCGGAGATACTGAGCTAAGAGCGGTTTCGAGTAATTGTTTCTGAAGAGGGGCCAGCTCCACCAGATCTTCCCTTGTGCGTCTCCAGCGTGCCTCGGGTCTTCTGCGTAATGCGCCAAGGCCCGTGCAAGGAACATCGGCTAAGACCAAAGAGAAGGCGGCAGGTTTCCATGCCGGATAACGGCCGTCTGCGACGATTACTTGCCAACGGTCTTTGTACGCCCGCAACGCAGAGCGAACTAGGCCAGCGCGATGCTCGTGTAATTCTGCTGAAACCAGCGTTTTAGGCGCCAAGCCCCTAAGCAAGGCGGATTTACCACCTGGTCCTGAGCACATATCTAGCCAGACTCCCGAAGCGTTAGCTGCTCGGGAGGCGGCAAGAACAACTAATTGACTACCTTCGTCTTGCACCGCAGCCTTGCCGCTTCTTACGAGAGAAAGCTCGCTAGGGTTACCCGGTCTGCTTGCCGCCCAAGGAGAATACCTAGCGGGGCTAGCGCCAGAAAGATCTTCTCTTTCGCACAAACCGGGCCTAGCTACAAGCATGGGAATAGTTGGCTCGTTATCGGCCTCAAGCCAATTCTCTAGCTCCTCAAGGTCTGGCTCTTCGCCCAATGCCGAAAGTAGCGAATCTACAATCCATCTTGGATGAGCGTGTTTGAAACCTAGCGAATCAAGATCATCAAAGTCCTGGGATATTTCTGCTACGACCTCAGCAAAAGAGACTCGACAAAGCTTACGAACAATTGCGTTGACTAAGCCAGTAACTCGCTCACCAACAACGATGCCTGCTAGGTCGACGGAAGTTGCGACTGTAGCGTGCGATGGCGTGCGCATCTTGAACGCCTGGTGACAAGCTAGGCGAAGGATATCGACCACTTCGGGCTGCAGATCGTAAAGATCTCTACCGCTTACGAACTCGATTATCTCGTCGTACGTGCCTTGCATACGACAAGTGCCAGCCACCAACTCGGTGACGAACGCCGCATCCTTGCCGCTTAGCCCACTGCTCGAAAGCCTTTTGTTTAAGGCCAGGTTTGCGTAAGCACCGTCTGCGTTAATCTCCTCGAGAACCTCGTAGGCGACACGCCGAGGCAAATCTATCCGACGGTGTCGAGATCTATACGAGCCTGACATTTTCCAGTTCATCCTTGGGTATACCACGAGCCCAGTCAGCGCCGCTCATCGGCTTCTTGCCGGCAGCCTGCACATTCAACAACTCCAACTCGCCATCCTTAGCGCCCACCCAAAGATGCTTTCGGTCAGCAAACATCTGTCCTGGCTCAAGCTGGACAGGTGCCTCATCGGGGCTAGCCAGTAGAATCTTAAAGCGAGCGCCATTCAGCTCGCACCAAGCTCCGGGGGCAGGGCTAGCTCCGCGGACTATATTGCAGATTTCAGCTGCAGGCCGCTTCCAATCGATTCTCACTTCAGAAGAGCTGATCTTCTTTGCGTAGGACGTTTCCCCCGGCGGCTGAGGCTTTGGTTCCTTTCCTGCGGCGATTTCATCGATAGTCCGGACCATAAGGCTTGCTCCACTGATAGAAAGTGCCTTAAGCACGTCGCCGGCGACATCCAGCGGACCAACGTGATGCGATATTTGACGATAAACCGGGCCTGCGTCTAGCTGCTTAACTAGCCTGAATGTTGTTGCCCCAATTTCTGTTTCTCCTGCCATCAAAGCTCTCTGTACAGGAGCCGCCCCCCTCCAAGCTGGGAGCTTAGAAAAGTGCAGATTGATCCACCCGTATTTGGGGATGTCTAAAACCTCTTGAGGTAGTAACGCGCCAAAAGCAACAACCGGGCAAACATCCGGTTTGAGTGCACGCAATTTTTTAACAAACTCTGGACTTGAACGGTCGATCTTAATGACGTCTACGCCCATTTCTTCCGCCATCTCGGCAACGGGAGAGGCGGTGAGCTTCTTCCCACGGCCTGTTGGGGCATCTGGACGAGTGACAACTGCCGCTATTTCGTGGCCGGCCTTAGCCAGCGCAGCTAAACTTGGGACGGCCACCGACGGGGTGCCAGCAAAAACTATCCTCACCAATTCAACGATAGTCCTAGCCGAGGCAAATAGTGAATTGGATCCCCTACCTAAGCGGTCAAAAACCTAGTTTGAGGCCAAATCCAGATAGGACGATGACGCTAATTCCTAGCAGTACGGTCAGACCTACCACAGTAAAAATAATGTAGGCGAGAACCCGTCCTGCTTTGTGTTTAGGCCCAGGATGCTCAGGGGTGTCGCCACGCTCTGCCCCGGCTCCCCAGGCAAGCAGTCGGATACCAACCGAATATAGAACTGGTAGGCCGGCACCAAGGACCAGGCCAACTATCAGGACAAGGGCGAATTCTCGAACGATGTTTATCAGAAACTCAACAATCATTTCTGTTCACCTGCCGAGGTTCGCTTAGCGAAAACATCGTTTTCATCTGCAAAATCGATTTCATCGTTTGTCTCAATGTTGCGATTATCAGACCACTCGTCATTTACGTTGCTCGGGTCGACCCTTGTTGAGTGCGAAAGTTTGTACATTCCAAAAGCTAGGCCAACCATGATCAGAAATATCAGAATGCCGCCCGTAACAGCACCAACGAAGTAACCTATGTACCAAGCGAAAGCACCGATAAGTGCGGCGCACGGAAGGGTGGTTGCCCATGCGACAAACATTCGCGCGGCGAGCGACCATCTAACTTTTGCACCTGGCCTTCCAACTCCAGAGCCCAAAATTGAACCAGTTGCTACGTGAGTCGTGGAAAGCGCGAAGCCCCAGTGACTCGAAGCCAAAATTACGGCAGCAGATGCGCATTCAGCAGAGAATCCTTGAGCAGGGGTAATCTCAACCAAACCCTTACCAAGAGTGCGAATAATTCGCCAGCCGCCTACGTAGGTGCCGCTTGCTATAGCAAGAGCACAAAGGATCTTTACCCAAATCGGTATGGCGTCCGTCTGATGCCAGGCTCCCGAACCGATCAATGCAAGCGTGATGACGCCCATCGTCTTTTGGGCGTCGTTTGTGCCGTGCGAAAGAGAAACAAGCGCCGCGCTGCCGATCTGAGCCCACCTGAACCCCGCATCCACGTATCGCTTAGCCGCGCCCTCTACAACCTTGAAGACCAACCTCACGCTGATTGAGGTGATGATAATTGCTACTAATGGAGAAATAAGACCCGGGACAACGACCTTGCCAATGACGCCATCGATGGTTCCGTTCTCACCAAGCCACTTGACTCCTCCGAATCCTAAACCTGCTACAGCGGCTCCAACTAGACCGCCGAACAGAGCGTGAGAAGAGCTAGATGGTAGGCCTCGTAGCCAAGTGAAAATATTCCATACGACGCCCCCCACCAAACCGGCTAAAAGGATCAGCAGCAACGCGGTCCCATTGTCTCCGGTTAGATCAGCACGCGGTGTTCCGTCAGGATTTTGAATGTTAATTACAGCGTTAGTGACCGTCAATGCCACCTCCACTGAAAGGAACGCTCCGATCAAGTTTAAAACCGCGCAAAGTGTGATTGCCTGCTTTGGCCGTAACGCTTTAGTGGCGATCGAGGTGGCCATCGCGTTGGCTGTGTCGTGGAAGCCATTAGTGAAATCGAAGCCTAGAGCGGTAACAATTACCAGCAGCAGAAGCACGTGATCGGTGAGCACAATTTCATGTTATACAAATATTAATAAAAGGTTACATTCGAGTGAATACTTTTCAGCCAATATAGCCCCGACAAGCATCAGCGCTAAAGGTCTTCAGGATCAACTTCTACTCGCACCGCAGGCTGCTTCTTCGCTGATCTTGCCGCAGCGGTGGCTTTGACATTTTTGACTAACTCTCCAGCCGCTGTGAGCGGCGCGCTAATTAGCAAACTAGATAGTTGCTCATCAGATAGCTTTTCTTGCTGCAGCGGTACAGGCCCCAGCATTACGGTTTCTCCGCTAACGGGCAGATGCTTAGCGAAATCAGAGACCGCTTCGTTAGAACCTTGTATACGAACCATCTTTTTAGCCGGCGGGAAACCAGCCTCGACTCGATCTCGGAATTCGCGAACTGCAAACTTCGCGGGGTCCAACTGAACGAGCGACTGCACCGTCCTATCGCTGTTTTCCCCTACGACGCAGACAGTGCCACCGTCTGCTGCCTGCCTGACTAGTGATACCGCGTTGAGCCATCTTCTTAAAGTTTCCTCTCCGGCTCGTAGATCTGGTCTAGAAAGCATTCGGTCGCCGTCCAGAAGGACGGCGGCTGAATAACCAAATTCCGCTACCGGTTCTGCCCCTGGCGTAGCAACAACTATCGACGGATTTTCATCCACGCTTTCGATGATTCGATTGCCAGAGCTAGAAATAATTCGATGTCCGGGAAAAGCTCTGCCCAACTCCTCAGCGGTACGCGCTGACCCAACGGCAGGAGCCCTCAGCCTAGTGGAATGACAATTAGGGCACTTCCAGCCGAGAATCACCGTGGCACACCAACTACAAACAAGCTGCCTACCGGCGTTAGGCGAAACTTTCATACCAAGCGGACCATTGCACTTGAAGCAGCGGACCATTTGACGACAGTTATCGCAAATGAGCGTAGGCAGGTAACCAGCTCTCGCAACTTGTACTAGCACTGGCCCACTAGTCAAACCGATCCTTATAGTCTCCACCGCTCTCAGTGGGATCCTCGCCATTCGAGCAGCAGGGTCCCGCTCTAAGGCAATGTCAGAATCGACTGCGGCTCGCACAGCCGGTGAAATTTTTCTAGTGGCACCTGGGTCTCGTTCTATCCCTATGAGCCAGCCACGATTCAGCCACGCCTGCATCTCAGCTGTACGAGCATGCGAGGCAAAAAGCAGTGCACAATTTTCCAAGTTAGCTCGAAGCGCAGCGACATCTCTGGCGTGAGGGTACGGCGCTCTTTGTTCTCTAAGCAAATCATCGCCATCGTCCCAAAGACATATCAACCCTAGATCGTGCATCGGCGCATAGACGCACGCTCGAGTGCCTATGACTATCTTCGCCTGTCCCCTAGAAACAGCAAGATAATTTCGGTACCTAGCAGATTTACCAAGGTTCGAATGAAGCTGCGCGATTGCGCCTGTACCGACAATTTTGGCCAGACGCTGCCTGAGCCGTTCAACATCTTTAGCATCGGGAACGACAACTATGACTCCACGGCCCGTTTCTAGAGTCGCGGCAATCGCCTGGATAAAACCAGTGATCCAGTCATTTTCTGGCCTAAAAACCGGCGAGGCCAGCCAGTGAGCTCGAAGACGGTTGCCTTCCCGAAGTCTCTGCAAAAATTCTGCGCCTGCCGGCATCTCTAACAGCCCACCGGAAGGGATCCCGTTCGTTTTCGGTGCCGGCCATTGCCTTTGTGCAGCCTTTTCAGTCGTTGCGTGCCTTGGCACAACTGCAAGACGAATTACGTCTGCTAGCACACCTCCGTAATGAACTGCTACTGCCCTAGCTAGCTCATATTGTTCGGGGCTTAAGATCTGCTCCGAGGAAACAATTGTGCTTAGCGGAGTTGGTTTTATTCCAGGCGCCGCCTTCTCGGCGAGCTCAATGACATAGCCATCGACAAGGCGGCCCGAAAATCTGACCCTGACACGAACGCCAGGTTTGACTGACTCCTCGTATTTATTTGGAACCGAATAGTCGAAAAGCCGATCCAAATGAGGCAGCGAAACGTCAACTAAAACCCTGGCAATGCTCATTTAGCCTCTAACCATATTGGCAAGCTTGTCAGCTAGGCCGGTCTCCTCCCAAGCCATACCTGGGCGCTTCACACCGAAGTGACCGTAGCAAGTGAAATTAGAGTAGATCGGCGACCTCATTGCGAGATTCTCAACGATCGCAGCAGGACGCAGATCAAAAAGCTCGTTAACCGCTGAGGCAATCTGCTCTTCAGGGACAGAACTCGTGCCAAAAGTATCTACATAGACGCTGGTCGGACGAGCCTTACCGATGGCGTAGCTCAACTGGACTTCGCACTTTGAAGCAAGACCGGAACTAACAACATTCTTAGCCACCCAACGAGCAGCATAAGCTGCAGAGCGATCTACCTTAGAGGGGTCCTTACCGCTGAAAGCGCCACCGCCATGACGAGCCATTCCGCCGTACGTGTCGACGATGATCTTCCTGCCCGTAAGTCCCGCGTCACCCGCCGGGCCACCTGTAACGAAACGTCCAGTCGGGTTAATCAGTAGAAGAGGGGCCTTGCCACCAAAACCATTTTCTTCCAAAACTGGGCGAATGACGTAACGCTCAATCTCTGGAGCTAGAACTTTTTCAAGATCTACATCCGGAGAGTGCTGTGTCGAAACCACTACCGTGTTCACGTTCGTGGGGAAGCCGTCCACGTAATCCATGCTTACCTGCGTTTTACCATCGGGACGAAGATAGTCGAGCTCGCCATTCTTACGAACTTCAGTCAGCCGGTACGCCAGTCTATGGGCAAGCATAATTGGCAGCGGCATTAGCTCAGGAGTCTCGTCGCATGCGTAACCGAACATCATCCCCTGGTCGCCAGCACCTTGGCGATCGAGATCATCAACCGCGAGGCCGTTTCTGATCTCCCAAGAGTCGTCAACGCCCTGGGCGATGTCCGGAGACTGCTTATTCAACGAAACCATGACGCCACAAGATGCGCCATCTATACCCTTCAGAGCAGAGTCATAGCCAATCTTCAGTAACCGCTCCCTGACTAGCTGAGCGATGTCAACGTAGGCTTCGGTGCTGGCTTCCCCAGCGACAACAACCACTCCATTAGCAACCATCACTTCAATAGCTGCCCTAGTGTTCGCATCTTCTAAGAGCATGCCGTCCAACACGGCATCAGCAATTGAATCAGCTACCTTGTCAGGATGGCCTTCGGTAACAGATTCCGAAGTGAAGGTTCGCATCCGGTTCTCCTAGCTATTTTCGGTGTGTTTCTTTATAGCTTCTATAATCGCCCAAGCCACTGACATTTTTTCGCCCTGACTTTCTGCGAGCACACCTTCAGAATTAATAATTATTACCTCGTTTGAGTCCTTGCCGAACACATTCCCATCAGAAACGTTGTTCAAGACCAAGAGATCAGCGCCTTTTCGCTGAAGTTTCACCTTACCCAGCTCTAGTAATTCATCATGATTAGAAGCTGTCTCAGCAGCAAAACCAACGACCAATTGCTCAGGTTCTTTAGCTTCCACCAATCCAGCAAGGATATCTTCGGTCTGCTGGAGGCTGAGGCTGATCCCCTGATCGCCATCTTTTTTAATCTTTTTTGAGCTGGCTTCGACCACAGAAAAATCTGCAGGGGCGGCCGCCATGATCGCAATATCATTCGAAGGCATAAGCGACTGCATTTTTGCGTTCATATCGCCGGTGGTGACTACATTCTCCACAGTAGTTGCGGCCGGATCAGGCAAACTCGTATTTGCCGAAACCAGAGTTGTTTCTGCGCCCCGAAGCCTAGCTGCCTTCGCGATCGCGTAGCCCATTTTTCCGCTGCTTCGGTTTCCTATGTAGCGAACTGGATCAATCGGTTCTTGGGTTCCTCCAGCGCTGACCAAAATCCTCTTCCCCACGAGATCTTGTTCAGCAGCACTTCGAGCTGCGTCCGGATGCTCAAGAAAAAAAGCGGCCGCCTCGACGATCTCATTAGGATCTGGGAAACGCCCAGCGCCTGAGTCCCTACCGGTCAAACGACCACTGGCTGGTTCCTTAACCACTACTCCCCTAGAACGCAGAGTTTTTACGTTCTCTACTGTTGCCGGGTGCTCCCACATTTGAGTATGCATCGCTGGGCACAGCAAAACGGGTGCTTGAGTAGTGAGGAGAATCGAGGTCAACATGTCATCCGCCCTACCGCTTGCAGCCCTCGACAAGAAATCTGCTGTAGCAGGTGCAACGATGACTAGATCCGCACTAGTGCCGAGTCGGACATGAGCCACACCGGGTACGTCTTTAAAGACGCCGGAGTAGACGGCTTTTCCAGATAGAGCTTCCCAGGTAGTCTCGCCGACAAATTTTAGAGCCGCCTCTGTGGCGACAACCGTGACGTCAGCGCCCCTCTCACGGAGCCGTCTAACGATCTCGGTTGATTTGTAAGCAGCGATACATCCGGTGACGCCAAGCACCACACGCATTTTGGGTACCTCTAACGCTTAAGCGGGATCGATATCGCCGAAAGGATCCTCGAAATTGAATTCCGGATTTACAGAATCGTCCTGAGATGCTGCTGCGGCGAGAGGATCAATTTCTTTATAATCGAGCTGACCAGCTTGAATCTCGCGCAAACCGATCGACAGGGGTTTTTCCTGCGGATAAGTCTCGACAAGCGGGCCAACGTTTTCGAGAAGACCTTCGCCTAGCTGAGAGTAGTAAGCGTTGATCTGGCGAGCACGTTTAGCCGCAAAAAGAACCAGACGATACTTAGAGTCGACACGCTCAAGCAGATCGTCAACCGGCGGATTAGTGATGCCTTCAGGAATGTCAGTGCTCAACACAAGCCTCTTTTAGAAATCTAGGGTTTAGTAATCAGCTGCTGTAGGCAGCCCCATTAACTCTACCAGTTGATCAACTGTACGGTCGATTTCATCATTGACAACAACAGCGTCAAATTCATCTGCCGCGGCCAATTCGGTCTTCGCGCTCTGGAGTCGTCTCGCTTGTTCCTCTGCAGATTCAGTGCCCCTACCGGCTAGTCTGCTCACAAGTTCGTCCCAGCTAGGCGGAGCCAAAAAAATTTGGAACGCGTCAGGCATTGTCTTACGAACTTGGCGAGCACCCTGCAGATCAATCTCTAACAGGGCGATGTTTCCGTCAGCCACCGCTTTTTCGATAGGTCCACGTGGAGTTCCATAACGATACTTCTTATGGACGAGAGCCCACTCAAGTAGCCCATCGTTATTTACTAGCTCATCGAATTTTTTATCATCCACGAAGTGGTAATGAATCCCGTTGGTCTCCCCGGTACGAGGAGGCCGTGTAGTCATTGAAATTGATAAAAAGAGATCGGGATACCTAGCCATTAAATTTGATACAACGGTTCCTTTACCGACACCAGCAGGACCGCAAATAACAAAAACTTTAGACATGTTTATAAATACGCCACGTCAAAATAATTAAACACGAACTGACTAGGCACTTTATCCGAATTCTTTTGACAAATTCGCAATCTGGTTAGGGCCTAAACCTCTGACCCTTCGATTTTCCGCAATTGCATGTCGATCCATTGCTTTAGCGGCAGTAACTGGGCCAACGCGCGGTAAAGATTTAAGCAAATCGATTACTCTAATGTGCGCTAGGCTGTCATCATTTTTGCATACTCCGAGAGCCTCGCTCAGGTTAATTTCACCATCGCGGAGCTTCCTCTTGAGCTCCGCTCTAGCCCTACGCGCTCTCGTCGCAGCAGCGCGTGCAGCTTGCAACTGCTCATCAGTTAAGTTCGGAACGGCCACTTTATCCTCTCCATTGAACAAGATTAAAGCCAAACCTCTTGGACAATTGACGAGATTATCAACTATCCCCTAGGCACTAACTGTAATCTCAATTCGGTCGGAACTCCTATTTTTTGAGTATCGAAGCAATTGATTTTGAAACATAGTCGATATTCGATGTGTTTAGGCTCGCAACACAAATTCTGCTTGTATCTGTGCCGTAAATACCGAATTTCTTTCTTAGCAATTGCATCTGTTCCCTAGTCAGACCTAGGAAGCTAAACATACCGGCCTGTCTTACTATGTGGTCCATGTTTTGTTCCACACCTGCGTTTTCAAGTCCTCTAAGTAAGGCAGTCCTCATCTGTTTGATCCTGTCACGCATCTGACCTAGCTCAATCTGCCAGCTATCGTAAAGATCATGATCGCCCAGTACTCTGCTGACCATCATGGCGCCGTGCGTCGGAGGATTTGAAAAGTTCGTCCTGATCACGATCTTTACCTGAGATTCAACCTTCTTGGCCTGCTCAGAGTCGTCGCAGATTATCGACAAGGCGCCAACTCGTTCTCCGTATAGAGAAAAGGACTTGCTGAACGAGTTAGCGATGAAGACATTGGGCAGCTTGGCTGCGAATGTGCGAGGCACATAAGCATCCTCTTCCGTGCCATCGGCGAATCCCTGGTATGCCATATCTACGAATGGGACTAAATGACGTTCTGAGATAATCGAAGCAATCTTGTCCCACTGAGCGTGCGTTAAATCGTATCCAGTCGGATTGTGGCAGCACGCGTGCAAGACAACGATGGTTCCGCTTGCTGCGGCCTTCAGATCGGCGCACATGCCCGCGAAATCAACCTGCCGGTTAATTTCGTCGTAGTACCTATAGGTTTCGACCTGGAAGCCGGCACGCGAGAATATTCCCCTGTGGTTCGGCCAAGTCGGCGAAGAGATAAGAACCTTTACCCTTGGGGTAAGACGGTGCAAAAAATCTGCTCCGATCTTGATGGCTCCAGTTCCGCCAAGCCCCTGTACGGTAACAACACGACCGTCGCTGATCAGGGACGAGTCCTCACCGAACACTAAACGCTTAACGCTTTCGTTGTATTCGGGGATACCGGTGATCGGCAGATAGTTTCGCGGGTTAGCCTCCTTAACCATCTGTCGTTCGACTTGGCGTACGCAATCTAAGAGCGGAAGTCGTCCTTCTTCGTCGTGGTACACGCCCACACCAAGGTTAACCTTGTTCGGATTGTCGTCATTCCTGAATGCTTCGTTTAAGCCCAGAATGGCGTCTACCGGTGCTTGTTCCACGCTAGTGAACATTGACATGTTTGAAATCTTCCTGGTTTATTAATTGTTGTTTCAGGCTTCTAATACTGCAGCTCGGAGCTTGTCCGCATCGGGGCCGGCGGAGAGAATCCCGCGCGAAGAACTAGGCAAAACCTTATTTACTGCTTTCCCAAACAGCCGGTCTAGTTCAGAGATCTTTCCACCCTGTGCTCCGATGCCCGGGGCAAGAATGGAGCCAGCGAAATCGCCCAGAGAAACGTTGCTATCCTTCGTTGCCCCAATTACTAGGCCGACGTAGTTAGTGCCCGCTGCAATGTTTTCAGCGTGAGCTGCGGCAGCGATATCGTCAGAAACGGTAGCTCCTGCCTCCACCTGCGCGCGCTGCAATCTCTCGCCCTCGGGGTTAGAAGTGCGACATAGAACGTAGACTCCGCGATCATTTTCTTTTGCTAAGTCCAGAGCCGGACGTAGTGCCTCGAAGCCACAGTATGGGCTAAGAGTAATCGCGTCTGCGGCAAGCGGAGCATCTGCTGAAAGATAGGCGTTTGCATAGGCAGCCATGGTTGACCCGATGTCTCCTCGTTTCACATCGAGAATGCTCAACGCACCAGCTTGCCTAATGTCCTCTAGCACCCGTTTGAGTGCCATAGTCCCCTCAGGGCCAAAGCATTCGAAAAACGCTGACTGCGGCTTGAAAACACCGACAGTCTCGGAAAGAGCAGCTACGGTGTCGCGGGCCATCTTTTCGGCACCCTTAACGTCGTAATCAAGGCCCCACTTTTCAACGAGATTTTTATGCGGGTCGAGTCCGACGCAAAGATGTGCACGCTCTCGACAAATTTTCTCTAGTCGGTCGATATAAGGTGCCAAGATAACTCCTACGGCTGGGTTAGCGTATTAATTCCGGATACTAGGGCAGGCCCGTTGAAAATGAAGCCTGTGTAGATCTGAACAAGTTGAGCGCCCACGTTAAACATTGATTGCGCATCTTTCGGAGTCATGATGCCGCCAACACCCATGACAGGAAGCTCGGTTCTGCTAGTGATCTTTTCGACCATTTGCAACGAAATCTTAGTCAGCGGAGCTCCAGAAAGACCCCCGGCTTGGTTGGCTAAATGGACATCGTGCTGGTTCAGATCACCGCGAGTAATCGTCGTATTGGTGGCGATGATTCCTGAGGCTCCGGCCTCTTCACAAATGCTGATTATCGAAGCCAGTTGATTATCGCTCAGATCAGGAGCCAACTTCACGAAGATCGGAAGCGGGTCGTCTTGATTTAGACTCTCGGCCTGTTCAACCAGGGCGGAAATCAGCTTGCCAAGAGATTTGTCGTCTTGAAGATTTCGCAGTCCAGGAGTGTTCGGGCTGGATACGTTAATAGCTACGTAGTCGGCGTAATCTGCAAGAATGGACAGAGCGGTTAGGTAGTCGTCGGTAGCTTCTTCTAGCGGAGTTACCTTGTTTTTTCCGATAGAGATGCCTAGAGGCAGACCGACTTTTTGGTTACCTCGTCTGATTCCCGCAGCAGAAAGCCTACGTGCCATTGCCTCGGCGCCTCGGTTATTGAAACCCATCCGATTGATAATTCCCTCGGATGGAATCAACCGGAACAACCTTGGTTTATTATTTCCAGGCTGCGGGCGAGGCGTTACCGTTCCCAACTCGGCGAAACCGAAACCTAGTTTCGCCCAAGCACTAACCGCGCGAGCATCCTTGTCCAAGCCAGCAGCAACGCCTACCCTGCCTGGAAACTCAACGCCCGCTACTATGACGGGATTACGCCTAGGCCCGATGACCTGCGCGCAAAGATCTAAAACCCCTTCTGGCAGATCGCCAAGGGCCCTAATCATCTGCTCGTGGATTACCTCTGGGTTTCCTTTGTAGGAGTTGAAGAGAATTCCGCGCAAAACGTGCTTGTATCCGTTCAGCAGGAACCTGGCACGTAGCTCATCAAACATTGAAACTCCTAGCTATTGATCTTCCAGGCCGAGCCGGATTTCTTAGCCCAATCTTGCAAAGAGCAGACTGAGATGTTGCCCGCCTTTTCGGCGACAATTCCTTGAACTGCTGCTTCCAATCCCTGGACAGTGGTGATAATCGGAACCTGAGCCAAGATTGCGGCAGTACGAATCAAATAACCATCAGCTCGTGGAGAGCCGCCGCTAGTTTCGCCGGTTGGCGTATTGAAGATGAGAGCGATTTCGCCGTCTTTGATGAGATCGGTGATGGTTGGTTCGCCGTTAGGTCCGATGCCCTGAGAGTGTTTGCGCACCTGAGTGACAGATATTCCGTGCAAGTCGAGCATCGATGCGGTGCCTTCTGTTGCCAGCACCTCGAAGCCCATGTCAGCGAGTATTTTGACCGGGAAAATGATGTTCCTCTTATCTCGGTTAGCTACCGAGACGAAGACCTTACCGCTTGTTGGCATGGAGCCGTAAATGGCCGACTGTGATTTGGCGTAGGCGACTCCATAGGAGGTATCGAGGCCCATGACCTCGCCGGTGGAACGCATCTCAGGGCCGAGGATACTATCTACAGTTCTCCCCTCAGGCGTCTGGAAACGGCTAAAGGGCAGAACTGCTTCTTTAACCGAAATCGGCATTCCACGCCAGGTAAACGCGCCGTCGTGTTCTGGCCTCAGCCAGCCTTCCTTGCGAAGATCGGCGATGGACTTACCGAGCATAATCAACGTTGCGGCTTTAGCCAGCTGAGTATTAGTCGCCTTAGAAACAAATGGGACAGTACGTGAGGCACGAGGGTTAGCTTCAATCACATAAAGCATGTCGGATACCAAGGCGTACTGAATGTTGACCAGTCCCCTAACGCCTACGCCCTTGGCGATCTCTTCAGTAGCGTGACGAATCTCTTCGATCACCGAACGCCCAAGCGTAGCGGCGGGCAAAGTACAAGAGGAATCGCCGGAGTGGACACCTGCCTCCTCGATGTGTTCCATCACGCCACCGAGATAAAGTTCTTTGCCGTCATAAAGTGCGTCGACATCGATTTCGATCGCGTCATCCAGGAACCTGTCCACTAGAACTGGCAGGTCGGGGCTGATCTGAGCAGAATTTTCGATGTAGTACTTCAGCGCTTCATCGTTGTAGACGATCTCCATGCCGCGCCCGCCCAATACATAGCTAGGACGAACAAGAACCGGATAGCCAATCTCGTTTGCGATCTCCTTGGCGTCCTCGAAGCTGTGAGCCATGCCATGCTTAGGGCTGTGCAAACCCGCGTTCGCGAGGACTTCACCGAAAGCTCCGCGCTCTTCTGCAAGATCGATAGCCTCAGGGCTGGTACCGATGATCGGCAAGCCTGCTTCGGCAAGATCCTTAGCCAGCTTGAGTGGTGTCTGTCCACCGAGCTGGACGATGACGCCGGCAATCGGTCCTGCCTGCTGCTCGGCATAGTAGATCTCCAGGACGTCTTCAAGCGTCAGAGGCTCGAAGTAGAGACGATCGGAGGTGTCGTAGTCGGTGGATACGGTCTCGGGGTTGCAGTTGACCATGATCGATTCATAGCCAGCGGCAGAGATCGCCATAGCTGCGTGCACACATGAGTAATCGAACTCGATGCCCTGCCCAATTCGGTTAGGCCCAGAGCCGAGGATGATGACTGCAGGACGGTCTCGCTTCTGAACCTCGCTGACCTCGTCGAATGTTGAGTAATGGTACGGGGTTCGCGCGGAGAATTCTGCGGCGCATGTATCGACAGTCTTGTAGACCGGATGGATGCCAAGTCCCCATCGAATCTGCTGAACAGCTTGTTCGGAGATGTTTCTTAGTTCTGCTATTTGCACGTCAGATAGCCCGTGACGCTTAGCCTCACGAAGCAGTTCGGGGGTGAGTTCCTTTGCCTGCCTGACCTGGCCTGCGACCTCAACGATAAGAAGGAGCTGATCCAAGAACCAGGAATCGATCTTGGTTGCTTCGTGTAGTTCTTCGACGCTGGCTCCTGCTCGGAGCGCCCGCACTAGGTCGGCGCACCTGCCATCGTAAGGACGAGATACCTTCTTAAGCAGTTCGGACTTATTTCCGGGATCCGCGCTGAAGTCGAAGGGTGCGTCGCTATCCTCTAGCGACCTCAATGCCTTACCCAATGCCTCCGTGAAGTTTCGGCCAATAGCCATGGCCTCACCGACCGACTTCATATGTGTCGTCAAGGTATCGTCTGCGCTCGGGAATTTCTCGAAGGCGAAACGAGGAACCTTTACAACCACATAGTCGAGAGTCGGCTCGAAGCTTGCTGGGGTTTGCTGGGTTATATCGTTAGTGATCTCGTTCAGCGTATAGCCAACCGCAACCTTCGCCGCGATCTTAGCGATCGGGAACCCGGTCGCCTTAGATGCCAAAGCCGATGACCTGGACACTCGAGGGTTCATCTCGATGACGATCATTCGACCGGTCTTGGGGTCAATCGCGAACTGGATGTTGCAGCCACCGGTGTCTACACCGACCGCGCGAATGATCGCGATGCCCGCGTCGCGCATCAACTGGTACTCGCGATCCGTCAAGGTCATAGCGGGTGCAACAGTGATCGAGTCGCCAGTGTGCACGCCCATTGGATCAAAATTCTCAATCGAGCAGATAATAACCACGTTATCGGCGCTATCGCGCATCAATTCAAGCTCGAATTCTTTCCAACCCTGAATCGATTCCTCAACCAACACCTCAGTGACGGGGCTCGCATCGAGACCGATCTTCGCCATCTGTTCTAGCTCTTCAGCATTGTGCGCGAAACCTGAACCTACGCCACCCATGGTGTAAGAAGGCCTCAGAACGACGGGGAAACCTAGCTGCTCTGCCGCGTCGCGGATTTCATCCATTGTGTGGCAGACAACACTTCGAGCCGATTCAGCTTTACCGAACTCGAACTCGGGTAGGTTCTCCACAACCTCCCTGAATGCTTCACGGTTCTCGCCCCGAGTGATTGCCTCAACGTTTGCGCCGATTAGCTCTACATCGTATTCAGCCAAGACACCGCGTTTATCTAGCTCGACTGCCGTGTTAAGCGCTGTCTGGCCCCCAAGCGTAGCCAACAGCGCATCGGGACGTTCCTTCTCGATTACTTTGGTAACCGCTTCCGGTGTGATCGGCTCGACATAAGTCGCGTCCGCTAGCTCCGGGTCGGTCATAATCGTTGCAGGGTTGGAGTTAACGAGGATTACCCGGTATCCCTCTTCCCTGAGCACGCGGCAGGCTTGAGTGCCTGAGTAATCGAATTCAGCTGCCTGTCCGATCACGATCGGGCCCGAACCGATAACAAGAATTGATTTAATGTCTGTGCGTTTAGGCATTCTGCATTAACCTCACAAATCGATCGAACAGGTGCTCTGCGTCGTGCGGACCAGCCGCTGCTTCTGGATGATATTGAACGGAGAAAGCTCGAAGCTTTCCATCCTTGTGTAGCTCCAATCCCTCGACCACGTCATCGTTCAAGCAGATGTGGCTGACTTTGACCTCGCCAAACTCTGTCTTGGTTGTTTTATCGAGAGGGACATCCAACGCGAAGCCATGGTTGTGTGCGGTGATATCAATTCGACCGGTCTCACGCTCGAGAACCGGCTGGTTGATTCCGCGGTGTCCATATTTAAGTTTGTAGGTATCGAATCCAAGCGCTCGGCCAAGAATCTGGTTTCCGAAGCAAATGCCGAATAGCGGCAAGCCCTCTTCTAGTACCCTCTTGGTGAGCTCTACTTCTTGGTCGGCCGTAGCAGGATCCCCTGGCCCATTCGAGATAAAGAACCCATCCGGGTTAACTTTGAAGATCTCTTCCCACTCCGTTCCAGCAGGGAAAATATGCGTTTCGATCCCCCTCTTGGCCATCTCGCGCGGAGTGTTTGCCTTAATTCCTAGGTCTAAAGCAGCGACAACAAACTTCTTTTCACCCATCGCCGGAACTACGTATGGCAGGCTTGCTGTTACTTCCTGAACCAGGTTGGCCCCAGCCATTCGTGGCTGGTGTCGGACTTTTTCAAGTAGCTTTTTCTCGTCGGTGTCCTCCGAGCTAATAGCCATTCTCATTGCTCCAGATTCACGCAGGTGGATCGTGAGTGCGCGAGTGTCCAGATCGCAGATGCCGACAATTCCCTGGTTAATGAGCTCATCTTCCAGGCTTCTATTGGCACGCCAGTTGCTAACCACTCGAGCTGGGTCCCTGACCACATAACCGGCAACCCAGATACGGTTGGATTCGTCATCCTGATCATTCCATCCGGTATTACCAATGTGCGGCGCGGTAGCCACGACAATTTGACGGAAATAGCTCGGGTCGGTCAGTGTCTCTTGGTAGCCAGACATCCCAGTCGAAAAAACTCCCTCGCCGTAGGTTTCGCCTGTCGCACCAAAACGTCGGCCGTGAAAGACCCGCCCGTCTTCTAAAACCAAAATTGCTGGTTGACGATTAAAATTCATCGCTGGGTCCTTTCCCTCAAGCCTTAACGCTTGGTTCTAACGGCCTTCGCCAATAGTCCGTTTAGGAATTTGACTGAATTATCTGTGGAAAATTCATCGGCGAGCTCTACGGCTTCGCTGATAACTATCTTGTCGGGCGTCTCTGTGTGGTCTATTTCCCAAATGGCGATTCTCGCTAGGCAACGATCGATAGCCGGCATCCGTTCCAGCGTCCAATCGCCAGAAACGCATTCGTCGATTCGATCGTGAATAGCATCGAGATTATCCATGACGCCGTGCACGATCTCTTTCGTGAACGGTCTCATGCGCTCAGGCACGCGGCATGACTCGTCGACTAGCACCTCTAGAGGATCAGTCTGGCGAAGCTCAGACTGATAAAAAATGTCTAACGCGGCTTTACGAGCCTTGGTGCGGGCACTGTGATGGCGCTCAGCCATGTCCTCCGAAGAGATTTTGACCGCACCAGGCACGGGCGGGATTTCAGACATTAGTTAACGCGGCCCTGGTACTCGCCGGTGGAGGTGTTCACCTTGATGCGCTCACCAGTTGTGATGAACAGCGGAACCTGAATTTCACGGCCGGTCTGCAAAGTAGCAGGCTTAGTGCCACCGGTAGAACGATCACCCTGCAGGCCAGGCTCAGTGTAGGTAACTTCCATTTCGACGTTGGCGGGAAGTTCAATGTACAGTGGGTTGCCCTCGTTGGTAGCGACGTTGACCATCATTCCGTCAAGCAAAAAGTCCTTGGCGTCTCCGACCAGGGCCTCGGGAACGATCAACTGTTCGTAAGTATCGGTATCCATAAACACGAATCCGGTGGCATCCTCGTACAGGTACTGCATGTCCTGACGGTCCACGTAAGCCATATCAATCTTGGTATCTGCGGGGAAGGTTCGATCTACCACCTTGCCATTAACAACGTTACGGATCTTGGTACGTACAACCGTGTTACCCTTGCCGGGCTTGTGGTGCTGGAACCAAAGCACCTGCCAAAGCTCGCCATCGAGGTCGAGGATAGTGCCGTTTTTGATGTCATTAGTCGTGGCCACTTGGATGCCTTTCAGATCAATTATTTATTTACCCGGGCGCTTGAACCCAACCCTGTATTCTAGCGATTGGCGTTAGCTACAACCAATCGCTTGATTTTAAGCGTTATATACAGCTGCTGAGAATTCTAGTTGACTAGCTCCTTTAATTTACCAATCTAGGTAGCCAACCGCGCTTTGCTCGTCAGATGAACGCAGGTATCGCACTCAGCGTTTATCCTTCGCGTCCAAAACGGCCTGCTCTCTTGCCTTTGCGTGTGGCAAGCTGACCTCTCGTAAATATCTCTGGGTTTCTTCACCGTGCCCGGCTTGGGCAATAGCGTCGGCAAGGTTCAAGATGTCGGAGGCAGATCTGTTTTGGCTCATCTTGGCTTTTCCAATTACCTCTGAAACGCGTATTTCAACACCAACTAGCGCTCGAGTCATTTTGGCCAGTTTATGCGAGCTAATGGATGAGAAATCCCATGAAGGGTCATGCTGTTGGGAGAGCTCGAAAAGCGACTGTTTGATCCATTCTGGGTCTTCGTGCGCAAGCAGTTCCCCACGCATATGAACGGTGATGTAATTCCAGGTCGGCACTACCTGCGGTCGTCGGAGAAGATCCTGCTCAGAGCCAGATTGAGGAGTCCACCTGGGCGGTATGTATAGATCAGGACCGTTGAAAATAACCAGCGCCTGCCCTTCATGGCTCCACTGCTTGTTCACCTTAGATAAATGGGCTTTGAGCGTGCATGACTCTTCGTGCCACGTAACGCTGAAGGGTAAAAAGGTTGCTTCGAGACCGTCTGGGCCAGCCGTCACGAGGTCTCCGGCTAATCGGGAGTTGACGAACTCACGAGCCTTGTCGGCTGACATCTTAAAATGAGCTGGGACGTACATTTTAGCCTCGCAAAGACTCGTAGCATTGCCTGAGGATTTCCTCATCAGGATTTTCTATCAGAGTCGGAGTTCCTAGCGACTCCAAACCAATGAAGCGCAAGGTCTTACCCCTAGACTTCTTGTCCAGACTCATCAGCAGCCTTAATTCGTCGTAAGGCGCAGCCGAATACGCAGTCTTTAGCCCCAATGCACCAATCAACTCTCGGTGAATTTTCAGGTCTTCAGCTGACAATCCGGCAATTCTATGAGAAAGTTCAGCTGCGAACACCATGCCGAGTGCCACTGCTTCGCCGTGGCGCATCTTGAAATTCTCGAAACGCTCAATCGCATGGCCCATCGTGTGACCATAGTTGAGCAGTTCTCTGCCAATATTGCCCTTCGACGAGGTTCTCTCGCGCAAATCAGCGCTCACCACCTCTGCTTTGAAGGAGATTCCTCGTGTGATTAGTTCTTTCAGTCGATCAGACCCGACTTTTTTGGCGTCCTGCGGATCTTCTTCGATCAGATCGAGTATTTTCGAATCCCTCACGAACCCGGCTTTAACCACTTCGGCGAGCCCCGAAGTTACCTCTCGGCCAGGAAGAGAAGCGAGGAAATCTAAATCGGCAACGACCGTCCTCGGCTCATAGAAAGCACCTACGAGGTTCTTCCCCTGAGGTAAATCAATGCCAGTTTTTCCTCCAATTGCGGCGTCAACCATACTAAGTACTGTGGTTGGGACGCTGATGTAACCGACTCCCCTGAGATACGTTGCGGCCACGAACCCTGCCAGGTCGGTAAGGGCTCCACCTCCGACGCCGATGACGACATCGTTCCTGGTGAGCCCATGCGAAGCCAGCGTTTGCCAACATTGATCCAGAGTCTTCACATTCTTGGCATGTTCGCCGTCATTGACTTCGATCGAGTAGGTATCGACGTCTAGGCTCTTGGCGACCTCCAGGGCATAATTCTCTACAGAAGCAGTATGAAATATGGCAACACGATTCGCATCACCCAGGTAATTCGCTACTTGGCGGCGGGCACCATGACTGACATGCACTTGATACGGATTATCGGCAGCGACCTGGATCATTTCACGCTTCCTCGAAATTTCGAATGATTTCGTCTACGACTTCTTCGGCGGCCAAACCATCGGTAGAGACCTGCCACCTCGACACCTCTTCGTAAAAAGGGCGCCTTTCTGCATAAAGCTTTTCCAATTTAGCCAACGGATCTCCTGTAAGCAGGGGCCTTGAATCTGCAATACCGACACGGCCTGCCGCACAGGTTGAGGAGACTTTCAACCAAACAACCGGGTAGTTCTTAAATATTTTTCGAATAGCGGGATTGGTTACTGCTCCACCTCCAGGTGAAAGGACGGACTTGCTATTCAAAAGTGCACAGATCGTATCGACCTCCAGATCTCTGAAATGCTTCTCGCCGTTTTCAGCAAAAATCTTCGAGATCGTCTTGCCCGTGTCTTGCTCGATTTTCTCATCGATATCAAGAAAATCAACGTTCAACCGCTTCGCTAGCAGACGCCCTACCGTGGTCTTCCCAGCTCCAGGAAGACCAACGAGAATAATCGGGAACCTAGAACTCATGGATCGAAAGTTTACGATCTGCTATTTGGCGAAGGTAGGAGTGGAAATTGCGCTTGGTCTCCACGAGACTATCTCCACCGAACTTTTCTATCGCCAACTCAGCGATGACTAGGGCGACTGCGGCTTCAGAGACTACACCAGCTGCTGGAACTGCACAGACGTCCGAACGCTGGTGATGGGCCTTGGCCTCCTCACCCGTGGCGACATCGATCGTGGTTAATGCGCGCGGGACAGTGGCGATTGGCTTCATAGCTGCACGAACCCGCAGCACCTCACCGTTACTCATGCCACCTTCAGTTCCACCAGAATGCTGGGTGCGGCGAATTATTGCTCCGTTAGCATCTCGCAGGATCTCGTCATGCGCTTGGCTACCAGGCACCCGGGCCAGATCAAAACCGTCCCCGATCTCCACCGCCTTGATCGCTTGAATTCCCATTAGAGCGCCGGCGAGTTTAGCATCCAATTTTCTGTCTGCTTGCGAATAGCTGCCAAGACCCGGTGGAAGACCCCATGCCAGTACCTCTATCACCCCGCCTAAGGTGTCTCCCGCCTTATGGCACTCTTCGATTTTTTCCTGCATCTTCTTGCTGGCGTGCGGGTCGAAGGACCTTACCGGATCGGCATCGATTTGGGGCAGGTCAGCCATTCTCGGAAACCTGTCGTAGTTAGCTTCTACGCCGCCCAACCCTACGACGTGGCTGAGCACGGTGATGCCGAAAGCCTGAGCCAAAAAATTTTGCGCAACTCTTCCGATTGCTACCTTCGCCGCAGTTTCTCGTGCACTAGCACGTTCCAGTACTGGACGCGCCTCAGAAAAATCGTACTTTTGCATTCCGGCTAAATCGGCGTGGCCTGGACGAGGCTTAGTCAGCGGGGCGTTTCGAGCAAGTTTAGAAAGAGCCTCTTCGTCTACAGGATCCGGAGCCATAACCTGCTGCCATTTAGGCCATTCAGTGTTACTGATCATGATCGAGATCGGAGTACCGATGGTTTTTCCGTGACGCACACCGGCGAGAATCGTTACCTCGTCCGCCTCAAACTTCATGCGAGCTCCACGACCGGCGCCCAGACGTCGTCTGGCTAACGCGTCAGAGATGTCTTCCGAAGTAACTTTTACGTGGGCTGGGATCCCCTCTATCGTCGCGACAAGCGCTTTACCATGAGACTCACCAGCGGTTATGTAACGGAACATGGGTTCCATTATGGCCGAGAAAGCAAGCTTTTTATATTTGATCTCGCTGAGCAGCCTGCGCCAATGCTCTTCCGGATCGTCTTACCAGCTCTCGGAGCCGGTCGAAGTCATATTCTCTTTCGACCTGTCCGAAAGCGTTCTGAAGAAGCCCTAAAGTTAGAAACGACCAGCGCCGAGCATCCGCTTCGTCTTTTACAATCGCTTTCCAGCAACCGTCCAGTTCGCCCCACAGCACTCTGTGAGCGAAGCGAGCAACGTCCTTAGTCGCGTTGCTGTTCTTAGCCATGTGAGAAATATTCATCAACCAGTTATGCCCAGTTAGTTTCGCCTGGCAGAGGTTTGTGTCGAGCCAAACCACCAACCGATCAATAGGATCATCGATTTCTTTCAAAGCCTCGACAATAGCCTTCTCCCAAGCCGGAACGTATCTGGCCAGTACCAATCCGCGTAGGTCATCAACCGAATCAACGTACCTGTAGATGGAGTTCCTGGCGATACAAGCAGAAGAGCTAACCTCAGCTGCGGTCAGCTTCTGGCTGGACCTAAGGATATTGTCAGCTGCATCAATTAAAGTCTCGAGAACTTTTTCCCGGTGGCTAGGCTCAGCAGCCATCGTGCTCCCTGCAATACTGCTGGAACATCTTTACGTTTTCGCTGTGTTCTTCCTCGGTCGCAGCGAAGCGGGTCTCTCCCGTCTCGATGTTCACTGTGACGAAAAACATGTAATCCCCCTTACTAGGGTTTAACGCAGCAGCCAGGGCAGTTTTTCCTGGATTACAGATTGGCCCAGGCGGAAGACCTTCGTATTTATACGTGTTGTAGGGGGAATCAATTTGACGCTGCTCGTCAGTCGTCATGACAGTCTCGCCGCTGTCCCCAACGGCATAGTGAACCGTCGAGTCCATTCGTAGCTTCATGCCTGCCTTCAGGCGGTTGTAGATCACCTGAGCGACGTCCGGAGCCTGCTCGGGATGCCTGATTTCTTTTTCAATTATGCTGGCGATCGTCACGATCTCTTGAGGCGTGTAACCGAGCTTTTCAGCTTTGGGCACCAGCTCGAGTTCTCCCGCGACATTCTTAAAGTGAGTCGTCATTTGGGACAAAATCTGTTTCGCCGAAGGGCTCTGATCGAACTCGTAGGTTTCTGGGAATAGGTATCCTTCTGACCCCGATGCGTAGGACGGCAATCCGATCTCGCCACTTTCCATCGCCGAAGAAACTTCGTCAGTGGATATGCCCGTGCTCGCAGAAATCAGAGACGCTACTTGAGAATTACGTAGTCCCTCTCGGAAAGTGATGTTGTTACGAAGTCGATTATTCGGGTCAATCAGGATGGACAAAGCATCATCGGCTGTCATCTGCAACTTCATCTTGTAGCTTCCGACCTGAATGCTACTGGACAGCGGCTCGGCCTTTGCTGCCTTCACGAAAGCCTTTTGAGAAGCGACCACGTCTTTATCGGCTAGCTCAGCGCCTATGTCGGTTGCCGTCCATCCTTCCTCCACAGAAATGATGACCTCACCGCTGCCAGGACCCGGATAGTCGACAGCTGTGTTTGCACGCCAATAATTCATTACTTTTGCGTAAACGAAATATCCACCACCGAAGATGATCGCCAAAGACACAAACACAGCAATGATGCTTTTCAGCCTGCTTTTGCGCTTTCGGATTTCTCTTTTTTCTTTTGGCATTTCAGCAGTTTTTTCCAGCGCATGCTCGAAAAAACCAGGGCCTTCGCTGTAACCGCGCTTTGGTGCATGGTCTTTCAAAGCTAACTCCCGTCTGGGTCATCAATACGAAATAGTTTGCCAGCCGGAAGACCAGTTTGTCTTTCCTTCTCTAAGGCCTGCTCCAAAATCGACACAGCAGCAGCTTGGTCGATTACTGCTCTGCGTTTCTTAGTATTACGGCCAATTTCCTCAAACTGTTTCGCAACCGTGGCAGTAGACAACCGTTCGTCCACTACCCGAATTGGGATTGACAATCTCTGTGACAGCATAGCTGCAACTTTTGTCATGTGCTGAACTGCTAGACCGTTTTTGCCCCTGAGATCGATAGGCCAGCCAAGAATTAACTCAAATGGATCGTATTCGCTTACTAACTCATCGATTCTTCGCAGCGCAAGTTCAGGATCTTTCGCGCTATTCGGGACTGTCTCCACCGGATAGCAGAGAAGACAGTCCCGATCGCACGCGGCGACCCCGACTCGGGCTTTGCCCCAGTCGATTGCCAGTCGCACGCCTTTTCTGATCATTTATGAGAGGGACCTACCAGTGGCAGCAATTACTTGCTCCAAGGCTTTTTCAGCGCCAGCAGGATTAGATCCGCCTCCTTGAGCCATATCGGGCTTACCGCCACCTTTGCCGCCAAGTTCTCCCGCAGCGACCTTGACCAGATCGCCAGCCTTTAGACCACGATCGCGTGCTTCTTCGTTCGTCGCAACGACTACAGAAACCTTTTCGCCTAGGCCGATCAGGGCTACAACTCCAGCGCCTTTGATCCGATCACGAACGTCGGAAGCGAGATTTCTCAGCTCTCCTGCGTCCACATCTGTGACTGTCTGTGTTACGACACTGACGCCGTCGATGTCATTTGCCTGTTCCAGATAGCCACCGATATTGGCTGAAAGCTGCGCGGCCTTCAGCGATGCGATCTGCTTTTGGGCGTTCTTTAGTTCCTCGATTAACGAGCTGATGCGTTCTGGCATTTGCTCAGGCGAAACCTTAAGAACATCAGTCAGCTGGTTAACGAGCGCACGTTCTGCAGCCAAGTGGCTGAACGCATCCATGCTAACAAGGGCTTCCACCCTTCTGGTGCCCGAGCCGATCGACTGCTCTCCTACCAGGTCGATAAGACCAATCTCTGCGCTTGAGGAAACGTGCGTTCCGCCGCAAAGCTCGCGGCTCCAAGGCCCGCCCATCTCGACCATTCGGACCACATCAGGATACTTTTCACCGAAAAGGCTCATCGCGCCTAGCTTCTTAGCGTCAGCAAGCTTCATCTTCTGAACGCTGACCTGCAGGTTATCGTGAATCGCTACATTGCAGCGTTCTTCGATCTCTTTACGAAGCTGGTCGGAAAGTCCCTTCTGGCTTGAGAAGTCAAACCGCAAGTAACCGGGCTTATTGTAAGAGCCAGCCTGGGTAGCAGTTGGCCCAACCAATTCACGTAGTGCGGCATGCACGATGTGGGTAGCACTGTGCGCCTGACAGCTACCGAGGCGGTGAGCCGCATCTACCTCAGCGAAGATCTCCTCGCCAAGCGCAAGGTCGCTGTCAAGTTGCACCTTGTGGACGATCAGGCCTGGAACAGGACGCTGCACATCCAGCACCTCTAGGTCTCCGCCAGCCGTCTTAATTACACCTGCGTCAGAGTCCTGGCCGCCAGACTCGGCATAGAACGGAGTTTCGTCTAGAACGATCTCCACCAGGTTGCCACCCTTAGCGGACGAAACAACCTGTCCATTCTGGATGAGACCGCGCACAGTAGTCGGTAGGCTCAAATCTGTGTAGCCACGGAACGGTGTCTCGCCATCAGCGCGTAGCTGCTGGTATGCGTCAATAGAGGCCGCAGCGCCCTTCTTAGCCCTGGCGTCAGCTTTAGCCCTAGCTTTCTGATCTGCCATCAGCTTAGTGAACTGCTCTTGATCGACTTCCAAGCCTTGCTCGGCAGCCATTTCGAGCGTCAAATCGATCGGGAACCCGAAAGTATCGTGCAGCTGGAAGGCTTTGTCTCCGGAAAGCTTCTTGCTTCCTGCCTTCTTAGTATCGATAACTGCGTTCTCGAAAAGAGTCGTGCCCGATGCCAAAGTGCGGTGGAAGGTGGATTCCTCATTCGCAGCGATTTCCTTGACGCGCGGCCACTGTTCATTGATGTCTGGGTAGGAGACATTCATCTGATTGCGGCTAACGTCGAGAAGCTCGACAAGAGACTCCGAATCGTTGCCCAGCAGCCTCATCGACCTGATCGAACGACGCAACAGGCGACGAAGAACGTACCCACGAGACTCGTTACCGGGAGTAACACCATCGGTCATCAGCATCAGAGCGCTTCGCACGTGGTCGGCAATGATTCGCAGCTGAACATCGTCGCCATTATCGGCACCGTATTTCTTGCCAGTAAGTTCCGATGCGCGCTCAATTACAGGGAAGATCTCATCGATCTCGTACATGTTGTTCTTGCCCTGAAGTAAATACGCGATGCGCTCTAGGCCAGCACCAGTATCGATGTTTTTACTCTTCAAAGGGGCCTGTACATCGAAATCGTCCTTTGCTCGAACTTCAGAGAGCACCTCGGTCTCAAAGACCAAGTTCCAGATCTCAAGGAATCGATCCTCATCGACCTCGGGGCCGCCGTCCTTGCCGTAAGCAGGACCGCGGTCTACGTAGATTTCGGAGCATGGGCCACCAGGACCGGGAACGCCCATCGTCCAATAATTGTCTTTCAACCCGCGGAATTGGATGCGCTCCTCAGGAACCCCCATTTTCAGCCAGGTTTCCTTGGCTTCAATATCGCCCTTAGGGTACGACGGATGCAGCCCTGGGCCAAGAACAGTTACCCAGATCTGATCTGGAGAAAAACCGAAACCACCATCGTCTTGGCTGCTGGTTACGAGCTCCCAGGCCCACTCTATAGCTTCTTTCTTGAAGTAATCGCCGAAGCTGAAGTTACCAAGCATCTGGAAGAAAGTGCCATGCCTGGTGGTCTTACCCACATCATCGATGTCCAGAGTGCGCACGCACTTCTGGATGCTGGTGGCTCGTGGCCAGGGGGAAGGCTCCTCGCCAACCAGGTAGTGCTTGAACGGGACCATACCTGCGTTAACGAATAACAGCGTGGGATCGTTGTACAGCAACGATGCGCTTGGCACTACGGTGTGTGCTCGGGCCGCAAAAAAATCTAGATACCTGCGGCCAATTTCTGCTGCTTTCATTTACCTTCCCTCTTTGTCCTCAGAGCATAAAAAGCACTTCTTAACTCGCTAAGCCTAGCGCTTAAAGCAATAAATAAACACAACCGCTTATGTAGGCTGTAACAGTGACCACTACCAAACAGATAGATTCACCCCGTCCTAGCCTTAACGCGAAGGACAGGAAATTCGCTCTTAAAGCTACGCTAGCTCGCTTTAGCGAAAATCAGACCACTGACGTAGCTGCAACCCTCACTTATTTCACCGTGCAGACGATCTTCCCTGCTCTCCTTGCGCTTGTATCGATATTGCAACTCATCGGACAGTCCGACAAGGTGATGCCGGCCATATTCTCAATGATCGAGAATTCGATGCAAGATGAGCAGGCGGTCGGAATGATAAAAGGCATCGTCGAGGGGTTCCTAGATTCGCCGGGCGCACCAATCGCGTTAATCGTCGGTATTTTGGTGGCTCTTTGGTCGGCTAGTGGTTACGTTGCTGCTTTTTCTAGAGCACTGAACAAGGTGTATCGAATCGAAGAAGGCCGAAACAGTATCAAACTGAAAATCTTGCAGTTCGTAATCACGATAGTCCTCGTGTTCAGCTTGGTTATCGCTCTGCTTGCTTTAGTCCTATCAGGACATATTGCGGGGGCTGTCGGAAGATTCATCGGGTTAGGCGACACAGCAATTCTAGTTTGGAACATCGTCAAGTGGCCCATTCTGCTTGCAGTGCTGATCGCGATGGTCTCAGTGCTCTATCACTTCGGGCCAAACCTGAAACGCGGAAAATTCCATCCACTTACGGCAGGTTCCGCAACCGCTGTAATCGTCGCATTGGTTTCTGTTGCAGGATACGGTTTCTACCTGGCCAATTTCGGAAACTACAACAAGACTTACGGCACGTTTGCCGGAGTTATTATTGCCCTACTGCTCTTCTGGGTGACGAACATTGCGCTGCTCCTCGGAGCGACTTTGGACGCAGAAATCGAAAGGACCAGGCAGCTCCGGCTAGGGATGCCTGCAGAACGTAAGTTACTCAAGACGCCTCAAGAATCAGACGGTTTGCGAGCCGCTAAGGAAAAGGCGGATCGATTGGCTAAAGAAGCGCATGAAATTCGAACAGGCATAACCGATTAGGCCTTTTTTTTGGGGGGGGGTTGTCGATCGAAAGGTCGACGACCCCTACTTTTTTCCAAGTAATCCCCGGAGAGTGTTTAGTCTTTCTGAAATTTGAGCCTCATTGCCATTCGCGCTTGGTTTGTAATATTCAACATCGCGTAGTTCATCAGGTAGATACTGCTGTCGCGCAACATTGTGGGGAAAATCGTGAGCGTATTTATAGCCTTTGCCATGACCGTAGTTCTTCGCAGTCGCGTAATGGGCGTCTCGTAGATGAGCAGGTACCTGACCGATCTTTCCGGCTCTGACATCAGCCTGGGCAGAATCGATGGCGGTTATCACAGAGTTCGATTTCGGCGCAGTAGCTGCTGCGATTGTTGCCTGAGCCAGATTTAGCCTGGCTTCCGGCATACCGATAAGCTGAACGGCTTGAGCAGCAGCAACACAGGTCTGCAAAACCGAAGGGGCCGCCATCCCGATATCCTCGCTGGCAAGTATGACCAGACGGCGGGCGATGAATCGTGGGTCCTCCCCTGCTTCTGTCATCCGCGCTAAGTAGTGCAGAGCAGCATCTACGTCAGAGCCCCTAACCGACTTAATAAACGCGCTGATGACGTCGTAGTGCTGATCGCCATCGCGGTCGTAGCGCACCGCGGCCCTGTCAACAGATTGTTCTAGAACCTCAGCGTCAATGATGGTTTGCCCTTTAGCTTCCGCTGCCCTTGCCGCCTCCTCTAGGTATGTAAGGGAGCGCCTAGCGTCGCCACCTGCCAACTGCAGAATCGAATCTCGGGCCTGCGCATCGAGTTCGAACTTGCCTTTTAAGCCTCGATCATCTACGAGTGCTCGGTCCAGAAGAACTCCGATATCCTCAGCTGTAAGCGGTTCTAGTGTCAGAAGCAAAGATCTTGACAGCAGCGGAGAAATAATCGAGAAACTTGGATTTTCTGTGGTGGCAGCAATGAGTGTGACTAGCCGATTCTCCACCGCGGGCAGCAAGACGTCTTGCTGCGCCTTATTAAATCTATGCACCTCATCTACGAAGAGAACCGTCGAATTTCCCCTGGCTAGTTCACGCTTTGCGGTCTCTATTTCAGAGCGGACCTGTTTTACTCCAGCGCTAACTGCAGATATCTCCACAAACCTGCCCTTAGTAGCGTTGGCAACCACAGAAGCGATCGTTGTCTTTCCAACACCAGGAGGCCCCCATAGGAACACAGACATAGCTCCTGTGCCTTCGACCAGCCTGCGCAGCGGTGAGCCCGGAGCCAATAGGTGTTTCTGACCGACGATTTCATCGAGGATCCTGGGACGCATGCGCACTGCAAGCGGGGCCTGAGCATTATCCCCGTCCGACAGCGAATTCACCATCGACTCGATAGGGTCAGACGTTATATTTCCGAAAAGATCTTCGCTCACGACATCCAGGCTAGCTTGTAAGCAAGAAGTTTCGCGTCAAACAAATAATCGAAACGGATTCCACTGCTTCTTAATTAAATAAGCTTTCATCCGAATCAAAAGGTTCTAGCCCAATACTTTTTCTTCCAAATTGTTCTGATCAGTCTGCGTCCAGCCATTTCGATCAAGCCAATTGTTCAGTCCACCAATCTTTTCTTCGATCAGGCCGAGTAGCAACTCCATTGCTTTCGCGGGCGTGGACTGGGACGATACTCTTGCGTCCATCTCAGCAGAACCTGCTGCGGCTGCCTGACCTAACCGCTCAAGAATCGCAGGAACTTTGGCATTAGATTCTGCGTAGTCTTCGATCACCTGATCGTCCGGGATGCCAACGGCCTTCAACAGGACTGCACACGTCGTGCCGGTCCGATCCTTACCCGCAGCGCAGTTAATGATCGTTGCACCGTTAGCAGAAATTACTGTTCGAAGCGCCTCAACCAGATTTTCAGGACGCCACTTGAAGTAACCAAGATAGCGGTTTGCAGTTCGATGGGCGTGATCGCTCGGAGCTATAGCTTCTCCGCCAATTTCGCCCGCCCAGGGCGGTAGCGGATCTGATGGATCGTCCTCGGGATAAAGACTTAGATGATGGCGCTTAACCAACTCGCCAAAAGGCCAGGCGGGGTCGATTTGCAATTCACGGTTAGTGCGTAAATCGATTACGTCGCTCAAGCTGTAATCGCTTAACAGAGTATTTTGAGCATCGTCGCTCAAAGCGCCCAGATTGTCAGAGCGCAAAACCACACCGGACCGGAAAACTCGCCCATCTTCTGTTGTGCGACCACCTAGGTCCCTCATATTCACAACGCCAGCAAGATCTATCCAATTCGTCTTCATACATGCGAATTTAGCAAGCGCAGAGAAACAAAAAGTAAATCGCCGGTGAAGAGACCAGAATGAGAAAAAATTAGGGCCGCCCAAAAGACGGCCCTAACTCAAATATTATTTGGCTTCTTCAGCCTTTTCTTTCTTGTCGTCCTTCTTCGGCTTGAAGTCGACGCCCGTCTCACGACGCTGCAGCTTTGTAATTGGAGCAGGTGCGCCGGTAAGCGGGTCGAAGCCGTTTCCGGTCTTCGGGAATGCAATGACCTCGCGGATAGACTCGGAGTGCGTCAGCAGGGAAACGATGCGGTCCCAGCCAAAAGCGATTCCACCGTGCGGCGGAGCGCCGTAGGAGAAAGCGTCCAGAAGGAACCCGAACTTTGCCTGAGCCTCTTCTTCGCCGATGCCCATGACCTTGAAGACACGTTCCTGGATATCCTTGCGGTGGATACGAATTGATCCACCACCGATCTCGTTGCCATTGCAAACGATGTCGTATGCGTCAGACAGAGCGTTAGCTGGATCTTCCTCGAAGTTATCCAGGTACTCCGGCTTGGGCGAAGTGAAAGCGTGGTGGACAGCAGTCCATGCGCCTTCACCAACCGCCACGTCTCCCTCGGCCTTAGCCTCGGATGCCGGTTTAAACAGCGGAGCATCGACAACCCAGCAGAAGCTCCACTGGTTGTCGTCGATTAGATCGCAACGTTTCGCTATCTCCTGGCGAGCCGCCCCCAGAAGCATCTGAGAAGCTGTCTTCTCACCCGCGGCAAAGAAGATGCAGTCTCCTGGCTTAGCCGAGGTAGCTTCTGCCAGGCCATCGCGTTCTTCTTCCGAGATGTTCTTTGCTACCGGACCGCCGAGATTGCCTTCACCGTCGATGGTGACGTATGCAAGGCCCTTGGCGCCACGCTGGCGTGCCCAATCCTGCCAAGCATCGAACGTACGACGCGGCTGGGATGCGCCTCCCGGCATGACGATCGCGCCTACGTAGGGATTCTGGAAGACCCTGAACGGTGTGTTAGCGAAGAATTCGGTCAGATCAACCAGCGGCAGATCGTAACGAAGATCTGGCTTGTCGGAGCCATACTTATTCATGGCGTCCTCGAAGCTGATACGAGGCAGCGGGGTCGGAATGTTGTAGTCGATCAGCTGCCAAATCTCGCTGACCAGCTGCTCGGCTAACGCCATGACGTCTTCCTGGTTTACGAAGCTCATCTCGATATCGAGCTGAGTGAACTCAGGCTGGCGATCTGCTCGGAAGTCCTCGTCTCGGTAGCAGCGCGCGATCTGGTAATAGCGTTCCATGCCAGCGACCATCAACAGCTGCTTGAACAGCTGCGGGCTCTGTGGAAGCGCATACCAAGATCCTGGAACCAAACGTGCGGGAACTAGGAAGTCGCGGGCACCTTCTGGGGTGGAACGCGTAAGAGTCGGAGTTTCGATTTCGACGAAATCATGCTGCTCCAGAACCCGGCGAGCCGCCTGGTTAACTTTAGAACGCATGCGAATAGCCGCAGCGGGCTTTGGGCGACGAAGATCTAGGTAACGATAGCGGAACCTCGCGTCTTCGCCTACGTTAACCCTCTCGTCAATGGGGAACGGCAGAGGATCAGACGTGCTCAGCACCTTTAGTGTTGCCACACCAATTTCGATCTCGCCGGTCGGCATCTTCGGGTTGATGGTTTCCTCGTCACGAAGCTGCACCTCGCCAGTGGCCTCGATGCAGAACTCGTTGCGCAGCTTGTGAGCACCGAGTTTTTCCACCAGGTCTTCGCGAAACACCAACTGGGCAATACCTGTGGCATCGCGAAGATCGATGAAAACAACGCCACCATGATCTCGGCGGGCGTTCACCCATCCGGCCAAAGTCACGGTTTTACCGATGTCTGCCTTGGTGAGCGTGCCGGCGTCATGTGTGCGAATCATATTTCCCTTTCAAAGATAGGCCCGTATAGACAGTACGGGCTAGCTTGGTCAGTTTAGATCTAGATGTCGTTCAAAACTAGTTAGAGACAACTTGGGGGTAGATGTCGCTCTCTTCCGGCATCCACTCCGAAGCACTAGCCGGATGCTGGTCACCCGACCTGATGTCCTTAACTTCGCCGTTCAAACCGCCGAACCAGACAAAAGGAATTCCCCTTCGATCAGCGTGCCGAATCTGCTTGCCGAACTTAGCCGCGTTCGGGGCGACCTCGCATGGGATGCCGCGGTGACGAAGAGCAGTTGCTACGTCTGTGGCTTCCGCCCGCTCCTCCTCGTTTGTTACCGCAACCAGTACTGCGCTCGGGACGCTTCTGCTGCCAATCAGTTCTCCACGCGAGAGGATAGGTCCGAGCAAACGAGTCACGCCCATGGAGATTCCAACTCCTGGATAAGTGGTTTTACCATCGCTGGCGAGAGCGTCGTACCTGCCGCCCGAGCAGACAGAACCCATTTTTTCGTGACCGACCAGTTCGGTCTCGTAAACAGTGCCTGTGTAGTAGTCAAGACCTCGAGCGATCTTCAGGTCGGCGACCACGCGTCCCGCAGCGATACGGTTGGCTGCGACTACTACATCTTCAAGTTCTTTGAGGCCCTCATCCAACATCTCGTTCTCGACGCCCAAAGCGCGAACATGCGAAACGAAACTTGAATCGGTGCTGCTTATCCCAGCTAGCTCAACGCACTTCTGCGCTACCTCCTCAGAGAGGCTTAGCTCGTCAACAAGAAGTTCTTTAACTGCATCTGCGCCGATCTTGTCGTATTTATCGACGCGCTGAAGCACTTGGTCGGTTTCCTCGATGCCTAAACCACGGTAAAAACCTTCAGAAAGCTTCCTGTTGTTAACGTGTATCCGCACCTGCGGAATTCCGATCTTCTCGTGCAGAGCCTCGAACGCCTCTAGCATCACTAGCATTGCCTCAACATCGTGGTGGGCGGATAGGGCGCCATTTCCGACGATGTCAATATCCGCCTGGCGAAACTCACGATATCGTCCCTCTTGGGGACGCTCGCCACGCCAAACTTTCTGGATCTGGTAGCGCCTAAACGGGAATTGCAAATGTCCAGCGTGTTCAACCACGTACCTTGCTAGAGGAACAGTCAGATCAAAGTGAAGACCGAGCTCATCGGGCTGATTGCCTTCGGCGTGAAGGCGACGAACCGTATAGACCTCTTTGGTAATTTCACCTTTACGGTTTAGAGATTCCAGCGTTTCAACTGCTCGCGTCTCGATGTTCGCAAATCCGTGCAGCTCGAACGTCTGACGCAACACGTCAATAACACGCTGCTCAACCAGACGCTGCGCTGGCAAAAACTCCGGGAAACCTGACAGAGGCTTAGGACGAGCCACTACTTTTCTCCTCTTATCTCTTTAGAATCCTGCGCGCCCAGTCAAGAACGCGTTGTTGGCTAATTCCTCTTGCATGGTCGAAGTCGGCCCGTGACCGGGTGCGAGCATCGCATCGCTAGGCAGTTTTTCAACCAGCCGCTTAAGACTATTGCGCATCTGGCTCGGATCGCTACCTGGCAGATCAGTCCGGCCAATTGATCCGTTGAATAAAACATCGCCGGTGAACACCAAAGGCGCCTGCTCAGTTTCGGTAACTAGATTAACGCAGCCCGGAGAATGCCCTGGGAAATGGTGAATTTTGAAATCCAGTCCGCAAGTAGACAGCTCCTGACCATCGGAAAATTCCCCGCGCAATTCTGGTTCGTCCAAGCTCAGTAGGCCTAGCTCAGTGAGCAACCCTCTTGAACTCTCCCCCAGGCCCGCAACCGGGTCAGTAAGCATAAAATCGTCACCGGGATGCATCCACATGGCAACTTTTGCCTCGTTTGCGAGAAGCGCAGCACTTGCAATGTGGTCGATGTGTCCGTGGGTGGCGATGACCGCGCCTATTTTCATATTTCTTTCTGCCAAGGTCTTCCTGACGACATCGGCAGCATCCACACCGGGGTCGATGACCACCACTGGGCTCGTCTCGTCTTTAGCGATTAAATAGCAATTCGTCTGCCAGATACCGGCAGGAAATGTGGCAATGAACACAAAACCAAGTCTATCGTGCAAAATAGATGTCATGAGTGATACGTCTAGGTCTGAAGCGTTCGGCCGAGTGGATAACGATGGAAAAGTATTTGTTAAGACCACGGATGGAGAACGCGAAGTAGGTCAAATACCCGGTGCAGATCCCGAAAAGGCGCTGGCTTTCTTTGTTAAGCGCTTTAGGTCTCTAGAAACCGAGGTTCAGTTACTGGAGCAAAGAGTTAAATCAGGCACGCTCGCCAGAGACGCTGAGAAGTCTGTCTCTGCAGCTAGGGCAAACGTCGTGGCCGCCAATGCAGTAGGCGACCTGAACGGCCTGATCGCGAGGCTAGATGCGCTTGTGCCGATCATCGAAGAGAATGCACAAGAGCGTAAGCAACAGCGGCTCCAGCAGAACGAAGAGACTAAAGAACTCAAAGAAAAAATGATTGCTGACGCTGAAAAGATTGCCGATTCTGGCGACTGGCGTCGAGGCATGTCTAAGTTCCAGTCTCTAGTCGATAAGTGGAAGAAACTACCTAGGATTGACCGCAAGACCGACGACGAGCTTTGGGCGCGCTTCAGCGCTGCCCGTAGCAAGTACACAAAGGGACGTAAGGCCTACCAGTCCCAGCAGAATGAGCGCCGCGATCGCGCCCGGGTGATCAAGCTAGGAATAATCGAAGAGGCGAAAAAGATCGCAGATTCAACTGATTGGGGCCCCACTGCTGGAGAATTCCGTGATCTCATGAGCCGCTGGAAAGCTGCCGGTTCCGCTCGCCGAGAAGACGAAGAAAAGCTTTGGAGCGAATTCCGTGGGCTACAAGACAAGTTCTTCGATGCAAGGACGGCTGCTTTTGCTGCCCAAGACGAGGAATACGAAGGCAACCAGAAGGCTAAGGAAAAGCTGCTCGACGAGTACGAGGCAAAGATTCTTCCTGTTAAGGAGATCAAGGCCGCCAAGGCGGCATTCGCCGAGTTCCTGGAAAAATACAACGAAATTGGCCGAGTACCTCGCGACGCCATGCGTCAGCTCGACCGCAGGGTAAACGCGATCGAACAGGCTATCAAGCAGGTTGAAGAGGCCGAATGGAAACGCACTGATCCCGAAGCGAGACAGCGCGCTGAAGACACTGTTGCTACATTCACCGAGCAGATTCAAAAGCTGACAAGGCAGGCCGAAGAAGCGGAAGCAAAGGGCGATAAGAAGGCAGCTAAGCTTCGCGACCAGATTGCTATTTACTCAAGCTGGCTAGAACAAGCCCAGAAGACGCTTGACGAGTTCTCTGCCTAAACTCAAACAAAAATTATCGCCTGTCGATTGACAGGCGATAATTTTTTATTGTTTAACTCGGTATACGTCGTATACGCCGGAAACCTTCCGGAGGGTTTCCACAAGATGCGCCAGATGATCGGAGTCAGAGCCCTCGAAGGTAAGACGAATCTTCGCCGTCCGATTCTTCGAGGTGTGGACATTCGCCGCGGTGATTGAACCGCCCTGATCGGAAACGAGTCGAGTCACGTCGCTCAACAGGCCCGAGCGGTCGAGGCACTCAATCTGGATGGTAACCAGGAATCCAGAGGTATAGCTAGTCGGAGCCCAATCTACCGCGACGATCCTGTCGGGCTGATTCAGTAGATCGGCTGCATTAGTGCAATTCTTTCGGTGAACCGATACGCCTCGTTCGCGGGTGATAAATCCGATGATTTCGTCGCCTGGAACCGGAGTGCAGCACTTTGCCAGTTTTACCCAAAGATCAGGATCATCTTCGACCATCACACCGTTAGCGCTGGAACGCTTTACGTGCTTTGTGGTCACGCCTGCCAGTTGATCTTCCATCGCTTCATCGGCGGTGTCTTCGATTCCGCCCTCGATCTCGATGAGCCGCTGGACGACAGACTGAGCACTGATATTGTTCTCACCAATTGCGGCGTAAAGACCGTTTACGTCGGGAACTTTGAAAGTATCCGCCACCGAGGTCAAATATTCGACGGTCAGGAGACGTTGCAGCGGAAGGCTTGCTTTGCGAATCTGCTTGGCAAGCAGATCTTTTCCGATCTCGATGGCCTCGTCCCTACGAGACTTGGTGAAGAAAGACTTAATCTTGCTTTTAGCCCTGGAGCTAGCAACAAAATTTAGCCAATCTCGGCTTGGCCCAGCGTCGTCGGCCTTACTAGTCAGGATCTCAACTTGGTCTCCGTTATTCAGCTTTGATTCAAGCGGAACAAGTCTGCCGTTTACTCTAGCCCCGATGCAATGGTGTCCAACCTCAGTGTGGATAGCGTATGCCAAATCCACTGGAGTCGAATCTTGAGGAAGCGCTACGACGTCACCCCGAGGAGTAAATACATAAACTTCGGTGGCGTTGATCTCATAGCGAAGTGCGTCGAGGAACTCCCCTGGGTCCTTTGTTTCGGCCTGCCACTCGGATAGCTGACGGACCCAAGACAGTTTGCTGGTTGTTTCGTCAGCAGCACTTGTGGCGTTTGGATTAGCCTTGTATTTCCAGTGGGCAGCAACACCGTATTCGGCACGTTTATGCATCTCGTGGGTTCTGATTTGGAACTCAACCGGACGTCCGCCAGTACCCAAAACCGTGGTGTGGAGCGACTGGTACATGTTGTACTTCGGCATCGCGATATAGTCTTTGAACCTACCAGGTAGCGGGTTCCATCGGGTATGCATTACGCCCAAAGCCGCGTAGCAGTCGCGAACTTTATCGACAAGAATTCGAATGCCTACCAAGTCATAGATATCGTCGAAGTCCCTGCCTCGCACAACCATTTTTTGATAAATCGAGTAGTAATGCTTAGGCCTGCCATAGACCGTAGCTTTTATCCCGGCTTTTTCTAGGTCGCTCTTTACTACAGTGATAACTTCCCTGAGCTGTTTTTCTCGCTGCGGAGCTGCTTGAGCAACCATCCTGACGAGTTCTTCGTAGACCTTCGGCTGCAGAGTAGAAAAAGATAGATCTTCCAGTTCCCACTTAATCGCGTTCATGCCTAATCGGTGAGCGAGTGGAGCGAATATCTCAATTGTCTCTTTTGCAATTCTCTGAGCCTTGTCAGGGCGCAAAAAGCCGATAGTGCGCATGTTGTGCAGCCTGTCGGCAAGCTTGATGACTAAAACACGGATGTCATGGCTCATCGCGATGATCATCTTGCGCAAGGTCTCAGCTTTTGCAGATTCGCCGTATTGAACCTTGTCTAGTTTCGTTACTCCATCGACAAGATTAGCAATTTCTTCTCCAAAGTCTGCGGTTAGCTGTGCCAGGGTATAGCTGGTGTCTTCAACAGTGTCGTGCAGAAGTGCTGCACAAAGCGTAGCCTCTGTCATTCCCAGCTCGGCAAGAATCGTGGCCACCGCAAGCGGGTGGGTGATGTAGGGATCGCCAGACTTGCGTTTCTGACCCTGGTGATAATGCTCGGCAGTGCGGTAGGCACGCGTAATCTTATCCAGGCTCGCCTGAGGATGGTTAGCTCTGACAACAGCGAAAAGCGGGTCAAGGACCGCAGACTGTGGAGACTTGTTCCCGCCTAGGAACGACCACCGGCTGCGCATGCGAGTCCGCGGTTGCTCTGGGCCTGTGCTTACGCGTTCTAATGTCGACGACGTAGGCGCTCCTGGCGCGCCGCCCTGCCCGTAGGGACCATAAACACTCGTTTGGTCCTGCGAATCAGCCTTGTCGTTCATCGCTTATTCGCCTCCCTGACTTGCTATAAGAGGCTATTTTATCTCTATTCGCTGCCCTTGTCTGTGACTACCGCACTGAATGGCGCCGAAGTGACCTTTGCTAGGTTTTCCCGGCCACCAAGACCACATAGCTCGACGAGAACCTGAATCTGAGCTAATTGGGCGTCGAAACGATCGATCAATTTAGCTGCTGCGCTCAGGGTGCCGCCTGTTGCTAGTAAGTCGTCAATTAGCAGCACCCTCTGCCCCTTCTCTAGAGCATCTTGGTGGATGTTTAGCACACTAGAGCCGTATTCCAGATCAAAACTTTCCTGATAAACATCAGATGGGAGTTTGCCAGGTTTACGGATCGGAACGAATCCGACGCCGAGTTCAAGTGCGATCGGCACCCCGAAAAGGAAGCCGCGGGTCTCAATTCCGCAAACCGCATCCACCCCGTCAGGGACTTTCTCCAGCATTGCTTCAATGCTGGCTTTCAATCCTTTAGGGTCCCCAATGACGGGCGTGATGTCCTTAAACAAAACACCCGGCTTTGGAAAATCTTTGACGTCCCTGATCAGGGAAACTACGGATTGCGGATTGCTAGACATCAGTGTTTTTTCCTCTCGCTCCTAGGACGACGAGCCGGTTGGGGTCGTCCAGAAGCGCCCTCAGATCTTTCCACATTCTCAAGAGTGTCCTCGCTTAGAGAGTAACCGGCTGGTCCGCTCGCAGCAGGCTCAGAAAACTTGACCTGTTTCTTATCTGGCTTTTCTTCGTTTCTAGCTGCCTTATTGGATGCCGCTTCTCGATCGCGCAGCACCTTCTTGGTGTGCTTTGCTATTTCGGGATCGCGTTCGCGAAGCATGCAGGTGATTGGCGCCGCGATAAACAGTGAAGAATATGCGCCGGCAACTAGGCCAACGAACAAAGAAAGACCTAGATCTGCAAGGGGGCCTTCGCCGTTCAGAACAACTAGGCCAGCAATCAAAAGAGCAACGACCGGCAATACGACGATAATCGTAGTGTTGATCGAACGCGTCAAAACCTGGTTCACCGCGAGGTTGGTCTGCTCAGAGTAGGTGCGATCCTGTTTCAGGATACCCTTAGTGTTCTCGGCTACCTTGTCATAAACAATAACCGTGTCGTATAGCGAGTATCCAAGAATCGTCAGAACGCCGATTAAGGTCGATGGGGTAATCGTAAACCCGAATAGCGAGAAGACACCCATCGTCAATATAACGTCGTGGATCAAAGAAACAATCGCACCGAGAGATGTCCGCCAATCGCGGAAATAGATCCAGATCAGTCCGAATACTAAAACAATGAAAACGCCGAGCGCACCAAGAGCTTGATTAGTAATCTGTTGTCCCCAAGAAGGGCCAATCAACGTGTAGGCAACATCGTCTGCCTCACAACCTGCCTGGTTTGCGATCGCCTCACGGACCTGCACTACTTCTTCTGTACTCAGGCTGCGTGTCTGGACACGTACGCCGTTGCCGCTCAGGGTGCTCACCTGGCTGCCCAGTTCCGAAACTCCAGAATTAGCAACAGCGTTAGAGAAGTCGCCAACTGTCTGGTTTGTAACCGTCGTCGGTGCCTGGAATACGGAGCCACCCTTAAACTCGATGCCCCAGTTGAAGCCCCTAAACAAGAAGCTTGCAAAACAGATAAGGATCAGTATCGCAGAGAACGCGAACCATATCTTGCGCTTACCAACAAAGTTAATGTTGAAATCGCTTCGGTAAAGTCGTTTAACGAAGGATTCGTTCTCGGGAACCTTGGTCACGACCTCTTCCTTTTCCTCAGTTAGCATTTGCAGCCTCCTTAGCTAGACGGGAGCTGCGTCGCCGCCCAAGCAACGTCTTACGCGAAACTCCCATGTGCTCGGCGGAAAAGCCAGACCACTTGTGGCCCTGACCAAAGAACTTGGTGCGGCCGAAAATCGAGAGAAGCGGGTGCGTAAAGAATACGATCAGGAACAAATCAAGACCGGTGGTAATACCGAGCGTGAAGGCGAATCCCTTGACGCTACCGATCGACAGGAAGTAAAGAACCACTGCGGCCAGAAGCTGAACGCCGTCAGCCATCAAAATGGCATTCCTAGCTTTTTGCCAGCCAGTTTCGATTGCGGTTCTAAGCGGTCTGCCCGAACGAACTTCGTCTCGGATTCTTTCAAAGTAAACAATGAAGGAGTCCGCTGTCATACCGATACCGACGATGAAACCTGCCACACCAGGAAGGTTCAAAGCGAAACCGACGATATCACCCAGCAGCACCATGACGGAATATGTCATCAAAGACACAGCAACCAGAGAGCCGAGAACAACTAGCACCAGGCCTCGGTAATAGCTAAATGCATAAAGCAAAACGAGACCGAGCCCGATGCAGCCCGCAATAATGCCGGCAGTAAGCTGCTCACCACCCAAAGTCGGTGAGATGGTGTCGACGCTAGAAACCTCTAGATCGATAGGAAGAGCACCATAGCGCAACGTGCTTGCCAAAGAGTTCGCAGAGGTTTCGTTGATGTTCTCTCCGCTAATCTGGGCGTTTCCGTCTGAAATAACGCTTTCGATTCGAGGAGCGCTGACAACTTTGGAGTCAAGAACAATTGCGAACTGATTACGCGGTGACTGCTGCTGGTACAGCTGCTTAGAGGTCTGAGCGAAATCAGCAGCGCCGTCTGGATTGAGGCTCAAAGAAACGATCCAGTTTAGCTGCCCTCGCGGAATGCCTGCCTTTGCATCGGTGAGATCCTCACCGCTAACCAGCATCGGACCGAGCAGGTATTTAGTCTGACCTTCTTCGTCACACGCAATCAACGGCTGATCGACGACATCGGGGAAGTCCATCCCGCACTTGAAAGCCTGGAATTCTGACATATCCTGCTCACTCGGCTCATAAGCAAGACGCTTCTCAATCGGAGCGAGTTCCGCTGCGGGTTCAGTCGGACGCGGAGTGAACGATTCAGGCGGCTGTGCAGGCAGCTGGGGAGCCATCCTAGGCTGAGCTCCTTCACTGCTCTTAGAGGCAGAATTACTGTTCTTAGACGAGCCTGCCGAATCAGTTGATTCGATCGATTCAGCTTGAGATGCAGCAAGTACAGCACGGAAATTCAGTCGGGCTGTCGAACCTACCAAATCGATAAGCTCGTCGCCATTCATATTCGGAACGGAGACCTCAATCTGCTTATCGCCCTGAATAGTTACGGAGCTTTCACCGACACCGAGACCGTCGACACGCTGAGAAATAATATTAGCTGCGACTTCGAGAGACTTAGGATCTACCGTTCCTCCACCTGCGTCTGCAGCGGTCAGCTGAATCGTCGTACCGCCACGAAGGTCAAGACCTAATCGTGGCGTCCAAGTCTGCAGAAGCGCCATGAGCGCTACCAGCACAACAAGTGCAAATAAGAAACCGCCAATTTTTCTTTCTGCCTTGGCGGCTGGTGTCGAGCGAGACAAGTTACTTCTCCTCAGTTTCAGTTATCTCGACAGTTTCAGAATCGATAACCGGATTGTTTCCAGGGGTGTCCTCAGATTCTCCAAAAGAGAATTCCTCAGAGCCGGCAGTCAATTCAGAGTCGATTGCAGGATCAAATTCGAAGTCGTTTACTGATTCGAGCTGATCGTCAAACTGGAATTCTTCTTCACCATCGTTGACCTTGCGAACCATGACATGTTTTAGAACCGGAACGTCCACACCAGGAGCGTATTCGACGATGAGCTGTCGATCGCCGACCTCTCGGACGGTGCAATAAACACCGGACTGAAGCAGCACTCGGTCACCCGGCCGCACCGCTGCAAGCTGCTGCTGTTGTTCCTTCATTGCTTTGCGCTGCGGACGGCTCATGAGCCACATAAAGCCGATACCGACAGCCAAAATTAGAAGAAGAGACATACTCACCTAACCAATCATTTTTCAAACCCTTGGAAGTCTATCCTTATTCAGTTAAATCTGCTTATTTGAACTAACGAACTAGCAACTAGTCGAACAAATTAGGCTCGCTGGGTGGCTTCAACCCCAAATGCGCCCAGCCTTCTTCGGTCGCTACACGTCCCCTAGGCGTCCTCATGAGAAAACCTAGCCGAACCAAAAATGGCTCAGCCACCTCCGACACGGTATCCGTCTCTTCTCCCACCGCAATTGCCAGCGTGGATAGTCCTACTGGCCCACCGCCAAACTTGCAGCAAACAGCGTCGAGAACTTGTCGATCTAGCTTGTCCAGCCCCAGGGAATCCACTTCATAGAGTTCAAGAGTGGCAACCGCGATATCTTTAGTGATCTTTCCGCCATTCTTTACTTGGGCGTAGTCCCTAACCCTGCGCAGCAGTCGGTTGGCAATACGCGGCGTCCCCCTAGATCTCCGGGCGATCTCTACCGCAGGTTCCTTCCCAAGATCGATCTCTAGCTTCTGGGCTGACCTCAAGACGATGCTCGTGAGGTCAGCTGACTCGTAGAAATCTAGTTGAGCGGTGAATCCGAAACGATCGCGCAATGGACCTGGCAGCAGCCCGGAACGAGTTGTTGCGCCGACGAGTGTGAAGGGCGGTATCTCGAGAGGAATAGCAGTCGCGCCTGGCCCCTTTCCAACCACCACGTCTACTCGGAAGTCCTCCATTGCTAGATATAGCATTTCTGCCGCAGGACGACTCATTCGATGTATCTCGTCCATGAAGAGAATCTCACCCGAAACGAGACTAGAAAGTATTGCCGCAAGGTCCCCAGGATGCTGTATAGCTGGACCGGATGTAATTCGTATCGGAGCTGATAGCTCGTTGGCAATGATCATCGCCAACGTAGTCTTTCCCAATCCTGGAGGCCCTGAAAGCAAGACGTGATCGGGGGCCGCATTGCGGTGCTTTGCCGCAGCAAGCATCAAACCGAGCTGATCTGCCACTCTTGGCTGTCCGGTGAACTCAGCTAACGACGAAGGACGAAGGGCACCGTCAACGACCTTATCGTCGGAATCAGCCACAGGATTTACCGCTGCCGCCTTCTGCTCGTCGCTAATTCCAAGCGACTCGGGATCGATCTGACCTGGCAAATTCATCAAAAATTCCTATTTCGCGAGAGTTCGCAGCGCTGCTTTGAGCAAATCCGCCACAGACGTTTCTACCGTCGCCAAACCACTAATCTGATTGCAGGCATCTTCAGCGACGCTTGCTGAATACCCCAGCCCGACCAAACCAGCAGTGACCTGTTCTTTCCAGCCTATTGGCCCATCTGCATTAACGTTAGAAGGTTCCACGCCAAGTTTTGAAACCTTGTCCTTAAGCTCAAGAATTATTCGTTGTGCGCCTTTACGGCCGATCCCGGGGACCGAAGTGATTGCTTTCTCGTCCTCATTCAAAATCGCAGAAACGATTTTTTCCGGACCGAGCGTGGCCAACATTGCCAAAGCAGTTTTCGCCCCAACTCCAGAGGCAGTCTGGACCAGATCGAAAGTCTCTCGTTCGAGGCGCTCCGCGAAACCATAAAGGATGATCGCGTCTTCTCTAACGACCATGGCCGTATGCAAAGTCGCTTCTTTACCCAGCCGCTGCTTAGCGGAGGTAGACGGGGTGACGAAAACTTGGTATCCGACTCCCCCAACATCGATAACCACGAATGAAGAAGTTCTTTCAACGACCTCGCCGCTTAACCGCGCTATCATCTATCTCCTTTAAGCCCGTACATTAGTTCGAATACAATGTTATCTTGTGAACTAAGAACGCATAGCTCGGGTAAGCCTGTTTGTAGTTTCGCCCCTCCAAATATGGCAGATAGCTAAAGCCACGGCGTCAGCAGCATCTGCTGGTTTTGGTGGGGCGCTCAGGCCTAGAATTTTTGTGATCATATTCGCCACCTGAGCTTTATTGGCGGTGCCAGATCCGCTTACCGCTGCCTTGACTTCGCTGGGGGTGTGGTAGGTGGCGGGTACCCCCTCTTGAGCTGCGATTAGCATTGCTATGCCAGCCGCTTGTGCCGTTGGTACTACCGTGTGCAAATTGTGCTGAGCAAATACCCTTTCGATAGCAATCTGATCGGGCTTAGTTTGCTTGACCCAACTCTGCAGGTCGTTATTTATCTTTAAAAGTCTCTTCGAAAGATCTGTATTGGGGCTAGTCCGGATAACACCAACAGCAACAAGACTAGGGCGTTGACCTGGCTGCGCTTCTACAACACCAACGCCGCAGCGCGTCAGCCCAGGGTCAACGCCTAAAACTCTCATCGCTAGTCGTCGGACTCCAGAGCTTCACGGACCTCGTCAGACATAGCAGCGTTGTGGTAGACCTCTTGCACATCGTCGCAGTCTTCCAAAGCGTCCAAAATGCGATTGAGCTTCTCCGCGTCTTCGACGCTGGTGAGCATCTGATCGTAGGTGGCTACGAATCGAGTCTCAGCGGAGTCGTAGTCGAAACCAGCGGCCTGGACAGCCTTGCGGACTTCAACTACATCGGTAGGTGCACTGATCAGCTCGAAAACCTCGTCCTCGTCAACGATGTCTTCAGCGTTAGCCTCGATAGTTGCCTCAAGAAGATCATCTTCACTGACGGTTCGAGTCAGGGTCTTCCGGCCTTCCTCATATTCCTGGTTCTTCGCTACCGTAACGACGCCTTTGCGCTCGAACAGGCGCTGGACGGAACCTCCATCAGCGATTGTGCCACCATTACGGGTAACTGCAACACGCACGTCAGAGATAGAACGATTGCGGTTATCGGTAAGGCACTCAATAAGAATCGCCACGCCTTCAGGGCCGTAAGCTTCGTAAATAACCTCTTCGTAGCTGACTGCGTCAGCGCCCTCACCGGAGCCGCGCTTTACTGCACGATCGATGTTATCGTTCGGAACAGAGCTCTTCTTAGCCTTCTGGATAGCATCGTATAGAGCCGGGTTTCCGCCAGGATCACCGCCACCAACTCGAGCAGCAACTTCGACGTTCTTAATCAGCTTGGCGAAAAGTTTGCCGCGCTTAGCGTCGATGGCTGCTTTCTTGTGTTTCGTGGTTGCCCACTTAGAGTGTCCAGACATTCCTGGCCCCTTTCTCTATCTAAAACGACAGTTAATAATAACGGGTTAGTCCCTAAAACTCGCGCCGTACAAGACTACGCGGTCCGCAGAGACGTATCCCAACGAGCTAAAGAGGTCAGCGCTGCCTCCGGCATTTTCTGTGTCAACACCAATTCCAGCAAAATTGGCACCATTTTCAGCGAATGATTTTATTGAACTGCACAGAAGATTCGCACCTATCCCCTGGCTTCTAAACTCCGGAACAACGCCGAGCATATCAGTCCAGCCTTCGCGGACATCGTGGTCTTCCTCACGCAACTGAGAATTAATGATATATCCGGCTATCTGACCAGTAGGTTCATGCACAACCACCCAAGACCAATCTTTTCTACATTCCGGTCGGTTAACTAGGGCGTACCAATCTTCTTGGCTGATGTCCTTAGTGCCCTCGCGCGTGCTGAAAGCCAGATTATGAGCGTTACGAACTGATTCGCTCAATTCTTTCGAAAAGCATTCAATCCGAAATCCTTCAGGCAGCTGCACCTTAGGGTAATCGTTGGCATCGTGGATCTGCCGATGCATGTCGAAAAACCATCTTTGCGGCTTCAACGTGCCATTTTGGACAAGATCTTCTTGAATACGAGAACCCTCATCGACGACCATGGTGAGCTTGAGACTATTCACCGTTTCGTTGGACTGTTCTCTTCGAGCCTTGATGTATTCGAACCACATCTTTGCTCGCTCAATCGACCAGTCGACTAGACGCTCGCCGATTTTTCTGTGTCGCCAGCCAGGATGAACCCCTATTTCGAGCCAGACCTCAAGATCGTCTAGATCAGAGCGCGACGGGTGGTTCCACGCGTAAGCGACTATCGTTCCGGCTTTGTCGCGACCAACAACACTATGCTGTTGCGGATGGCTATGCGGAGCATGAAAGTCACGGCGCATCTGCTCCAGGCTCCGGTGCTCAACTGGATCATCGAAGTATTCGATGGCCACCCGAAGCTCTGCCACGGCTTCCAGATCCCCTTCGGACAGGAACTGCCAGTCCAGACTCGGCTCGACGAAAGCCTCAGCCCAAGTTAAGGCCATTTAGAAAATCATCCCCTTGGATTAGCCGCAGCGACTAAAGCATCTTCCAAAGTGAAATTGCCTAGGTACAAAGCGGTGCCGATGATGGCACCCTCCACTCCGATAGGAACCAGGCCAGAAAGCTGGCGAATCTGCTGCAGGTCAGAGATTCCACCACTTGCGACCACTTTGGCATCGGTGTGGGCACAAACCGCACCAAGCAATTCTAGATTTGGACCAGTCAACATGCCGTCGCTTGCCACGTCAGTTACTACGTAGCGCACACATCCGGCATCGTCCATTTTCGAGATCGTCTCAAAAAGATCGCCGCCTTCGCGAGTCCAGCCGCGAGCAGCCAATTTCGTGCCACGAACGTCGAGGCCGATAGCCACCTGTTCAGGATATTTCGTGATGATCTTCTCACACCACTTTGGGTTCTCTAGAGCAGCTGTGCTCACGTTAACGCGGGTGGCTCCGGCCTCCAGCGCACGCTCCAGAGATTCGTCATCGCGAATACCACCAGACATCTCGACTTTGATGCCCATCTGCGAAACGATGTTCGAAAGTATCTCTGCGTTAGAGCCCCTGCCGAAAGCTGCGTCGAGGTCAACCAAGTGAATCCATTCGGCGCCAGCATCCTGCCAGCGCTTCGCCGCCTCCAACGGGTCGCCGAAGGTACGCTCGGTGCCAGCAATGCCCTGCACGAGCTGTACGGCGCCGCCGTCCTGGACGTCAACTGCAGGAAGAAGTTCCAGCTTCTTAACTTCAGGATTCACGTTTTCGCTCATACTAAAGAGATTATCTTATGACCCAATTTTTCAGTAGGGTTGCCCCGGCCTGTCCAGATTTCTCCGGATGAAATTGCGTGCTGGTTACTGTTCCATATTGAACGGCCGCGATGAACTCGTCATCGCTGTGGCAAGCGTAGATTACTTCAGCGCCCACTGGCGTAGATAATGCTCCGTTGCTGTATCGATGTGCGGCAAAACTATGCACGAAATAGCATTTTTGCCCTTCCAGACACCCGAACATTTCTGAGGAGCTTTCAAAGAGGAGATCGTTCCAGCCGACGTGCGGCAGCCTCGTCGCGTCTAGCTTCTCAACTACGCCTGGGTACAACCCTAAACCGGGGCATCCGCTGTTCTCGACGCCTTCAGAAAATAGCACCTGGTGACCGACGCAGATCCCTAGGACAGGCTTCTGATCATCGGCGAACGAAGCAATCAGCTCATCTCCACCAAGTGATTTGATGCCACGCATGCAGACGTCGAACGAGCCAACGCCAGGCACTACAAGCGCATCCAGCCCAGCTAATTCAGAACTTTTTGAGGAGCACGTAACGTCAGCACCCGCGTTACTGAGCGCTCTGCAAGCTGAAGCTAGATTGCCTGATCCGTAATCTAAAACTCCGACTTTTCGGCTCAAAGGAGTCCCTTAGTGGATGGAACGCCTGTGACCCTATCGTCGTATTCGACCGCTGCCCTTAGCGCACGTGCGAACGCCTTGAACTCAGCCTCAACGATGTGGTGAGAATCGCGGCCGGCAAGAAGCCTCAAGTGGATGCAGATTCCGGCGTTGAAAGCGATCGCCTCGAAAACGTGGTAAGTCATGGACCCTATGTAGTGAGGTTCGAGTCCACCGATACGAGCGTTGATTTGGCTTTCCGGTTCCCCGGAAAGGCTCGCGTATGCTCGACCTGCTACATCCACTACGCACTGTGCTAACGCTTCATCCAGCGGGACCATTGCGTCGCCGAAACGACGAATTCCCCTCTTGTCTCCTAGCGCTTGTCTGAGAGCCTGACCGATCGCAATAGCGGTGTCCTCGATTGTGTGGTGGCCATCGATGTGGATATCTCCTTTTGTCGAAATATCCATGTCGATCAAGGAGTGCTTAGACAATGCAGTCAACATGTGGTCGTAGAAACCGACTCCAGTTGAGATGTTCGAGCGACCAGTTCCGTCCAGATTTAGCTTGACGCTAACCTGGCTTTCGCTAGTTGACCTAGAAACCTCGCCTATTCTTTCCTGCTTTTCCGCCACTTCTAGCCTTTCAGTACCTTGACTTCATCCAGCACCTCGGAGAGCGCCTCCTGAAATTTCGACATTTCTTCAGGGGTTCCTGCGTTAACGCGCAGGTAACCATCCGGGCCTACTTCTCTTATCAACACGCCTCGATCAACAAGCTTCTGCCATGCATCGTGACGATCTTCAAACCTGCCGAACAGGCAAAAGTTGGACTGGCTGGGCACTACACGCAGCCCCTTAGACTTAAGCCACTGCTGCGTCCGCTGAATCGTTTCTCGAAGCTCTCCCACCTTGTTGAGCATCTCGTCAGCGTTTTTTAAAGCTACGAGAGCAATTGCCTGGGACATGCTCGAGAGGTGGTAAGGAAGACGTACGATTCGGCATGCGTCAACGACTGCTGGGCTAGCCGCCAAATAGCCAAGACGGCCACCTGCAAGCGCGAATGCCTTACTCATGGTGCGAACAACAACAAGCCTAGGATATTTAGGCAAAAGTGTGATCGCCGAATCGAGGGGTTCTGCAGCAAACTCTAGATAAGCTTCATCGACGATCACCATTCCGTCGAAACCCTCACAGATTTCCTCGAGGGTCTTAACTGGAGTGATAGTGCCAGTCGGGTTATTCGGCGTGGTGATGATCAAGACATCAGCATTATTTTCACGAGCCGCTTTGAGGACATCCTCGCTGTCAAGACCGAAGTCCTCACGCCTAGGAACCGCCACGAAATTCGTGTGAGTATTGCGCGCATACTCTGGGTACATCGAATAAGTCGGCGAGAACGTAAGAACGGTTCTACCTGGGCCACCGAAAGCGCCAAGCAGCTGAACCATGATCTCATTGCTGCCGTTAGCGACCCAAATGTTGTCCTTCATCAGCTGGAAGCCAAGATAGTTAGCTAGCTCCTGTCGAAGCTCAGTCGCCTCTCTATCGGGATACCGGTCGATACTCCGAGCCACCTTCTCAGCGGCATCGGCCATCTGCCTGCGCACTCTAGGGCTAGGCGGATAAGGGTTTTCGTTAGTGTTTAGCTGCACTTCGACATCAAGCTGTGGCGCACCGTACGGCACCTCCCCAACTAGTTCTGGACGAAGTGGCAAAGAATCAAGACGATCGGACATTTTTATTTATCCTCCTGCGTTCGTACGGCGATAGCGTATGCGTGTCCGGGCAGCCTCTCAGCGTGCGCAAAATCTTGGATTCCAGCTCCGATTCTCGCGAGTGCTGCTCGATCGTAATTGATCAAGTGCACGGAACGCATGAAGCTACGAACATTCAGCCCCGAAGAGTACCTCGCTGCTCCCCCAGTCGGTAATACGTGGGTGGATCCTGCTGAGTAATCACCGAGCGGCACAGGTGAGTAAGAGCCGACGAAAATAGCTCCCGCATTGGAAACTCGATCCGCGACTTCTTGAGAGTCGGCGGTCTGGATCTCCAGGTGCTCTGCACCATAATCGTTTACGACGTCTAAGCCTTGTTCGATATCACGGACCAAAACAATCGCAGACTGCTGACCCGATAACGCTTCTTTGAGACGATCTCGCGTCTCAAGACGATCCACCTGCCTTGCAACCTCATTTTTTACGGAAGCAGCCAGCTTTTCGGAATCAGTAACCAACACGGATGCAGCCATAGGATCGTGTTCTGCCTGGCTGATTAGATCAGCCGCTACGAACGCAGGATTTGCACTTGAATCAGCTAGTATCCCAATCTCCGTAGGCCCGGCCTCTGAGTCAATCCCTACTCTGCCCCTTAGGTAGCGTTTTGCCGCGACAACGAAGATGTTACCTGGCCCAGTGACCAAATCTGCTCTGGGGCATAGCCCAGAAACACCGTAAGCGAACATCGCGACGGCTTGTGCCCCGCCAACCGCATAAACCTCTTCGACCCCTAATAGCGAGCACACGGCGAGCGTCGTCGGATGCGGAAGCCCCCCAAACTCACTCTGTGGAGGTGTCGCGACTGCTAGAGATCCAACGCCTGCGACCTGAGCGGGCACGACATTCATAAGAACGCTGGAGGCAAGCGGAGCAAGCCCACCAGGAACATACAGCCCAACCCTGCGAACAGGAATCAGCTTGTCGGTTACGACCGCACCGTCATCGAGAGCGACAGTTTTCGGCCCTTCCTCTAGTTCTGCTTGCCTGCAGACTTCCCTACGCCTTCTGATCGCTTCTTCGATAGCCGCTCGAAGGCTCGGATCTAAATTCTTAAGGGCATTGTCCAAGGCGTGTTTAGGAACCCTGAAATGCTCAGGAACCACATGATCGAACTTCTCGCTGAAACGCCTCAGAGCATCGATACCCTCAGCCTTCACGGCTTCGCAGATCGGGCGAACCGCATCCACGGCTCGTTCTACATTAAATTCTGCTCGCGGAACTGCGTCTGTGTAATCGTCAAGATCAGTCTCACGTAAATCGACAGTGGTTAGCATGTCTGAATCTTACGGCAAAGGGCAAAGATAAGCTTTTTCTGCCCGAAAGACGACTACTCTGAACGCTTAGCCCTTGTCGATTCAGGAGAGTTTTCAAAGGCGCTAAAAAGCACTACCGCTAGCAAAGCGCCAAAAACCCAGACCGCCAGGATGGAGGGACTGCGTAACGTGAAGTCGACGGGCACCTCAACACCAATGGCAGCCTCCGCTACTCGATAGGAGAAATCCCTGGGACCGAGCAAAAATCCAACTAGCCAGCAAAGTAAGCCTGAACAGAGCGCTCCGAATATTGCCGCAATTATCGAAAGCAATCCCCGCACGCGAAAAAATGCCCATGAGATTGTTCCTATCGCCCCGCCAACGATCAATCCGATAAATACGTTTACAAGATCGGACTTGAAGATCTTGCCAGCCGCAGCTTCAGTTAGGATCGCTGATCCGTCTTGTGCGATCACGAAAGCGGGTGGTGTCACCAGCAAATTCCAAATAATTCCGCATGAAGCACCTAGCACCATGCATATCACTGCGAAAAGCAGACCTCTAAGGAGCAAGGATCTTTTTAGCCTGGCTCGCTGAAAATCGGCCAGCACTCTTCCCGTGTCGATCTCGTTCATTTAGTTCCTCGTCGTCACGGCAGCAGGGCCTAACAGTGCTTTCAAGTCGGCCATCAACGGTTGAGATGGCGTGACTCTAAGGCCATCGGCGAGCTGATAAATCTTGTTGCGTACAGAACTGGTTATTTTCAGTTGAACTTCGGTGGAACCGGGATGTGCGCTGAGCACGTCGCGGAGATTATCGAGCACCACGGGTGTGCACCTTGACGCTGGCACCTCAAGATGGATCGGCCCGGCTTCTTCCTCGGCGGTGGCGTTGAGGACAGTGATCTCGTTTGCTTGTATCTCGGCTACATCATCTCGCACAGACACCCTGCCTCGTACTCGAACTAGCACGTCCGTGGCCAATAACATTACGGCCTGCTCGTATACCTTGGGGAACACCAAAACTGTGACGGAGGCATCTAGATCTTCGATGGTTAAGGTTGCCCAGGGAGCGCCCGCCTTCGTCTGGCGACGAGCGACCGTTGTGATGAGCCCGCAGATCACCTGAGTGGAACCGTCAGTGGCGTTTTCTTCCAGATCCGCAAGAGAAATCTGACGATTAGCGGCAAGAATATTCTCCATACCATTTAGGGGGTGATCCGAAACATAGAGACCAAGCATCTCCCTTTCGAATCCAAGCTTGACCCTCTTGTCCCACTCTGGAACATCAGGTAGCTCTCTTTCGGAAGTTTCTTCCGACTCCGTGGAGAGAAACCCACCTAGCAGACTGTCTTGCCCGTTCTCCTCGTTGCGCTTGATGTCAGCAACTTGATCAACTGCCTCTTCGAATACCTCCATTAAGGCCCTGCGCTTATGCCCCATAGAGTCGAATGCTCCAGACTTAATCAAAGATTCCAACATTCGCTTGTTACACACAGACAGTGGCACGCTGTCTAGGAATTCATAGAAGTCGTTAGCTGGGCCGTGCTCGTTTCTTGCCTCGATGATTCCCTCAACAACTTGGGCACCAACGTTACGAACTGCTCCTAGGCCAAAGCGGATGTCGTCACCTACGGGGGTAAACATATCTTCGGACTCGTTGACGTCAGGCGGCAAAACCTGAATATTCATGCGGCGGCATTCGGCAAGATAGATTGCCGATTTCGATTTATCATCTTTCACTGACTGCAGCAAAGCCGCCATGTACTCAACCGGATAGTTGGCCTTAAGCCACGCTGTCTGATAGCTAACAAGACCATATGCTGCAGAGTGAGATTTGTTAAACGCGTAGTCGGAGAATGGGACGAGAATGTCCCAAATCGTCTGGAAGGACTCCGCCGAATAACCACGATCAAGCATTCCTTGCTTGAACACGTCGTATTGTGCGTCCAGTTCTTTCTTCTTTTTCTTACCCATTACGCGGCGCAGCTTGTCTGCCGCGCCAAGCGTATAGCCTGCTAGTTTCTGAGCGATCATCATGACCTGCTCTTGATAAACAATCAGACCGTAAGTTTCAGAAAGAATATCCTCTAGAGCATCGGCAAGTTCAGGGTGAATCGGTTCAATTTTTTCGCGCCCGGTCTTGCGTCGTGCGTATTTGTTGTGAGAATCAGCACCCATCGGCCCAGGTCGATAAAGCGCAGAAACCGCCGAAATGTCCTCGAACTTGTCCGGCTGCATTGAACGCAGTAATGCGCGCATCGGTCCACCATCAAGCTGGAACACTCCTAGAGTGTCACCGCGCTGCAGCAGCTCGAACGTTTTTTGATCATCAAGTTCAATCGAATCGATGTCGACGTCGATGCCCTTATTGCGCTTAATATTGCGCAAGGCATCATCCATAATCGTGAGGTTTCGTAGACCAAGGAAGTCCATCTTCACCAGTCCGAGAGACTCAGCACTCGGGTAATCGAACTGAGTGATGATAGCGCCGTCCTGCTCACGTTTCATGATCGGAATGACGTCCGTTAGAGGCTCTGAGCTAACGATTACGCCGCAGGCGTGCACACCCCACTGGCGTTTTAGGCCTTCGATGCCCTTTGCGGTATCGACCACCTCTTGGACTTCTGGATCAGATTTATAAAGATCTCGAAACTCAACGCCCTCTGCGTAGCGCTTGTGTTCTGAATTGAAAATCTGATTGAGCGGTACGTCCTTGCCCATGACCGCGGGAGGCATTGCCTTAGTGATCTTCTCACCAACGCTATATGGCTTATCCAGCACACGGGCTGAGTCTTTCACCGCCTGTTTGGCTTTAATAGTGCCGTAAGTGACGATCTGGGCAACGTGATCTTTGCCGTACTTCTCGGTGACATAATCAATCACCCTGCCACGTTGGCGCTCGTCAAAGTCGATATCGAAATCGGGAAGCGAAGGACGCTCAGGGTTCAAGAACCTCTCGAACAGAAGACCGTAACGAAGCGGGTCCAACTCGGTGATTTCCATCGCATAGGCGATGATTGAACCTGCACCGGATCCACGACCAGGACCTACTCGAATCCCATTGCGTTTAGCCCAAGTAACGTAGTCAGAAACGATCAAGAAATATCCGGGGTATCCCTTAGTTAGGATAACTTCCTTCTCGTAGTCGGCGCGCTCCTGAATCTCTTTCGGCAGCGGATCTCCATAGCGTTTTGCCAAGCCCTCGTCTGCCTTTTTGATGAACCAGCTCTCCTCGGTCTCGCCGTCCGGGCAATCGAAGACGGGCATAAACGTTCCGGAGCCCTCGTCGAAATGGGTCTGGCAGCGTTCAGCTATGGCCAATGTGTTGTCGCATGCTTCAGGATAATTGCTGAAGAGAGTTCGCATCTCTTCAGCGGTCTTCAGGTAATACCCCGTACCGTCAAATTTGAACCGGCCGGGCGTATTGATCCTGGATCCAGAGGAAACGCAAAGCAGAATATCCTGGCTCCTGGCGTCTTCAGAATGCACATAGTGCAGGTCATTACTGGCGACGAGCGGGGCTCCGATTTTCTTCGCAACGCGGAGCAGATCTCCTCGAACTTTGGTCTCGATATCCAAACCGTGATCCATCAGTTCTACAAAGTAATTTTCTTTGCCGAAGATATCTTGGAATCGGGCAGCCGCCTTAACTGCATCATCAAACATTCCGAGACGAAGAAGCGTCTGGACTTCTCCCGAAGGACATCCTGTCGTCGCGATCAGCCCTTCGTGGTATTCCTCTAGCAAAGAGTCATCAGCACGTGGCTTATAAAAATATCCGTCCAGCGAAGACCAGCTAGCAATTCGGAAAAGATTGTGCATGCCAGCACGGGTCTCACTCCAGATAGTCATGTGCGTATAGGCACCCTTAGCAGCTACGTCATCGCCGGTTCCGTCGCCGAATCTGACCCTCTTGCGCTGCTGCCTTGGAAGGCCCGCAGGAGTGACGTAAGCCTCTAGACCGATGATCGGCTTAACATCGTGCTTCTGCCCAGCTTTAAAGAAATCGAATGCACCGAACATGTTTCCATGATCAGTAATGGCTAGGGCTTTCATTCCTTGCTGGCTTGCAGCAGCCATCAAATCGTCGATGCGTGCCGCGCCGTCAAGCATCGAGAAGTCGGTGTGATTATGCAGGTGTACGAACCCGCTAGCCATATTCGAACCCTTCCTTATCTTGCTGTCGACTCTACATCGAAGATTACTTGTTGCTACCGGCGAACGGCTTGGTCTCCTGCCCCGGGCGCAACTTCGACAGGACTACGAAACCTACCACCGAAACGCTGAACATGATGAGCGATGTGTAATTGTTTACTCTCATTCCACCAATATGGTTGGCCGGATCTATCCTCAAGGCTTCAATGAAGAATCTGCCGAACGAATACCAGCAGACGTAAAGCACACACAGCCTGCCTCTGCCGATCTTGAATCTTCTTTCGGCCCATAGAAGGAAAGCAGCACCGGCGAAGTTCCATATCATTTCGTAGAGGAAAGTCGGATGGAACGTCTCGAACTGTTCGTAGCCATCCGGGCGATGGGCACGATCAATCTGCAAACCCCACGGAAGATCTGTGGGTCTGCCGAAGAGTTCTTGGTTAAACCAATTTCCAAGACGACCTATGCCCTGACCAATTAAGAGAGTTGGCGCAATGCAGTCGGCTAAGGTTGGAAAGTTTATTTTGTACCGCCTAGCCATGATCCATGCGCCTACAGCCCCTAGAGCGATTCCGCCCCAAATGCCTAAACCACCGTTCCAAATTTTGAAGGCGTCCCAGGGGTTCCTTCCTGGACCGAAATAAAGTTGATGATCCGTGATCACGTGGTACAGGCGAGCACCGAATATGCCGAATATTATCGCTACCAGAAGGAGATTCTGGAATTTATCAGTGTCTCCGCCTCTTTCGACGAATCTACGCTGAGCTATCCATCCGGCTACAACCATGCCTGCGATCAGGCACAAAGCATAGAAGTGGATTGTAAGCGGCCCAATGCTGAAGCTGGAGATCGGAGGGCTAGGTATCTGCAATAAAATCACAGCACCAATTTTGCCCTCCGATGCTCCACTTATCCAACTAGTTTTTTACGCCTTCACCAAGGTCTGCTGCCACCTCAGGAAGCTTTCCCAGCGGCTGGTCACTACCCTCTGCATCGATCAGGCATTTAACTAGGGCTGATCCGACAATCGCTGCATCCGCGTATTTGCCGGTTTCGTGCGCTTGCTTGCCATTGGAAATTCCAAGACCAACGCAGACGGGCAGATCGTTGCGAATCTTGCGTGCACGTTCGACGATTACAGGCGCCGCGCTGGAGGTCTCAGTCCGAGCCCCAGTAACACCCATGACGCTGGTAGCGTAGACCCATCCGCGGCAGGCGTCCATGGTCATCGCGATTCGCTCATCTGTGGAGCTAGGCGCGATCAGGAAAACTCGATCCAAGCCGTATTCGTCAGAAGCCTTGACCCATTCGTCGGCTTCATCCGGGATCAGATCAGGGGTAATAAGCCCGGCTCCGCCAGCGTTAGCTAGGTCGCGCGCAAAAGCCTTCACACCGTAGCGCTCTACTAGGTTCCAATAGATCATCACTGCCGGAGTCTTGCCCGCAGAACGAACCGCTTCGGTGGCCTTGAATATGTCGGTAGTGCGAACCCCAGATGCCAGTGCTTTAGTCGTGGCGTACTGAATTGCCAATCCGTCCATCATCGGATCGGAATATGGCATTCCGATTTCAATGATGTCAGCGTGCTCGGCTACGGTCCGCATCGCGTCTAGAGAGCCCTCAACGCTGGGGTAGCCTATGGGAAGATATCCGATCAGCGCGGTGCGATTATCGGCCTTAGCCTCCATCAACACCTTGCCCATGATCCCTAAGCGATCGCTCATGACAGCCTCCCAGTGGTGTGGTCTGCCACACCCTTAATTCCGAAATACTTCATTGCAGTGTAAACATCCTTGTCACCACGGCCAGAGATGGTGACCAAAATGCAAGGCCTACGATCTGGCTTTTCCTCGAGCATGCGCAGCGCCAGACGGCGAGCGCCTGCGAGTGCGTGAGCGGATTCGATGGCAGGCATGATGCCCTCAGTCTGGGAAAGATCTCGGAAGGCGTTCATAGCCTCCTCATCGGTAACCGGTTCGTAGTTAGCGCGATGGTGATCGGCCAGCCAAGAGTGCTCTGGTCCCACGCCCGGATAGTCGAGACCCGCAGAGATGGAATGCGACTCGATGGTCTGGCCATCCTCGTTCTGTAATACGTAGGTTCGCGCACCGTGCAGAACTCCCACGGAACCTCCACTGATGGAGGAAGCGTGTTTACCGGTGTCAACGCCGTCGCCACCCGCCTCGAAGCCATACAGAGCGACCTCGGGGTCATCGATGTAGTCGTAGAAAGAACCGATGGAGTTTGAACCACCGCCAACGCAAGCGCAAACGGCATCTGGTAGCCTGCCGTACTGCTCGAGCATCTGGGCACGGGACTCGGTGCTGATTACTCGCTGGTATTCGCGAACGAGCATCGGGAAAGGATGCGGGCCGGCAGCCGAACCGATCAGGTAGTGAGTGCTATCAACGTTCGTCACCCAGTCACGCATGGCTTCGTTCATAGCGTCTTTCAGCGTCATGGACCCGGCCTCAACTGAGACCACTTCTGCACCGAGAAGCTGCATCCTGGCAACGTTAAGTGCCTGGCGCTCGGTGTCGACCTTACCCATGTAGACGCGGCACTCGAAACCAAAAAGGGCTGCGATTGTTGCGGTTGCTACGCCATGCTGGCCAGCGCCCGTTTCTGCTATAACCCTGGTCTTCCCCATGCGCTTAGTCAAGAGCCCCTGGCCGAGAACGTTGTTGATCTTGTGGCTGCCGGTGTGATTGAGATCCTCACGTTTAAGAAGAATCTGTGCGCCACCGCAGAACTCTTTACCGTATCGCTTTGCCTCAGTAAGCAAGGATGGACGCCCTGCATAATTTTTCTGAAGCTCGTGGAGCTCGTCCTGGAATTCGGGATCCTCTTGGCAGGAGGTGAAGACTTTTTCCAGTTCATCCAAAGCGGCATGAAGAGCTTCCGGAACGAACTGCCCACCGTATCGATCGAAGTGACCATGCTCATCGGGCAGGCCTGTGCCTTTTCTTCTCTCAATCATCGTTTTGCCTCCTGGATCATGGCCGCGACGGCCTCAGATGGTTTTGAATTCTTAACTAGCGCCTCACCGACCAAAATAACGTCGGCACCTTCAGACGCGACTCTTGCAGCATCTTTGGGGCTCAAAATCCCAGATTCGGCTACCTTTATTGCCTGATCATCAAGCAATCCCACCAGTCGTGAGAACTGCTCGAGATCGACGTCCAGCGTCTTTAAGTTACGGTTATTAACGCCCACGACCCCTGCTCCGAGATTTCGGGCTCTGCGTGCCTCGTCTTCAGTATGAACCTCGACGAGAGGGGTCAAACCGAGATTTAGCGCAAGTTCGTAGAGACGGTTTAATTCTTTATCGTCAAGAGCAGCAACGATAAGCAAGGCAAGATCGGCGCCGTGGGCGCGGGCCTCGTAGAGCATATATTCGTCGACGACAAAGTCTTTTCGAAGCACCGGAATATTAACCGCTGCTCGAACTGCGTCAAGGTCTGCCAGTGAACCATTGAACTTGTGTTTTTCCGTCAGAACCGAGATCGCTCTAGCTCCCCCCGCCTCATATGCGGAAGCCAACACCGCCGGTTCAGGAATATCGGCAAGAGCACCCTTGGAAGGGCTGGAACGTTTAACTTCAGAAATAACGGACAGTTCATTAGATCTAAAGGCCGGTATCGGAGAAATAGGTTCCGGAGCCTTCTCGATTTGTACTTCGAGATCAGCAATGGAAACCTTCTCTGCGCGTTCGGCCGTGTCCGCGCGGACGCCCTCAATGATTTTGTCTAAAACCGTCATCGATTCTCCTCTAAAAGGTATCCGCCTGTGTCGAAACAGCTTAGCGCCCCGGTATGACAAGCAGCTCCGGTCTGGTCGATGTGCAGCAGTAGGGTGTCTCCGTCGCAATCTATCTCTATGCTTCGCACCTTTTGTGTGTGTCCGCTAGTCGCACCCTTACGCCAAAGTTCTTGGCGACTTCTCGACCAATAGGTTGCCTGGCGAGTTTTGAGTGTGAGTTCCAACGACTCAGCGTTCATCCAAGCAACCATGAGAACGCGCCCGCTAGTGGCGTCTTGAGCAACGGTCGGAATTAAGCCGTAGGCGTCGAATTTCAGTCTAGAAACAATAGATTCAGGCAACGTCATGCCTAATTATCACCTACTGAGTTGGGCTAAGAGCGCTTAGACCGAGCCATAAGACATCAACCTAATGTTTAAAATTCAGCCGCACCATCTGGTTATTCCAAACAGTACGGCTGAATTTTCTAGCTCAATTTTTTAATTATCAATTCCCTGACTTTGCCGGCATCTGCCTGGCCCCTCATAGCTTTCATCACTGCACCGATTAGAGCACCCGCGGCCTTGACGCGACCACCCCTGATTGCCTCAGCGGTTTCGGGGTTAGCTGCGATAGCCTCGTCGACGGCAGCGCTCAAAGCCCCGTCATCGCTAACTACTGCAAGGCCTCTAGCTTTTACGACTTCTGAAGGATCACCCTCCCCGGCCACTACCCCATCAATAACTTGACGAGCCAGCTTATCTGTCAGTGTTCCTTCATCAACTAGCTTTTGGAGCTCAGCCACTTGAGTCGGGTTCATGCCAACTTCATCGAGCGGGCGCCCCGCCTCATTTGCTCGCCTAGCTAATTCAGAGACCCACCACTTTCGCGAAGAAGCCGGATCAGCACCTGCATCTACAGTCTCTTCAATTAAGTCGAGCGCACCCTCGATGGCTAAAACGTCACGCATCTCTAAATCGGTGAACCCGTACTCGGACTGAAGCCTTGCCCTACGCTTAGCCGGAGGTTCTGGCAGCTCGTTTCTAAGTTTCTCTACCCATTCGCGACTTGCAGCAACCGGAACCAGGTCAGGTTCCGGGAAGTAGCGATAATCCTCAGCATGCTCTTTAGAACGACCAGCAGTTGTGTAGCCCTCTTCGTTCCACATTCGAGTCTCCTGCTTGACCTTGCCGCCACCAGCAAGAACTGCAGCCTGACGACAAATTTCGTAGCGCAATGCTGCCTCTACAGAGCGAAGAGAGTTCACGTTCTTTGTCTCGGTTCGCGTACCAAGCTCAGTAGAGCCCTTAGGCATCAGCGAGACGTTAGCATCGCAGCGAAGATTGCCACGCTCCATGCGAGCATCCGATACACCCAGTGCATGCATCTGATCGCGCAGGAACTCCATATACGCCGCAGCAACTTCGGGAGCCTTCGCCCCGGTGCCGTAGATCGGCTTGGTGACGATTTCTACCAGAGGAACACCTGCTCGGTTGTAATCAACTAAAGAGTACTGAGAGCCCTGGATTCTGCCGGTTCCACCAACGTGCGTTAGCTTGCCCGCGTCTTCTTCCATGTGAGCTCGCTCAATGGGAATCTGGTAGGTCTCGCCGTCAAGTTCGATCTCTACATGCCCCTCATAGCAGATCGGCTCGTCATACTGGCTGACCTGATAGTCCTTCGACATATCCGGGTAGAAGTAGTTCTTTCGCGCGAAACGACACCACTCGGCAATCTCACAGTTCAGGGAAAGTCCGATCCGAATTGCGGATTCGACTGCTTTACCGTTCACAACCGGAAGCGAACCAGGCAGACCTAGGCACACGGGACACGTATGAGTATTCGGCTCACCGGGACCGTTTACGCAGCCACACCACATTTTTGTCTTTGTCGATAGCTCAACGTGCACCTCAAGGCCCAAAACGGGGTCGAAACGCTCCATCGCCTCATCAAAATCCATCAGTTCGTCGATCATGCGATCACCTGCTTATCTGTCAGCTCCGGAGCTTGCGAAAGAAGAAGTCCACCCCAGCGATCCACGAGGGCGGCTTCTAGTGCGCCACCGATCTGATAGCAGAGTTCATCGCGCAACGCAGGCGCGATTACCTGCAGGCCTACGGGCATGCCGTTATCAGGCGACAATCCGACGGGAATCGAACCAGCAGGCAAGCCCGCCAAGTTGGCAGGAATGGTGCAGAGATCAGAAAGATACATACTCATCGGATCGTCGATCTTCTCGCCGATCTTGAATGCAGTAAACGGCGTTGTCGGAGAAATCAACACATCGCATTTCTGAAAAGCAGCCTCGAAGTCCTGCTTAATAAGTGTTCGCACCTTCTGGGCAGACCCGTAATAGGCGTCGTAGTAGCCGCTGGACAAAGCGTACGTACCGATGATGACACGACGCTTAACTTCTTCGCCAAGCCCCTTGGCGCGCGTCTCGCGCATAGTTTGCTCGACGTTCATACCAGATTCGCTCACGCGTAGGCCGTAACGTATGCCGTCGTATCGAGCCATGTTGCTGGAGACTTCAGCAGGCATGATCAGGTAGTAGGCAGCGAGTGCGTATTTGAAACTCGGGCAGCTGATCTCGACGACCTCTGCACCTAAATCAGTTAGGACCTCTACCGCCTCAGAGAAACGGGCCTTAACGCCCGCCTCGTAGCCTTCCCCGTCAAGTTCCTTAACCACTCCAATCTTCAGACCTTTAATGTCCTTCTTGCGAGCAGCAGAAACAACGTCCGGAACCGGTTTATTGATAGAAGTCGAGTCCATGGGGTCGTGCCCTGCCATCACTGAATGAAGCAAAGCAGCGTCTTCGACAGTTCTAGAACAGGGGCCAGGCTGATCCAGAGAAGAAGCCATCGCAATCACGCCGTAGCGGGACACCGAACCATATGTTGGCTTCATGCCAACCGTGCCGGTGACCGATGCTGGGGAGCGGATAGAACCGCCCGTATCTGTGCCCACAGCAAGCGGGGCTTCATAAGCAGCAACAGCGGCAGCAGAACCGCCACCAGAGCCGCCGGGTATTCTTTCCAAATCCCACGGATTATGGGTGGGACCAAAAGCGGACGTCTCGGTCGAGCTACCCATCGCAAATTCGTCCAAGTTGGTCTTGCCCAAAATCACCATTCCGGCGTCTAGCAAACGCTTGACTACGGTTGAGTCGTACGGGGGCACCCACCCATCGAGGATCTTAGAAGCAGCAGTGGTAGGCATTCCCTGGTAGCAGAAGAGGTCCTTAACGGCCACAGGGATTCCAGCTAGCGGGGAAAGCTTCTCCCCTGACTTCCGCCTAGCGTCTATTTGTCTTGCCTGCTCAAGCGCCCTTTCCTGGTCTACAGATAGAAAGGCGTGAACCTTATCTTCGACCGCATCCATCTGCGCCAGGCTCTGCTTGGTAAGTTCCTCGCTAGAGACCTCTTCGGACTCAAGCTTCTTGACTAGTTCGGCAGCGCTTTGCCTAGTTAGTTCGCTCATCAGGCTCCCTCACCCAAGATCCTTGGCACCTCGAATTGGCCATCTTCGACAGCAGGGGCTCCTGCCAACATGCTTTCCGGAGACCAGCTTTGCTTAACTACATCGTCGCGGAAGACATTCTCCATTTTGATTGGATGGGACGTCGGAACGATGTCCCTATCAGCCACGTCCGAGACGCTGGCAACTGATTCAAGAATCACGTCGAGCTGAGGTACGAAACGCTCTAGCTCATCATCGGTTAACTCGATTCTGGCAAGATCGGCCAGTCGAGCTACGTCCTGAACGGTTAGCGCCACCGCAAGACTCCTTATCTATAAATGCATCAACCTTGTTAATCCTAGACCTAAGCAAAGATAACATCTGTATCAGAAAGCGACCCTGGAAAAGTCCGGCGGTGCCAGACAAAGAAAATAATTTGCTCGGCTCATGGCAGAACGGAAGTTCGAATGCATCTTCTAGCAGCGCAGTTTTTTAGTGCGTTCGCGTTCGGGCTCCTCGCATCCATGATCCCCGTTTTTAACGCGGAAACATTCATTGCTGCGACCTTGGCCACTGACCTAATAGATCCTTTTCCTTTGGGGATAGGTCTCGGTCTGGGCCAAGGCATCGGAAAGGCCGTTCTGTTTCAATTAGTTAGGCAAGGCAAAAAGATCGCCTGGCTCAGAAAAAGGAATGTACCTTCCAAGCCGAGCGGACCAGGCAAATGGCGAAAAAGGTGGCTCTGGCTAGTAGCCAAAGCTGAGTCGTTAATCACTCACAAGAAGCTGGGGCCCGTGGTCATTTTCTGTTCTGGAGCTCTCAGCATCCCACCTAACTATCCGACCACCCTGATTGCGGGTGCGGCTAAAGCAAACGCTGTTATTTTTTCCAGCATGATGACGCTGGGGTACATCGCGAGAAACCTCATAGAGGCTTTTCTGCTTGCAGGAGCGCTAAGCGCATGGTTTTAGTGGTCAACCAAGCATGAGGATGTCGAAGAAAAATTTCATCGCGAGGCCGACAGCGGTCGCCGAGATAATCGTCGCAACAAAAACTAGAGCCCTGGCCCGTTTCTTCTGACTAACCGACAAGACACGTTTTGGCCCCCACTCATCGCTTTCAGGCTGGACTCTGACGGGGGTGTTCCCGTTTATATTTAAGTCGCTAAAACCCTTCATTTTTATTAAACCTCTGCGACGGATTTGGTGTTAGCAACGATGGTGCTACCGACGACTCGGTCTCCATCGTAGAGAACGGCGTATTGACCCGGCGCCAAGGCGGTCAGATCTTCGTCCAACTTGACGATGACGTTTTCCCCATCGAAATCGATTTGCGCTTCGACTGGTCGGCCGTGAGCTCGAACCTGCACCAGACCGTGCCAAGCTTCGTGTACAGGGCCCTGCGTCCACTTCGGCCTGATGCCCTCAAAGCACCTCACGCCTAGCTCAGCCCTGCTGCCGACGACGACCTTGGACTGGTTCGGATCGATACCAACTACATAACGAGGCTTACCATCCGGAGCAGGTACACCAAGATTCAGACCTTTACGCTGACCAATCGTGAACCTATATGTTCCATCATGATGACCGATTGTGTTGCCTGCTGTATCTACTATTTCGCCGGGTTTTGGGCCGAGTTTTTCTGTTAAAAAGCCAGCGGTATCGCCCGTAGGAATAAAGCAGATATCAACCGAGTCTGGCTTATTTGCAACAGAAAATCCAAGCTCTGCTGCCTCGGCTCTAACATCACTCTTTACCGATCCACCCAGCGGAAAGAGCGAATGCGCGAGCTGGTCTTGGTCTAGGACACCCAACACGTAAGACTGATCTTTTGCCGAATCTGCCGCACGCCAAAGCTCGTAATGGTCGTTCACCTTTTTAACTTGGGCGTAGTGACCAGTTGCCACAGCATCAAAACCTAGAGCTCTTCCTCGTTCCAGTAGCGCCGCAAATTTGATCTTCTCATTGCACCTAAGGCAAGGATTTGGGGTCCTGCCCTGGGAGTACTCGTCCAGGAAGTCAGTAATTACTTCGTCTGCGAACCTTTCGGAAAAGTCCCAAACGTAAAAGGGAATGCCCAATTTATCTGCCACTCTGCGCGCATCATTAGAGTCAGCAAGAGAACAGCATCCTCTGGCGCCAATTTGCTGGGCAAGGGCCGTTCTCGACAGAGCTAGATGCACGCCGGTGACTTCGTGGCCAGCATCTATCAGCCTCGCAGTTGCAACAGCGGAATCGACGCCTCCGGACATCGCAGATAAAACTCGCACCATGCCAGTGTATGCACTACGACTTAAATCACCACTGCACTGATCTTGCGGTTTCCACCACTTCCCGAAACGCGGCTACGAAGAAACGCACTTCTTCTTCTGTAGTGGCCCACCCCATGCTGAGACGGATAGCTTGACTCGCCTCCTGGGCATTCTGTCCCATTGCTAATAGCACTTCGCTGGGCCCGTGTACGCCAGCTCGGCATGCCGAACCAGTGGAGATGCAGATTCCACGTTGGTCGAATAAAAAGAGGAGGTCATCGGCAGAGGTTCCATCAACACCAATATTGATTACGTACGGATTAGAGCCGTCTCCATTAACGCGAGTCCCAGGTGTAGAGTTGACCGTTTCGATAATCTGATCCCTGAGTTTGGAGATCCTTTCAAATTCTCCGTCGATGGCATTTACTGCTTCTGATGCTGCCGCTGCAAAACCGTTGGCCAGTGCGACTGGTTGAGTACCAGAACGAATGCCGCCTTCTTGTCTTCCGCCTAGTCCCCACGGAGGTAGATTCAGACCACGCTTGATAATTAAAGCTCCAATGCCCACAGGACCGCCCATTTTGTGGGCTGAAATACTTAATAAATCGATACCGCTCTCATCGAAGTCAATGGGAAAGTGTCCCGCCGCTTGAACCGCGTCACAATGGACTAAAGATCCGGCTTTTTTCGCAAAAGCGACAATCTGGTCGATTGGCTGTATCGACCCGACCTCGTTGTTCGCCCACATCACGCTGACAAGACCAGTCTTTTCGTTCAGCCGCAAAGATTCGAGATCCACGACGCCTTCGGAATTGACTCGTGCCTTCCGCAACCTAGCGCCCAGCACTTCCGAAGATTTTTCTACTGCCTGATGCTCAATAGGGCTTATTACAAGCTCGGGGCGACTGGTCTCCTGCAGCGCTGACGTGCCAAGAACTGCGATGGTGTCTGATTCGCTTCCTCCAGAGGTAAAGATAACCTCGTCTGGCTTAGCGCCGAACAAATTAGCAATCTTTTCCCTTGCGTCTTCAAGACTTGCCCTTGCTAGCCGACCTTTTCGGTGAAGCGAAGCAGGATTGCTCAAACCCGCACATCCGACCATTGCCTCAAGCGCTACCGGCCTAAGGGGTGAACTTGCGGCGTGATCAAGAAAAGCGCCGTCCATCTATGAATATTCCCTCCTCTTAGAGTTTCCTCGGACCTGTTGCTTTCACAATATGTTTTAGCCCTAGTTAATGGTTAAAATAGCTTGTTTGATTTTAAAATTTTTGCTTTTCTAACCCCCTGAAGCAAACGTTTTACTAGTATTCAGCACCGACGCTCTAAGCGTCACTAACCAGGAGTTTTATGTTCCCGTTTTCAACTGCAGAGCGCGACACCAGCCTGGGAGCAAACCTGACTGACGATGGCTGCTCTTTCGGTTTGTGGGCTCCGCGTGCTGAAAAAGTGGAACTGGCGCTAGTCGATGAAGACGGCAGCCAGCGCATTTTCGAAATGCAACCCAGCGGTGGAAGCTGGAATATCTTCATACCTGGAGTTAAAGCTAAACAACGATACGGTTTCAGAGTCCATGGGCAATGGGCCCCCGACAGGGGAATGAGGTCTAACCTCCATAAGCTGCTTTTAGATCCGTTGGCTAAGGCCATCACTGCAGGGATCGATTATTCAGGACCAATTTTCGATCACGCTAAAGAGTCTTATTACGTACCCGACGTGAAAGATTCGGCTGCTTACGTGCCTCTATCTGTAGTGGTCGAACCCACAAAGCCGGCTAGGCCGATCAAAAATCGAAAGGCTCTCAGCGATTCAGTCATTTACGAATTGCATGTCAGGGGATTCACGAAGCTACACCCTGCCGTGCCAGAGCATTTAAGAGGTAGCTACGCAGGGCTCGCCTACCCCGCCGTGACCGACTACTTAAAGAGCATCGGCGTAACAGCAGTTGAGCTACTTCCCGTCCACCATTTCATCAGCGAGCCGTTCCTGATTCGACGCGGTTTAGTCAACTACTGGGGTTACAACCCAATCGGCTTTTTCGCGCCGCACTCCGGGTACTGCTCTGTTGGCTCTCTCGGCGAGCAGGTCAGCGAATTCAAAGCAATGGTCTCAGCTCTTCACGACGCTGGCATCGAAGTGATTATCGACGTTGTCTACAACCACACTGGCGAGGGCGGCATCGACGGTCCAACACTTTGCTATCGCGGGATCGATCATCAGGGCTACTACCGGCTCACCCCTGATCTTCGCAGCGACTACGACGTCACGGGGTGCGGAAATTCGATCAACACTTCGAACGATGACGTATTAGAGCTGATCATTTCCTCGATGCGCTATTGGGTCCAGGAAATGGGCGTTGACGGTTTTAGATTCGATCTTGCTCCGGAACTGATCCGAGACAAGCACCATAATGTGGACTTAGCCCACCCATTCAAGCAAATCATCGATTCGGATCCGATCCTGAGCGATATAAAAATGATCGCAGAGCCGTGGGACGTCGGCCCTGACGGTTATCAGATTGGAGCTTGGGGAAGCCGCTGGAGCGAGTGGAATGATCAATACCGTTCGCAGATCCGCGATTATTGGCGGGGCTATAACAACGGCGTCGGACAGCTTGCCACCAGGCTTTCCGGATCATCCGATATTTTCAACCAAAACGGTAGACCTTCGAGCGCCTCGATCAACTTCGTGACGGCCCACGATGGCTTCACGATGCGTGATCTGACGACTTACAACAACAAGCACAATAAGCGCAACGGCGAGAAGAATCATGACGGTTCCAACGACAACCGTTCGTGCAACTATGGGGTCGAGGGCGAAACAGACATTCCAGAAATCAACGAGCTTCGCACTCGCCAAGTCCGTAATATGCTCGCCACGCTAATGCTCTCTCGAGGCGTTCCAATGGTTACCGCTGGCGACGAATTCGGACGTACGCAGATGGGCAACAACAATGCGTATTGCCAAGATTCACCTATCGGATGGGTCAATTGGGAAAGCGACCCAGAGTGGGCACACATTCGTGATGTGATGGCTAAGCTAGCTCAAATCCGAGCTGATTCTGGTTTAATCCGTAACCAAAGGTTCCTTGGTCACGACGAAATCAAAGACAGCGAAGGACGAGGTCTTGGTAGATACGAGTTGGCTTGGCTAACTGAATCAGGGACCGAGATGAACATGGACGACTGGCACGACAAGAGCCGCAAGATTCTCGGCATGTACATGTCCGATGCTGATAATGCCGAACTGATTTGGTATCACAACGGCACTGAACCACTCGAAGTAACTCTTCCGGACGATTCGTGGGGGAAAAAATTCAGTATCGAACTGCACACAGGCTTGGATGAAGAGTTCGCCGAGAAAGAGTTCTCTTCAGGTGAGATTTTCGTTATGCCTGCAAGGACTGTCGTTTATATGAAAGTTTCTGTAGACGACAAGCAACAATGCGCCTAAATCGGCGCTTTCTAAGCGCTACAAGAATAATTTCATCCAGCTAACACTGGCAATTGTTCACTTTAGGATCAACTCTCGGATACCGTTTGTTACGTGAACAAAAACATTGGATTCGGCCGTATTCCAGTTGGTCAGGTAGAGCCCGTTATTGAGCACGGCGCTTACCCCTCTAAGGCGACAGTTAACGAAGCTATCCCCATTAGGGCTCGTATCATTCGAGAAGGACACGATGAGGTCGCCGCTGATGTGATCCTCATCGCACCAAGCGGAAAGCAGATCCGCCAGCCACTCCCCCAGGTATGGCCTGAAGGACTAGACATTTTCGAGGCTTGGGTTCGCCTAGATGAAATTGGCGAATGGAATTTTTACATCGAGGGCTACGGCGACGCCTGGCACACCTGGCACCACAATGCGGAAATCAAACTTCCGATCGACCAGGATGTCGAGCTGGTGTGTTTGGAGGGTCAAGAACTTTTTAAGCCAGCCATAAAGAACGCTAAGAGTGCCGGCGACGATAAAGCAGCGCAGCTTATCGCCGAGGTAGCGGCAAAGTTAAAGCCTGAAAACGATCACAAAGAACTTGCCCGCTTGGTAGATGGCAAAGAGATCGACGAGGCGATGAGTCTCTACGCTCCTCGCCAGTTTGCAACGCCAACACAAAAGTTCCCGATTCGTGTCGAACGCAAGAGGGCGTTATACGGAAGCTGGTACGAGTTTTTCCCTCGTTCGCAGGGCGCCTACCAGGACGAGTCCGGTAAATGGCACTCGGGGACTCTGAAAGAATCTGAAAAAATGCTCGAGCGCATCGCAGAACTGAAGTTCGATGTCGCTTATATCACCCCGATTCATCCGGTTGGGTCCACTTTCAAGAAGGGCCCTAACAACTCTCTAGATGCCACTGAAGAAGATCCCGGTTCGCCTTGGGCAATTGGCTCTCCTGCAGGCGGGCACGACGCTATTCACCCTGATTTGGGAACCATTGAGGATTTCGATTCGTTCACCGCTAAAGCAAAGTCTCTTGGCCTTGAGGTCGCACTAGACTTCGCCTTGCAGTGTTCTCCGGATCACCCATGGGTTAAAGAACACCCGGAGTGGTTCACCATCCGTCCCGATGGCACTATCGCATACGCAGAAAACCCACCCAAGAAATATCAGGATATCTATCCGATCAACTTTGACAATGATCCCGAAGGGATCTTCAAGGAAGTATTACGGCTAGTCCGATTCTGGATCGACCACGGCGTGACGATATTTCGCGTCGATAACCCGCACACCAAGCCTCTTCTTTTCTGGGAAAAGCTGATCGCAGAGGTCAACAAGAAGAATCCCGAGATTGTGTTCCTAGCGGAAGCTTTCAGCCGCCCAGTAGTGATGGGCAATCTTGGCAAGGTCGGTTTCCAGCAGAGCTACACATACTTCACCTGGCGCACTTCCAAGAAGGAACTCGGCTCCTACTTGATGGAGGTCGCACATGAGACGGCCGACTTCATGCGGCCTAACATGTTCGTGAACACACCGGACATCAACCCATGGCAGGTACGTTCTGGAAAGCCAGCAGCTTTCGCGCTTCGCATGATTCTAGCTGCGACGATGTCCCCGTCTTGGGGCGTTTACTCCGGTTACGAACTCTTCGAACACAAGCCGTACCGCCCGGAGATGGAGGTCTACGACCACTCCGAGAAATACGAATACCGCCCGAGGGATTACGAGGCTGAGCCGAATCTAAATGGGTTGATGCTCCAATTGAACGAGATCCGCAGGAAACATCCTGCTCTTCAGCAGCTGCGGCAAGTCGAACTGCTTGAAACGAATAACGATGACATCTTCGCATTCATCAAGAAGGACGGCGACAACGAGATAATCGTTGTAGTCAGCCTTAACGAAAACGAAGCAGTTTCCGGAGAAGTATCAATTCCGGATAGGGCGTTACCACTAGGAAACTACGAGCTAATCGGCGTGCACGATGAGCTCAGCGGTCGAAACTTCGTTTGGGGACGGAAGAATTTCGTGGCTCTCGACCCTGCAAACCCCGCTCACATCCTGGTCGTGCAGCGGACTATTCACTAATTGGAAGGACACGCCAATGCATGACAAGTTTGGCAACCTGACAGGCTGGGATCTTGAAGGATTCCACAGCGGTGGCGACACGGAAGCCTGGCGTAGGCTTGGTTCTCACGTCGTCACGGTCCACGACGACGAACGCGGTGAGCTTCGCGGTACGCGGTTCGCGGTTTGGGCTCCGAACGCCAAGCGCGTTCAGGTTATGGGCGACTTTAACTGGTGGCAGGGCGACGACATGGAACTAATCCCTGGCTCCGGCGTTTGGGGTTTGTGGAAGGAAAACGTTCTCGAGGGCACGCTTTACAAGTACAAAATCCAACACGCAGATGGCACTTGGCAGGAGAAGGTAGACCCGTACGCGCGGTTCGCACAGACTCCCCCAAGCAACGCATCCATCGTTTGGGAAAGTAACTACAAGTGGGGATCTGCTGAAGACGAATGGCTTGAGAAGCGCGCCGAAACAGACATCTACAAGTCTCAGATGTCTGTTTACGAGTTGCATCTTGGCAGTTGGCGCAAAGGCCTTTCGTACCGCGAACTAGCCCATCAGTTGCCTGAGTACGTTAAGTGGCAGGGCTTCACTCATGTCGAATTGATGCCTCCGATGAGCCACCCCTTCACTCCTAGCTGGGGTTACCAGGTAACCGGCTACTATGCTCCGGACTCCAGACTCGGCAACCCGGACGACTTCCGTTATCTGATTGAAAAGCTTCATGAGGCAGGAATCGGCGTAATCATCGATTGGGTTCCAGGGCATTTCCCCAAAGATGACTGGGCTCTTGGCCGCTTCGATGGCACCGCTCTCTACGAGCACTCCGATCCTCGCCAAGGCGAACAGCTGGATTGGGGCACGTACATATTCAACTACGGCCGCAACGAGGTCAAGTCGTTCCTGGTTTCTAATGCTCTCTATTGGGTCCAAGAGTTCCATGCGGATGCTTTGCGAGTAGATGCAGTTGCATCCATGCTTTACCTGGACTACTCCAGACCAGAAGGCGAATGGGTGCCGAATATTCACGGCGGACGTGAGAACCTCGAGGCTATCGATCTGCTTCGCTACGTAAACAAGCATCTTTATGAACGCGAGCCAGGCGTAGTCATGATTGCTGAGGAATCCACCAGCTTCGACGGAGTCACCAAACCCGTTGATTGGGGCGGCTTAGGTTTCGGTTTCAAGTGGAATATGGGCTGGATGAATGACACCCTGCGCTACTTGAACGAAGATCCTATCTATCGTCAATGGCACCACAACGACCTTACCTTCGCTATGGTCTACCAATATTCGGAGAACTTCATCCTGCCCATCAGCCACGACGAAGTCGTGCACGGCAAAGGTTCGATGATCAACAAGATTCCGAACGACGACTGGCAGAAGTTCGCCACGCTTAAGGCTTTCTACACCTACATGTGGAGCTTCCCAGGTAAGCAGTTGCTATTCATGGGCCAAGAGTTCGCTCAGCGATCTGAGTGGAACGAATCAGACAGTCTCGAATGGTGGGTTGACGGTCTTTGGGGACACAACGGCAACCGACAACTTATTCGGACTTTGAACCATCTTCAGGCGGAAAACCCAGCTCTGTATGAGCTCGATTCACAGCCAGAAGGTTTCACTTGGATCAATGCTGATGACAATCAGCGAAACATGATTAGCTATCTGCGTCACAGTTCAGATGGCCAGCACATCGCGTGCATCATCAATTTCTCCCCTAATCCATACGTTGGCTACCCAATTTGGATGCCTTATTCGGGTAAGTGGGTGGAAATTTTGAATACTGATTCCGAGAAATTCGATGGCTTGAATGAATATCTGAACCTCGATCCCATTGAAGCGGTTGCCGGAGATAATGAAGGCGACTGGGCTCATACTAATATCACTGTTCCTCCGCTTGGCGCTGTGTTGCTCAGGTACGAGGGTTAGTTCGTTTAGTTAAAGCGGCCTGCCGAACAAGCGGGCCGCTTTAACTTTGCTGTTTTATATGTCGTCTCAGGGTTAGAACCTTCGATTCTGAAGGACTTTTTTCTGATAGAACCCATGAGATACGGCCAATAGGGCTATCTGATGAGGAAGTTTTAATGCGAAATTCAAAACCTTACGTAATCGCCGTCACAGGCCTTGCGTTATTCGCCATGTTTTTCGGAGCAGGCAATTTAATTTTCCCGGTAATGATTGGCTACCAATCAGGCACGAACGTATTGCCAGCCATCGTCGGTTTTCTACTGACAGGTGTGCTACTTCCTGTCTTCGGTATTATTGGCTCGGCTAGGGAGCCAGACAAAGTCGGGGGCATCGCCGATCGTATTGGTCGGATTCCGGGCAAAGTTTTGTTGATCGCGATTTTTCTTTCGACAGGCGTCTTATATGCGGTTCCGCGTGTGGCTGCGGTTAGCTTCGAGATCGGGATCGCACCACTGATAGGCGATCACCAGCAGCTTGGCCTCCTCATCTACAGTGTAATTTTCTTTGGTCTTTGCTTCTGGCTCACGTTTAACGAAAATCGAGTAGTTGAAAACATCGGAGCTTGGTTGACACCCATCTTGCTTGTCTTCCTCATAATCCTGATCATCAATTGCGTTCTCAGACTCGCTTCGGCACCTCTCGAACCGGACCCAACCTACGTCGATTCGCCAATGCTGACTGGCTTGCTGCAAGGATATTTCACGATGGACGCGCTTGCCGCTCTCGTGTTCGGAATCGTGATTATCACTTCGCTTCGCCGTAACGGATTCGACACTAAAAAGAAGCTGTTCCGCGCTACTGCCCTATCGGGCATCATCGCAGGTGTTTGCCTGGCTCTCGTTTACCTAGGCCTGACCGCAATCGGCACTAGGATTACCGGCAAAGAGTTCGACAATGGTGCATCCGGATTGGCCTATGCGGCTTCGCTGATGTTTGGACGCAGTGGCCAGATAATCTTCGGCCTCATCGCGTTCTTTGCTTGCCTTACAACGGCAGTGGGCCTAATCGGAGCTTCCACCTCCTACTTCAAGACGATGTACCCGAAGGTTCCAAGGAAAACGATGCTCATCATCCACATCGCAATTGCCCTTGTGCTCTCCAACCTGGGCTTAACCATGATTCTGAAAATCGTGGCGCCGTTAAACCAGTTCATTTATCCGGCAGCCATCTGCTTGATCGTCCTTGCTGTGATCGACTGGTTAATTCCAGGGTCGTTCCACTGGACCTACCGCTTGTCGGCTTGGACCGCTGCGTTCATCGCTTTCTTTGATGCCTTGTGGAGTACGAATCTCCCTGTTTTCGAGGGACTCGGTCATTTCCTCAATTCGCTTCCGGGCGGACCACAAAACATGGAATGGGCTCCCTTCACGCTCGTCGCATTGATCATCGGATTGATCATCGATGCAGTTCAAGGACGTCTCACAAGAGCTAATACTCCGGAGGCTGAACTAAGTTCTAACTAATAATTCGAGAAACTAATCGTTAAGGAGAGCGTCCCAGAAGGGGTGCTCTCCTTTTTTATGTGTCTATACCGTCAGGTAGAGGGTATTTTTATGTGCATGAAATATTACGCAGTTGAGTACACCTACCGCAGCGATGCAGACGTGGCCGCGACGCGTCCCGCTCACAGGAAATACCTTGCGAGCCTAAGAGATCAGGGAAAGCTGCTAGGCGGTGGCCCGCTTATCGACGCGGCTGCCAGCGCCCTGCTTATCTTCAAAGCTTCCGATGAAAAGGATTGCGAGGAAATGATCGGGAAAGATCCCATGCAGACAGAAGGCGTCATGGATTACTACTCGATCACAGAGTGGAATCCTGTTACCCGAGACTTTGACGTCGAAAGCTAGAAGAGAGCCAAGCTCAACTCTCGACGGGCCTTCTTAAGATCCTCGTTATTTGGCGGCAAAGTCTCAAACAACTCGAGCAACCGAACACGGATCTTCTCCCGATCATCGCCATAATTGGTTTTGATCAGGCCAAGCAGGCGATCGAAAGCTTTGCCGGCCTGCCCCGTTGCCAATTCGACATCGGCAGCGACGAAGGCCAAACCAATATCCTGGGGGTTAGCATCAGCCTTCTCGATACACTCCGGGTCCACATCGGCAGTTCTGGCTAGCAGGCCAGTTTGGGCCTTACCGGATTTCGCTTCGACGTCCCTTGGATTTGCCTCGATCAGCTTGTCGAATTCTTTTAGGGCTGCCTCGTAATCACCCTTCGCTAGCGCCTCATCGGCGGCTTTGAATCGAGGATCGGTCTGAGGCTCATCATCAGTCTGCTGTCCTGCAGCTGGCTTGGCCCTTCCCGTAATTCCGCTTGCAACTGCCGCCTGCTCGACCTGCTTCATTAAAGCAGCTATATCCTTCTCGTCCCGGGTGCCCTGGAAGAGAGGCATCGCCTGACCACCTAGCAGCGCTACGACGGTCGGAACAGCTTGGATTCGCATCGCTTGGGCAATTTGCGGGTACTTGTCAACGTCTACTTTTGCGAGAAGCCATTTACCTGCAGCCTCATTTGCCAGCTTAGTTAGAACGTTAACTACCCCAGAGCCCGCGGTGTCTCGTGGAGAATGAAAGATCATTATGACCGGGTACCGAACTGACTCGCCGGCCACCCATTCAAGCTCCGCCTCTGTGACGTTCATCGCATAGCTGGATCCCTCGGCTTCGGGGGTGGCCCCAGCAATATTTGATAAATCAACGGCTCCTGGCCGCGAAAAGTTCTTATCGGTCATATTGTCTATTTTGTCATCTATTTCTCGATAACCAATTATTCGAGAAACGCCTGCTGACGAAACTATGCAACCGAGAGAAATTATTCCTAGTTGGAGGCAAGATAATAGTTATGGCTCATCCACGTGCCGGCAAACCGGCTGAAAAAAGCGATTTAATTGATGTAGATGCACTTCTTGCTGCATATTACGATCTAGTTCCAGATGTTTCTAACCCCGACCAGGCGGTAGTTTTCGGCACTTCCGGACACCGTGGTTCGGCGTTTGACGGGGCTTTCAACGAAGCCCATATCACGGCAATCACGGCTGCGATCATCGAATATCGCGCCTCGCAGGGCGTCACTGGCCCGCTCTTCATTGCCAAGGACACTCACGGCCTTTCATTACCCGCTTGGAAGACCGCTATTGAGGTTCTAGTAGCTGCAGGAATCGAAGTCTTCGCTGAGAAGGAGGACGAGTACACGCCTACCCCGGCGCTTTCTCGCGCGATCATTCGCTACAACCGTGAGCACACAGGTGGTCCTCAGGCAGACGGCATAGTTGTTACACCCTCGCACAACCCGCCTCGCGATGGTGGTTTCAAATACAATCCGCCGAATGGTGGACCGGCAGACACCGACGCGACCAGTTGGATAGCAGATCGCGCCAACGAGCTGGTGCCTGACTTCAAAAAGGTCAAGCGTGTTCCTTATGAAAAGGCGGCAAGCAAAGTAAACCGCTTCGACTATCGCAGCAAGTACTGCAAGGAACTCTCCTTGGTCGTCGACATCGATAAGATCAAGTCCTCCGGACTTCGCATCGGCGCCGACCCGATGGGCGGAGCGTCCGCTCAATACTGGGAGTACATCTCCGAGAATCTGTTGCCGAACCTTACCGTTGTGAACCGGGTTATCGACCCAACCTGGTATTTCATGACATTGGACACGGACGGCAAGATCCGAATGGACTGCAGCTCTCCGAACTCGATGGCGTCCCTAGTTCACCAGCGCGACAAATATGACATCGCTACAGGAAACGACGCTGATGCCGATCGGCACGGCATAGTAACTCCAGATGCGGGTTTGATGAATCCAAACCACTACCTAGCGGTGGCCATCGAATACCTGTTCGGGCACCGTCCGGGATGGCCTGTTGACACCAAGATCGGTAAGACGTTGGTGTCCAGCTCGATGATCGACAACGTCGCGAAGGAACTCGGACGAACCCTCGTAGAGGTTCCCGTCGGTTTCAAGTGGTTCGTGCCAGGTCTGATTTCAGGCGAGCTCGGCTTCGGAGGCGAAGAATCCGCGGGTGCATCATTCCTAGAGATGAACGGCAGCACTTGGACGACCGACAAGGACGGAATCATCCTTGATCTCCTCGCAAGTGAGATCACGGCGGTGACAGGAAAGACCCCAAGCCAGCGTTATGCGGAACTTGCCGAAGAATTCGGCGAATATGTCTACCAGCGAATTGACAGCGACGCTAGCCGCGAGGAGAAAGCCCGACTCAAAGCGCTGTCTCCCGAGGACATCAAAGCAACTGAACTGGCTGGAAAGAAAATTACCAACGTCTACACGAACGCTCCGGGTAACGACGCACCGATCGGCGGAATCAAGGTTACGACTGACGAGGGATGGTTTGCCGCACGTCCGTCCGGTACCGAAAATAAATACAAGATTTATGCCGAAAGCTACGTCTCTGAAAACGAGCTTAGTAAGATTCAAGATGCTGCTAAAGAGGTAGTCTCTGAGGCCCTCGAGGGCTAATCAGCTAGGCTTTAAAGCGACAGCTATCGATTTTTGAAAGGAATGCTTCATGGACAACTCTGATCTGTTCACTTGCATTGACCACATCGCTTACGTCTGCCCCGACGCAGAAGAAGCGGCTAAGCACTACACCGAGGTTCTGGGCTTCCACGAACTCCACCGCGAGGTAAACGACGAGCAAGGTGTTTTTGAGATCATGCTCGCTCCCGCTAAGGAACTCACAGAGCACATGACCCAGATTCAGATCATTTCGCCGACGCGTGAAGATGCGACCACTGCTAAGTGGCTGACCAAAAACCGTCCCGGCCTGCACCACATGGCTTGGCGCTGCGACGACATCGAAGCTGTTTCGAAGGTCCTCCGCGAGCGCGAAATGCGTCTGCTCTACGATGAGCCTCGCATCGGCACCGGTGGCTCCAAGATCAACTTCATCCACCCGAAGTCGGGCAAGGGTGTTCTGATCGAGATCGTTCAGCCAGGTTAGTAATCTGAAATAAAAATTGGGCAACGCTTTGAGCGTTGCCCAATTTTTTATGCCTTGTCTATGGCGTAGCTGATGTTTGATAGGTCATTGGCAAAGACGGGCCAGCGATACTGTTCCTCGAATTTTAGAACCCTGCCGGTGTTGGTGAGAACCATCGTAGATGTGAGCGATCCCACGGGTGCAGCGATAATTTTTACTGCCTCGACTTCGCTATACGGCCCAAGTGAGCTAACTATTGCTGCGTCCATGTCTGTGGCAAAAGCAATAGTTTTACCGTCAGAAGCAGAAGATCCAAGATAAACGATCCTGTTACCGGATGCCCAAGCTGCATCTTTAACCGACGTAATTTTTCCGTCTTTCCAGTTAAGCGGTACTTCCCGCCAGCCATCGATCTTCAAGCCATCGACGTTGTTAATCCGGACCATACCGAATAACTGGCCGTATTCGTCGTTAACGACTAAGGCGGCATAAGCATTGTCTTGGCAAACGGATAGAGCGGTAATCTTTCTGCCGCGAAGGGCTATTATCTCTTGGGAGTCAACCGTGCCGTCGCCAGACCTTCTGAAGATGCTCGTTCCTGAAGCTGTATCAGCTAGCCACCACAGATAGTCTCCGGTGAACTGTAAAGAGCTAATGGATTCACCGTCGAAAATTTTTTCAGCCTGCCCTGAATCTTTGCTCAGCCAGATTTGGGAGTCAGAATTTGAGGTGACAGCGATGCTGGAATCATTGGCTGCTACCTGAGAAACAAGAAGTTCTGGAATTCCGTCAAACTGTGGAAGTGGGGTAACCCGTCCCCCATCGTCGATCTCAACTGGCTTCTCTGTTGCTACTCCGACAATTTTGTATGCATCTTGCGTGAGTGGCTTAAGCAGCCCGCAGTCTTTTGCTAACAGTGTTCCAGATTTGCTTCCAGACATTCGTAAATCTAAATCATCAACTTTAATTTTTACGCCTTGAATTCGTTGAAAGTTCGTCAAGGCTGCCAGCAATTGAGCTGCGAGAAGTTCAGCTTGATCGGGAGAAATATCCTGGCTAACTCCTGTTAGGCTAACCCTTGCGATTTTGTCATTGTCTATCCAGGTTTCAGAACTAAGCGATGCATCCTGGGCGTAGTTTTTCACCACTGGTGCAAGCCACTTATTCGGGCCACGCAGAACCGTTTTTACGATCTCATCAAGATTTAAGCGGGCGGCTTGCAGGAAGACTTGCTGAGGAACCACGGAACTCTCATCAAGAGCCACAAAATATGCCTTAACCGGCGCGAAGGATCGTTCGAACCGTTGGGAAGACAGAACGATTCCCGGCATAGGGTTGGAAATTCTGAGCTGCCCGTCAACCTGCTGCAGACGCAGATTAATTGTTACTTCGTGCGGTTTCCTAGATGTATAAAAACCCGAACCGTCTAGGTTGCCGACTTCTTCTAACCGCAAAGAAATAGAATTCGATGGGCCTTGTTCGTAAGTAGACTGCTTCGAATAGACGAGGACGCTGGCTTCCGGATCCCACTGATCAGATGCTTCCGGAGTCAGATACTTCTTTGCCACAGCGTAGTCATCTGCTGAGGATTCCATCGCTGCTAAAAAACCCTCGATAATCATCTGTGCCGAAGCGTCCTGTTCCGGTGGCAGCGGAGCAACATTGATTTTAGGTCTTTGTTCATGCGGTTCTACTCCTTGCAGGTATTCGACCGGACCACTTGTTGGCATTGCCGTGCACCCAACCAAAATAGAACTAAAAACTAAAGCTAAAACGACGGCTATTTTACGCATCGGCGCCTCCGGAATCAGCCGTTTCAGCGCCATTATGAGCTTGCTTTGGCAGGATGAGCGTGAATGAAGCTCCATTGCCGGGACTGCCCCAGACCTCAAGGCTTCCTCCGTGAAGCAGAGCATCTGCTTGGGCAATGGAAAGGCCTAATCCGGTTCCACCAACGGTCCTAGCCCTTGAAGGATTAGCCCGCCAAAAACGGTTAAAAACTTGTTTTAGTTGATCGGCCTCCAGCCCAACACCGTGGTCCGTTACAGTGACTCGGACGTAATCTCCCCGATCTGAACAATCAACTTGCACGGGCTTCTTCTCTCCGTGCTCCAGAGCGTTAGTAAGAAGGTTACGAACAATACGACGGATTCTCCTCGGGTCGCAGTGAGCGACGCAGTCTCCTTCGCTGTTCAGCTCGACTTCGGTTTCCAGCTCGTTACTCAAAGAGGCGACACCTGATATTTCCTCCTCGACAAGTTCACTTAAATTCACGTATTCAAGATAGAGAGCTTCTGCACCTGCATCGAAACGACTAATTTCTAGTAAATCCGAAAGCAGCCTTTCGAATCTTTCTACTTCACTGTGTAACAGTTCTACGGCTCTGTGCTGGAGGGCATCTAGAGAATCCCTGCCCTCGTAGAGCATGTCGACACCCATCCTTAGTGTTGTCAACGGAGTGCGGAGCTCGTGACTAACGTCAGAGACGAATCGCTGCTGCATTGTGGAGAGGTTCTCTAATCTGGCGATCTGGTTTTGAAGCGTGGAAGCCATCGAGTTCATCGACCGGCCTAGATCGGCTATTTCATCGCTGCCGCTTACCTCCAACCGCTCGTTTAGGTTTCCATCAGCGATTCGTTGGGCGACATTTCTAGCCTCGACAACTGGGCTAGCTATGCTCTTAGAAATTAGCCACATGGTCGCTGCGAGTGCGAAGAGGAGAATCAGCCCTACCGAGTACAATGCCTGCCTCACAACGCTTAATGTTTGAATCTCTCTTGTCAGCGGAAAAAGAAAGTAAACGGGAAATTCCTTGCCATCAGCAGACTGAAGATTGCTACCAATCACAATTCCGGGGACGCCGGTATCGTCGTCATAAAGGATTTCCGTAGAGGTAATCCACTGACCGGTGCCGCCTTTGGAGACTTCCGTTTTCAACTCCTCCGGAACGCTTTCGGGCAGTACCCCGCTGAAAAGATATACGCTCAGGCCGGCTTCCAAGACGATTGAATACTGGCTTGGTTCAGAACCGATCTGCTGCGCGACGCTGCTTAAGCGCTCGAATATTGAGTCGCTAGCCAGATCCATTCCCAAGATTTCATTTTGCATTCTTGATAATGCCGCTGCGGCCTCTATCTGGCTGTTTTGCCGTTTGCCTTCAAGGACTCCATCCGTGACCTGATCAGTGACAAGTAGACCAGCTATGACGCTGATAAAAACACTCGTTAGAACGGTTGAAATGACTACTCGGGCCATCGAGGAGGACTGCCACAGCCTGCCAAGGGTGGTTTTAGGCAGTCTGAAAAACGAAAAATCAGGTTTGAGAAGTCTCACCGGCCCGGTACCCAACTCCACGAACGGTTACGACGATCACTGGATTTTCCGGATCTATCTCGATCTTTGAACGGAGCCTCTGCACGTGCACATTGACTAGCCTGGTGTCTGCCGCATTTCGATAGCCCCACACGTCTTCGAGAAGTTTCTGACGACTAAGCACCTGCATCGGATTGCTCGCCAAAGCAACCAGCAAGTCGAATTCGAGGGGGGTCAGATTAATCTGCTCTTCTCCCCTAAAAACGGTGTGACTCATAGTGCTGATTTCAAGGTCACCGATTCGAAGAATGTCCCTAGAAGCGTCAGAGTTATCGCGCAACCTTGCCCGAATCCTCGCTAGCAGCTCCTTAATTTTGAAAGGTTTAGAAACGTAGTCATCTGCCCCAGCCTTAAGGCCTCTTACGACGTCGTTGGTCTCATTTCGGGCAGTAAGCATGATGATAGGGACACCGCTTTCGGATCGGATCTCCCTACACACTTCAATGCCATCCTTGCCCGGGAGCATTATGTCGAGAAGAACTATCTGCGGCGAATGTTCTCTAAAAACAGCTACCGCCTTGCTTCCGTCAGCGCACCAAATAGTGCTGAAGTCTTCCTGACGCAAAACTAATTCGAGCATTTCGGCAAGCGCAGCATCATCGTCGACGATCAAAACTTCAGGTCGCGTTTCCCCTAACTGACCCATTTTTCCTGCTTCCGTACAACTGATAGAGCTTGCCTCGACTTCTTTCAAACGGCTACTTAATCCTAGCCAGTTTTGACCGATAACATGAACCCTTAGTTCATCTGCGGGTCTGCAGTCCAGCTCGCCATGATGCCGAGGCTGCCGCCCTGCCTACGAAGAACGTTTCTCCACAGCTCCTCTGGCTTAGCAGTGAAAATATCTCCAGGATGCGACTGAACTATCTGCCACATCTCGTTTTCGATTTCGTCTTCTAACTGCCCCGGCCCCCAGCCTGAGTATCCAGCAAAAATTCTTAGTTGCTGGTAGGCGCCTTCGACCAACTCGACTGGCGTATCTAATTGTAAGAGCCCCAAGTCACCTGAGATACGACGCCAGCCAAGAGGGCTGGTTTCGGTTGAGTTAGCTACTGCCAAGCAGACGGCGCCATCAGGAGATACGGGGCCCCCAGAAAATAGGTATTGAGGCGGATTTGTTAGATCTCGCCAAAGTGGAAGCACGCGGTTCAGATCAATATTGCTTACCTTGTTCAACACAATGCCGAGGGCACCTGTTTCGTCGATATCGATTATCAAGACCACGGCATGGGTGAAAAAACCTGCATTTGTTGAAGCGTCAGCCACCAACAGACTGCCAGGTTTTATCACTTTTGCCATATCTAAAGGTTATCTCAACGTTCTAGCAATCCACTGGTTCTACAGATGAAGAAGCCCTCGTCGTTACATTTCTAGTTACTGTTGTGACATGAGAGTCATTTTTAACCGCGTTCGCCAGTTCTTCAGTTCAAGGTTGTGGACTTGGCCTTTATTCATGGGAATCTTGGCATTATGCCTGGGTAGTTTTCTTGGTTCCCTGCACCTTCCTGAAGACGGAGTCCTTGCAGAATATTTATGGCCGGGTTCGGCTTCATCTGCGGCCGACATGATCAGCATGATCTTCTCTACCGCGTTGACTGTCCTAACCACGACGATTTCGATGACTTTGATTGTGCTTCAAGTGGCGAGCGGAAATTTCTCACATCAACTGCTGAGAGACTTCATTCAATCTCGCGCAGTTCGCGGGATTATATCGGTCTATGTATTCATCATTTGCTTCTCAGTTGCGGCTTTGCGCTCGATTCACACGTCAGATATCGATAGACCTCCGCAGTTTGCAGTCGCGGCAGCAATTCTGCTCATCTTCATCGCCGTCGCCACTTTCATCTGGTACGTAACAAGAGTTGTCGAAATGGTTCGGGTTGATTCGGTAATCCGAACCTCGATCGATAAATCTGCTCAGGTTGCCCACAAAGTAGAGAAGGAACATAGGGAAAACTTAGAACGCCCATATGTTCCTGAACGCGCCCGTACGGTGACATCTAACGGGTTTGGCTATATCCAATCGATAGATGTCGATCATGCATCGCAATGGGCAAGGGACAACGATGCGACAATTGTCATAGATTGCCGTCCCGGAGATATGGTCATCATCGGCATGGCCTGGGCAAGGTATTGGTTCGAAGAAGATAGAGAGGACACTCCCGATTTACCCGAAGTCATCTACCTAGATGATGGTAGAATTTCCGGCTCTGACTACACCCTCGGGCTGAGGCAGGTGTTGGACATTGGTGTACGAGCCTTAAGCCCTGGAGTTAATGATCCGACTACTGCCGTTCACGCTTTTGGTCAGTGCTCAACGATTCTTAGGGACCTAGCTGAAGATCCTATTTTTCCGGAAGTCAGGCGTGACGATGACGATCGGCTCTTGGTATGGGCAGCAGCGAGAAGATTCGACGAAATTCTTGAAGATTTTTGCGGTGAAATCAGAAGGTACGGTTCCCACGAACCTCTCGTATTGATTTCACTTCTCCAAGTTTTGGAGTCGGTATACGAAATTGGTGACAAGCAAATCAAGGAAATGGTTTTGGCACAGCAAGAACGAATCATCGCTGCAGCTAAGAAGAAGATCGAAGACCCAGTAGACCTTCAACATGTTTTAGACGCTGCCTGGGAGGAGGATCTACTAAAAGATCCCCCACCAGATTGCGGAGTATAAAAATTTCCCCCGAGAGAATTCTCTCGGGGGAAATTTTCTTTTAGCAGGATTTAATCTCAGCTCGGATCTCTTCCTTAAGGCTCGGAGACGCCCAAGAAATATCAACCGCGTTCAAGCAGAGCAGCTTGAGGAATTCTTCGTCGCTGCCAAGCTCGTCTGTCACTAGCTGCAGGTTCTCACCAATGTATCCACCGAAGTAGGCGGGATCATCGGAGTTGATGCATACCTTAACGCCCTTGTCGACTAGCTCCTTGACCAATTTGATCTTCGAGCCATCGGAAACCCATGTGTTTGAGATCGGGCAGCTGGTCAGGCCGACCTTGTTATCGATTAAGTACTGGACATACTCCGGGTTTTCGATCACGTTCGTGCCGTGGTCGATGCGGTCGACCTTGATCTCCTCAATCAACTGACGAATATGTTCGATGGAATCCTTGATGTCCACGTCGGCGTGCATCGTCAGCAGGAAGCCTTCCTGACGTGCCCTAGCGAAAACATCGGCAAACTTGTCGGGAGCATTTCCGGTCTCGTCGGAATCGAGGCCGACGCCCACAATCCAGTTCTTGTAATCAAGAGCCTGCATCAAAGTGGCCATCGCAAATTCCGCCTGGAAATCGCGGAGGAAGCACATGATAAGAGCCGACTTGATGCCCAGGTTCTTTTCTGCATCCAACTGGGCACGGTGTAGACCTCTGATGACCGTGTCGAATGAAACGCCACGGCAAGTATGGGCCTGCGGATCAAAGAAAATCTCGACGTAGCGGACGTTTTGTTCGGCAGCCTTAGATAGGTATGCCATCGCAAGATCGTAGAAGTCTTCGCAAGTGCGAAGAACGTTCATGCCGTCGTAATAAGCGTCGAGGAACGAGGCAAGATCATCGAAGTCATAAGACTCACGGACCTCGTCCGGAGTTGATTGGTCGAGCTTGATGCCGTTGCGTTCAGCGAGTTTGAACTTGAGTTCTGGCTCAAGCGTGCCCTCGATGTGGAGGTGAAGCTCAACCTTCGGAAGCTTCTGTACGAATGATGAAATCACTATTACTCCTACTTGCTCTCGATTACGGGGTCCGCAACTACAAACTTAACGCAATCGATCAGGCCGAGGTCGGTAATTGCCCATTCGGGGATGGCGGTAATCGAAAGGAAAAGCAGCTGGCCAAATGGTGAAGGCAGATCGCTGCCAAGCTCGTCACGGGCGATGCGATCCAATTCGCGCTCGGCCTTCGACATCTCTTCGGCTGGAATGTCAGCAACGATTCCGGCCACCGGAAGCGGAAGGCTCCCGATAACCTTGCCATCAGCGACAGCAACTTGTCCGCCGCCTAGCTTGTCGACCTCGTTAATTGCCAAAGCCATGTCTTCAGCGTTTGTTCCGGCAACCACCACGTTGTTGTCATCGGGAGAGTTGGATGTCGCGATCGCACCCTTCTTAATGCCAAATCCGTTTATAAACGCAACGGGGAGATTGTCTGTTTTTCCGTAGCGCTCTGCGACGGCAACCATGATGGCGTCCTTTTCGACATCCGGCTGCACAACTCCATCTACGATATCAAGTTCGATCTGTGCGCCTGGACGGCGGAAGGCCACGTCCTTGCTCAGAACAATGGCCTGAACGAGAGCCTTCGATCCTTCAGCGGTTACCTTTATCCGAGCGGGATCGATCTCCTTCAACTTAAATGTGTCTGCCACAACGGGGGTGCGCTCAGGAGCAACAGGAGACTTGAGAGACTTTCCGTTTTCTGCGACAAACCGACCGGCCGTCATAACCTTCGCAGGACGGAAGTCGTTCAAATCGTCGACGAAGAGAATATCAGCGAACCGTCCAGGAGCGATAGCACCGATCTTGTGATCGAGCTTGTACATGCGGGCAGTGTTGATGGAGCCCATCTGAATTGCCTGCATCGGGGTTACGCCACATTCGATCGCTAGCCGAACTACGTAGTCCAGATGGCCACGGGTCAGAACGTCGGTGGATGTGATGTCGTCAGTGCAGAAACCGACTCGATCGCTAGGAGCACCCATCTCGGTGATCAGTTTGATGTTGTCCCGAAGCATCGGAGCTGCGGTGGACTCACGAATGATGATGTCGATGCCGTTACGCATCTTTTCTAGCTCTTCTTCCGGAGAGTAAGACTCGTGACAAAGCACAACTCCGGAAGCCGCATACCCAGCAACTCGGCGAGCATCAACGAGAGGAGCGCAGCCGAACGCGTGTAGACGGTTCTTTTCCGCAAGATCCATCGCAGCTAGGACGTCTTCATCGCCGTCCTCAACCATCTCTTGGACCGTTTCCCAAAGGCCGACGCACTCTGGCATGTCCTGAGCGATCTTGTGATCCTCCGCCTTAAACGGAAAGCCGACGTTGGATTCCGGAATGGTGTATGGAGCCTTGGCGGGTGCGCCCCACCAAACGTGCATAGAAGACTTTTCTGCCTCTGCCAGGAATTCTTTAACTCCGTCGATGCCGGCAGCAACCAGAACTTGGTCTAGTCCCGAAATAACGGAGGTTGTTCCGTAACGCGAAACCATATCGGCAAGCATCGTCACTGACAGTTTGGAACATTCGATGTGCAGATGTCCGTCGATAAGGCCCGGGGTCAGGTAGCGTCCTTCGGCATCGATGATTTCGGTATCAGGGCCAAGCTGAGCGGAAACGTCGCCAACTGCGGCGACACAGCCATCAGCAATTGCTACATCCGCCGGATAGATTTCACCGGTCAGAACGTTTACCAACTTACCGTTCTTAATAATTTTTTCTGCGTGTGCCCTACCGTAGGCCACATCGAGTAGTTGCCTGTTCGGCATTTTCTCCTCCTTGCTCTTTTCGGAAGCGTTTTCTACGCGAGTCCCAAGTTTTTGTTTTTGTTAGAGGCATTCAGCACCCAGTAGAGGATTCCACTTGTCAGAATGCCTGTTGGAATTGCAAGATCGGCTGCAAAAGATGGGTTATCAGGCGACATCACCGCTGCGATCGGGCCAATGAAATAGCCAGTATTGGCAAACAGCGCAGACACGATCATGCCGACGATTAGGGCGATGAATCCAGAAAATTTCACACCTCCGCGCCCCCAATACGGCCCGTCCGACTCATTCATTAGGCCTGCAAGATCGTAGTTTCCGCGACGCATAATCCAATCAACCAAGTAGACACTTACCCAAGGTGCCAACCAGATGCTTAACGAGCCAACGAAGGCGCTAAGCAATCCGTAGAACGAAGACTGGGCGACTGCGAAGCAGGTGATGAGTATGCAAATAACGGAGTCGGTAACCACCACGACCGGACGCCTAGCGGGAATGCCAGCAGTCTGGAGGTTCAGCGAAGACGAATAGAGGTTAGTCCCGTTCTGCACCATCAAGCCGAAACCGACTAAAAGCAAGAATGGAACGGAGAATCCAGCCGGCAAAATTGCAGGAACCGCGAGAGGATCGCTGAGATCCACCTCCGGACCAACCGCAACAGTGGCCATTGCTGCGCCTAGGCTCTGGAGCAACATGTACGGCACGAAACCGCCGAGTGCGGCCCAAGTTCCGACAGCCGTTAGCTTTGTATTTGCCGGAAGATACCTAGAGAAGTTAGATCCCGAGCAAGCCCAGCTCAGTCCACCAGAAACGATTACAAAGCTAATAGCACTGATGACAGAGGCAGATCCTGCTATGCCCTGCGAAGCTGAAATGTCTGCCTTGGGCAAGATCAGAACCGCGAGAATAACGAAGGCGCAAGCAAAAATGATCGTCGCGAACTTTTGGGCTGCCATAAGGAAGTTGTAGCCGATCAAAGGAAGCAGCATCTGGATGAGACCGAGTACGACGATCAAACCAACCTGTAATCCCCCGCTAAGCTGAAAGCCAAAGATGCCTAATAAAGCGGCAATTGCGTAGTAGACCAGCACTAAACCTGCGGCTTCGAAGCCAAGCAGCATTAACCAGGAGAACAGGCCGTTCACCCTTGCCCCACGGGGCCCTAGACTGGAACGACTGATGGTCATGTTGGTGGTGCCGGTCTTCGGGCCCTGCAGTGAAGCCAGAGCTAAAAGTGGGTAAGCAAGAAGATTACCGATAACGATCGCAATGATCGCCTGCCAGAAGCTCAATCCGAAAAGAATTACGAGAAGCGCACCGTACGAAACAGTAAAAATATTTGTGGTGGTTCCGGCCCACAGAAAAAATAGGTCTTTTGCTTTTCCGTGACGAAGATTGGTCGGTACTAGATCGATGCCCTGCTGATCGATACCTGAGGTAGTCTCTTGGGCGATGGGATCTGACAAGTTGTCTCCTTATTTCCTAAAGGTGCCCAGCCGAACTGGGTTAGGATCCGCGGCAAATTCTATATATCGGCAAGGTTCCTAGCAACTTGCAAAAATTTTCCTCGTCGTTTCTATTTACGAAAGGGGCCGAGACGTAACACAATCTCCGGCACTCTTTGGAATTATGCCTAGTTAATTACTGGTTTAGAACCGTCCTGAACAAAATAAACGTTGTACCAAACAAGGAAAGTGTAGACAGTCCAGATTTTGTGCCGCTCGTCAATTTTGCCGGTGTAGTTATCGTCCACGAGCTTGAGCAGAGATTCTGTATCAAAGAATTCTGCGGCGACATCGCTAGCGAAAGACTCGCGAACCTTCGTGTAATACTTCTCTTCACGCAACCATTCTTTTACCGGCACGGGGAATCCGAGCTTCTCCCGGTCATACCATTCTTTAGGAATATGCCTAGCCGCAGCCTGCCGGAAAGCATACTTGGTGTTCTCATCCGAGATCAGATACTTAGTTGGTACCTGTTCGGCGACCTTCATAAGTTCTTTGTCTAGCAGCGGAACACGCAGCTCAAGAGAGTGAGCCATAGTCATTTTGTCGGCCTTTAGAAGAATGTCTCCCGGCATCCACTGATGCATATCCAGGTACTGCTTCTTCTTAACCTCGGATAGATTCTTGTTCTTGATTCGATTGTAAATCTTCATGACGATCGAGCGAACGCTAGGCGCGTTACGGTACTTGGGCTTTAAGATCTGATCGGACTCAGATTCCTCAAACACCCTAGATTGTCCGATGAAGCTCTCTTCAGCTGGCGAGAGATTCGCGTATAGGTGTAACGCACCATGGAACGCCTTGCCCTTTGCGAAATTCGCGATCGCGTGTCGAATCTTCGCCGGCAGATGTTTACACAACCGAGTGAAGACTTTGATCACCTTAGAGTGCGTATGAACTCCGTAGTCAACATATCCGGCGAATAGCTCGTCTGCGCCTTCTCCGCTGAGTACCGCTTTGAGGTCCTTAGCGGCAAGTTCGGCAAGAAAGAACAGGGGGACGCAAGAAAAATTGGAATCTGGCTCGTCCATGTGCCATTGGATAAGCGGAAATGTATTAAAAGCTTTTTCTGGGTCAATGATCGAGGTGGTGTTATTCAGATTCAGCACGCCAGCGAGCTCGTGAGCCTGCTCTGATTCGTTGTACTTACCACTAGCAAAACCAATGGAATAAGTCTTGTCGGGACGTGCTAACGCGGCAACATAGCTCGAATCGACGCCGCTAGATAGGAAAGAACCAACTTCCACATCTGCAATCATGTGTGTTTCAACAGATTCCTTTACAGCCTGATCGATATTTTCGACGACTGTATCTAAATCCTGTTTAGTTTCACGGAAGCTCGGGTCATAGTAACTCTCGATACTCATTTTCCCGTCACGGTACTTAAAGTAGTGACCTTCCGGAAGTTTGAATACACCTTTGAAGAAGGTTTCTGAGATAGCCGGGTACTGGAAGGTCAGATAAGGTTTCAGCGCTTCTGCGTTGAATTCTTTTACGAATTCGGGGTGCGGAAGCATGGCCTTAATCTCAGACGCATACATGAATGTTCCGTTCATGTTGGCGTAATAGAAAGGCTTGATGCCAAAGTGATCCCTAGCTCCGAATAACTCCTGGGTTTTTTTGTTCCAGATCACGAAGGAGAACATGCCACGGACTCGCTGAAGTAGATCAGTGCCCCATTCTTCGTAACCATGCACGAGAACCTCGACATCGCTGTGCGTTGCGAAATCGTGGCCAGCCTCAATGAGACGTTCACGGAGCACTTGGTAGTTGTAGATCTCCCCGTTACCGGTAACCACCAAGTTGCCGTCTTCATTGGTTATCGGCTGGTCACCGCCGTCGAGGTCGATAATGCTCAGCCGTCTGAAACCCATCGCGATGTGTTCGTCGATCATTTCTCCGTAGGCATCAGGCCCCCTGTGCTTAATCGCATCAGTCATTGCCTTTAGGGCTGCACGCTTTTCAGATTCGGAGGATTCACTGAAATAGCCAACGATTCCACACATCTGTTTCCCTCTTGTTGTTGAAGATTCATTAAAGCTGTTTACTTCTTCGAAGATACTTAACCATATTAGCTAGAGGCCACTACCCGCTAAACACTTGCGCCGCACCTATCTGCTGAAGTCAGTTTGGCGATAGACTGGCAGCTACACAAACAGAGCCAAACTTTGGACGCCGAGTTGCAATTGGCGCCTATGCACAGTCCGAAAAGGAAAGTAGATGAACCAGTTCCAACCGGTAATCTTGGGCAGCGATATCAACGCTTATGGTATGGCTCGTGCTTTCCACGAGACGTACGGAATTAGATCAATAGCATTCGCTCATTTTCAACTTTCGCCCACAAAATTTAGCAAAATCATCGATGTTCGCATCGTCGATGGATTTGGAGAGCTGCCTGGTTTCAAGCGCACTTTGATCGAGTTCGCTAAAGAGCGGCAAGAAACAGCCCCAGACACCAAACTGCTCCTGATCGCTTGCGGCGACGTCTATGCCAATCTTCTAAGCGAATGTGGTGACGAGTTGCGCCCCTACTTCGCTTTTCACAGCTTGCCGATGAATCTTAACCGTCAACTCAGTTTGAAAAGCAGTTTTTACCGTACTTGCGAGGAATACGGGCTGCCCTACCCTGCCACAAAGATCGTCGATTCTGAAGGTGTAGCCAATGGCGACTACCGAGAGCTGCCATTTGATTTTCCCGTGGCGATGAAGCCTGCCAATTCGACTGAATGGCTGGATATCGATTTTCCTGGCCGAAAGAAAGCTTTCATCATTGATGATCCCTCGGAGCTAGAGATGATCATCCGTCGCTCATATGAATCTGGGTACAGCGGTGAAATGATTATTCAGGATTTCATCCCCGGCGATGACAGCAGAATGCGCGTCTTGAACGCATACGTAGACCGCAATCATAAAGTCCGCATGATGTTCCTCGGACACCCTCTACTTGAAGACCCGACGCCGGAAGCGGTCGGTAACTACGCCGCGATTATTCCCGATTACAACGAGGAAATCTGCGCACAGATCAAGGACTTCCTAGAGAAAATCAGTTACGTCGGAGTAGCCAACTTCGACATGAAATACGATGAACGAGATGGCAAGCTGAAGCTTTTTGAGATTAACCTTCGTCAGGGACGCTCAAGCTATTTCGTCACGCTTAATGGGTTCAATCTGGCTGAATACTTTGTAGAAGACCTAGTAGATCTAACAGACTTCGATGATGAACCGCTTATCGGCCGCGGTAAGAAGCTTTGGATGGAGATTCCTCGCTCGATATTTAAGAGGTACGTGGCTGAAGGCGATGAAAAGCGCAAGGGGCTAGAAATGATGTCTCGCGGCGATTGGGGTACGACTCTTGAATATCACAAGGACATGAACCCGCTCCGGTGGCTGATGATTAGAAGAATGTTCTCCATCTACAGCAAACGATACGCTGAACATTTCCGCGATAAATCATAAGAACTACGCTTATCCGGAAAGATTCTTGGTCGAACTGATGAGGAGAGTGAATGAAAAGGCCTTTTTTTGCGGTTCTCGGAGGTATGGGAACGTTGGCTACGGAGAGCTTCATTCGGCTCGTAAACCAGGCAACACACGCAGGTAACGATCAAGACTTCCTTGATTATGTAGTCTTCAACGACGCATCTGTGCCCGACAGGACTTCATACATAAAAGGTTACTCAACCGAAAACCCGTTCGATGTCATAGCAGATGACATCCGAATGGCTACTCAAATCGGTGCTAGCTTCATCGTCCTAACATGCAACACTGCTCATTATTTTTTCGATGACTTTCAGTCGCTTACCGACGTCCCAATTTTCCATATGCCACGTGGCGCAGTGGCCGAGATGCGTCGACGCTACCCACAAAAAATGTTCCCCCGTGTCGGGTTTCTTGGCACGATAGGTTCTTTGAAATCTGGCATTTATAAGCAGGCAGTTGAAGAAGCTGGTTACGAATTCGTTGAGCCGCCTAAAAAGCTACAAGACCGCGTCACGTCTTTGATCTATGACGACGTAAAAGGCAATAACGGAATTAATTTCAATCGCTATGAGGCAGTCATTAGCGACATGCTCGACCCTTCTGGCGATTGCCGGGCGGATGTACTAATTCTTGGGTGCACTGAATTGAGCGTGCTAAACGAGAAATTCCCGATGCCTCAAATCCCGCTGGTTGACGCACAAGAAGTCTTGGTGAACCGAACCGTTGACGAGGCTAAGCGACTTCGTTCTTAACGATCGCTGTCCTTGGAAGTCGCCTAATTATTTAATAACCCAAATGAACAAATAATTGCGATAGACATCTGTGCGGGTAACCAAACCGCAAATTAACACTCTCTGATTAGACCGGTTTTTTCGGCAAGTGTCTTGGGCACGAGAAGATAGAAACATGACAAAGGATAGTTCAGAGGAAAATTCCGAAACTAGTTCCAATCGTGAAAGGTCTTTAGAAGAAAAAGATTACACAGTAAGCAAGCCGCTAGATGCATCTTCATCTGCAACTTCGGAGCTTGCAGCGCTGCTATCTGTTGAGCAGGAAATCAACACTTCAGACTTTGATGAAGAAATCGAGATTGCCGCAGAATCAGGGGAAGCAAAACTCTCCTGGCCCGTAGTCATTCCCGCTCTAGCACTTACTATCGCGGTTGTGGTTTGGGGTCTAGGTTTCCCCGAAAACTTCTCTCACACTGCAGACGTCGCATTCACTTGGCTGCTAGACAACTTAGGTTGGTCGTTCGTATTCTTCGGCACGATCTTCGTCATTTTCGTCTTCGTCATTGCTCTATCTAAATTCGGCACAATCCGGCTTGGAGCAATTAACGAACAACCAGAATTCACTACGAAGTCGTGGATCGCGATGATGTTCGCAGCCGGTATGGGCATCGGCCTGATGTTCTTCGGTGCTGCCGAGCCACTTAATTTTTATCGCGACGGCATCCCTGGCCACCAGCCTAAAGAAGTGGCTACCGCATTGGCTCAGACCATGTTCCACTGGACGCTGCATCCCTGGTCCATTTACGCGATTATCGCCCTTGCGATTGCTTATTCAACATACCGGGTAGGACGTAAGCAGCTAATTTCTGCCGCTTTCACTCCCCTTATTGGAGAGAAAAACGCAAACGGAGCTCTAGGCAAAGCAATCGATTCGCTTTCCGTCTTCGTCACCATCTTCGGCACAGCGAGCTCCCTTGGTGTAGGCGCTCTGCAGATTCGTGCTGGGCTCAAGGCCTCAGGGTTGGTCGATAACCCAGGAATGGGCCTAATCATCGGAATCGTGTCCGTATTGACGATTGCCTTCTTGATTTCGGCTATGTCTGGCGTCGGTCGTGGAATCCGAATGATTTCAAACGGAAACATGGTGCTCGCTTCCCTGCTAGCCATCTTCGTTTTCGTTGTTGGTCCGACTGTTGCCCAGCTGAATTTGCTGCCAACAGCTTTGAACACCTACATCCAGAACTTCTTCGAGATGGCTAGCCGCACTGGAGCTTCTGCCGATGGCACGGCCGGAGAATGGCTGTCGGGCTGGACCATCTTCTACTGGGTTTGGTGGATGTCTTGGTCTCCGTTTGTTGGCATGTTCCTGGCGCGCATTTCCCGCGGCCGTTCGATTCGAGAGTTCTTGCTAGGCGTCACTTTGGTGCCTGCAGGTGTATCGACCATTTGGTTTGTCATCTTCGGTGGCACCGCCATCTGGATGGAGCAGAACGGCCAGTCTGCATATGGCGAAGGAACCACTGAAGAGATCTTGTTCAACGTTCTCCACAATCTTCCAGGCGGCTTCATCGTCGGTATCGTGGCGGTTCTGCTGCTAGGCATGTTCTTCATCACTTCGGCAGATTCGGCTTCAACGGTTATGGGCTCCATTTCTCAAGATGGACGCGTCAACGCGACTCCGTGGGTCAGCGGCCTCTGGGGTGTCGCCACTGCACTGATTGGCCTGACCATTCTGATCTCTGGCGGCGATGAGGCGCTATCAAATATTCAGAACGTGACCATCGTGGTTGCCTCACCGTTCTTGTTGATTCTCATTGGTTTGATGATCTCGACGGTTAAAGATCTTTCCAACGACGTCATCTATCTAGATCACAAGGAACAACAAGAGTTTGCCCGCAACCTCGCTATCGAAAGGCGACATGCGCGAGAAAGGGCGCAGAGGGCTAAGTATCGCGAAGAGCACAGGCTTCGTCTTCGCTCTCCGATTCGTAAGCGCAAGCATTAAATATATGGGGCTCGGCTAAACAAGCCGAGCCTCTTTTGCTTATCGATTTCTGTTCTTTTTGATTGTGGTAATTGGTAAAATTTTTTAGGGGCCAAAATAGGCAACGAGGCCTGGTGGCTTCGCTCTAAATCCCGGATATCACACAGGAGTGATCGATGACTTTTTTGGTAAACAATGAGGAAGATTTCGCAAAAGAAGCGGTAGAGGGATTCGCCGCAGCTTACGAAAGTTATGTTCAGCCCGTCCACGGTGGCGTTGTACGAGCTACGACCAGCCCGAAAAACGAAGTCAGCATCGTGGTTGGCGGAGGCTCTGGTCACTACCCCGCCTTCGCCGGGTGGGTAGGGCCCGGTATGGCCCATGGTGCCGTATGCGGCAATATTTTCTCTTCACCTTCTGCATCGCAGGCAAAATCCGTCTGCAAGGCTGCTTCTAACGGAGGCGGCACCCTGATTCTTTTCGGCAACTATGCAGGTGACGTGCTTCACTTCGGCAACGCTGCTCAGCAGTTGCAGGCAGAAGGCCAAGATGCGAGGATTTTCGCGATCACTGACGACGTGGCCTCCGGTACACCGGATAAACATCTTGACCGCAGAGGAATTGCAGGGGACCTTTTCGTCGTAAAAATCGCGGGAGCCGCAGCGGCTGCGGGCAAATCTCTTGACGAAGTGGAAGAAATCGCAAAGCACGCCAATGGCAGGATACGTTCCCTTGGCGTGGCATTCACCGGCTGCACTTTCCCCGGCGCTAAGGAACCTCTCTTCGAGGTGGAACCGGGGACTTTTGGACTTGGGTTGGGAATCCACGGCGAGCAGGGCATCTCTAGTCACGAGATGATGAGTTCAGACGAAATCGCAAAGATGCTAGTCGACAGTCTCTTAAAGGAAGAACCTGCCCGCGAAAACGGATACGAGGGTCGCGTCGGTGTTCTAGTCAACGGCCTTGGCGCCACCAAGTACGAAGAGATGTTCGTCTTTTACCGCACTGTCAAACGCCTGCTCGAAGAGCATGGACTAACAATCGTCGCTCCTGTAGTTGACGAACAGGTTACGTCCCTAGACATGGCAGGTCTTTCGGTAACGCTATGTTTCTTAGACGATGAGTTAGAGGAGCTATGGCTAGCACCTGCCGACACGCCTGCTTTCAAAGTCGGCAATCTGAAGTCTTCTGACGAAAAACGAGTTGTGGAGGAAGAATCCGCTGAGAAGATCGAGCCGGGGTCTACAGAATCTGCAGCACAATCCGAGATAGCCGCGAAAATCTTCGCTGCCTTCGAGAAGAAAGCACGAGAGGTCGAAAAAGAACTTGGCAAAATGGATGCGGTTGCCGGAGACGGTGACCACGGTCAAGGCATGGTTTTGGGAACTACCGCCGCCGCTAAAGCCGCAGCAGAATGCGTCAAGGCTAACGCTGGTTTGAGAACTACCCTTGCTCGGGCCGCTGCTGCTTGGTCCGAAGGGGCAGGCGGAACAGCGGGTGCTCTGTGGGGCGGTGCAATCGCTAAGGCGGCAGGCAAACTCTCTGATACCCAAAAGGTAAGTCTCCAGGATGTAGCTCAGGCTGCGATTGTTGCGGCCCGTTCCTTCCACGAAATGGGTGAAGCAGAAGTCGGTGACAAGACCATCGTCGACGCGGCTTCCCCATTCGCTGATGCGCTTGAGGAAGGCAATGCAGACGAGCTCCCAGAAGTTTGGAAGTCTGCAGCCGAAAAAGCGGCACAAGCGGCTAAAGAAACGGCGAAGTTCGTTGCTAAGAAGGGCAGGGCTCACAACCATGGGGAGGCTTCGATAGGCACCGCTGATCCAGGAGCGACTTCGTTCGCGATGCTAATGAGTGTCGTTCCAGAATTTTTATAATCTATAGGAGATATTTCAATGCGTGCAGCAACGCTGAATGCACCCGAAGACCTGCGCCTGGTAGAAAAAGACAAACCGAAGCCCGGTAAAGGCGAGGTGCTGCTAAAAATCGAAGCTAACACCATGTGCGGCACCGACTACCGGCTTTACACCGGGGCAAAGACGTCTGGCGTAGATTACGGCGTGGTTCCTGGTCACGAGATTGCAGGACGAATAGCAGAAATTGGTGAAGGCGTAGAGGAGATCCAGCCGGGCCTCAAAGTTGGTCAACAAGCCACGGTTTCAATCGTCGTCTCGTGCGGTCGTTGCGACAATTGCTTGAAAGACCGGGAGCACCTCTGCTCGAATTTGGAGCTCTTTGGTTACGCAATCGACGGTGGCCTTCAGGAATACATGCTCGTACCCGAAAGAGCCCTGCGCAGAGGAAACCTAATCACTACGAACAAGGAGCTAGATCCGAAAGCGCTTTGCCTGGCGGAACCTATATCTTGCTGCCTCAATGGTCTAGATCAGTTCAAGGTTAATTTGGGTGACGTAGTCGCTATTCTCGGCGCCGGCCCTATCGGGCTTATCCATGCGCAGTTAGCGCTAGCCAGCGGAGCAAGCTATGTGTTTGTTTCTAACAGATCCGAGACCCGCCGGAAAGTCGCAGATAGGGTTGGCGCTGTTGGAGTTAGCCCGGATGAATTAGACAGCCGCATTAAAGAAGTTACGAACGGTGCTGGAGCGGATGTCGTGATCGTCTGCATAGGCGCAACAGAACTAGCACAAGATGCTTTGGAGCTGGCAAGAGACGGCGGACGGGTTAACTACTTTGCGGGCTTCCCGAAAGGATCAACTTCTCAGATGGAGCCAAACTTGATCCACTACAAGGAACTGCAGGTAACCGGAGGATCTAACGCAAGACGCAGGGACGTCAAGCGCGCCATTGAAGTGCTCGAGTCCGGAGCAATCGACGTCGACGAGATAGTGACACACACTTTCCCCTTGTCCAAGGTGCACGAGGCCTATCAGGCAGTCGCCGATCGAATCGGCGTGAAGATAGCTGTCATCCCCGACTAAAAGAATTTAGGGTCCGTAGTTGAACTGCTCCCCATTAGTTGGACTGAGAAAATCAGTTATCTACTAGTGGGGAGTATTTCTCCGCTGTGCCTCTCAGCTTTTTGGAGAAGGACTCCCCTGATAGCTTCATCACGATTTTCCTGGGTCTCGCCTGATAAAAAATCTGTTACGTCGCTAACCGAGACCTGATTTAGCGGATTAAAAGACTCGCCACTTTCTTTTGGCGAGTAAATATGCGAACGCCCGAGCGTCTTCTGGGGTATCCACGTCCATGCACAATCCCCTGCTATCTGGAACCAGACAAACATTTAGCTTTTTGAAAGCAGAATGAATCGACCGGTTTCGCTCGTACTTAATCGAACGCAAGGCGCCCATGCTATAAACCCCATGAGCGAATTGGGGCCAGCCATCGCTCGAAATAGGTGCAACACCCGCTAGCCGTAAATCTGCTGCCACGCTTTTCTTCTGACTAATCAAAGTACCTAGCAATTCGGGGATAATTAACGTGGCCATTGGAGCATCGCAGGTAGCCAAAGCGACGAGGCTATCGTCTTCAAGATCGCGGAGTGTCTCAACCGCGGCTCCGATACCCGCCAACGGCCCGCCAAGAGGAGGATCTTCCAACGTCTTTGTAACGTGATCCGGAAGTTCGACGCATTCTGGTACGACAGCTATAACTCGACCTGAAAAACCAATTACGTCTAGCTGGTTGAATAAGAGGTCGATCAGTCTGGTTCCTTTGACGCGATAGTCGGGTTTAGAGACTCCCCCTAGTCGGCTAGCTGTTCCGCCTCCAAGCACGACAACGCTCGCAACATTGCAGATCTGCCTGGTAACACCCACGGTTTCACCACCTTAAAATATATAAAAGCAAGTCTAAATCGATAACGGTAAGGCACCTGGTGTTACGCGTGAAGAACACGGGCGCAATCAGGCATCTTGAACGTGAGAATACTGAGTTGCGTCGCGCTAAATAGATTTTGAAGACAGCTTCGGCTTTTTCGCTGCCGAGCTCGACCGACCGGCCCGATGATGATCGCTCATATCGATGAGTTTGAGCATCAATTCGGGGGCGAGCCGATACGCCTGACCCTTAATGGCTATCTGAAGGGCGGATTCATCACGCTGACCAAGGGTCCCAGTATGTAAGCATTAGATACAGAGAAAGGCTGGCAGCCGCCATTATCAAGTCATCGACCGGAACTGTTGGTGATTCCTACGATAAAGCCCAAGCAGAAACCGTGAACGGGGTGAGTTGATTAACTCTCGTACCTGGCACTCGTCCGGACAGGTCGAGTGGTCAACCCTGAATTGGGTGTGCTCTTGGGACAATTCCCGCCTCGACGATTCGCTAGGTTACTCTGCCCCTGAGAAAATTGTCTCAAACTTTAATCAACACCGGGTCGGTGAACTGATCCCCGCATAAGTAGCGGAACAAAACCCAGTACGGTTCAGTCAAGCTCACGAAGCACTGCCCTACTACAAGAACCTTAGGAAATTTTGCTTTGCAGAGAACAGAAGCAGTTCCTTTCTTCCATATTTACAAGTTCCATGAAAATAGCGAAACCGCCCATATTCACTGTTCATATGGGCGGTTTCGGCTACTTTAACTTTTTAGTTTTAGTGCTTTTTGATTTTCTTCCTACCAGCGATTACTAATCCGCCGGCTGCAAGAATCATCGCTGCAACTTGATACGGCATTCCAGCATTTCCAGTTTTCGGGAGTTTCCTGGACTTACGGGATTTAGACGCTTTAACGGCGCCATCGCCATTCTTGTTGCTTCCACCATTCGAGTTATCAACCGGGATTTTCTTCCAGACGGCCTTGATGACTGTGTTGTCTTTAACGGTGATCTCGGTGCCTGGCGCTACTTCCTGACCATCGACTTCCCAAGCCTTGAATTCTTGGGTGTCATCGGGGGCAGTGAAACCGTTAGGCAACACGGTGTACTCACTGCCCTTATCAACAGTCGCACCATCCATGCTGCCCTTACCGCCGTTAGCGTCATAAGTGACGTTTACCGGGATTTTCTTCCA
>NZ_KE384026.1:0-171512 GCF_000423485.1 Propionimicrobium lymphophilum DSM 4903 | reverse complement strand
ACGGTGTACTCACTGCCCTTATCAACAGTCGCACCATCCATGCTGCCCTTACCGCCGTTAGCGTCATAAGTGACGTTTACCGGGATTTTCTTCCAAACAGCTTTCACCGTGGTGTCCTTGTCAACGGTAATCACGGTACCCGCAGGTACTTCTTTGCCGTCAACTTCCCAGGCTTTAAATTCCTGAGTGTCATCCGGAGCATTGAAGGTGTTTTCAAGCAGGGTATATTTACTGCCCTTCTTCAAGGTTTTGCCCGTCATTTCACCACTGCCGCCATTAGCGTTATAGGAAACCTTCACCTCGATGTCCTGCCAAATGGCTTTTATAGTGGTGTCTTTCTTAACTCGGATTTTATCTCCTGCTTTGTGTTCGTCAGTGTCAATCAGCCAGGTCCTAAATTTCTCGTTCGCGGGAGCCACAAAAGCATTGGGTAGAATCTCATATTCAGCGCCCTTATTTACGGTCTTACCTGACATTTCGCCGGTGCCCTTGTTGGCATCGTAGCTGACAGTGGCAGTTTCGAGGGGCTTGCTCGCCGGATCTGAATCGAGCTTATCGGTGTCACCTTCGAGGCCACCATTGTCCTTAGCGGTTGCCGTGATGGTTCCCCCAACTTTGACGTCTTCGACACCCAGCGTTATCACACCGGTGTCCGCATCAACGCCAGTTCCGCTCCATTTATTGGTGCCTAAATCTCGCTTTGCGGTGACGGTTTTCTCCGCTCCATCAGCATCCTTATAGGTGACGGTGTAAGACAGCAAGTCGGTATCATCACCGGGATTTTCATAAGCCGGTGGAGTAATGGTGACTGTGCCGGTATTAGTATCTACCGCAATCGCAGGAGACTTAGGTGCGATATTTTTCAACAGATCTTTAGCTGGGATTGTTATTTTGGGTTCAGCCCCTTCTTTTATCTTAACTGAACCATCATCATTTTTTTCCGGAACAAATATCCCACCATTGTCCCAGTCCCAATCACCTGCTACATCATTACCACTAAATATCTTAACATTGCCGCTGTCATCAAATTGTATAACTGCCGGAACTCCATCCCAGTCTCCAGTTCCGTTTGGTAGTTTAGATTCTCCATTTACTGTATATGCTTTTCTTATAACGGCATCAATTGCTTTTTTATCGTCACCAGTTAATTTTCTGGGGTCTCTAACTTCTGTTTTTTCTACCGGTACCGGTTTAACAGTTGTTGTGGAACAAGATACAAATTTATGGGGTTCTTTTACAGAAACACCAACTATTTGGTCGAGAGTTAAACTATCCCATGCTTGTAAAGTATAGGAAAAAGTTCCATCGCTTTGTACATTTACCTCTATTGGCGTAGATGAGTCTTTATCAACTGAACACTTATTTTCATTAGTATATTGACCTTGTTTACCCTTATTAACATTAACGACTAATTGTACTTTTATGCCGTCAAAAGGTCCCGGTCCGGCCAGTTTTCCCTTAACTACATTGTCTACAATTGTAATACTGTCAATCTCAGGCGCTCTTGAGGTCTCTGTAACTTGTTTTATTGTTAAATTTGTAGCTTCGACTTTGCCTGATGTCGAACCATCAGTATAAGTTACTTCATAATAAGCATGGTCAGTGCTATCAATGGAAAACTTAACAGATTTAATATCCCCTGCTATTCCGCTATTCGCATCTTTCAACTTTTGAATAGCTTCTGTTTGTTCATCTTTATTAACTATATTGAATGAAGTTTGCTCTATCCAAATTTCGCCTGTCGGCATTTTAAGAGTAACTGTAGATGCTTTAGATGGCTGTGCATTTTTAGTTACCTCCGGTGATTTGTCTTCACCTATTTGTTGGTAAACAGTAACCGTATCGCCTTTTGCAACTTTAACGCCCCCAGGTAGATCTACCTTCCAGGTTTTTCCAGTTGTAGGTGTAACAGAAAGATTGGCTTTTTCAGCGCCGTCTTCACCTTTTAATGATACATGGACTGTTGCTATTACAGTTACATTCTTTTTACCAACTTTAACTTTAGTTTTTGCTAAATTGGCTCCGGAAATCGTTGTAGCATCGTACAACACATCATTAACGGTCGGTGCTTTTACAGCTGCACCAACGGGTTGCCCAATAATCTCCGGCCCTATCTCTAGCCCGTCGCCTGACTGCGAAGTAGCTTCTACGCCTGGAGTGTTTTCTGGCGTCGGATTGACGCTTTGTTCGTCAGCCTGGGAGCTAATCTGTAGATCCTCGGCATGAGCCAGGGACGGGGTCGATAGCGTAAAACCCAAGGCGCAGGCCAAGGTTACTATCAGTACTTTTTTAAGAATAAGAGCTGGTTTAAGCAGCGCTCTGCCGGCAAGCGTTGCAAAAGAACCGGGCTTGTCCTTGAGGTCGAACATGAGACCTTCCTGTCCAGGATGCTAGTTGAGTCCATTCCCCTTAAAAATTACCACTGTTTCATCCAGGAAACCAAACCGTCGAGCTCAGGTTGATGGTTACAGCTACATAAAGATATCTAACCAAATAAAACAGATTAGCTATAATTCCATTACGCATAATTTATAGATGCAAAAATTGCTATACTTAAATTAATTATTTTTGGTAATCAAATCATTGATTAACGGTGATTTGGAATGAATGTCTACAAAAAAACGTGAGAAACTTTTACTGCTTAATTTAGAAGGTCTAGCTTCGTGCAGTTACTCCACGTCCGCTCTAGGTTATAGATCCGGCCTGCGAAACCGTAAACCTTTTAGCGACTCGCACGCTTTTTGGCGGAAACAATACTTTTTGTCGCTTGCTTCTCTGAGAATTCCGTCGGCCTAGAAATCTGACTAACTGAGCCATGCGAGCGACACCTCAGACAGCTAGACGGGGGGCGTATCGATCACACCCTGGTGGGCTACTACCTGCTTGCGTCCAACGCGATGGCGGACGGCTCCGATCCGATCCCCCCCCCCATTCCGAGCCACTACCGCCGGCCGCAGCACCGCAAGAGGGAGCTCCGAAGAGCATGAGGAGGAGCCACCCGCGGCCAGCCCAGCGAAAACTAGAACCCTAGGTCGAAGAGCTCGTTGAGCACGGTGAGCACACCGTTATCCGCGTTGGAGGGCGCTACGTAGCGGGCGCACTCCAGTACATCCGGCTGGGCGTTAGCCATCGCGAAGCTAAAGTCGGCGTGTTCGAACATAGGAATATCGTTATTGAAGTCTCCGAAACAAAGGGTCTGGGCCGTGGTTATCCCCAGGCTGGCTTGCAAGCCAGCTAGACCGGTGCCCTTCGTGGCTGCCGCGGGGTTAACATCAGTCCATAGCTCCCCGCTGCGCACCACATCGACTCCTGGGCCGAGGGCGTGCAGACGCGGGATAACCTCCACGAGAGGATCGGAGAAACTTAGCACCCCGATTTTGTACAAGCCCTCCGTGTGAGGCAGGAGATCAGCGACGATCTCATTGGCGTGGTAATAAGCAAGAGCTTCGTCCAAAAAAGCGCGGTCGGTGCGCTCGGCATACGCTTTTTCACCGCAGAGGACCGTGCCCACGTCCTGGCCCGCGCGCGCGAGCTCCCGCACAATCTCTACCACGCGGGTGCTCGTGGCCTGAGGGAGTGTCGTCGTCGCTAGGGGTATACCATCCCGGCGAACATTCGCACCGTTTTCCGCGATAATCGGCATACCCTCCACGTGGGTGGAAAACATATGCGCGAGCATTTGATACTGGCGCCCCGAGGCTGGGCAGAAAATAATGCCGCGCTCGCGCAGACGGTCAACCAGTTCGTTACCCCATGCGGGAAACACTTTCCCGGGGAGCAAGAACGTCTCGTCCATATCAACGACAACAAGCTTGACACCCGCTGCGGCCGCGCGTAAGGGCGCGAGATCGGTCGGCGTAACAGGCACAAAAACCCTTTCTGAAAAGATGCCACAGGGACAACGCCGCTGCGGCGCGGCGCGTAATTTCGCGGCTAGCCTGCTCAAGGCTACCACATCCCAGCTGGTGGCCCAGCGGTGGCCGAGGCTGCGTTCAGCTTGCGAATCAGGCGTGATCTTTGAAGCTGATGCTGATGGAGCCGTCAGTATCTATGATGGCTTGCTCTACTAGGATGTTCCATGCCTCTTCACTGTATTCGAGTGGCGGCTGGGTGGCTAGACAGTCGCGGACTAAGGAGGCTTGTGCTGGGCGGGTAGTGAGGTCAGCGATCTGGTAATTGATTGCCTGACGTTCTTGTTCTTCCTATTGGAAGCGTTTCTCGAGCTTTTTGTAGCGGCTGTCGTATTCACCCGGGTCGCGCGTGGTGATGGCGTTTTCTGCGATGGTGAAAACCAAATCGGCTTTGACGGTTTAGAAGCCGCCAAAGCCGAAGGTAGGGTTCGCGACATAGTGTTCGACACGCATGTCGTGAGTGGAGGTGGCGAGAATTGAACTCGCGTCCTGACAAGTCAGTCCAGGTTTTCTCCGGGCGCAGCCGACGTTTTCGGTATTCTCGGCTTCTGCACTCATGTCGGCAAGTTGCAGCCAAGCCTAGCTTGATAAAAGTCCCGCACGCCGCCTCAAGCAAAAGACGTGCAGCAAGCCTTCTAAACGAGGCCAGGAACCGGACGGAAGGCTACATCCGGGCTGACCCTTCGATCACTACAATTAGGCAGCGAGAGCGAAGTCAGTGCGATTGTTGGCACTTATTGTTTTCCAAGGAACATTAACGAGTCGACCTTGGCTTCTCGGCCCGCTTCTCCTAGAGCTACTCTCCCCAGTCGAAACCAGTCACCCCCATTTGGGGTTAATCCCCTATTTATTTATCAAACAACTAACGCATCCGCGCAATTGGACATTCCATAGTATCAAGCAGCCAGTAAGCTACCAACTGCTCATGCTAGATCCGCCGCCGCCACCGCCAGAGTGGCCTCCAGAGAAGCCGGATCCGCCACCAAAGCCAGAGCTGCCGCTCTGAACAGGTTCAGGCGAAGCAGCTTTTTGCACATTAGATGCCATACGAGACCAGGAATTGTAATACATCATGTCATAGAAGTTAGGTCCGTAGTACCAATACGGCGTGTTGTTAGGTATGCGCCCCATCTCAATCAATTTCCTGCATACCTTCGTCCATCTGTCAGCCTCGCCAAAGACAATCGCCCAAGGCAAATATTGACTGAAAATATCTTGGCCTTCTTCGAACCTGAGTTGATCGGCCTCTGCAGTCGCAAGGTACTTTCTGAACCCCACAACTTGGTCAGTAAATGCAGTTCCAACAGCAGTTCTAGTGCCACGCTTAGTCTTATGCATCACCCAGATCATTGCGAAAATCGCAGGAGTAAAAACCACTGCTAAGAAAAGCGTCATTTTATTGGACACCAAATCCAGCAGGGAAATCCCGCTGAACCCGATGGGTATAAAAGAGAATAGAAGCAAAGTCGAACCATTGATACCGAAACGTTTTCTGCCACCGAGTTTCTTAAACAGACCCTCATTCAATAAACCGTTAGTTACTTCTTTCCTTAGCCTGGAGTGTTCTGACTCGAGTTGCCCATAGTCGTCAAGATGAACTTCATCGCCAGAATTATTAGCAAATAATGAGTCGAGCATCCGTTGTTCATAGGGCAATACCGGATCTGGCGAATATGCCTTTCGAATGCTCATTCCACCGTCCGCCACCTCAGCCTTAATCTGTAAGTGACCACGTACCGCCAAGGAGACTAAAGTCGCTGTCGTCTCTCTTGAATTAAATACGCCATCTTCTAGCACTCCAGCGTATGCAACGGGAAGATTAGGTGGCGTGAAGAAAACTGGGATCAGTGCCTTGCCATCGTCTTTAATGATTGGAGCATTCTGGAAATCAGTCGGTATATTTCCCGGCGCAACCGCTTGGAATCTATCATCCCTACGTCGACGCAAATATCGACGCGCCACAAAAGCACTAGCAATGCTCATTGCAACAGCACCTACTCCAGAAGCTGCTGCAAAGCGCTTAAGTTTCCTTTGTTCCTGAAGCTGCTTATTCTCAACCAGTATCGGCTCTGCGTTTTTCACCGCACCTTGCTCAAACCCTGCAGCTACCGTAAAGATATCTTGGCTCAAGTTAGGTGATTGATTGAAGATTGCTTCGCCATCTTCAATTTTCGAAATATGACATGGTGTATGGCTATGCACAGAGCCAACAAAGCACTGGACTTTTTGAACACCTTGTGGCGCCTTAACTCTAACTTCAAGATTTTCAATTGTTGGCACTGACGACGTCAAAATATCCCAGTAAAGCTGCTCATCACCATCTGCAGTTCTTAGCGCACCGCGGAGCTCGTAGGAGAAATTATAGGTTGCAGTTGGCGTTAGAACGAGCTTATCCGAGCTGCCAATTCGATACCTAAGCTGTTCCTCTCGCTCACCGGTATCAAATTTCTCAGTGCTAACTTCCGCAGACGCATCTGGGCTAGTCACCTGCATATTCTCATATTTGAATACTGCATCGTGTTGTTCATCCCAGGCTTCTCGGACTATGAAATCTCGATTAATTCCGTGTCTTCCAGAACCACTGCCGAAACGCCAAACCAGAGTCTCGTTAACCTCAATAACTCCGTCTTCACGAATGTTGTAAACAGCTTTGAAAGAATCTATCGAGTCGCTAGTGGCACTAGCAGTGGTCGAAAACCCGAAACAGCCCAGGAGCGCCAGAAAAATAACGGAGAAAACTGCAGCAAATTTTTTCATCGGCCTTGTTTCCTCCTGATGGAGAGTTCTCTTTCAACGTCTCTGGCCATATCCCGAGCAGCAATAGATTGTCGCTTATCCCACTCCTTCTTACCAGTTCCCACTGCTACCTCCACTTTGGCGTAGCCGTCTTTGAAGTAGATAGCAAGCGGAACAAGAGTGCGACCAGCACCAGAAAGCGCACGTTCAAGGCGATGGATTTGTTTCTTATGTAACAAAAGTTTGCGTTTGCGCTTTGCCGCATGGTTATTGAAGGTGCCAAATTCATATTCAGGGATATGCACATTACGCAGCCAGATTTGACCACCATCTATAGTGGCAAATCCGTCGGCCAAAGAAGCACGACCAGCGCGCAAAGACTTAACCTCGGTGCCGGTAAGGACCATTCCGGCCTCCACCTTCTCACCTATGTTGTAGTCGTGCAGGGCCTTTTTATTGCGCGCAACGACCTTTTCGCCTTTTTCTCTGGGCACTATTCATTCCCTCGCAGTGTTAGCTGAATGTCCGTATCTAGCTTACGGCAGCAGCGAAAACGAAAAAACGGTTCCCACAATCAATAAAAGAAAAAGCTTAAAGACTCTCTTATTAAAATTAATGCCCCTTGCGCATTAGCTAGAACATCTTGCCATCCACAAGGGGCAATACCAATGTTTTATAGATAAGGAGCTGCGTCGGTAATCTGTCCGTTTACCCAAAGCTCAAAGTCAAGATGGCATCCGGTCGAATACCCGGTCGTGCCCACATAACCGATCACTTGGCCCCTGCTGACTGACTGACCTACCCCAACTACGAAACTAGTCGCATGGTTATAAGCCGCGGTCATGCGGTTCCCTCCGACCACACCGTGATCAATGACGACTCGGTTACCGTATCCCCCAGAATATGCGGTAGGCACATACTTAACGACCACTCCTGATTCTGCGGCATAGATAGGAGCACCACAAGGGGCACCAATATCAGTTCCCGTGTGAAGCATGTTGTATTTGAGGATCGGGTGGAATCGCCATCCAAAAGGCGAAGTGTAAGGTCCGTTAGCGGGTTTAAACAGCCTGCCACTCCTGCTAGGTGCGGGCGCTGGTGCCGAGCGAGCAGCCTGGCTCTGCTGCTGAGCCTTAGCGGCCTGTTCTGCCTGACGAGCTGCTTCGATTTGGGCGGCTCTTCTCTCAGCTGCAGCGTCGCGAGCATTAATCTGCTGAGTAACCTGGTTCATCTGAGCCTGCATGGAATCGCGATTAGAGATTGCTTGATTAACCGCCTGCTTAGCACTAGCTTCGGCCTGCTCGTTGGCGGCCACGAGTTCGTTGACCTTAGTCTTCGCGTTCTGAGCAGCGAGGCTTGCTGCCTTCTTGGTTTCAACCTGCTGAGCAGCACTATCACGAAGCTGTCGCGCTTGATTCTCGGCAACAGCCTTATCTTCTTGCGCCTTCTGGTTGTCCAGCTGCATCTGAGTTAGTCGCTTAATCTCGCCAACGTTGCTGTTGTAGAGAGTTTGTGCCCACTGGACTCGAGAGTTGATGTCCGATGTGTTGCCGTTTTCACTGAGCAACATACCGATGCTTAGCAACGCAGTATTTTGCTGGTGCATGGTACGCATCTCGGCAGCAGCCTTATTACGCTGCTCGTCGATAGCTTTCTTGCCCTTGGTTATCTTCTCATTCTGCTCATTAAGCTGCGCCTCTGCAGCCCCAAGTTCTTTAGCTCGTTGCTGTTCGGCGTCGTTTGCTTGAGACAAATCGGCTTCTGCTTTAGCAAGGACTGCTTGCGCATCTGCCAATTCGCTGCGGGACGAAGCTAACAGCTTCGATGCTTGGTCCAGCTTTTCGTTGGAGTAATTGATGCTCGAGTTTGCTTCGTTAATACGCCCAGCCAACTGATATTTCTTGGCATCAAGTTCATCGGCGTCGGCGGGCACTGCCAGAGAGAAGCACGTGACGAATGTGATTGCACCCACCAGGCACTTCAGCGCTTTTTGATTTACCGCCACTACTATCACTCCAACGTTTCATGCCGGTCACACCTTCAGGTAGCGCCGGGTTACGAATAACGTTGGAATAATAGAGAGCACCACGCCTAATAAAGCAACCGATCCGACGGCCAACCAGGCGTCGCTCCACGTAATCCAGGGTAAAGCCTTAATTGAGACTTTAGCTTTCTGATCAATTAAGAAGTAGTAGGTAGCAAGCAGCGAAATACCCGAAATAGTTATCGCTATGAGGCCTGCAAACAACGCCTCAAGCAGGAACGGCAACAAGATATAAGAGTTCGATGCGCCCACCAAACGCATGATCCCGATTTCCTTGCGTCTGGTGAACGCGCTCATCGTGATCGTGTTACCGATTTGGAGCATAGCTGCAACCAGCAAGAGCCCGGACATCCCCAGTGTGCCCCACTTAAGCCCGTTCAAAACACTGAAAACAGGGTCCAGGACCTCGTGCATGTCGAGCACATTCTGGACTCCAGGCAATTTTTCTGCCTCTGCGACCACTCCCTGATAATTCTGCGGATCCACCAGCTTTAGCCGGAAAGAGTCCTGCATTTGTTCGACGGTTAGGCTATCCAACAAAGGAGAATCGGCATAGGTGCGACGGTATTCGTCATAAGCATCCTGCTTCGACTCATAGAAAACCTGCTCAACCTGCGGGTTAGCTTCGAGCCTTTCCCGAATCAGGTCTCGTTGCACCTGAGAGGTGTCTTGGCCAGGCTCACAATTACCGCCAGCCGTGCTGCCCGCACTGTCTTTAGCGCACAAGTACACCGAGATCTCAATTTTGTCGTACCAGCGTCCCTTGACGCGGTCCACCTCGGCAAAGGTCAATACAGAAAGACCAAAAAGGGTTAATGAAACGGTCATGGTTACTATGACCGAAATGGTCATCGAGAGGTTTCTCTTAAGACCGGACCAGGTTTCGCGGAGTGTGTAACGCATTATTTTCCTTTCGAAACTGGCTTACGCCGTGCCGTAGACACCGCGCGCCTGGTCGCGGATGAGTTTGCCGTCTTCAAGTTCGAGAACCCTACGTCGCATTTGGTCGACGATGGTCGAGTCGTGCGTAGCCATGATGACGGTGGTGTTACGCCTATTTATTCGATCGAGGAGCTTCATGATACCAACGCTCGTTTGGGGATCGAGGTTGCCAGTGGGCTCGTCAGCGATCAAGATTTTCGGATCGTTTACCACCGCCCGCGCGATAGCAGTGCGTTGCTGTTCGCCACCCGAGAGCTCTTCCGGGAGTCGGTCGTCTTTGCCGCGAAGCCCAACTAGCTGAAGGGTATCGGCAACCTTCTCATCGATTTCTGCCGGTGGCCTGCCCAAAACCTGAAGACCGAAAGCAATATTTTCAGCCACGGTTTTCCCCGGAAGCAGACGGAAGTCTTGGAACACCGCGCCAATCTGGCGACGCAACGCCGGAACCTTCCACTGGTGAAGCTTGCCAAGGTCTTTTCCTAGCACAAACACCCGTCCAGAAGTTGGCCTGTGCTCGCGAATAATCATCCGCAGAAAAGTGGACTTGCCGGATCCAGAAGCCCCAACAAGGAAAACAAACTCGCCTTTTTCTATCTCTGCGCTAACGCGACTCAGCGCAGGCTCCGTCTGGCCTGGGTAGACCTTGGAAACATCTTCAAACGTGATCACTTTTGAAGGCTAACCTAACGATTTAACCAACTGGTGACATACACGCCTAAGCGGGAATTCTTATGCGTTTTCCTGCTGACGACGCCACCGGATCCCAGCCTCAATGAATTCGTCGATCTCTCCATCGAACACTGCATCGGTGTTACCGGTCTCGTAATTTGTGCGGTGGTCTTTAACCATTTGATATGGGTGTGTGACGTATGAGCGCATCTGGGAGCCCCAAGAATTGCCACCATCGCCCTTTAGGGCAGCCATTTCGGCCTCCCTTTCCTGACGGGCTCGCTCTAACAGGCGAGCTTGAAGAACTCGCATAGCGGCAGCCCTGTTCTGGATCTGGCTCTTCTCGTTTTGGCAGCTAACAACTATTCCGGTTGGCAGGTGAGTAATTCTAACCGCAGAGTCGGTGGTGTTAACCGACTGGCCGCCGGGCCCGGAACTGCGGAAGACATCGATTCTGATGTCCTGTTCGGGAATGTCGATGTGGTCGGTTTCTTCAACTACCGGCAGGACGTCGACACCCGCGAATGAAGTTTGCCGACGCGCCTGGTTATCGAAGGGACTAATCCTAACCAGCCTGTGAGTGCCCTGCTCTACACCCAACGTGCCGTATGCGTAGGGAGCCTTTACCGCAAATGTGGCGGACTTAATTCCGGCCTCTTCCGCGTAGCTGATGTCATAGACCTCGACCGAGTAGCCGTTGCGTTCGGCCCAGCGTTGGTACATCCTAAGCAGCATTGAGGCGAAATCTGCTGCATCTACGCCTCCGGCTTCGGAACGAATCGTCACGAGTGCATCTCGCTCGTCGTATTCCCCATTTAAAAGAGTGCGAACCTCAAGAGCGTCGATTTCTTTGCTCAGGGCAGTTACTTCTTTGCTAGCTTCGGACGCAGCTTCTTCGTCGGCTTCCTCTGAAGCCAACTCAATGAGCACCTGGACGTCTTCCAAGCGACCACGCAATTTCTCTACCCTCTCGACCTCTGATTGAAGCCGCGACAGCTTGCTAGTGACCTGTTGTGCGTTTTCTTGGTCGTCCCAAAGATCGGGTGCAGCGGCCTGCTTCTCAAGGTCGTGAATTTGATTTTTCTTTGATTCAACGTCGACGACCGCCTCGATAGAGCGCATGGAATGCTCGAGGTCTGGAAGCTTTTCAAGAAGGTCTGCGATAGCCACGACAAACAAGTCTACTGCACCAGTGCAACGTGCTGACTAAGCCAAGCAGGAAAATTGTCGTTGCTTAGTGCCAATATAGAAATAAAACAATAAGGAGAAGACATGGGTACCCTTAAAACTCAGCTAAAGAAAGACCTGACCGCCGCGATGAAAGCGAAGGACGAGCTTGCCAAATCGACTATTCGGATGGCCCTGGCCGCCTTCCTGAACGCGGAGGTTTCGGGCTCTGGAAAGCACGAACTTTCCGATGCCGAAGAATTGAAGATTCTGACTAAAGAGGTTAAGGCTCGCGAAGAGTCCGCTCAGACTTATATCGATGCGGGAAGGCCAGAGCTAGCAGAGTCGGAAACTGCTGAAGCAGAGTTCTTACACCGCTACCTACCCAAGCAGCTAAGCGAAGATGAACTGGCGAAATTGGTCGACGAAGCAGTCGCAGCTGCGCAGGCTGAGCTAGGCGAAAAGCCCACCATGCGTCAGATGGGATCCATCGTAAAGGCCGTAAACGAAAAGGCTGCTGGCGCCGCAGATGGCAAGACCGTCGCCACGATGGTTCGCTCCCGACTGAGCTAATAAAAGATGTTATCTTAACGTCAAGATATCCGATCTGATCTTTTCGGCTGAAAAGGAAGTGTTTCATGCCCATCATCTACACGAAAACGGACGAGGCTCCCGCGCTAGCCACTGCCTCACTGTTACCGATCATCGAGGCCTTCACGAAGAAGGCCGGAGTAGATATCGAGGTAAGCGACATTTCTTTAGCCGCACGCATCCTTGCTGCTCTCAAAGAGTGGTTACCAGCCGAAGATCAGGTCGTGGACGCACTGGGCAAACTTAGCGAACTTACACACAGCCCCGATGCGAACATAATTAAACTCCCAAACATATCTGCTTCTATTCCCCAGCTAAAGGCAGCAATCGCTGAGCTTCAAGATAAGGGCTTTTCGGTGCCCGATTACCCCGACGAGCCAGTTAGCGACGAACAGGAACGAATAAAGAAAGCCTACGATTCGGTAAAGGGATCAGCGGTGAATCCCGTGCTTCGACAGGGTAATTCCGATCGTCGCGCTCCCCTTGCCATCAAGAATTATGTTCGCAAGCATCCCCACGAGATGAAGCCTTTTGCTAGTGACAGCTTGACGAATGTCGCAACGATGCAGGATGAGGACTTCGCCCATAACGAAAAAACATTCGTCTCTAACAGAGATCAAATCCTGACTGTTCAGCTCAAACAGAATGACGGAACCGTGGTCTCGTTACGGGACGATCTTCGCCTTGCAAAGGGCGAGATTTTCGATGCCACAGTTCTGAACTCGGCAAAATTAGACGAATTCCTTAAAGAGTGCGTTGCCCGGGCAAAATCGCAGGATCTGCTGTATTCGATTCACCTGAAGGCAACCATGATGAAGGTAAGCGATCCGATAATTTTCGGCCACGCAGTAAGAACCTTCTTTGAGCCAGTTTTTGAAGAATACGCGAAGCAGCTTGCCGACGCCGGAGCTCGTCCGAACGATGGTTTGGCTCAGGTGCTTGCCTCCTTAGAAAATCTCGAATCTCCTGAACGCGAAGAGATTAAGCGAGCTTTCGCTGAATCGCTAGAGTCCGGGCCACGTCTTGCGATGGTCGATTCCGATAGAGGCATCACGAATTTGCACGTGCCCAGCGACGTGATCATCGACGCTTCGCTGCCCGCCATGATTAAAGCGGGCGGCAAAATGTGGAATTCCGATGGCAACCTTCAGGACACGCTGGCCGTCATCCCTGATAGCTCTTACGCGGGTGTTTACCAGACTGTTCTTGACGACTGCAGAAAGTTTGGCGCTTACCAGCCCGAAAAACTCGGCACCGTTCAAAATGTTGGTTTGATGGCGATGGCCGCGGAGGAGTATGGCAGCCACGACAAGACATTCGAAATTCCTGCTGACGGTGTGGTTCAGGTAGTTAACGACAGCGGTGAGCTGTTGCTCGAGCACGTTGTAAAAGCTGGAGACATCTGGCGTGGCTGCCAAACCAAGCGCGTAGCCGTCGAGGATTGGGTAAAGCTAGCAGTAAACAGGGCCAGGACGACAGGAATGCCAGCCATATTTTGGCTGGCCCAGAATAGGTCTCACGATGCCAAACTGATTGAGTTGGTAAACAAATTTTTACCAAACTACGACACCGTCGGCCTGGAAATAAAGATTCTGGACCCGGTCTCGGCGACGAGATATACCCTCCAGCGACTGCGTAACGGAGAAAACACAATTGCCGTAACCGGAAACGTTTTGAGGGACTACCTCACCGACCTTTTCCCGATCATCGAGGTGGGCACTTCTGCGAAGATGCTTTCCATAGTCCCTTTGCTGCACGGCGGCGGAATGTTTGAGACCGGTGCTGGTGGCTCGGCTCCTAAACATGTCCAGCAGTTTGTTTCAGAAGGACACCTCAGGTGGGACTCGCTTGGCGAATTTATGGCGCTGGGCGCTTCCCTAGAGCAGTACGGGGAGTCCAACGGGAACGAAAAGGCAAATATTCTTGCCGAGACCCTAGACAAGGCAATAGAGAGCCTGCTCGAAGACGATTGCTCACCGAGTAGGACTGTCGGAGAAATCGACAACCCAGAAAGTCATTTTCACCTTGCTAAAAGATGGGCACGCGAACTCTCCGCACAAGACGAAAACGCAGAGTTGTCGAGAGTTTTTTCGCCACTAGCAGAAAAACTCTCTTCGGACAGCGAACGGATTGTCTCGGAGTTTCGACAGGCTCAAGGTTCAGCTGAGGACCTTGGCGGATATTATCTTCCTGCTAACGATAAATTAAGTTCTGCCATGCGTCCCAGCAAGACACTAAACCGAATTATTGAAAGCTTTTAGTCGCCCACTCGAATCCATTTATTGCTGCGCTGGCGAATCCAGAGCGTAACGGCTCTGAGCGCCATATACCATCCACCGTAGGCGATCCACAGCCAAACCAGCCCTGGGTTAGCCTGCAGGCCCAACCAGATCCACAAAACGATGGCGGGGATGAAGCAAAGCAGATTGAATGCGCTGACTTTAGCCAGATAAACGGTATCTCCTGCCCCCATCAACACCCCGTCCAGCACGTAAACATAGCCAGCTAGTGGCTGACAGATAACGACCACCAGCAACGTAACGCTAATAGCACCCTGAACGTCTACGTCTGGTGAAAAAAGTTTAGGTAACAGCCACGAACAAGCTAGGACTAATGCGGCTGCACCCGTCCCACCAAACACGCCCCAACGAGTCATCTGCCTGGTGGCGCTTCGTACATATTTCACGTCACCGGCGCCTAAGTATTTTCCGGTTATAGATTGGGCCGCGATTGCAACAGCATCGAGTCCGTTAGCCAGCAAATTCCACAGGTTCAGAACGATCTGATGCGCTGCAAGCTGCGTAGTGCCGAGTTTCGCTGCGCACGCAGAAAGCATCAACATCCCGATTCTCATGGCCAATGTTCTGACCAGAATCGGCACTCCCCCGCGCCATGCGCTAGCTACGCCACTCATTTCTGGGCGCAGACTGATCTGATGTTGAATGGCTTTCTTCCAAACAATAGAAACGAGTATTACTGCCATCAGGTATTGAGCGACGACGGTTCCGACAGCGGCACCAACCACTCCCCAACCGGCGGTAAAAACTAGAACTACAGATAACGGAACATTCACGACCGCAGCGAGCAAAGAGACAAGGAGCGGCGTCCTCGTATCTTGAAGCCCCCTGATAACGCCGGTTGCTGCCTGGACAGAAAGCATGGCAGGCAACCCAATCGCGCTGACCGCAAGATACTTCGTGCCTTCAGAAATAACCGATGGCTCCGCAGCAAAGAGTCCAAGTATCCAGCCGCCGAATGAAGCCGTCAAAGTTGCGACCGCTATGCCGATGAAAATAGCTAGCCAGATTGCGTCTACTCCAGCCTTTAGACCGTTGGCGAGTTTTCCTGCGCCGAGCGCCCTAGCCGTGGCCGCAGTGGTCGAGTAAGCCAAAAAAACGCAGAGCCCGACTATCGTCAATAAAACTGTTTGCGCTAACCCAAGACCGGCGAGTGAATCAGTCGACCAGTGGCCCACGATTGCCGAATCGACAAGGAGCAAAACAGGTTGTACGAGCAAAGCGCCAAGAGTAGGAACCGCGAGACGCAAAATTTCTTTCGCTGCCGTCGGCTTCCTGGCTTCATTCATAACTTGGACCTCTGGAATAAAAATAGGTTTCTACTCACGATTTACGAAAATGACTTTCTAAAGCAAGAATTTTTTACCCGGTATAAATAAATGCGGGTTAAATTCCCGCAAAAAACTTGACAGGAAATCTTTGGGAACGATTAAAGGCCTAGTCAGAGGCTGAAAATCTGGTTTAAATCGGTGGGCGCACACGGACTCGAACCGCGGACCCTCTGCTTGTAAGGCAGATGCTCTAACCAACTGAGCTATGCGCCCGATTTGCGATGCTGAATCGCACGAGTTGTAAGTTTAAACGTCTTTTACCTAAAAACTCAAACTGAACAAACCACATATTATGAAACGCATGAAGTCACGAGCAGATCGTAAGAAGGAGTCGGTCCCCGGCTCCATCAAGATAGTTACCGCATTAGTTTTCGCCCTCGTGGCAGCTTGGGCATTTATTGGGGCTCCGAACCCGCACGAAGGCGGGAAAACAAACGACTCTGCATTGGTTGCGAAAGCGAAACAATCCTTGGGCAGCTTGAAGGTGGAACAGCCAGATCGAAATGGCGACTACGAACGAATCCGCTTCGGAGAATCCTGGGAAGACGTCGATGGAAACGGGTGCTACACACGAAACGACGTCTTAATCAGAGACTTAAGTGACGTCGAATTTCGTCCAGGATCGAACTGTGTGGTCATTGCCGGCAAATTAGTGGATCCCTACACCGATCAAACGATTGAGTTTTCAAAATCCAGGTCCGAGGAAGTACAGATCGACCACGTCGTAGCGCTCGCAGAGGCGTGGCGCTCTGGCGCATGGGCCTGGAACGATAACCAACGCCTGCAGTTTGCTAACGACCCGTTGAATCTGTTGGCAGTTTCCGGCGAAGCTAACGACGACAAAGCTTCAGCCGATGCAGCAGGGTGGCTGCCACCGAATAAGGACTTCCGCTGTGACTACGTGGCACGTCAAGTGATCGTCAAGCAGAAGTACGCACTTACGGTGGACAGCAGGGAGCTAAAGGTCATTTCTCAGCTCTTAGACGGCTGCAAAGTTTCCTAATTTCTTTGTTTCGGAGTTCGGCTTACGGCCCACCAAGCCAGCAGGCCGATAACCACAACGAGCAAAATTAGAACGACGACATCCGGCACGCAGGACGCGATCTTTCCGAGGCTAATTTCAAGTTGCTGCTGAGCACCCGCATCGAGCAATCCACCAAGAGCGCCGGTTGCGTCCGAAGCTAAGAACAAAACACCCAGGCCCACAAACAACAAACCCGAGACGATCGCCCAGAGCGTGGTTTCAAAAGGCCCGATTTTAATTACTCGTGGACGCAGTTTGCTAGCCAAATCCACCTTGTCCCAAAGCAACGCCAATATTGCCAGAGGCACCGCCATTCCAGCGGCAAATATGGCGAGGAGAAAAGCGCCGTAAAGGGGAGATGAAGAAATTGCAGCCATGGTCAAGATGGCACCTAGTAGCGGACCGGTACACGTTCCAGACAGCCCGTAGACCATCCCCAACACCAAAACTGATAGCGCGCTAGATCCTCCTCTAGCCCGCAGCCCTGGGATGGGCAGCGAAAAGCCAAAGACAATACACAGGCCGATAACGATGAGTACGATTCCGCCGGCTAAAGAGATAGTTTGGCGATGCTCGGCAAGCAATGTCCCCATTGTTCCGGCAGCGAGCCCTAATGGAACCAACGTGAGCAGAGAGCCTATATAAAAGATTCCAACCCGCCCAAGCAGGGTACGAAGTCTTGCCCCGAACGCAATCGCAAAGAACGAAGGAAGCAACATTGCCGAACAGGGGCTAAACACCGCCGCTATGCCGCCTAAAAACGCTGCAGCAAATCCGATATTCACCGTTGAGAAGCCTTAGCTAGTTCCTCTTCAATTACTGATTCAAACGCATCCAAGGGCTGAGCGCCTTCCAAAGCTTGCGTGCCGATAACAAAAATCGGAACCGAAGAGATCCCAAGCTGTTTCGCCTCCGCGTAGTCGCGTTGAATAAGCTCGCTCAGCTCATCGCTTTCCAGATCGGACTTGAATTTATTCATATCGGGGACCCCGACCTTCTGGGCGGTTTCAAGAACCAGCTCCTCACTGACCGGCGGGTGTCCGCTATTTGGCAGCGCCCGATAAAGAGCCAGTTGATACTCATGGTATAGCCCCTGCTCCCCTGCTGCTCTAGCAGCCATCGCCGCATATATGGAGTCGTCACCAAAGACAGGCATATCCCTGAACTCGAAGCGCACTTTACCCTCATCGAAATAGTGCTGAAGCTTGGGCAAAGTCTGCTCAGCGAAAAGGGAGCAGAACGGGCAGCGGAAGTCTGCCCACTCGATTAGTGTTACCGGAGCATCAACGTCACCCATAGCCATGCTGTCAGAGGCATCGCGCCTGGGAAGGTTTAAGTGGAATCTCTCCTGGTCTGATAACTGGACTGAATTTGTTGAGGCCTGAGCACCAGTTTTCTTTTCAGCTTTATTGCTATTCGAAGATATCGCTAGCACTCCGATGATCAGTACCGAGATCACTGCAGCAACAATCGTGACAATAGCTTTTCGGCTCATTCGGCCTCTCCTTATTTAAGCATCGTGTACGACTAACCCTACCTATTTATTCTTATTGCAAGTTCGGCAATTTCACGACCATTCACTTAGCTGTTTTTGGTTTGCCAACCGCAAAACAACAAAGTTTGTCTCCATATCTCGAATCATGAAATGATCTGATCAAGGTTTGAAATAGTTGGTTTCGAGTTTTGGGGAGGTGACCAGCATGACAGCCCCAGCATTAGCTCTGGTGTCTAATGGTCCCGCTGAGATAGCAACCGAACAGGTTGTTCACGCACTTCGCAAAGAAATGCAGATTCGTCGCCCGGAGCTTTCCATCCATCTAGCTTTTTGCGGCAAGACATCCCCCACAGGCAAGCAGACGCTGAAGGCCCTCGATAGTCGCGGTACCAAAGAGACTGTTCTAGTTCCGCTAGATTTCACCAGCGTTGCTAGCGCCACAGAAGACGTGGTTGCCATGCACGAAAGCCTCAAGTCCGCTTTCCCTCAGATGAAGATCGGGCTGGCAAAACCAATCGGACCCGTCTCAGAGCTCCTCAACATTATCGATGAGAGGCTGCGAGCCGCCTTGACGGCAAACCGCTGCCTGGAGTTAGACGGCCTGGTACTAGCTGCACCGAGCTTTGGCGACACCCGTGGCTCAGGGGTGCTGCTTCGCCGAGCTCGTCAATGGTCGTCACACCACAAACTACCTGTGGTATTTGCTTGCGGTGACGGAACTGGTTCATCCGTGAAATCGGCCATTTCCTCACTTCACGATCAAGGCAGAAGATCAATTGCCGTCGGATCTTTGTTCTTAACTCCCGACGATTGCTATCAAGCGCTTTACGAAAATGCTTTAGCCAACCGAGCGATAGCCATCAGTTCGCCTTTCGGTCCAGACCCTCGACTGTGCAATCTGATTATGGCTCGCTATTCTTTCGAAGCCATGAAAATGCTCGACATGGCCTTCGAGAATCAAAAGCAGGCGCCTTCTAACATTGCCCAGCTCCACCTGGGATAGCCTGAGCATAGGCGCGCCTACCGCAGCACGGCCCCTGAACCCCGTAGGGTTCAGATGTGTCAGTTAAGCCTTCGGTCGCGAAACTGCCGACGCATCAATTCGATGATGTCTGCAGTGGAGTCCTGAATTTTCAATGGCGCCCCGAGATTAAAGTTTCGCAGATGCCGTCTCCTCAACGAATTGCGCCGTTTTCTGTCGCAATCGAGGCTGACATCGATCGGCTCGGCGAAGAAGTCGGCACTGCTCGTCTCGTCATTCTTCACGACCCCGACGGCAATCCAGCCTGGGACGGCACTTATCGTTGCGTGTCATTTGTGCAGGCGGACGTAGACATCGAGATGGCGATGGATCCGTTACTAACCGAAGTAGGTTGGAATTGGCTGAGCGATTCTCTGGGGCAGTCAGATGCCGAATTCCACGCCGCATCCGGAACAGTTACTGCGGTGACCAGCAGGAGCTTCGGTGCCCTAGCTGAAGAGCCGGACACAGCAGAGATTGAAATCAGGTCCTCATGGACTGCAAACATCGATGACCGGGGAATAATTCCCCACCTAGAGGCCTGGCAACAGCTTATGTGTTTCACATGCGGCATGCCGCCGCTAGCTCCCGGAGTGGTAAGCCTAAGCAGGCGAACGAATAAATGAAGACTTTGACCCATCCGGCAGAAGAGCCGGTAATTGTTAACGACGAGCTGTCCTGGAATCGGATGATCAATAAGGTATCCGAGGCTGAAGGACCAATCGCCATCGACGTTGAAAGGGCGCAGAGCTTTAGATATTCAGACAAGGCCTATCTTGTCCAAATAAAAAAAGATGGCGCCGGGATTTTTCTAATAGATCCGATAAGTTTCGAGCACGGCAAAATTGCAGATTTCAGCGAATTGAATGAGGCAATCGGCGATTCCCAGTGGATTCTGCACGCAGCGACACAGGATTTGCCTAACCTGTGGCAGCTGAATATGCGTCCGGCAAGCCTCTTCGACACCGAGCTGGCGGGCAGACTACTCGGATACGAGAAAGTTAACCTGGCCGCTATGATCGAACACTACTTCGATCTCCACCTCGAAAAACAGCATTCCGCTGACGACTGGTCGACTCGCCCCATCCCTCAAGATTGGATCGCATACGCGGCCTTGGACGTCGAGCTTTTAATCGATCTTCGAAAGAAAATGATCGTAGATCTCGAAGATGCAGGCAAGGAAGAATGGGCGAAACAAGAATTCGCCCATCTGGTTTATTGGGCAGACCATCACGAACCGAAATGTGCTGATGAGCGTTGGAGACGAACTTCGGGGCTCCAGGACGTCCACACCAGACGTGGGATGGCTCTGGTTCGTGAGCTTTACGAGCAACGTGACAAGATCGCCCGCGAGCTGGACAAATCGCCGCACAAAGTTTTGATAGACAAAGCAATAACCGAAATCGCTAGCCAAGCAAGCGAAGAAAGCGTCCCAACCATCTCGAAATTGCGCAGGGTAATGGGATTTAGACGTCGTGAGCCTAGGAAGCACATGTCTGCCTGGGAAAATGCGCTGGACACGGTAGCCGGGCTTGATAAATCCGACCTACCGCAACTCAGGGTGCACAAAACCGGAATTCCCAAACCACGAAATTGGCAACGGATCAATCCCGAGGCTGCGGAGCGCTGGAACCGGATCCGGCCAAAAATTATCGAAAAAGCTCAAACGCTAAATCTTCCTGTCGAGAATCTAGTTTCCCCCGCAGCACTTCGTGAGGCGCTCTGGCAGCCCAGTGAAGACATGGAATCGCAGCTAACTGATTTGGGCGTTCGGCCATGGCAACGCCAAGAAATCCTGGAGATAATCCAATCAGGGCTAAGCGCTTAGCCGGCTAAAGACGACCTGCGAGATCGCCTCTGGAGTCAGGCCCATCTGCTCAAGCAATTCTCCGCGGCTGGCGTGTGGAAGGTACTTTCTGGGCACCCCGAAATGACACATGTTCGGATTTCTAGAGGAAATCTCGAGTTGTTCGCCCATGCCACCAGCCACAAGGTTGTCCTCTAGCGTTGCTACCAGTTCGTACTTCTCAGACAGTTCGACGAGCTCGCTACTGATCGGCAATGCCCAAACTGGATCGACGACATCAGCAGCAAAGCCCAAAGACTCGAGTTTTTTTGCGGTTTCGAGCGCCAGAGCAGCAAACTGACCATAGCTAACGATCAACACCCTTGGGTTGTGTGAGACCTTGAGAAAATCTATGCCATCCTCGGTTTTCACGGAAGGCACAGGTTGCGAAAGCTTTTCTTTAGAGTACCTGATTACGGTTGGCACGTCGTCGACATCAACAGCCGTACGCAATGCCGCACGCAAACGCTGCTCGTCACGAGGAGCTGCAAGCCTCAAGCCAGGAACGATCGAAAGCAGCGGCACATCCCACATACCGTTATGGCTTGCTCCATCAGTGCCAGTTACACCGGAGCGGTCCAAGACGAACGTAACACCGGCCTTGTGCATACCCACGTCCAGCAAAATTTGGTCGAAAGCTCTATTCAAAAACGTGGAATAGAAAGCTACGACTGGGTGGATTCCGGTGGCCGCCAGCCCCGCCGCAAAAGTCACGGCATGCTGTTCAGCGATTCCGACATCGAACGTGCGCTCGGGAAACTCTTCTGCAAACTTAGCCAGCCCCACGGGATGAAGCATCGCCGCGGTGATGCAAGCGACATTCTCTTTATCTCGCCCAATTTTGACGATTTCGTCGGAGAAAATATCTGTCCACGATTTTCGATCGTCAACGACGAGCTTCTTACCAGTTACATCATCAATTTTTCCAACTGAGTGGAAAAGGTCTTCGGAGTACTGCTCCGCAGCTTTAAATCCTTTGCCTTTTTGAGTGATCACGTGGACGATAATCGGGCCACCATAATTTTTAGCCTGCTGCAATGCCACCGCGAGGGCTTCTAGGTTATGCCCGTTTATCGGACCTAGATACTTTATGCCGAGGTCAGAAAACAGGCTCTGCGGGGCAAGCACGTCCTTGATGCCAGCCTTCAAGCCGTGCAAAAGTTCGAATAAGGGCTGACCAATGAGCGGCGCACCCTTGAGCGTCTTTCGTAGAACGTTCAGGGTCTCTTCATAACGCGGGTCGGTTCTGAAACCCGATAGTTGGCGAGAAAGACCACCGACAGTTGGAGAATAAGATCGACCGTTGTCGTTGACGATAATCACTAGCGGCAAATCCTCATCAACCGCGATATTGTCGAGGGCCTCCCAGGCCATTCCACCGGTCAAAGCACCATCGCCGATAACAGCTACAACTGTGCGATTCTTTTCACCACGCAACCTGATGCCCTTCGCTATTCCCTCGGCCCAAGAAAGCGACGTCGACGCATGAGAATTTTCCACCCAATCGTGTGCAGATTCTTGCCTAGATGGATAACCGGATAGCCCATCTTTTTGTCGTAGGCACGGAAAGTCTTTCGCCCGACCAGTCAATATTTTGTGCACGTAGCTCTGGTGGCCGGTATCGAAAATAAACGGGTCATTTGGTGATTCGAAGACGAGGTGCATTGCCAACGTAAGCTCCACCACGCCCAGATTCGGCCCTAGGTGTCCGCCAGTTGCGCTTACGTTTTTGATCAAAAACTTACGGATCTCTTCTGCCAGATCGAGAAGCTGCTTGTAGTCGAGTTGACGCAGATCTTTGGGGTCATCGATTTTGGCGAGCAAAGGATAATAAGCGTCGAGCATGTCGCTCTTACCCACGCTTTTGGCCCCCATGCAAAGCCCCTTTCGATCGCTTCAACTTAACAACATTCAACTGTAGCGCCCCGAAGGGCTATGACGAATTAGGCGTGACCAAATCGTCATAACCCTTCTGAAACCAGCGATCGAATTTTTCGGCTAGCTATCAGTCATTAGCTCTCACTTGCTGCTTGAGCAGGCTTGCCTGCAGTGGGTGGCAAGCAAGTAGCGCAAGAGCAGTAGCACCTAGTCCCAAGCCGATGAGCAGGAGCATCGGCCCCACAGCGGTGTCTACTGATTTTCCACTCATCTGTTGGGCAGCAGCCTGCATGGGCATAGCGAACAAGATTCCCAATGCGGCCCCCGAAATGACAGCGAAGGATAGCGGACCCAGCGTCTCAAGCCACATGGCCTTCAGCTCGAAGCTCCTGGGCGCGCCCATTCGGGCAAGCGAACGCGACTGCGGGGCGAGTTCGATGGTTTGTGAGGCCTGGCTGATCAAAGTGGAGGCCGCGGTCAGCAAGAACCCCACAGCAAGCGTAATCATCGCTCCTTTGTTGAAGTCCCAAAGACTCAGATCTATGAAGGTTTTTATTGCTGAGCCGTCCGCCAAGTCTGTGTTTAGCGTTATCGGCATCATCGAAATGTAGCCGGCGATAAATGCAAGCAGCCCCATGCCAGAAACCAGCCGCCAGGTAGCTTTCGGGGTCGCAATTACTCGTCTGGAGGCCAGTTTTACGCTTGCGAATGGCAGTTTCGCGATCAGCTTCGCCGCTAATTGCAGACAGAATGGCCCAACGATGTTGAAGCCAAAGATGACCAACAACAAAACTGCGGAAAATAGCAGGAAGGTGAACAACACGTTCTTCGATGCTCCCCCACCAAGATTTATGTTTGCCACGGCGAGGAATCCCGCCACGAGAATAATGACGAAGAGCACTGCCCTCCACGCCTTCAAAGCTGGGCTATTCGTCCTGCGAGCTACGCCTAGCGGCGATACGCGGACCTGTTGCATTCCCCACCAGGAGGAGAGCACCCCTAGTAGGACGATAAAGCCGACGACGGCTAGAAATCCCCACCACGGCAGAAGCATCTCTTTAGGAGATATTTTTTGGGCCATGATCGTCAGCCCAGACCACATGCTCAACGTCGACAAGTAGATGACCGTTCCTATTGCGCAACCGATTACGGAAGAAACTACGCTCTCCAGCATGGTCATGCGAGTCACTTCTCCGCTTGTCAGGCCTAGGAGCCTCAGCGCAGCTAGGCGCTTTTCGCGGCCTTTGGCCCCCAGAACAGCCGCTTTTGACGCAAGAGATACCACTGAGGGGACGATAAGAGCGCAGGCCAGGATAGCTAGCGCGAAATAGAAGTCGAGGACTTTATCGAAAGATGGATCCTCCTTTAGCACCTCCGCTATTAGCCCTGTCGGGTGATATGCCCTGTTGTAGAACATCCAGGTGCCACCTGCGACTGTTAGCGCAAGTGCGCTACAAACCGTGTATGCGAATATCGAAGCTATCGATAGCAGCGATTCGCCTTCGTGTTGAGATGTTCTAGCCCGAGCCATTCGTACTGTCAGTTTTGATAGTCCATGTGCCGAGCTATTTAGAAACGGTTTCTTAGAGTTGGTCGGGGTTGTCATTAGCCCCTCCCCTGTTCGCGATCTAAAAGACGATCTGCGTGGATAAGCCCGTCACGAATCTCAACGAGTCTCGAGCACCATCTAGCAACGTTTACGTCGTGCGTAACCACAACCAATGCGGCTCCCACTTGGCGGGCTACGGTAGTCAGCATCTGCATGGTTTCGTGCCCAGTTGCCTGGTCTAGAGCACCTGTGGGTTCATCGGCGAAAATGACGCTTGGGTTGCCAACTAGCGCTCGAGCCGTAGCCACTCTCTGAGCCTGGCCGCCAGACATGTCGCCGGGGCGCCTGTTTCTCATATCGCCAAGGCCTAGCTTGGATAGCATCTCGTCTGCTGCTTTTAGCGCCTTAGAACTAGCCGAACCCGTTAGCATCAGTGGTAGCGCAACGTTCTCTCTGGCAGGCAGTTCTGGAATCAACTGCCCGTCTTGGAACACGAAGCCGAATTGAGAGAGCCGAAGTCGGGATCGTTGTGCGTCGCTCAACCCGCTAAGCTCGACATCTAGATAGTGGACGCTACCCGACTCTGGAACTAGCACTCCGCTTAGGCAATGCAGCAGTGTCGATTTGCCTGACCCCGAAGGCCCCATGATCGCTAGCGATTCGCCCTGCTTAATGGCAATCGTGACTCCTGCTAGCGCGCGAACGTCACCAAAATTTTTCGTAATGTCGTGTGTTCTCAACACGACGTTAGGCATTCCATTCATGAGACCTATTTCATCTTTTTTTACCGGTTGCTTAGAACAGTGCCAGATCTGCTCTTTTAGGTATTGCTAGCACTACTGCCTAGAGCGATAATCGATGACTATCATTATTAAAATGATCTTCAGGCGCCGCAATCTCCCTAACTCTAATGAGTCTGAGACCGCTAAAAAGATAGCTGACTTGGTGCAATCTAGAAAGGTCATTGTTGACGCCTATGAGGTTGAGAGGCGACGCATCGAGCGAGACCTGCATGATGGCACCCAGCAGTACCTAGTTCTTGCCGCAATGAAATTGGGCGAAGCTCAGCTTTCACACACCGCCTGCTCCGATCCGCAGGTCGCAAAATTGTTGGGTGAAGCTAAAGAGGCTATTCAAAAAGGCCTCGATTCTTTGCGCCAGACTGTTAGAGGGATACATCCTCAAGTTCTCAGCGAGCTCGGACTTCATGCGGCATTGTCGGACATTGCAAACAGGTCTATCGGTCGCATAAAAATAATCTGCCCGAATCCTTTACCGAAAATTCCAGAGGGAGTTCTGGCGGCCGCCTATTTCTTTTCTACCGAGGCAATCGCGAACGCCGCGAAGTACGCCCCAGACTCAAACGTAACCGTTCTCCTCACTTCTGATGACAGCCTGACCATTTCCGTGGTTGACGGCGGCCCTGGCGGGGCCCAGTTGAGACCGGGCCACGGCCTGGCTGGAATGCAGGAACGGCTAGCAGCGTTCGGTGGCACGATGAGTATCTCCAGCCCTACTGACGGCCCTACCCAAATCCGCGCGACCCTCCCGTTACTCATCGACCGAGGCAGCAGCGCAATCAACATTGACGGGAGCGAAAGATGACCGAAAAAACTTCGCTCATCATTGCCGACGATTCGGCCCTCCTTCGCGAAGGTCTAGCCGGTCTTTTGGAGCGTCAAGAGTTTGAAATAGTCGGTCATGCTAGCGACGCAGACCAGCTCCGCATTCTGCTGAACGACCTGGAAGCGAACGATGCTCTGCCCGATGTCTTAGTTACCGATGTGCGGATGCCACCTACCATGACTAACGATGGTCTACAGGTAGCTTTAGAGGTTAAGTCGAAGAATCCTCAGCTGGCAGTTATGGTTCTGAGCCAATACGTTGCGCCGAGCTACGCCCAGCAGCTGTTCGCGCTGCCCTCTAGCGCCGGTGGCTCAGGCTATCTGTTGAAAGACAGGGTCAGCGACGTGGTGGATTTCATTAATTCGCTGCGGATAGTTGCTTCTGGCGGAGTGGTTATCGACCCCGAGGTTGCCCGGGCGATGATGAATAACTCACGCTCTGGGCTGGGCAGACTCACGCCTAGGGAATTTGAGGTCCTGGAGTTGATGGCCCAAGGACTATCGAATAATCAAATCTCGGAGAAATTGTTTTTGTCCTCTGCCGCAGTCGCCAAGCATGTCTCTAACATTTTTTCCAAGCTAGGGCTAGAACCTGGAGAAGAAAACCGTAGGGTCAGAGCAATTCTGACTTTCTTAGCTTTGTAGCTTCGTTGGCAAACATTTATCTAAATCACAAACCTGCAACATTTTCAATGAGATAATTACCTGATAACAGGATTTAAGGAGGAGAAATGACATCGACAGACATCTCCAAGGTGCACAGCACTGTGGTGGGCATTGATGGATCTGAAAACTCCTATCTAGCCACGCAGTGGGCCGCCAAATGGGCGAAGAGCCACGGTACGGGCCTGACCATCGTCATGGTTCAGCCGGAAGTTATGCTTCCTCGCAAGTCTCACGTGTGGAAGGCGATGCTCGAGGCCAATTACAACGAGCGCCAGAAGGACAAGTACCTAGCTCGCCTGCACAAAGCTGAACTTCAGGCAAGGGAAGTTGCGCCCGCCATTGAGGTCTCAAGCATTTTGCTAGAGGGGGATGTCGCAGGTTCTTTGGTCGAAATAACCAAGAAGTCCGAAACCCTTATCTTGGGCAAGCGTGGCTCAGGGCAGGCAAGCATCTTCACACTTGGTGGCGTCGCTGACTCTGTGGTGACTAACGCTGGTGGAACAGTGATCACCATTCCTCACGACTTTAAGGAACGACCTGGTGGCCCCGTCCTGGTAGGCATCGATGACGATTCTCGCGCTAAGCAGACCGTCCGTTACGCCTTCGAGCAGGCAGACAAACTCGGCGCTCCCCTCGTCGTTATGCACGCTTGGTACGCACCACCGGCTGCCAGTGAGGCGACAATGGTCGTTCTCGTCGACGCAGACGAGATCAACGAAGAAAGCCATGCCTTCATTCAGTCCACAGTGGCTGAACTAGCGCAGGAGTACCCGAACGTCAAAGTCACCTCTAAGGTTGTAAATGCCAATCCAGGCGACGCGTTGGCCGCGGAGTCTAAGAACGCTCAGCTAATCGTCGTTTCTAGCCGCGGACGAGGAGGCTTCACCGGTTTGCTGCTGGGAAGCACCAGCCGCCGAGTAGTCCGGCTAAGCAGCGCTCCGACAGCCGTCATCCGTTGTCATAAGTAGACAAAATCTCATAAGTAAACAAAAATGCGGCCAGCACAAAAGCTGGCCGCATTTTGTTTGGTTACTTGTTCAACAGGGAACGCAGTACGTACTGCATAATTCCACCATTTAGGTAGTACTCACGTTCAGCCGGGGTGTCGATGCGAAGCTTCGCGTCGAACTCCGTTACTGCCCCTTCCGGTGAAGTCGCCGAAACCCTCACGGTTTCTGGAGTCTGGCCGGAATTGAGCTTGCTTACACCGGTGATCTCGAAGATCTCCTCCCCGCTTAAACCTAGTGAATCGGCGTTCTGCCCCTCGGGGAATTGAAGCGGTAATACGCCCATGCCGATAAGGTTGCTGCGGTGAATGCGCTCGTAACTGACCGCAAGAACAGCTTTAACGCCCAGCAGCATCGTGCCTTTCGCCGCCCAGTCGCGCGAGCTTCCAGAACCGTATTCTTTACCCGCCAAAACGACCAGAGGCTTATTATGCGCCGAATAGTTCATTGCAGCCTCATACACGGTTGTCACTGGGGCATCTTTTCTTGTGAAATCCCTGGTGAACCCACCCTCTGTTCCAGGAGCGAGCTGATTGCGCAACCTGATGTTGGCGAAGGTCCCGCGAATCATCACTTCGTGATTACCACGCCTTGAGCCGTAGGAGTTGAAGTCTTTTCGCTCGACTCCGTGCTCCAATAAATATTTTCCTGCCGGAGAATCCTGCTTGATAGCGCCTGCGGGGCTGATGTGATCCGTTGTTACGGAGTCGCCAAGCTTAAGCAAAACTCGTGCTCCGCTAATGTCACTAACTGGTTGCGGTTTGGCCGGCATCTGCTCGAAGTATGGCGGCTTCCTCACATATGTGGATGCGTCATCCCATTCAAAGCTATCGCCTGTGGGAGTCGGCAAACTTTGCCAACGCTCGTCACCGGCAAAAACGTTCTCGTACGAATCTTGATACATCTTGGTGTTGATGTATTTCCCTACGACCTCGTCGATCTGCTGAGGGCTAGGCCAGATATCGCTTAGCATCACATCGCTGCCTTTCGGGTCCTTGCCGAGAGGCTGCGTAGTGATGTCATAATCCATGTTTCCTACCAGCGCATAGGCCACCACTAGAGGCGGACTGGCCAGATAGTTCATCTTTACATCCGGGTTGATTCGACCCTCAAAGTTTCGGTTGCCAGACAGCACAGAGGTGATTACCACGTCAGATTCGTTGGCGGCCTTCGAGACTTCATCTATGAGAGGCCCCGAGTTACCGATGCACGTCGTGCAGCCGTAACCGACAACATCGAACCCAAGCTCCTCCAGGGGTTCGAGAAGACCAGAATCCTCTAAGTAATCGGTGACGACCTGGGAGCCAGGAGCAAGCGTGGTCTTAACCCACGGCTTACGAGTCAGCCCCTTAGCGACTGCGTTCCTAGCAAGCAACCCAGCGGCGACCATAACGGAAGGGTTTGACGTGTTAGTACAAGAGGTAATTGCGGCAACGCCTACCGTACCGTTGGTCAAAGTTACTTTTTCGCCATCGATGGTTGCCTCATAGGCGCGGCTGTTTTGAGTCACATAGTCGCCTACTGTTTCCTCAAACGTTTCAGCAGCTTGCGACAACGCGATCCTGTCTTGCGGACGCTTTGGGCCTGCAATCGACGGATGCACATCCGCAAGGTCGAGCTCCAAGTATTCGGAATAATCTGGCTCGGCATTTGGATCGAACCAGATGCCCTGTGCCTTTGCGTAGGCTTCAACAAGATTGATCTGGTGCTCATCGCGTCCTGTCAGACGCATGTAGTCGATCGTCGCTTGATCGATCGGGAACACCGCGATGGTCGAGCCGTATTCAGGGCTCATATTGCCAATGGTCGCGCGGTTAGCAAGAGGCACCTCGCTAACGCCAGGTCCGTAGAACTCCACGAACTTGCCGACGACGCCGTGTTGGCGCAGCTTCTCGGTGATCGTCAGAACCAGATCTGTTGCAGTCGCGGCAGCGGGCAGCTTACCCGTCAGCTTGAAGCCAACTACACGAGGGATAAGCATGCTGACAGGTTGACCCAGCATCGCTGCCTCGGCCTCAATGCCGCCGACTCCCCAACCGACGACGCCAAGACCGTTAACCATCGTCGTGTGCGAATCGGTTCCTACACATGTATCCGGGTAAGCGAGAAGAGAACCATCGGTTTCCTTCGAGAAAACGACCCTAGCAAGGTGCTCGATGTTGACCTGGTGGATGATGCCGGTGCCGGGCGGAACAACTTTGAAGTTATCGAATGCGCCTTGGCCCCAGCGCAGGAATTGGTAGCGTTCTTTATTGCGCTGATATTCGAGTTTAGTGTTGATCGCCAAAGCCTGTTCGGTGCCGAACGCGTCCGCGACAACGGAGTGGTCAATGACCAACTCAGCCGGGCTTAGCGGGTTGATTTTCTTGACGTCTCCGCCAAGCTCCTGCATCGCATCGCGCATTGCAGCAAGATCGACCACGCAAGGGACCCCAGTGAAGTCCTGCATGACCACTCGAGCGGGTGTGAACTGAATCTCGTGGGAGGGCTGCGCCTGGCTGTCCCAGTTGGCCAGCGCCGAGATGTCATCTGCGCTGATGTTTTTACCGTCTTCGAGCCGAAGGAGGTTCTCCAAAAGAACTTTCAAGCTATACGGAAGACGGACCCGACCTTTAACGGCATCTAGTCGATAATAATCGTACTTTTTACCGTCTACGTCTAGGGAAGATTTTGCTTTGAAACTGTCGAGACTGGCCACTTAAACCTCCAAGATATCTTGATGTCAAGATATCTCAATTGGACAGTCAGCTCAAAAAGGGTGCCCTAAGCTCTAGTCTTCTTTTTTAGGCGCCCCGAAGATGATTTCGTCCCAGCTTGGCACAGTGGCACGCTTTCGATTCTTCCGCTTCTTTGGCGCCTCGCCTTCAACCAACGGATCCTGCTTGGCGGTCTGCGGCTTACGGAGTTTACGATTACTGGGTTTAGCAGCCTTTTCAATGGGCCTCTCAGGCTCGCCAGCCACTCGGACTTCTTCACTGGATTCAGTCTCGAGTTTCGTCTCCACCCCTTCAGGAGCCTCTTCAAGCTCATCCGTGACCGATTCCTCTTCAAGGATGGGTTCGGTGTCCTCGTCATTGGCAGGAGGACGAGTCAAACCGGTGTAAATCCGAACGGAATCTTCGTTGAAGCCTGACAACATGTCATAAAGAACGTCCAGGTCTTTATCGTTGTTGGGGACGATGTCATAGACGCCATTTACCTGCTCGAACTGGGCCGGAACATAGTCTTCAGGATCTTCATAATCGACTTCGGCGTCAGGCAAAACCGCAGGCGGCCTGACGCCACCATTTTCTTGAGTGGCTCGAATGAGGGCCATCTCGTCGTGCAGATCGAGGGTCGGCTCGGATTCCAGCTCTTCTTCCTCAAGCGCCAGGGGCTTCAATTCGTAGTCACCAATTAAAACCCTGGCATTGTCATTGGCTGCGATGCTGTAGCGGCCGTGTAAGTCGAAGTTGAACAAAGCGACTGCATTGTCACCTTTCTGCGGTGGAGCGTCGTAAGCCAACTCGTCGAGCTCACCGTCTAGCGGCTGCGGGCTGAACTGGAGCGCCGGCCAAGACACCTGAACAAACCAGGCCTTATCTTCGCCACGCCAAGCGTCCCAATGCACATCATCGAGATTCACATCGTTTGCCTCGAGAGTAGCGTTAACTGTTTCTGCTAGCTTTCTGGATGAATTTAGCTCGCCCCTTTTGCGCACCTGGCACTCACCTGCGAGCGACACGGCGTGCTCGCGCTCGGCTAAAACTGGCCCAGCAAAGGCGTCAATATACGACTCGCTGACGCCTGCGGCCTTGGCCACCTCAGCCACCGTTTCGCCCCCACGTAGACGAGCCTGAATATCGCGTGGGCTAAGTGCGCTTTCCATGTAATTAACTCCGAAAAATAAAGCTTCTACAGCATCACTAGATCTATACCCTGCCAACTTAGCGCGACTGGCCGAAGTTATTCGACCCATTTCACGCAAAGCACCCGGAAATAAAAGACGTAACCGAAGTGGTTTAACACTAAGCGATTAACAATCAGTCCCCTGGGCATGGTATTAAGTCCACTAAGTGATAGCTTAGCCGCTGACAACACGAACTAACCGTTAAGGTTCAATTCAACTAGCTCTAAGGAGAAGAAATGGCGACTGACTACGACGCTCCACGCAAGTCCGACGAGGAAATGCGTACCGACTCTATTGAAGAGTTGAAGGGACGACGCGACAATAATTCCGGAAACGTAGACGAAGACGAAGTTGAAGCTGCTGAATCGTTCGAGCTTCCCGGAGCCGATCTATCTAACGAAGAACTAACCGTCAGGGTGCTGCCCCGACAGGCCGGTGAATTCACCTGCGCTGGCTGCTTCCTAGTGAAGAGCAGTAGCCAACTGGCCGAGGTACGCGGGGACCAGTCTTACTGCGTCGACTGCGTTTAGTTTTGGGCTCTTCGCGCCGCCCTCGCCTGGCCGACTAGTTCGTAGCGATTCTTAACGAAACGCTGCACAGCAAGCTGCGAGACTGCGGCGCCGACAGCCGTCGAAGCGACCCACATGAGCGCCTCGCCAGAAGTCGCTTCCAGATCGTAGGGATCCGGCGGCTCGTTGCCAGTTACCTTCTTCCAAACAGCAGTAATCAACTTCTGCGTCGCAAAGGTCGCTACCGCTCCAAGGGCGGTGGCGACAACTTTTGTCTCAATATTGGCCATCGAGGTTCCTATCCATACGTTGTGGTCTCATCCATCATAACCAAGGTAACGTTGGGAGAGTGAATAATCCTTTGAGGGTTCAGCTCAAACTGCTCGACCCAAAATTGCCAGTTCCGACCTACGCGCACCCTGGTGACGCAGGCGCTGATCTGTACGCACGAGTTGACGTCCAGATCGCCCCTCACGAGCGTAAAACGGTGCCTACCGGTATCGCTATCGCACTGCCCGATGGGTATGTCGGGCTGGTCCATCCCCGCTCTGGATTAGCAGCTCGGGAGGGCCTCAGCATCGTTAATTCTCCCGGAACCATAGATTCGGGGTATCGTGGAGAAATCAAAGTTTGCCTAATCAACACCGACCCCGAAAAAACGATTAGCCTTCGACGCGGTGACAAGATCGCACAACTTGTCATTCAACGTTTTTGGCAGGCTGATTTCGAAATAACAGATAACTTAGGCGACACCGAACGCGGCGAGGGCGGCTATGGCTCTACCGGAGGTGTCACAAAATGGGGCGAGAAGCTAGGCTAATCGCGTAAGAGCGTTAGGAGCAGCATTGATGTTTGGCCGTAAGAAGCGTAAAGGCGCGGAGCAGGACGAAGCCGAAGAGACCACGAAGGCTCCGGCACGCGCTGCCGAAGATCCTTGGGAAAAGCTCGATGCCAGCAAGGACTGGCGGGAAGACGGCCCCTTCGATATTTCCGAAGTGGATCTGGATGCGGACGACATCGAGCGCCTCGATTTTGGCGCGCTGATCTTCACTCCCTTTGAGGGCATGGGAATGCAGCTCCAGATAAATCAGCAGACGAACTCAGTTCAGGCGGTACTCGTTAACAGTGGCCAGTCTGCGATTGAGGTCGCACTTTTTGCCGCTCCCTCCCAATCGAGCCTGATGCGCCAGGTCAGGGACGACATGATCCGTTCCACCGAACAGTCCGGCGGCGAAGTAACACTTGCCGAGGGGCCGTTCGGAACTGAGATCCGTCGCGTGCTTCCGCTTCAAGACAAGGACGGCAAACGCGCCTACCACATTTCGCGCACTTGGTTTGCCGAAGGACCGGGGTGGCTGCTGCGTGGCGTTCTGATGGGACAAGCTGGAATGGCCGAAAATCTCGAAGGCCCCGCGGAGCTTCTCTACGAGTTCTTCTCGAACATCGTTGTGAACCGCGACGAATCGCCACACGTGCCGGGACACGTCATCGAGATGGAGATTCCCGAACAGATCGGCATCACCAAGCAACAGTGACATACCAGGTTAGGCTCGGGGCGATCGCCCACGGCGGATCATGCGTTGCGCGAATAGACGGCCGAGTCGTATTTGTCAGGCACGGGCTACCAGGCGAACTCGTCGAGGTATCCATCACCGATTCCACCAAGGATCGTTTCTGGTGGGGCGACGTGGCCAAGGTGATCGAGGCTTCGCCTGACCGCGTCGATCCGCCTTGCCCGGTGGCGTTCGCATGTGGTGGATGTGATTTTCAGCACGCAGATCTGGCCGTACAGCGGGAGCTAAAAGCGCAAGTTATCGCGGAGCAGCTTCATCGACTTGCAGGCATTAATTGGCCCGTTGAGGTTGAATATGTTCCTGGCGATGATCCTGCTGGCTCTGGGCTGGGATGGCGCACCAGGATGCGCTACCTGGTCAAAAACGGCAGGGTCGGGCTGCGCGGGTGGCGAAGCAATAATTTAGTTGAGCTACCAGAGGGTGGATGCCGAATAGCTCACCCGAAAGCAAAAGCAGGCTTAGAAAAGTTCGCTAAAGGCGCAAAGGAATTGCAGGTATGCGTCGCCGATAGCTCTGTCAGCGTTCTGGACGAGAAGAACTCAGCTTTGAGTGGACCAAAAGTTGTCTCTCAAACCGTATTGGGACGCGACTACAAGGTCAGGGCCGATGGCTTTTGGCAGGTACATCCCCTCGCCGCAGAGGTCTTGAGCCAGACCGTAATGAAGTTCCTTTCTCCTCGTAAAGGCGAACACGCACTCGATCTCTACTGCGGGGTCGGATTATTCGCCGGGGCGCTTACAGATGCAGGATGCATTGTGAGCGGAATCGAGATCGCCAAACCCGCAATCCGAATGGCCAGGCAAAACGTGCCGGAGGCTAAGTTCCACGCCGGCGACATGGCACGAAGCCTGAACGCACTGCCTCGACGCACAGACCTGATCGTATTAGACCCGCCCAGATCTGGCGCTGGAGCCAAAGTCATCAAAAGACTCGCCACGCTCGGTGCCCGAGCGATCTGTTACGTCGCCTGCGATCCTGCCGCTTTAGCTAGAGACCTAAAGACTTTCTTCCAAAATGGTTATGAATTGCGCCAGCTGAGGGCATTCGACTTGTTCCCCATGACGCATCACGTCGAATCTGTTGCCCTACTCAAAAAGTAACACTTGCTCGCTTCTCTAAGTTTTTCTATTTAGTCTCGGATTTTAAGGCCAAGCAAGATAGCAAGAATCATCGCACCGACTATCTGAGCGCACAGCAAAAGGCTAAAAAGCGTGTCGAAACCCCACAAAAATGGGCTTGCAGGATCTATTGCGTCCTCGGATATGGCCTGATAAAAAGCTATTTTGACCAGCTCCGGAACCAGAATCAGGCTAAAGGCCAGGAAACAGAGATTTCGGCTACTGCCCCAGCCTTCGAGAATCTTTGCTCGTTTTTCTGCACATGCGTTTACGATCACTATGGCAACCAAAACGCCAGTTACGGCATTGGCTAGCCAGATCGTTGTGGTCAGCAGAGTCGGTAGATAGGGCTCGACAGTTAGATTCATTTTTATAGCCCCAATAAGCTGTGCCGTCAAGAAAATACCAGCAGCTATCAGCAATAATCTTTTATTCATCTTTTACCCCTATTTTCGCAACGCGTATTCATAGCATCTCAATTGCGTCTTTTCTTTTTAGCCGAAGATTAGAAATTTCTCCCATTCCAAATTGTTTTCTCCGACGAAGAAATAAACACCGTGCCTCCAGCGTTTTAGCCAACATGTGCCGGCTCGTCTTTTTAAGGAGAAGTTGTGGGTAAAGAACTAGAAAAACAGATCCTTCTTGCTGCAGGGTGCTTCTGGGGTGCTCAGGGTTACTTCAAGAAGATCGAGGGCGTGCTAGGCACTCTTGTTGGTTATGCGAACGGGAAAACGATTGATACCGACTACAACTTATTGAAGCTAACCGACCATGCCGAGACCGTTCAGGTTGATTACGACGCTAACCGAATTTCCTTGGCCGAGATTCTGCGTCACTACTTCCGAATCATTGATCCGCTTTCCGTGGATCGTCAAGGTAATGACGTCGGCAGGCAATACCGAACAGGAATCTTCTATGTAGATGAAAGCGACCTGCCAGTAATCCAAAAATCTATCTCGGCCCTAGAAAAGGAACTCGGGCAAAAGAGCGCAATCGTCGTCGAGCCGCTAGAGAACTTCGTACTGGCAGAGGACTACCACCAGAACTACCTGGACAAGAACCCTTTTGGATACTGCCACATCAATCTTGCGCTCGCGGACCAGCCGCTAGCGTCCTCATACGTAATGCCGAACTTCGAGAAGGAAAAAGAGAATCTTTCCGAGCTTTCTTACGATGTCACGCAAAACGCCGGAACTGAGGCGCCTTTCACCAGCGAATTCGCTCACCCCGGCGGGCGCGGAATATATGTAGATATCGTCAGCAAAGCCCCGCTGTTTTCCTCCAGAGACCAGTTCGACGCCGGCTGCGGCTGGCCGAGCTTTACCAAGCCTATTTCTCCCAAAGAAGTCACCTACCACTCGGATAAGTCGCTCTGGATGGAACGCATCGAGGTTAAGAGTTCCCAAGCGGAAAGCCATCTCGGGCATGTCTTCGACGACGGGCCCTACGAAGAAGGCGGGCTGCGCTACTGCATCAACGGCGCAGCCTTAGAGTTCATCCCCGAAGATCAGATGGAATCGAGAGGCTATGGCGAATACCTGGCGGACCTTTAACCTGGAGTGCGGCCAGTTCTTCGCTCGAGGTATCTGAAATTGACCACTGCAGGATTGTCTTCTTGCCCGCTGCGCTCAAACAAAAAATAGTAGTTGGAACCGTCCTTGGTGTAGTCGCCGCTTAGCTTGAAAAAATCTATGCCGGTCGCGACCATCATTTTAAGGATGTCATCGTTTAGGAAGGCAAGCGGAACCGTAGTGTCGGCTACCTCGTAGAAGTCATCCTCGAATTTTTCGTAATTTCTTGAGAAGTAGTCGAACTGCGCGCTGCCCTTATCTAGTTCACTGCGCATGTTCCACGAGTTCCAAGCTGAGAATTTCATCCAGGCCGAATTCGTGCACTCGACCTTCTGAGCGAAAATGAACCACTCGATCGCTCAAATCGCATATTTGGCCGCAGTACGGTTCTTTCCTAGAAGTGGTGAAGCAGAGGATGGTCAGCTTGTTCACATACACCTGTGAGAGCTGAAACACCTTCTCCTCTTCGGGCATTTTCAGCGAAAAATCCACCTTGTCGCCTATCGAGGACAGCGCACTAGTGTGCTCGGAGAGGAAAAGCCCCATCCACTTGACCATGCCGCGATCCCTGTACTCTCTTGCGGCTTTGAACGGCAGATACGAGCGGTCGATCATACTATTCCATCCAATCCACCGCAGTGTCCGCCGATCAACTTGCTTCGCTCGCGGACCCTGGATCCTTCCAGCAAGGAACTCGCCTTCTGCACCGCAAGATAAGAGAATCTATCCCTGATCTGATCGACGGCACGATCTAGTTTGTCTTCCCGTTCCAACTTGGCCACGTCATCGAAGAGCGTGTAAACGCCGCAGGACTCGTCGACCAGACACTCGTAGTTGACCCCGATACGTCGCACGCTGCCGTAAACATATTTGTTCCTGAACAGGCTGATCACCGTGTCGGAGAGCACCTGGGTGGATTGGCTCGGGTTTATTTTCGCCCTGGCGTTAATAGAGCGGAGCTCGTCGCGGTGGGAAAACCCAACATGGACTCCAACAACTGTCGCCTTTTTGTGGATCCGCCTGAGCCTAACCGCCACCTGCTCGGCCATCTCGCGAAGCACAAGCTCGATCTCGCACTTGGTGCGGTAGTCCCTAGGCAGCACCTGCGAGTTGCCGAGCCCCTTCGACTTGGGAATATAGGGCTTGCTCAATTTGCTCTCGTCCACTCCGTTCGCGTGGAACCAAAGCTGGACGCCAACCACGCCGAACTCTTTCTTCAACCGATTTGGGTTTGAATTGGCCAATTCTTTGATCGAGAAGATCCCAAGCCTGTTTAGCCTTCTAGCTGTCCTCTTCCCTATTCCCCAGAAATCGGTCAGCTTTTTTATGCCCCAAACCTTCGTTTCGACGTCTTGATACGACCAATTAGTTTTCATCGTAGGAGCTTTCTTAGCTCCGTTGTCTAAGGCGAGTTTGGCCAGCAACGGGTTCGAGTTGCTCATTCCGACGGTAGAGAAAATGCCGGTTTCTCTTTGGATATCTGCCTGTATCTGGCCAGACACCAGGTTCAGTTTTTCGGCCCTCGACATGTGGTCCGCAACAAAAAAGTCCAGAGAACCGCTTAGATCGACAAATCCTTCGTCGATCGAATAGGGATACACCTTGTTCTCAGGCGCATACCTGCGGAAGATGTTCTGGATCTTCAGATTTTCTTCTATGTAGAGCGCCATCCGAGGCGGAACTATCAAGGTGCGCTGCGCCCACTCCTCGACGGAGCGAACATACTGTTTAGTCAACCGAACATTTTGGCTGGCAGCGTTCGCGTAGTTAAATCTGCGGGTTCTAACGTCGAACGGCAGATCCCTGGCCCTGCCCACGTTGTCTTTACCAAAAACCTGTTTGAACACCGGAGAACTGGCAAGGATAAGACCGTTTGCGTTATCCGCCCTGCTCATTACGCAAAGAGAGGTTTTTAGCGGGTGCAAATTTCTTTTGACGCATTCGACGCTTGCATAAAAGCTTTTCATATCCACGAAAGCGATATCGGAATTCGGCTCCCTCGAATAATCTATGTACCCCACTAAAATCACCTCCCTTCGTTAGCATTCTGCGGCGCCTGGCAAGCGAAGTAGCACGAACCGAACAAGCCCAATCACGACTTCAAGCCAAGGCAGGTAATCGAATATTTGTACGATAAACCTAAATCAATATTAGATCAAATGTTCGATACTTGAGTGGTGGATTTGCACTCCAGAAGGGGCAGCAGGTTAGCTCCGCACAGGTTGAGGGAGCATACTGGCTACATGCCAGCTAAATTCGCTCCGAAACCGCGCTGCCCATTGCGCCCGGACGATTACTGCAGTCTGTGCGTTCCAGGAGCAAACGGCCCGCAAGATTGCGGGCTCGTCTATCTGGTTATGAGCGATCCTGAAGCGCGCGAGATATACGCTAAAAAACGCCGCGAGCGGCAGGCCAGGCTGCGTGCAGAGAAGGCAGTACGAAAGCAAGATAAGGCAGGCTAGCCCTCGTCGATCAGCAGCGGAACCATCATCTCAGCAGAAGTTAGCGAGCCATGCTGTCCCACTAGGTTGAACTCTCTAGGCTGGGCAAGAGTCATAAGTGAATAATCGTATTTAGCGGCCACCAAAACATCGCCGATGCGGTCGCTAACGTTAGGCGCCACCTCGCCAAACCAGCCATCCTCAATGGCTTCCTGTTTGGTGTAAACCTTTGCCCTATCGCCCAGCGCCTTGGCCCAGCGAGCAGCTACATCGGATGGATAATCCGTGTAGAGCTGACGCATCCTGCCCTCGCCAGCCACCATATCCACTTCGCTTGTCAGGCCGGGTATGTCTTCAATGACTATTTGATGACGCTCGGGGACGTCGACCATCCCGTGATCGCCAGTCACCATCAGGCAGACGTCTGACGGAAGGGCGTTCCGCAACGATTCGAGGTATTCATCGATCTGGTCGAGAACCTGACGCCACTCCACCGAAACGCATCCGTAGCCGTGCCCGGTGTGGTCAAGCTCCCGCTCATACAAGTAAACGAAGCTTCGCTGACCCTCCGCAGCCGCAGAAACAGCCATCTCGATACGTTCGTCGCGGGGTTCGTCGTCAATGTATCCCCAAAATTTTGCCCCGCGCTGGGCGCAACCGGTCAAGCCACTGTCGACGAAATGGTCGATAGAAACGTTGCTCACCGCCACCCCGGATGAGGCCATCTTCTCGAACCAGGTTTTACGTGTTTGAACCTTCTTTGGCTCAAGATCCGTATTCCAAATGAGCGGATTGACGTTCTCACCAGCCAACCGGAAAGTGTAACCCACAATGCCGTGTTGGCCCGGGGTTACGCCCGTGCCTAGCGTAGTCAGCGATGTGGCAGTGGTGCTCGGCAAAGCGCAAGTTAACTTTCGAGCCGAAGGCAGCAGGCTACCCAAGTAAGGAACCCTGTCCCTACTGTTATGCAGCAGCTCGTAGCCGAGCCCGTCGACAAGCACGAGGACGTACCTTTTTACGTGCGGGAGCCCAAGCACATCCACCGCATCTGCCCAATCAGGGGCAATGTGGCTGGCTATGGCCGGCAGCACATCAGCTAAAGTCGACCTCCCATAGTTTGGTCGGACGAAAGCGTAACTCATCGCACTCTCCTCTGCAGTTGCGTAGCGAAGTGTACTAGACGCTCGACTTCTTCCTGGCCATCAGCTGCCGGGCTCATCCGAATGACCATGTCCTCGGAGGAGCTAACGCCCGTATAGCCATGATCAGCTTCGCAGGCCGGATCCGAACAGCCCGCCGGTTCAAGATCGATTCTACGAGTCGTTCGCCACCCGAGGGTCAACCAGGTCTCGACCAAATGCGGAGCGAACATCTCAGGATGCTGGCTAGCATCCGGACGCATCCGCTGATTAACAACCCGCGTTAGAGTTACCGCCCCTAAATCTCGCAGCGGAACCGAATCTACGGAGCTCGTGGCGCTGATCCCCCGCGCTTCGTCGGCTACCTCATCCGTGTGGCAGCAGAGCAGACGCGAAGGCGTTAACACCAGAACAGTCATGTGCCGCCCCAGGGAATCGTGGGCAAAAGTCGGCTCGTAATGAACCAAGAACTCGGCTATCGCCTCGTCACCCAGCGATGAATAGACCGATTCCAGGATCAGCGAGGGGAAGAAGCCACGGCCAACGATTGCCTCTCGCAAATCGCTTTTATGCACAGAATTATCGCTGCTGAACGGTTCCACAATGCCTATCTTGCCATGCTGAGCGGGTAGTGTGAGGAATCATGAAACATCGTCGAAGTCTGCAGCTTCGCGTTCAGGACGCATTCACAAAGTTCATGAATCGCCACTTACGCAAACACGATTGGAAACCCCAGATCGTTCCGTTCACCGGATACGGCACGGCCGACCATGTTCGCGTACTTGCGCGCGTAGTTTTAAGGCCCTCGAAACCCAAGTCTCACTTGGGGATGTATGCGGAGCAGTTTCTCAACCAGCGCGGTTGGCGAAACTTTTTCAGGATTCCCGTGCCGGGCTTTCCCGTCACCATCGAGGCCGGAGAGCACACCATTCACGCGCGAACCGACCACGCGGGATACATAGATCTTCATGTCAAGCGTCCTGGGTTAGAGCCAGGCTGGCACAATATCGCGCTCGAAAGTGCAGAATGCAAGACGATGATGGCGCCGGTGCAGGTAGTGTCGGCCGACGAAACATTCGGGATCATCAGCGATATCGATGACACGATTATCTCTACATGGCTACCCCGTCTTTTCTTAGCTGCCTGGAACTCCTTCGTGATGACTGAGGGGAACCGTCAGGCGGTGGCAGGAATGGCCAGAATGTATCAGAAGCTGCTAGACGATCATCCGGGCGCGCCGCTCGTCTACGTCTCGACTGGATCTTGGGATACGCTGCCTTTCTTGAATAGGTTCATGAAGCGTCATGGATTCCCCAAGGGGCCGATGCTTCTTACTAATTTTGGGCCTAGTCAGACGGCATGGTTCCGCAACGGACGCGACCATAAACGCTACTCTTTGTTCGAGTTGGCACGGGATTTCCCGAACATCTCGTGGCTGTGCGTAGGCGACGATGGTCAACACGACCCGATGCTCTACCGACAATTCTCGGAGCTGATGCCAGACCGCGTCAGAACCATCGCCATCCGAGAGCTATCGCAAACGGAGCAGATTCTTGCGCACGGTTCCACCACGATGCTTGCCGACAACAAGGACGCGCTTTGGAAGCCAACCATGGTTCCGGAGCTGAGCGGAGAAGACGGCGACGAACTGCTGTTGCAGTTGCAAGAGCAGAAGGACAAGGAGAAAAACTAGGTGGCAAAGAATTCCACGCCTGTTCAGGACGAAGACGAACGGATCATGGATGTAAACGTCTCCAACGAGATGGAGACGAGCTTCCTTGAATACGCCTACTCAGTCATCTACTCCAGGGCCCTGCCCGACGCCCGCGACGGCCTAAAGCCGGTGCAGCGACGAATTCTGTACATCATGCGCGAGATGGGTTTGCGCCCAGATAAACCGCACATCAAATGTGCTCGCGTGGTTGGCCAGGTCATGGGTCTGTTACACCCGCACGGCGATACCGCCATCTACGACGCGCTAGTTCGTTTGGGCCAGAACTGGGCTATGCGCCTTCCATTCATAGATGGCCACGGCAACTTTGGCTCGCTAGATGCTGGCCCTGCGGCTTACAGGTACACCGAGTGCCGTCTCGCTCAGCCGGCGCTTGCCATGACCGAAGGCCTGGAAGAAGACGCGGTCGATTTCCGACCGAACTACGACGGTAAGGAAACAGAACCGGCTGTTCTTCCCGCCGCGATCCCTAACCTGTTGGTCAACGGAGCCACGGGCATCGCCGTTGGCATGGCCACTAACATGGCTCCGCACAACCTCATCGAGGTGGTCGGCGGCCTTAGATACCTGCTGAAGAATCCAGACGCTGAACTCGACGAGTTAATGCGGTTCATCCCTGGCCCCGACTTCCCCTCCGGAGGAAAAATCGTCGGCCTCAAGGGGGTCCGCGATGCTTACGAGACGGGGCGCGGTTCTCTGAAGCAGCGCGCCACGACCCGAATCGAGCAAGTGACGGCTCGTCGTAAAGGCATCATCGTCACTGAGCTGCCTTATATGGTCGGCCCCGAGAAGATCATCGAGCAGATCAAGCAGTTGGTTCAGAAGAAGCGCATCAAGGGCATCTCTGATGTGAAGGATCTGACTGACCTTGAACACGGCACCCGCCTAGAGATCACCGTAAAGAACGGCATCAATCCCGATGCTCTTCTAGAGCAGTTGTTCAAGATGACGAAGCTCGAAGATAATTTCGCCATCAACAATGTGGCACTGGTAGAGGGCCAGCCGCGCACGCTGAACCTTAAGCAAATGCTCCAGGTTTATCTCGATCATCGCTTGGACGTCACGTTGCGCCGAGCGAAGTTCCAGTTGAATAAGGCTACCGAGCGGCTGCACCTGGTAGAGGGCATGTTGTTGGCGATCGTGGACATTGACGATGTCATCGACATCATCCGTTCTTCGGAAGATGTCGCCGAGGCCCGCACAAGGCTAATTGAGGCTTTCGAGTTGAGCGAGGCCCAGGCCAACTACATTTTGGATCTACAGTTGCGCCGTCTCACCAAACTGTCGAAGCTGGAGCTCGAAGCAGAGCAAGACGAGCTGCTAAAGCGAATTGCCGAGTTGAACGAGCTGATAAACGACGAGGGCAAGCTAGCCGAAAAGGTTAGCGACGATCTGAGCGAAGTAGCCAAGAAATACGGCACGCCTCGCCGCACGGTTCTGCTGGAGGATTCCGGCTCTCAGGTTAGCGCCGCTACCCCGCTGGAAGTCCCCGATGACCCCTGCTTGGTGATGCTCGGCTCGACTGGGCTTCTTGCCAGAATGGAATACGAAGAAGACAAGCTGCCGTCGCTTGAGGGACAAAGGGCAAGACACGATGCGATTATTTCTTGTGTGAGAACAACCGCAAGAGGTGAGTTTGGTCTGCTAACGAATACCGGACGCCTGTTGCGCGCCCAGGCTATCGAGTTGCCAACTGTTCCTGTCACCGCTCAGGCACCAAACTTGCAGGGTGGTTCCAGGGTGCAAGAACTATACCCGCTCGAATCGAACGAAGAGGTAATCGGCCTTTGCCGCATCACCGAAGAAGGCCTAGGTCTAGCGGTTGGCACGGCCAACGGCGTCGTCAAACGGGTAACGCCGAGCGTCCTCACCAAGGATGACTGGCCGATCATCACGCTAGAAGATGGCGATAGCTTGGTCGGAGCTCTCGAACTTAGCGACGAGAAACAAGATTTGGTGTTCATCACCTCTGACGCTCAGCTTCTCCGATTCGAGGCGGCAAAGGTTCGTCCCCAAGGTCGAGCAGGTAAAGGTGTGGCAGGCATCAAACTTGCCGCCAAGGCGAAGGCGATCTGGTTTGGTGCTGTTCCTGCCGACGACTCGGTTGTCGTCACCGTGTCCGGATCTTCCGATTCTCTTCCGGGAACGGAATCGGGCAGCATTAAGGTCAGCGAGTTCGACGAGTTCCCGACAAAGGGTCGTGCAACGGGTGGGGTCCGCTGTCACCGATTCCTCAAGGGTGAAAATGTTTTGCTCCTAGCTTGGGCTGGAAGCAAACCTGTCGTAGCATCAGCAAGTTCGGGCTCCCCGATCGACCTGCCTCCTGCCACAGGAAAGCGCGACGGCTCTGGAACTCCGAATCCCCAGCCGATCGCAGCTATCGCTAGCAAGAAACTAGATTTCGCCTAGCCCGCGACTAAAGACGAAAGAGCAAAAATGAGTGAAGATAAATACGCCTACCTGGATCAGCCCGAGAGCGTAAAAAACTGGTTGGTTCGCCTGTTAAAGGGCATCCTCGTGGGAATCGGTTTCATCCTCCCGGGACTTTCGGGCGGCGTTCTTGCGGTCATTTTCAAGGTCTATGACCCAATGATCCGTTTCCTCGCTAAGCCTTTCCACCGATTCGGACGCCAGGTTCGCTACTTCTTGCCAATCGGAATCGGCGCATGCATCGGAATTCTGCTGTTTTCGATCGTGGTTGCTGCGGCGTTTGGCAGGTTCGCGCCTCAGTTCATCTGCCTGTTCATCGGATTCGTGATTGGCACTTTCCCCTCGCTATTCCGAACCGCCGGTAAGCAGGGTCGCAAGCCACTTCACTGGGTGATCATGTGTATCTCGGCTTTGTTTATCTTTGCTCTGATGATTTGGGGAGGAAACATTGCTTTGAACGTGACCCCGAACATCCCGGTCTGGTTTGGTTCGGGCGCCCTGATCGGTCTGGGCGTAATCGTTCCGGGCATGAGCCCCTCAAACTTCCTGATTTACTTCGGCCTGTACGACAAGATGGCTGAGGGCATCAAGGGCTTCGATATGGGCGTGATCATTCCGCTTTTCATCGGCCTTCTCGCCTGCGTCCTGCTTCTTGCTAAGGCAGCGGCATGGGCGTTCGATAACTACTACGCGGGCATGTATCACGCGATTCTTGGCACTGTTATTGGTTCTTCTGTAGCTATCTTCCCGACCGTCGTATTTCCGGCTTTCACCGAATCGGGCCTAACCGAAATGGGCCTTTCGATGCCTGTAGCAGTGATATTCGCGTTGCTCATGTTGGCGGCTGGTGTCGTCGCCTCTCTAGCATTCAGCAAGCTCGAAGATAAGGTCTCAGACGAGCGCGAAGCAATCGACGCAAGCGCCTAAATTTTCGATCGGTTGACCGTGTGGTTACACAAACTTGGTTCCAAGCCGGTACGGTGCTTTCGTGACCTCTAAAAGCTTCGAAGCACGTACCGCGCTAGGGACTAAGACTCCTGCATCCAAGCGAAGGATAGTTAGCTGGGCGATGTGGGACTGGGGAACTCAGCCCTTCAACACGGTGATTACTACCTTCGTTTTCAGCGTTTACATCACTAGCGCTGCATTCGGAGATCCGAATACCACTAGCCAGGCGCTTTCTATTTCCACCGCCCTAGGCGGCATTTTCATCGCTCTGGCTGCTCCTGTTTTGGGCCAAACGGTAGATCGTTACGGTAAAACCGTCACGGTTCTGAAGTGGTTGACCTGGACCCTAGCGGCGATTTCTGCTGGCTTGTTCTTTGTAAGACCAGAGCCTTCATATCTGTGGCTAGGCTTGGGGCTTCTTGCTTTGGGGTCTGTAATCAGCGAGATCGCATCGGTCAGCTACAACGCCCTACTAGATGATGTCGCCGGCGAGCGCAACGTTGGGCGCGTGTCTGGATTCGGCTGGGGAATGGGCTATCTGGGCGGCATCGTCGTGCTTTTGCTGCTTTACTTCTGCTTCATCTCCCCCGAAGTTGGACTGTTCGGCGTCACTAGCGAAAATGGGATGAATATCCGAGTCTCCATGGTTGTTTGCGGCTTGTGGACTCTACTTTTCACGATTCCAACGTTCCTAGCACTTAAAGACAATCCGGGCAAAGCTCCGATCAAGATCGCCGGTGTGGATGAACTGAAACGACGCAAGCCTGCGTTCGTCTGGGCTTGGTTCGCCCCCGTGTATGCCTCATACCGCGAGTTGGTGCGCACTATTTCCAGGCTCTGGAGGATCAGCCGTCACACCGTCTACTTTTTGATTGCCTCCGCGCTATTCCGCGATGGTTTGGCAGGCGTTTTTGCCTTCGGCGCCGTAATTGCCGCAGGCACGTTCGGATTGTCTCCCGGCGAAGTTATCATCTTCGGAGCCGCTGCCAACATCATCGCTGGCATCGCCACGATCGGGTTTGGTTTGCTCGACGACAAGCTCGGTCCGAAGACCGTGATCATGATTTCTCTGGGCTGCCTGGTTGCATGTGGAACGATAATTTTCTTCTTCCACGACGCGGGCAAGAATCTCTTCTGGGTTGCCGGCCTGGTTATGTGCGCGTTCGTCGGACCTGCGCAATCGGCGTCTAGGAGCTTCCTAGCCAGGCTGATCCCTGAGGGAAAGAGCGGCGAGATATTCGGTCTCTATGCCACTACGGGACGAGTCGTATCGTTCCTCTCCCCGACTCTATTCGGGCTGGCCATCGGGCTCGGCGCGCTGATCACTGGCGGCAGGAACACCCAGTATTGGGGAATCCTGGGCATCGTCGTAGTGCTAGCTGTGGGCATGGCAGTTATGGCCGCCGTCAAGCAGCCAGAAAAACACAGCGTTTAGGCGTCGATCTGATCGTTGCTTAGCGAGTAGGCGCCGTCCACGATGAAGTCCCTACGCGGAGCGACTTCGCTTCCCATGAGCCTTTCAAAAGTCTCCGCGGCCTGTATTCCGTCGTCGATGGTAAGGCGACGCAGCAACCGGTGCCGCGGATTCATGGTGGTGTCTTTTAGCTGGTCGGCGTCCATTTCACCAAGGCCCTTGTAGCGCTGCGGCTCCTTAAACTTGAGCCCCTTCTTCGTTAGCTCTGCGAGCTTGCGCTGATATTCGGGATCCGAATACGTGTAGATGTATTTGTCCATACCTTTTTTGGGGTTGGTCAACTCGAATCGGTGCAGCGGCGGAACAGCTGAATACACCTTTCCCGCCGCCATCATCGGGCGCATGTACTTGAAGAACAACGTCGCCAAAAGGCAGCGAATGTGCGCGCCGTCGGAGTCAGCATCCGCCATAAAAATGACTTTGCCGTAGCGTGCGGCGTCGAGATCGAAGCTCTTCCCCGAGCCAGCGCCAACAACCTGAATGATCGAGGAGCACTCCGCGTTCTTTAGCATGTCTGCAAGAGATGCTTTCTGAACGTTTAGGATCTTGCCACGAATCGGTAGTAGCGCCTGGAATTCGGAATTCCTGGCGAGGTTAGCGGTACCCAGAGCCGAGTCGCCCTCCACGATGAAAAGTTCGCAGCGGTCGACGTCGTTGCTTCGGCAATCCTTAAGCTTGGGTGGCAAAGAGGAGTTCTCCAGCGCTGTCTTACGGCGCTGCACCTCGCGCGAATGCCTTGCCGCTACCCTGGCTCGAGAAGCATTTACGACCTTCTCCATGACCGTTCTGGCCTGCGGACGCTCGCTGGGTTTGTTAGAGGTCAAGAACTTACCAAGCTCGGCTTCTACAACGCTTGCTACCAACCTAGAAACCGGCGGCGTGCCCAACACTTCCTTAGTCTGGCCCTCGAACTGCGGCTCAGGGAGTTTGACCGTCACGACCGCCGTCATGCCCTCCAAGACATCTTCTTTAATGACGTTGTCGCTGGATTTGAGCAGCCTGGTGCCTTCCAAGGAGTTGTTGAAGGCCCGCAGCAAGCCACGCTCGAAACCGGTTACGTGCGTTCCGCCCTTCGGAGTGGCGACGATGTTCACGAAAGAACGAGTCAGCGTGTCGTACTGGTTGCTCCAGCGCACTGCGATGTCGATGTCCAGGTCTCGAACGACGTCCTGTGGCGTCATGGACCCGTTCTTGTCGAGCACCGGAACTGTCTCTTCGAACTGGGCACTGCCCTGCAGACGAAGAATGTCGGTTACGGGCTCGCTTTCGCTCAGATAATCGACGAATTCAGTGATGCCACCCTCGTGGCGGAAGAATTCTTCGACTGGCTCTTCTGGACGCGAATCCGTCACCCTCAGGGCTAGGCCTGGCACCAAGAAACTGGTCTGACGTGCCCTATTAACTAGTTTCTCGATGGAAAGCTCAGCGTCTTTCAAGAAGATCTGTCGATCGGGCCAGTAGCGTACGCGCGTACCGGTCTTTTTCTTGGCAACCTTGCCGACCTTGCGCAGCCCATGACTTGGTTTGAACTTTGCATCGGGGCCTTCGCCGTCGAACTCGCCGGGCACACCGCGTTGAAAGCTGATCTGCCAGGTTGCTCCGTCACGATCCACCTGAACGTCGAGTCTTGAACTAAGAGCGTTTACCACTGATGCACCAACGCCGTGCAGACCGCCCGCAGCGCCATAGTTTCCAGTGCCGAACTTACCGCCTGCGTGTAGCTTGGTGTAAACGACTTCGACACCAGTCAGGCCGGTGCTTGGCTCGACATCGACTGGAATGCCTCGGCCATTGTCCGAGACAAAGATGGAACCATCGGCCCGTAGCTCCACTGCGATTTCTTCGCCGAAGCCAGCCAAGGCCTCGTCGACCGCGTTGTCGATGATCTCCCAGAGGCAGTGCATTAGGCCCCGCGTATCGGTAGACCCGATATACATTGCGGGGCGTTTACGGACGGCCTCCAGCTCTTCCAGAACAACTAGGTTCTTGGCTCCGTACGAGTTGTTTTTAGCGTTTGGCACACCGCGACTTTACCCGCTCTGTGTCGCGGACTCGAATATTTAGGCTTCCCGCGAGTCTAATCACATTAAGATTTTCTCCATGGCAAAGATCATCGTTACCCATCCACAAATCGACGAGTGCCTTGAAAATCTGCGCGCAAATCACGAGGTTATCGGCGGCAAAGAGTTCATGAGCGCCGACGAGCTTGCAGAACAGATCGTAGATGCCGATGCTCTGCTTTCTGGGCTTTCGGATCGGTTGGATGCAAAGATGTTGTCTAAGACGAAAAACTTAAAGGTCATTGGCCAGTGCGCTGCCGGTTTCAACAACATCGACATGAACGCTGCCAAGGAAGCTGGAATCGTCGTTACCACCACGCCTGGTGTCCTATATGAGTCCACCGCTGACTTGGCGTTTGCCTTGTTACTCTCGGCCACCCGCCGCATGGGAGAAGCTGAACGACACGTTCGCGCCCGAAAGCCGTGGCGCTACGACCACACATTCATGCTTGGAAAGTGCATCCAGGGCGCGACGCTCGGAATCATCGGTCTCGGTCAGATAGGCGAGGCCATGGCAAGACGAGGCGCCGCCTTCGGCATTAATATCATCTATACCGCTCACAGCGACAAAGACACCACGGCCATCGATTCAATCAACCCGAACACGTCCCCCACTAAACGAGTCACCACCGAGGAATTGATCGCACGATCGGATGTGATTTCACTGCATTGCCCGCTCACCGACGAGACCCGCCACATTCTCGATAAAGATGCCTTTGGAAAGATGAAGTCCGGCGTTTACATCGTCAACACGGCGAGAGGCGCTTGCATTGACGAACGTGCTCTGGTTGAGGCGCTCAAGTCCGGGAAGGTGGCAGGTGCCGGCTTGGACGTTTACGAGAACGAACCCCTTATTGAGGAGGAACTCTACGGGATGGAAAACGTGGTGCTTCTCCCCCACATTGGCTCCGCGGCGACCAAGACCAGGATTAGCATGACTGCACTTTCCGTTGAAAACATTGAGCTTGTTCTATCAGGCAAGGAGCCCAAAACTCCGGTTACTCGATGAGGCAATAGCAACCGAATAGAGAACGCCTGGTTGTTTTGTTTACCTGGCCAAGTATTGTTGGGAACAAGTTGAACCGAAATGTAGTTCTACCTACGTAAGGGCTGAACGAAGGATTGATATAGATGCTTACCGATGTGAGGGAAGAAAAGCTTACTGCTGCCGACCGTTGCGACCGTTGCGGCGCCCAGGCATACGTGCGGGTGACGCTTCCATCCGGCGGTGAACTAATGTTCTGCGCACACCACGCGCGCGCCCACGAGGACAAGCTGCGCCAGGTTGCAATCAGGATTCAGGACGAAACCGCAAAGGCAAATATCTAAATAAAGCTTCATTAATTAGGCGTCATGAGCCCATCAGGCTCGTGACGCCTAATTTTTATAATGTCCGGCTTACGATGTAGCCGTGGCTATTGAAACATTGGCTTTTCTGCCGCGTCCAAGCACATGGCTATGACACCAGAGCGCCACACGATGGTCCATTTTGAACAGCTTATGAACGACCGCGGCACCGACCACGGAAAGATGTTCGCCCGTCAGCCTTTTGCCAAGCCATTCGATTACGAGCTCGCCAAAGCCTTCATCGATTACCAGCTAGAAACAAAGAAAGACGTCACGAGTTTCTGGCTGCCGAAAGAAAAATGATTCGTCAGCTGCCTTTCCCCGCTTTTGGTTCTTGAAAAATGTCTGCTCGCCCCATGCAGAAAAGATTTTCTTATCCTGCGACCTCATGAAACCTCGGGGGATATTTTCCCTTTACGAGTGTTAAAATAGTTTCGACGGGAAGGAAAAATCAACATTTCTAGACGCCCCCTGTGCGCCTAGATGGAAGAAGACAATTCATGAATTTTAGCAAGAAGAGCCACGGTCTAATTGTCGCCAGCGGGTTAAGTTTTCTGCTGGCTTTTTCGCCGATGGGCTCAGCATTCGCTGAAGAAACCAGCACAGAAGAGGCAGCAAACGTCGTGGCAGCAGGAACTGATCCTGCAGCTAAAAACCTGGAAGAGACTAGAAATTACACAAACCCGGATCTCTCTGTTTTGCCAGACAACGTTAACTGGGATGGCGAACGCGAAGGTCTAGGATCCGTAAACACGTTTGATGGGGCCGTCAAGCTACCAAACACTTCCACTCCTTACACGGTTGTGGACACCAAGAAATTCCCCGGAACTGATGGCCCGCTGATTGGCAACGCCGACGAATTCGGCTGGGATTTGAATAACGGCGCTGTAAGCATTTCGAAGGAAGGCAAGGCCTACACCAACGGAACAGGTGAATCGGGAATAATTAATCCCGAGAGCAAGAAGAACATCCTCTGGTTGGGCCAGTATGCACCGCAAGGCGAGACAAGCAAACCGAATGAAGCCACGCCAGCTAGCAAACAGGAAAAAGAAGCGTCCATCGTTAAACGCTTCTACCACAATTGGGGTCTACCTCTGGACAAACTGAAATTCTCCGTGGAAGAAGGCGACTTCTGCCAATACAAGAGCGGCCACAAGCTCTACTGGGCATGGGAGAATTGCGACACCGAAGGTGTTGATCCTTCTACAAAGACGCACTTCACGAGCCACATCAACGAAGGAATCGGCCGCTACAGGATGATGGGCCGCTACACGTTCGGAGATGGCTCATACCGTCAGACCGATTTCGTGTACAGCGTTTCCCCGCATTTCAACGTTGGCGTTAAGCAGGCTGTCGACGTAACCCCAGGAAGCGAGATCGTGATCACTCCTTCTTGGGTTTCCAACGGCAACGCAAACGGAACCGACCAGCTTCAGTTGCGCATCTACGATGCAACGGGCAAGCAAATCTCCGACTTCCCCTACTGGTCTACTGATCGTCCCGTGATGCTGTACAAGGGTTCCACCAACCGGCCAGAAGTCGGCACGCAGGGATTTGTTTGGAAAGTGCCAGAAGGCGTTACTCGAATTTTCACTACTTTCAGGCAGGCAGACGAAACAGCTGATCACACCGGGCTAGCCGATAAGAGTGCCGTCGCCTTAACCGGGTTTACTGGCGCTACCGTGACGACTGGATCACACCTGACCATGGCCGCTGCTGCGACTAACGATCCTGCTAAGCAGATCGTCAACAAGCCGTTTGACTTTGAGCTTGTCGTAACCAGCGATGGTTACGCCGCTACCGCTAACGGTGAATTCTCCGCGGAGCTCCCCCAGGGTGTCACTGCTGAGTCCGTTGTGGTCAAGACTGCCGACGGCAAAGAGGTTGCGGGAACAATAAAGGACGGCAAGATCGTCGTTCCGCTGTCCAAGATGAACGTCGGCGATAAGGTTACCATCCTTCTCAAGGGCATTAAGCTTCCAGTCGCACAGAAGTGGAATCTGTTGAACCCGGTGCTGTCGTACAACACCTTCGCGCTTAATGGAGGCTACACAGACGCTGCCGAGTTCACCGACTCATTCCACATCGTCCACCCGTACACGATCTCTCTAACAGCTCAGCCCGTTTCTACTGTTGACCAGGGCACTCAGACCGACCCTACGGACACCGCTGACCAAGGAACCCAAACCGAACCAACCGACACCACCGGCGGAGCTGCAAACCAAGAATCTGACAAAAAGGCCGAGGCCGCAGATCAAAATGCTGCACAAGCCAAGCCCGATTCGAACGTTGCAAAACCTGCTGAACCAGCAAAGGCAACGAAGGGCAAGAAGCGTGTGGCAAAGTCTAAAGGACTTCCCACTACCGGTTCAGGCTCTCTAGGTGCCATCGGCGTTGCAGGAGCAATACTGCTTGCTGGAGCTACCGTGGCAGCTACTCGCCGCAACAGGAAGAACTAGTAGCTACAAAAAATAATTGATAAAGGCCCAGGGCTGATTACTCTTGCCCTGGGCCTTTGTCATGTCCTGGCTTTAGGCATTCGGTTAATTACGCATTTTCCTAGGCTTTTTTGCTGCAAGAAAAATGGAGGGCAAGATTTCCTTACCCTCCATTGCTAATTGCCTGCTCGCCTTATCACTCCAGGTAGTCGCGCAGAATTTGCGAACGAGACGGGTGACGCAGCTTACTCATCGTCTTCGACTCGATTTGACGAATACGCTCACGCGTGACGCCATAAACCTTGCCGATCTCGTCGAGAGTCTTCGGCTGGCCATCGGTCAGACCAAAACGCATCGAAACCACACCTGCTTCGCGCTCGGAGAGCGTGTCTAGGACATCGTGCAGCTGCTCCTGCAGCAGGGTGAAGTTCACCGCGTCTGCCGGAACGATAGCCTCGGAGTCCTCGATCAGATCACCGAACTCAGAGTCGCCGTCCTCGCCCAGCGGGGTGTGCAGTGAGATCGGCTCGCGACCGTACTTCTGCACCTCGACAACCTTTTCGGGAGTCATGTCGAGTTCTTCAGCCAGCTCTTCAGGATTGGGCTCGCGACCAAGATCCTGCAGCATCTGGCGCTGGACTCGAGCCAGCTTGTTGATGACCTCAACCATGTGGACCGGAATACGGATTGTGCGAGCCTGATCGGCCATCGCACGAGTGATCGCCTGCTTAATCCACCAAGTTGCGTAGGTGGAGAACTTATATCCCTTTGCGTAGTCGAATTTCTCAACTGCACGGATAAGGCCCAGGTTGCCCTCCTGAATCAGATCAAGGAAGAGCATTCCACGCCCGGTGTAACGCTTAGCAAGGGAAACAACCAGTCGAAGGTTAGCCTCGAGCAGATGGTTCTTGGCATCTTGACCATCTTCGACGATCCACATGTAATCGTCGATATCTTCAGGTTTCACGTCGCCGTTGCTGACGGATTCCTCGGCGAATAGCCCAGCCTCGATGCGCTTGGCAAGGTCGACCTCTTCAGCGGCATTAAGCAAGGCAACCTTGCCAATCTGCTTCAGGTAGTCCTTAACCGGGTCCGCAGTGGCACCAGCAGTGACTACCTGCTGCGCGGGCTCATCGGCGTCGTCCTTATCGGAGAGACTGAAGCCCTGTTCCTCGTTGATCTTCGCCTCGTCCTTCGCGGCCTCGGCGGAATCGAACTTGGAATCATCGACATCGTCTAGGGAACGCTTCTCACCGCCGACGGTAACGACCAACTCGTCACCTTCCCGCTTGACGGTGACAGACTTACCGCCGCCAAAGTTCTTGGCGACCTCCTGCTCGTCGTCCTCTTCTTCGAAGTCATCCTTTAGATCATCTGCGAGGTCGCTTTCAACATCAACCTCGTCGTCGAGCTCATCCTCGTTTACGTCCTCGGGCTCAGCGACTTCGTCGAGTTCAATTTCGTCTACTTCTTCGGTTTCTACCGGCTTTACTTCTGCCTCTTTAGCCTTAGAAACCGCAGTCTTCTTGGCTGCCGGCTTCTTTGTAGCAGTCTTCTTAGTGGCAGGCTTCTTGGCCGCTGTGCTCTTACTGGCGGTCTTCTTGGGTGCGGAAGTCTTAGTCTTCGAAGTCGAACGAGCAGCAGTCGTTTTCTTCTTGGGAGTTTCCGCGCTCTGCGTTTTAGATGCCGAAGCCGTGCTCTTTTTCTTTGCAGTGGAACTGGCTTTAGCTGCAGAAGCCTTTGTGGTGCTTGGCGACACTAACGTGACCTTCCAAATCTGTTACAATATCCGGCGAAAAACATTCGGGCAGGCTAGAGACCTACCACGTCTATCTATTGTGGCACCTGGTACCAAATTTCTAGCCCCCAAACGAGCCGAAGACTGCGACTAGAGGCAGATTTTTAGAAAATTATAACTATACCTGTGACATAAAACACGCACACTGATACGCCAGAGGTCTGATTGTTGCCAAATTGAGAAACAAATCCGGAACTTTTCGCGTTGCAGCTACTGAACCTAATAGCTGTAAACAGTTTGGCTTTAGATAGATATTCATTTCGATATTAGGAGGCACGTCCATGAGTTCCAGAGCCCGTGCACGCAATACAGAAGGCATCGATGGCAAAGACTCCGTTGGCCTTTACTTGGAAGCCATCGCCAAGACTCCTCTCCTTACAGCCGAGGAAGAGGTCTCGCTGGCGCGCCGCATTGAAGCTGGCTTGTTCGCCCGCAAAATTCTCGATGGCACCGCTGAGACAAGCGTCAAAGCCACACAGGAAGAGCTGTTAGAGGTTGCTCAGGACGGACAAACCGCCATGCAGCACTTCACCAGAGCAAACCTTAGGCTCGTGGTTTCCGTTGCTCGCCGTTACGGACGTTCGCAGATGCCGCTCCTAGACTTAGTTCAGGAAGGCAACACCGGCTTGATCCGCGCCGTCGAGAAGTTCGACTACGCGAAAGGTTTCAAATTCTCCACTTATGCGACCTGGTGGATCAGGCAGGCAATTAGCCGCGGCATCGCTCAGCAGGGACGTGTCGTGCGCCTTCCGGTTCATGTGGCTGAGCAGGTTAACCAGATTGCTGCGGTGCGTCGCAACTTGGAGCGCGAGTTGGGACGCGAACCAGAGATCTCAGAGATCGCAGAGGAACTGAATCTCGAGGAGGGTCGAGTTATCGACCTCATTCGTTACTCCCGCGAGCACGTCAGCCTGGATGCTCCGGTCGAGGAAGAGGGCGACACCTCTTTGGGCGACTTGATTGCCAGGGAGACCTCCCCCGGTCCTGACGAAGTTGTGCTCAGTCAGGAGGACCGCGATCGCCTTGATCATCTCCTGGAGAACCTGGATGAGCGTTCCGCAGACGTCGTTCGTAGGCGCTACGGACTGTTGGATGGCCGCCAGGCCAAACTCTCCGATATCGGTCAGGTCTGGGGCATCACCGCGGAACGCGTACGCCAGATCGAACGCGCCGCGTTGAATGTGCTTCGCGAGAAAACTGCTGTTCCCGTCGGATAGTTCTCTTAGATACAAATAATGCGGTGGCTTTTAGCCACCGCATTATTTACTTTTCTAGGCCTTTAAAGATTCGAGTTCTTCGGCCTGCTCGAGAACTGCGTCAACAATCCTTTCGTCGTCGATCTTCAGCCACTTGCAGACATTCTCGACCGCCTCATCGAGCTCTCCCGACACTAAGGGCTTCAACTCATCGGCGCCGGCGTCTCCGATCGGAGCACCAATTCCGCGCAGGTGCAGCACCCATGCTGCAACCGCACGAGTCGCACCTGTGGCCACGGTTCCGTCCTTAATGAGTCCCTGAATCGTCGGGACGATCCGGATAGGCAACTTCTGCGTGCCGTCATTGGCAATCTGGGCTAGCAGATGCTTGATGCGAGGGTTCTTGTACCTTTCGATGAGGGCGTTGCGGTAGTCCTGAATCTCTTTCTGCGGAAGCGGTAGCTGCGTTGCGGCGTTATCCCACCACTCCTCTACCCAGCCTCGAACACGCTCGTCGCAGATGGCGTCGTAAACGGTTTCGTGGCCAAGAATAGAAGCCGCATACGCCATTAGCGAGTGCGAACCGTTTAGCAGGAACAACTTGCGCATTTCGTGAGGAACAACGTCATCGACGAACTTAGCGCCCATCGTTTCCCACTTGGGACGACCTGCCTTAAACTCTCCGGCCAGCACCCACTCTGCGAACGGTTCAGTGACCACAAGGCCTTCGTCTCGGATACCAGTTTCTTCGGCTACACGGTCGCGATCTTCATCAGTTGCTCGGGGCGTGATCCTATCAACCATGGTGGTGACGAATCCCACGTTCTGATCGATCCACTCGAGCAACGATTGGTCTACCTGCTCGGCAGCCTGACGAATGATGCGCTCGGCCATTTCGCCGTTTTCAGGAATGTTGTCGCAAGGAACGAAAGTGATAGGACCAGCATCTGCGTTGCGGCGAGCCAGCAGCCCTCGAATGAACTTTCCTGGCCCGGTGAAGACCGGAGATTCCAGATCCCCACTCTTCAATAGCTCGATGTCCTTCTTTACCAATTCGTCGTTGAGGTCGAGGTTACCTTCGTTGTCACGGCAGTAACCGGCTTCGGTGATAGTCGATGTCACGATCGCCACCTTGGGATCAGCGAATAGCTTGGTCCACGCCTCGTGCTCGTGCGAACGATAGGTGTGAGATACCGAACTCATCACCTCAACCTTGTCCCCATCAGGGTTCTGGATGCACAACTGGTAAAGACCTTCTTGAGCATCCAGTGCGTCGTCTCTGGGAGATTCGCGCGGCTCAAGCGTCGTCCGTCCAGCGAACCCGGCTATGCCCCACTCGTCGGCGTCCTCAGCGTGTTCGGTATACCAGGCCTGATGAGCGCGAGTGAAGTTACCGATTCCTAGGTGAATGATTCGGGTCGGGGCCGCCGGGCGGCCGTGGTCTTTACGGTTTAACTTGCTCACAGATTGAACACCTTCTTTGGTTGATCTACGACCAGGCGCCTTGCCTGCTCGATTGCTTCGTCTTCATCGAGGCGATGAGTAGCCACAAGCGACGCCAGGTGAACCGCATCAAGGCGACGAGACATGTCGTGTCTAGCGGGAATGGAACAGAATGCTCTGGTGTCGTCGATCATGCCGGACGTGCGGCTGAAACCGGCCATTTCCGTAACGGACTGCTTGTATCTGAGAATGGACTCCGGAGCGTCGATGAACCACCAGGGAACGCCTATGTAGAGCGACCTGTAGTAGCCAGCAAGAGGCGCAATTTCGCGGCTAAACACGTCCTCATCCAGCGTGAACAGCACCAACTTTAGATTCGGGTGGTTACCGAACTTGGCGAGGGCTGGCTGCATAGAGCGAGTCACCTCGAGAGCGTAAGGGATATCGCCGCCAACGTCAGCCCCGTATTCATCGAATGCTTGTGGGTCGTGGTTCCTGACCACCGCCGGATGCAATGTCATCGTTAGGCCGTCTTCACTGGCCATCCGGATCTGGTCTACCAGCAGAAAACGCCTTAGTTCCGTCGCCTGGGCAGGACTAATTAACGAGGTTCGGGCCAACTGATACAGATTTTCCGCCGTCGCCCTATCTACGACGTTGGTTTGCAGGTCGGCGTGTGAGTGATCCGTGCTGATCGCGCCGTTTTCTTTGAAATACGCCCGGCGGTTCTCCATCGCTTCAGTGAATCCCGAAAGAGTATCGACGCTAACCTCAGAAACTTCTCCGAGACTGTTTACCAGCTCATTCCAATCTGCTCGCCCAGGCTCAAGATATTTATCGGGACGGAAGGTTGGAACGACACGATGTTTGGAGCTGAACTCCTGGTTAGCGTGGATCGCCTGGTGATCGGCCAGGTCGTCACAAGGGTCATCGGTTGTTGCAATGAATTCGATGTTGAATTTGTCCATCAGCTCGCGTGGGCGATGCGCTTCGTCGTCTATCCAGCCCTGGATTTGGTCGTATATTACGTCCGCCGTTTCGGGGCTAGGACGCTCGGTAACACCAAAAATGCCTACCAACTGGTCCGCCATCCAGTAACGCATCGCTGTGCCGTTGTAATCGCTCCAATGTGCGCAGAATGTCCGCCAGGCGTTGCGATTATCTTCCTCAGACATCTCATCGCGGCCGACACCCAGCTGCGACAATTCGACGCCGTTAGCGTGCATGATTCGATTGATGTAGTGGTCTGGGGTCAGCAAAAGCTGGGCAGGATTTCCGAATGAAGTATTCTCGCTGAACCAACTCGGCGGCACATGCCCGTGTGGAGAAATGATGGGCAGGTCTTTTGTTGTCGAATAGATCCGGCGGGCTATCTCTCGTTGAGTTGACTCTGCCGGAAATAGGCGATCTTCATTCAGTGTCAGTTTTGGCATGTACCCAATTCTGATTGGTTTTTAGTTCAGCTGGGCCATGTTGCCAGTTATTGCTGGGCCTACCTGAGCCTTGCGTTACGGGTATCGATTCGAGTGCGCCGAATCGGGCCAGTCGACTCGCGAACAATCAGCTTCATTGGGAGCACGACCGAGTTGCTCGGTGGCAGCCTGGCGGGTTCCTTGTTGATCAAAGCCAAAGCGATCTTGGTTGCGCCCTCGCCTAGCTGCGCTAGCGGAGCCGCGACCGTGGTCAGGCCAGGGGTGACAAGATCGGAGGCGAAAGTATTATCGAAACCAATGACAGACAGATCACCAGGAACAACGAACCCAGCATCCTTTGCGGCACGGCTCAGGCCGATCCCGATCATGTCGTTGTAGCAGATAGCCGCGCTAACGCGCTGTTCCATGACCCGCTTGAAGACGCTGTAGCCGCCCCTTACTGTAGGCGCTACGGGACCGATCTTGTGATCAATCAGTTCCAGCTCAAAACAACCCTCGCGGAACGCCCGCCAGCGCGCTCCGTCGGCCCAGGAAGCGGAGGGCCCTGCCACGTAGCAAACCCTGCGGTGGCCCATTTCTGCCAGGTGCTCAAGAGCCCTGCGCATTCCCCGCGCATTATCCGTGGTGACACACGGTAGGCCAGCCACCATTCGGTTCAAAACGACAGTCTGCACTTCTTTTGCGACGCTGCGAAGCGCAGTGTCGGAAACCCTCGAGGTAGCGATGATCAGACCGTCAAGGACAGGAGAAGTGCGCTCGTGAAGTTGACGTTCCAGGTCTGAGGACTCTTCCGTGTCCACCAAAAGGATCGAGTATCCGCGTTTGTTAGCTACATGCTCGGCTCCACGAATGATGCTGAAGAAAAACGGGTTCGTAACGTCTGTCACTGCAACACCGATAAGCTTGGTTTTGGAACTAGGAACTGTGCGGGTAACCTGCTCGGTCCGATAACCGATTTCTGCAGCTACCTGGTGAATCTTTGCGGCCGTCTTACTGCTCACACGCCCGGGGCGAGAAAAGGCTCGTGACACCGTGGAAGGGCTCACACCCGCAGCTTCAGCAACGTCGTATATCGTTGCCGGCTTGTCATCCTCTGACCTTCGTTGCGTCATTTTCTCATCATACCCCTAGATAATGAACAGTTCGAGCATCTCATGATTATCAAGTCTTGTTGCCACTATGGCAACCTTTTATTTACTTTAGTTAGGAAACAAACGACAAATATCCGCAGGCTAAACATTTCTGGATATAGCGTTGAGCCAAAGCAGCGGAAGCAGACCGCGCCAGAAGTTTTTAAGGAGAAACATGTCGATGCAAGCAGCACAGGGGCGGGGAAAGGCCAATATCGGCGTCGTCGGAATGGCCGTCATGGGTTCCAACCTGGCTCGTAACCTTGCACACAAGGGCTACACGGTGGCGCTGTTTAACCGGTCCCCCGAAAAGACGCGAAAGGTCTTCGCCGAGCACGGTCACGAGGGCAATTTCATTCCAGCAGAAACTGTCCAAGAGTTTGTTAACTCAATCGAGCGTCCGCGTTCAATCATTCTTATGGTCAAAGCTGGCAAGGCTACAGACGCCACCATCGAACAACTGATGCAATACCTTGATGAGGGCGACATCATCATGGACGGTGGAAACTCCCACTTCCGTGACACCATTCGTCGGGAGAAGGAAGTTTCTGAAAAGGGCTTCCACTTCGTCGGCACCGGCATTTCTGGCGGCGAATACGGAGCTCTTACTGGTCCGTCGATAATGCCTGGCGGCACACCCGAAAGCTACAAGACCTTGGGCCCGATGCTCGAAGATATTTCCGCACACGTCGGTGACGAGCCTTGCTGCACATGGATCGGCCCGAACGGTGCCGGCCACTTCGTCAAGATGATTCACAACGGAATCGAATATTCCGACATGCAGGTCATCGGTGAGGCATACGAGCTGCTTAAGGGCGCTGGCCTTAGCACCGATAAGATCGCTGATATCTTCGCCGAATGGAACGAAGGTGAGCTGAGCAGCTATCTAGTGGAGATCACCGCCGAAGTTCTTCACCAGAAGGACCCACAGACAGGCAAGCCGCTGGTTGATGTAATCAAGGACCGGGCTGGCATGAAGGGCACCGGAACTTGGACTGTCGTCACCGCTCTCGAACTAGGCGTTCCGGTCAACGGAATTGCAGAGTCTGTTTTCGCTCGCGCCACTAGCAGCCACGACGATCTCCGCAAGGTTGCTCAGGCGTCGTTGAAGGGCCCTGATCGCAAGGTACAGGTCGAAGATGTAGATGCTTTCGTTGAGCAGGTGCGACAGGCGCTCTGGGCATCGAAGGTTGTGGCCTACTCCCAGGGTTTCGACGAGATTCGTACGGGCGGCATCGAATTCGGCTGGAATATCTCTGTGGCTGATTGCGCGAAGATCTGGCGCGACGGCTGCATCATCCGCGCGAAGCTGCTCAAAAACATCTCGCAGGAATACAGCGCTGATCCCGATCTTGTTTCGCTTATGTGCGCTCCCTCAATCGCGCCAAAACTGGACGAGTACCAGAACTCTTGGCGTGAGGTAGTTGCTATCGCTGCCCGTTCGGGTGTCGCAGCACCCGTGTTCTCTAGCTCGCTGGCCTACTACGACATGGCACGCGCGCCCAGGGTAAATGCGGCTGTAACTCAGGGCCTGCGTGACTTCTTCGGCTCACACACTTACGAACGTGTGGACGCCCCGGGCCACTACCACCTGGACTGGAGCGGAGACCGCAGCGAAATAAAAACCAGCGACGAATAATATATTTACGCTTGAAATTAAATCTCAAGCCGGCTTTTGGGTTAGGTAAAAAAATATTTTGCCTAACCCAAAATGCCTACAAAAATCATCATTACATTTTTTGAAAGCACTCTTTCCACTCATTCTCACCCTAACTCTCAAGCCAGGATTCATGTTTTCGCCCCCCCCCTTGACAGCAGTGCAGAACGATAAGTTACAGTAGGTGCTGGATTTCTTGTTGAACAAGAGTTTTCAAATTTAGAAATCAAGATTGGGGCTATTCAAATCCTGCAACTTATCTGAATAGCAAAACGAAAGGAAATGAAATGAAGGCAAAGAGCCTTGCCGCTGGCATCACAACCGGCATTCTTCTGGCTACCGGTTCCGGTATTGCTGCATACGCTGCACCTACCACCCCCCCCGCTGTGGTGATGTAGCTGCTCTTCAGCAAGCAGTTGAGGAACAAGCCGGCTACGTAAAAATTCAGGAAGGCACTCTAAAATACGCTGAGGATGCTCTTCGCAGCGCTGCTGGTGATATTGCTGGCAAGATTGCGTCTGCAGAGCAAGCCGTACAGGAGGCCAAAACTGCACTGGATAACGCAGAAAAGGTTATCCCTGAAAAAGCCGAAGCTGTAGAACAGGCAGAAAAAGCTTACAACAAAGCAGTTGAAGAACTGTCTAAGAAAATTGATAAGTACGAGTCCGTAAAACAAGAAAATCCTAAGAATCCTAATGAGGTAGTTTACGCTTCTGCAGTAACTCTTGCCAAACAGAACCGTGACGCAAAGGATGAAAAGCGTGCAGAAGCAAAGATGGCTAAGGCTGCTGCCGAGGCAAATGTAGCCAAAGCTAAAGAGAATTTGGAAGCTGCTGAGAAAAATCTTTCAGTTCTTAATACTAGAGATCCCGAACTTCGCGTTTCTAATGCCAAAGCAACTCTAACTGAGCTGCAGGTTGAGCTTAGCGCCCGCAAGGACCAGCTGCAGAAGGCTCAGGAGTGCGTTGCCGCTGCTCCGAAGACTGATCAGCAGAACGCTAGCACCGCGAACGCTGCTGAGCAGAAGGCTGAAGCTAAGAAGGCAGACCAGAAGGCAGCAGACAAGAAAACTGACGCTAAGAAGACCAACAAGAAGGGCCTGCCGACCACCGGTGCGGCTGGCATCGGCCTGGCAACCCTCGGCCTCGTCGCCGCTAGCGGCGCAGCCATGGTTACTGCTTACCGCAAGCGCAAGTAGTAGCTAACTAGCTAAATAATTTGTTGGGCCGCATCTTCAAGATGCGGCCCAACATTTTTACCAGTATTTTTTATTTTATTAACAAGTCGCTCATGGCTTCTCTAGTGCTTTCGGGAAGACTGATGGACCGGCCGGTCGAAGGGTCCACCGACACCAGAACCACTTGTCCCCTGGTCAATGGGTTTACATCCTCTGGGCTGCAAAGCTCTGCCGCCAAGGTCAGGGACTTGTTTCCCACTTTCGTCACGGCGGTGCGTACCTCGTAAGGCTCAGGTCTATAAGCAACCTGATGGATGTATTGGACATCCTGGCGAACAATCACCCAGCTCAGGCCTCCTTCTTGGCCCTCGACGTTGATTCCTGCCCGAGCGGTCGAGGGATCAGCGCTTACTGTGGTGTCGATTCTTCCGAGCATCAGATAGTTCAGTTGCACCACGTTGTTCACGTGGCCGTAACCGTCAATATCGGACCAACGCGGTTGCGCAGCTGTCTTGTGCCCTCCCCCATTAAGGTTGGGGATCGGGAGAGCTTCAGCTGGCTCGCGCTCAACCCGCCATTGGTTGAAGAAAGCTCTTTCGGAATCATTGAGCCTGCGCGGATACTGCGCGTCGAAGTCGAAGGGGCAAAGCGAAGTTGTCGCACTGACGCACAGTCGCCCGTTTTGGGTTATCCGATACGCCATCTCGAACTTAGCTCCACCGACCTTTGAAACACCAACCTCGACGTCTAAATAATTTGGCGAATAGAAAATTGGCGCATGGTAGGTGATCTCATGCGAAGTGACCACAACACCGGATCCCAAGAGGCTCTGCTGATCAGACCCTGATTCCAAAATCTGAGTCCTCGCTTGCTGCATGAGCTCGACGACAGAGACGTTATTCACGTGCCCTTGCGCGTCAATATCGGTGTAGCGAAGCTGGATTTTCGCGGTAAACCAATTGTCCTTTCCCATAGAATGCGCCTTAAACCGTCAGGTCCGATCTGGAGGCTTCTTCGTACATGGCGTCGATCTGGTCGGCGTACTTTTCGTAAACCTTGTTTCGACGCACCTTCAGGCTAGGTGTCAGATCGCCATTTTCTTGGGTCAGCTCGTGATCCAGGATCGTGTAGCGCTTAACCTGCTCCCAGTTCTCGAGATAAGAGTTCGCCTTTCGAATAAACCGGTCTATCGACTTCTTTATCTCGGGAAGCTGGGTCAGTTCCGCATACGACAGGTTTTCGTGCCCACGCCTCTTCGCCCAGAGCTCGAGCGCAGGCCGATCAAGCGTCACGATTGCCGAGCAGAACTTTCTTCCCTCGCCGATGGCGATCGCCTGGTTGACGTAGGGAGTGTTGGCCATGATCGCGTTCTCGATCTTCTGCGGGGCAGCGAATTTGCCATTCGAAGTCTTGAACAGGTCCTTCTTGCGATCGGTGATGAAAATGTTGCCATCCTCGTCCATGCGACCAATATCCCCGGTGTGGTACCAACCATCTTTAAAGACCTCCGCAGTCTCCTCTGGCATATTGTGGTAGCCACGAGCGATTATCGGGCCGCGCAGCAGAATCTCGTTCTCCTCGCCAAACTTCACATCCAAACCAGGAACTGCCTTGCCTATACTGCCCAGTACGGGTTCATCTGGAAGATTCAAGAACGCGACAGCCGAAGTTTCGGTTGCCCCATAGCCTTCGATTAGGGGTAAGCCAGCCCAGTAGAACCATTCCTGAACCTGTCGGGAAAGCTTCGCGGAACCAGAAATCATGAACCGCATCTTTCCGCCCATTTTCTCGCGAAGCTTCGAAAAGACGAGCTTGTCAGCCAGCGAATACTTAAATCTCATCCACAAGGAGAGCTTCTTGCCAGCCATCCTGATCTTCAAAGCGTCCCTGCCGGTAGCAAAAGCCCACCGGGAGATATGCCCCTTGAGAGATTTAGCCGGATAAATCGTGATGACGGCGGAACGAATCTTCTCAAAAATCCTCGGCACGCCTACCATGATCGTGGGGTGAACCTGCTGCATTCCGGACATGATGTGGTTTACACGCCCATCCACCGAGCAGCGCATTCCGACGGCAATGTGCAACGCGATCAGGTCGCGGCCGAAAACATGGGATAGCGGCAGCCAAAGGTAGAGATTGTCCTCGTGGGTCACCAGGTGGCTAACCATGTGCTGCAGCGCTTCACCTTCGTGGGTCCAGTTCCTGTTGACCAGCTCCACGCCCTTGGGGGTGCCCGTGGTGCCCGAGGTGTAGATCAGCGTGGACAGATCCGAAGGTTTGATCGTCTCGATCGCGCGATCGACGCAACTTGGGTCTTCCTTCAGCAGCTGGTCGCCAGCTTCCAAAAGCTGCTGCCAGGTCAGAACGAAGTCTTCGGACTTGTCTTGGCGGTCGTCGTCTATCAAGACAATATGCTCGATCTGATCGACGAGGTTCTCGTGCTTGGTTATCTTTTCCAGCTGCGAGGAATTCTCGACGATCGCAATCTTCGTTGTCGAGTCAGTCAAAATGTGGACTTCCTCGTCGTTGTGCGTATTTGGGTAAACCGTGGTGGTCGCTGCCCCCGCGCAGGCAATCGCTAAATCGGCGAACACCCATTCAATGCGTGTGGAACTGATGATGGCGACCCGCTCCTCCTTGCGGATGCCAAGACTGATCAGACCAGCCGATAACCTGTCCACTTGTTTTTGTGCTTGGAACCAGGTGATCTCCTGCCATGACTCGCCGTCAATTTTCGGCGGAACATAGTAGGCAATACGGTCTGGGCATTCGATAACCCGTCTGCGGAACATCGCCGGATAGCTGGGTGCTGCCTTGCTGTCTAAGTATTTGACTGCTTGCGAAACGTCGCTGCTCATTTAGATTCTTTCCGTTTCAGATAGCAAAAGTACTCTTCCACATTAGGAGATAACACCAAAGCAAGTGCTATCTAAACGCCCAATTTTCCGAATAGATGTTTGGTTGGTTTCGTCGACAAGTGGGCACAGCGCCACATTCGGCTCGCTTAGTGGCAGACTGGAGGCGATGTTTGCCACAAAGAAAGCCCCAAGCCAACCACTGTTGGGTAATTTCACCTGCCTAGATGAATCCTCCTTGACAAAGGCGATCTATTCGTCCGACTCGTCTATTTATAGGGTTGTTCCGAAGGTGGTGGCTACCCCGAAAACCAGGTCCGAGCTCATTGACCTGGTTCGAGCCGCGCTGAAGGAAAAACTGCCTATCACTGCGCGTGGCGCTGGCACTTCTTGCGCGGGTAACGCCGTCGGCAGTGGTCTTGTAATAGATATGCGCAAGCATCTGAACAAAATCATTGAAATAAACCCGCAAGAGCAGACGGCAACCATAGAGCCTGGGGTTGTTCAGTCTGCGTTGCAGGAGGCAGCAAAGCCTTACGGATTGAGGTTCGGCCCGGATCCTTCGACTGCAAATCGATGCACAATCGGCGGCATGATCGGGAACAACGCCTGCGGACCGCGTGCGCTGGGCTACGGTCGAACTTCTGACAACGTCGTCGAACTCGAAGTGCTCACAGGTACCGGAGAGCTGATTACTCTCACGCGAGACGGCATAAAGGGCATGAGCGACAAACCGCTTCGCAATTTTGTCAACTCCAACCTTGGAACCATCCGCACCGAATTCGGGGCATTTAGCCGGCAGGTTTCCGGTTACAGCCTCGAACATCTACTGCCCGAGAACGGGTTCAATGTGGCCGGATTTTTCGCGGGCACGGAGGGTACGCTTGGCGTCGTCACCAAGGCGAAGGTAAGGCTCGTCAAGGATGCACCCCTAAAGACTACTATTGCGCTTGGCTATCCGACGATGCCGCAGGCAGCCGACGATATGCCAATTCTGCTGAAGTATTCCCCTACTGCCTGTGAAGGCATGGACCGCAGACTTTCCAATTTGGTCGCCGAGCGCATCGGCTCGCACGCGGTGCCCGAACTGCCCAGCGGAGATGCCTGGATATTCATCGAGCTTGTGGGCGACGACGCCGAAGAAATTTCTGCGAGAGCGCATTCGATGGTTGAAGACTCGAATTGCACCGAAGGTTGGGTCGTAGCGGATCCCTCCGCAGCAGCCAGGCTCTGGGGCATCAGGTCGGATGCTGCAGGACTTGCTGGTGTAGCCCTAGAGCGCCCAGCATACGCAGGCTGGGAAGACTCCGCCGTGCCGCCAGCAAAACTCGGCGATTACCTCCGCGACTTCGAAAAGCTTCTCGCCAAATTCGACCTGCACGGCCTGCCATACGGACACTTTGGTGACGGTTGCGTGCACTGCAGAATCGACTTTCCTTTAGAGGACGCCGACGGGCCCCAGCGTTATAAAAATTTCGTAATGGCAGCGGCGGAACTTGTTGCAGGTTACGGCGGCTCCGTCAGCGGCGAGCACGGCGACGGCCGGGCGCGCAGCGAGCTGCTAGCCAAAACTTACTCGTCTAAGGCGATTGAGCTTTTCGGCCAAATCAAGAATTTCTTTGACCCGAAGAATCTTCTCAACCCTGGTATTTTGGTGAATCCGGTTTCGGTATCCGACGACATCAGGGCTTTCCAGTCCCGCAAGTCGGCGCTTAAGGTAAAGCATCCTCAATTCGCTGCAGATGTACATCGTTGCACTGGAGTCGGAAAATGTCTGGCGAATACTACTGCCGGTGGCGGCGTTATGTGCCCCAGTTTCCAGGCCACTGGAGACGAAAAAGACTCGACCAGGGGCAGATCACGTGTTCTTCAAGAGATGATCAATGGCAACTTGATCAGCGAGGGCTGGCGCTCGCCGGAGGTTCGTGAGGCGCTTGAATATTGCCTCGCTTGCAAGGGGTGTAGACGCGATTGCCCGACCGGCGTAGATATGGCTTGGTACAAGTCGAACGTTTTGAACGAGGCCTTCAGCGGCAGAATCAGGCCGATAAATCATTACTCGTTGGGTTGGCTGCCCAGGTGGGGACGTCTGGTCACCAGCCTGCGGATCGGTTGGCTAGGAAACTTTTTCCTGCAGACCCCCGGCCTCAAGCATGTGATTCGCGCGGTTGCCGGCGTAGATCAACGCAGGCCACTGCCCCGCTTCCGTTCCGGCAAGTCAGCGCGCAAGACCCAGGCTCGCAACGGCTCGGCGCCACACGGCAAGGTTGCTATCTGGGTCGATTCGTTCACCGACGCCTTCGCGGGCGGTCAGCTGGCGGCCCTACTGCTGGTCTTGATCGACGCGGGCTACGACCCCCAGGTCATCGCCGAGTCCGCCTGCTGCGGCCTGACCTGGATCACCACCGGCCAGCTCGACGGTGCCCGCCGCCAGCTCAGGCACGCGCTGGACGTCCTCACCCCGATCGCCGAAGCCGGCACCCCGATCGTGGGCATGGAGCCTAGCTGCATGGCGGTTTGGCGAAGCGACGCGCCCGAGCTTCTTCCAAGCGACAACCGAGTCGACACTGTAGCTTCGAGCATCACAACGTTGGCAGAACTACTGGTGGCCACCGATGATTGGCAGGCGCCGGACCTTTCGGGCCACGAAGTGATCGCACAGCCCCACTGCCACCACAGTTCGGTGCTCGGTTGGCAGGCAGACGCGAAGGTCCTGGAACGGACCGGAGCAAAAGTCACGAAGCTTGCAGGCTGCTGCGGGCTAGCGGGCAATTTCGGCGTCGAAAAGGGACACTACGAGGTTTCGGTAAAGGTTGCAGAGCACGATCTACTGCCGGCAATTAAGGCTCATCCGGGTGCCGTAGTGCTAAGCGATGGCTTCAGCTGCCGCAAGCAGGTCACGGACCTCACAGATAGCGATGCCGTGACGCTTGCGCAGCTTCTTGCCAGGCACTCCTAGGAGTCGTGACGTTCTAGCAGGTATTTGACGTCGTAGGGCTTGCCGCGGAACTTTGCGTAGTTGTCGATCAGCGGCACGGAATCTCCCACGGCCAGAATCTGTCGGCGGAATTTTTCGCCGTTTTCGCGCCTCAATCCGCCGTTTTCGTCGAACCACGCGCAGGCGTCTGCGTCCAGTAGTTCCGACCACATGTAGCCGTAGTAGGCCGCGGCGTATCCCCCGCCCCAAATGTGGCTGAAGTAGCAGCTGCGGTATCGCGGTGGAATGAGTGGGAAGTCCACTCCCGCCGCTTTGAGTGCTTTCGCCTCGAATGCGTCCACCTCGGCTGGGTTGCTCGGCAGTTCATCTGCCGCTGCGGTGTGCCAGGCCTGATCGAGAAGCATCGATGCTACTAGCTCGGTGTCGGCATAAGCCTGATCGAATTTTGCGCCGTCGATCAGCTTTTGGATCAGCTCTTGAGGCAATTGAGCGCCACTTTGCCAGTGCTTTGCGTATCTTTCGATGAGCGTTGGCTCCCATGCCCAGTGCTCGTTCACCTGGCTGGGGAATTCCACGTAGTCTCGTGGCCCGTTCGCTCCAGCGAGGCTAGGATATCGTGCCTCAGAAAAGAGCCCGTTTAGACAGTGGCCGAACTCGTGGAAGATGGTGATCACGTCGTCCCAAGTCATCAATGTTGGTTTGCCAGGTTCGGGCTTTACGTAGTTGCAGTTGAGCGTGACTACTGGCAGCTTGTCACTGAGTTCGCTTCTCACGACTAGGTCGTTCATCCACGCCCCGCCCTGTTTGCTTGGCCTGGCGTATGGGTCGACAATTATCCCGCCTAGAAGCCCATCTTCATCGTGGACCTCGTAGACACGGGCATCTTCGACGTAGCCCTCCTGTTCTATCTGCTTGAAGGTTAGGCCGTAGAGTTCGTTCGCCTGGGCGAAAATTCCGTCGTTAAGCAGGCGCTCGAATTCGAGGTACGGCTTCAGAATTTCATCAGATACGGCGTAGTGTCGACGCTGCTTTTCCGCCATCCACTGCCAGTCCCACGCCTCGAATTTTTCGCCAGGAAACAGCTTTTCGAACTCATTTTGGTAGGCCTTGGAATCTCTTTCTGCCGCCGGTATCGCTTGATCGCGAACTGCCTGTAGGACCTCGGTCAACGCTTCAACCGTGGCAGCCGTGCCCTCGTCGGCCACGTATTCGGCGTGGTTTCTGAATCCCAGCAGTTTGGCTCTCTCCAAAAGCAGCTTGGCCGTTTCGATGATCAGTTCTCGAACGTCGGATTCACCAGTTTTACCGCGTGCGGTTGAAGCCTTGAAGATGTGTTCGCGGTCTTCACGGTCGTCGAGTTCGGCGAGAATCGGCTGACCTGTCGTGTTGATAAGCTCTACGGTCTTTCCAGCCACCTCGACGCTGGACTCATTCCTGCCCGCCACCACTAGCTGATCCCACTTGGCACAGTTCGCCGCCAGTTTTGAGTTCAGTTCGCGCAGACGCTGTTGGTCCTCGTCGGAAAGCTGCACTCCGGAGCGACGGAAGTCTTTCAGGGTTAATTCCACCCAGTGCCTGTCTTGGTCGTCCAGATCGGTCTTCGAAAGAGCCTCTATTTTCTCGTACAGAGCGCGGTTTTGATAGATCTCATCGGAGTGAGCCGCGAATAGCGGGGCATATTTTTCGTTAAGGGCATCCAGTTCGTCCGTGGTGTCGGAACTCATGACCGTCTCAAGCAGGGCGAGTAACTCACTCAACTCCTCAGCGGCCTTTTCCCAAACCACGATCGTATTCTCGACGGTGGGCCGATCGTTAGCTACTATCTCATCGATTGCCGATAGCTCGTTGGCCATGGCCCGATCGAAGTCTGTCGCGAATTCTTTGGCTGAGCGGCCGAAGCGCGGAAATACAAGCTTACTGTTCACGCATTAAACCCTAGCCCCATTGACAACTATCATTGGGCCTGTGAGTGAGCAGAAGTCTGAGCAGAGAAGTGTCTGGAGTTACCCGGGTTTCGCGAACGTCATGGTGGCTGTTTTTGCCGCTTTTGGTTGCTGGGCGCTGCTTCTTCCTGTGATACCGAAGGCAATCTTGGACGGCGGCGGTTCGGCCGGGCTAGCAGGCGCCTCGACCGGTGTGTTTATGGGCGTAACGGTGATCTCTCAAACCCAAACACCGAGATTGATCAGACGATTCGGCTACGTGCCAACAATGGCTTTTTCGGGGGTTTTACTCGGCCTGCCCAGCCTTCTCCACATTTTCAGCATATCTGCGCCCATCGTGTTCTTGGTAGCTACCCTCCGCGGGGTCGGTTTCGGAACTCTTTGTGTCTGTGAGTCGGCGCTGATCGCTTCGCTTGCGCCTCTCAAACTACTTGGCAGGGCGTCGGGCACGCTCGGCGCTATGGTGGGCTTGGGAGAACTGCTTATGCTGCCGCTCGGCTTGGTGTTGGCTTCCACCCTGGGCAGCTACACGCCGGTTTACATCATCGCAACAGTCGTTGGCATCGCGGGCACGATATTTGCCACCAGAATCCCGCACGTAGAACCGGCCAGAAAGTCGAGCACGAGGCTATCCGAAACAAGAGTGTCGACATGGAAGCTAGTTGCCGTCCCCGCCGCGGCAATGTGTTTCACCGCAATGGGTTTCGGCGGCATTTCGACGTTCCTGGCCCCTGCAGTCATAGACCTTGGAATCGATCATGCGGCATTAATTGCTGGGCTTGGCCTATCAGTCGTTGGTTTGGCACAGATGATCTGCCGATACTGTGCTGGAGTGTTCGCAGACGCCAAGGGAGCAGGAAGGCTCATCGTTTGGGCTGGCCTACTGGCGACTATCGGCATCGGAGGCGTTGCCATAATTCTGGTCACGAACATCAGCGGCTGGCTGATCTTCGCCGCGCTGGTCTGCTACGGAGCCGGGTTTGGTGTGGTGCAAAACGAGGCTCTTCTCCTAATGTTCGGCAGGCTTTCTAAAGACAGGAACGAAGTCGCCTCCGCTATCTGGAATGCCTCGTTCGATTCGGGAACAGGGATTGGCTCTTTCGTCCTCGGTATCGTCGCCACAGTCGCCGCCGGAGACAGCCAGTTCTTCTGGGTTTTTGCGGCAGCGGCTGCTCTTGTAGGCTCGGCGTTCTTGGTTACCCTAATTGATCTGATAGTAGGAAATCACAGAATTGCAGAGGAGAACAACTTAAAGGCGGTTATCCGCAGATTCATCGGAGCGATTCATATCACCGCTATCCCCAAAAAATAATGAACACACGAACTGAAAATAACATCTTTAAGATATCTTTTTCGCCCGTGCTCGTTCAATACCTACTAGGGCATTTCTCCAAATAAGGAATCATCTGTAAAACGGCTAGCCAATCGCCCCATTGACGCCTCCGCCTGCGCTAACATTCAGTCTATAGCTAGAAAAAGGACTGATCGATGGATGTTTATTTTGAGGATCCCTACCTCAAAGACGCCCCACTTCCGTCACGCTGGCCGGCGACCGAAGAATATCCTCCTGTCGGGAAAACGAAAGTCTTAGAGGCAATTAGACCGAGGATCACCAAGGAATTTCTTCATGGCCGACTAGCAGTAATTAACTGCAGTAGAGAATTTTTGCCTTTTGAAATAGCTACACACTGCCTGGGCTCATTTTGCGATCACGAACTTTTTTCCTGCAACCTCGCACCGGGCGATCCGATTCCCGAGGGCCTAGCTAAGGCTGAGGGCGCTGTAGTCGTTGGCATATCCGGAACCCAAACGGAGCTAGAAGAACTCTGGTCCAGGCTCCATCCCATATTGTTTTTTCGGAAAGACCACAACAGCGCGATTGTAATCGAGTCGGACACTGAAGAACTGCCGTCGATTATCCGCACCGACGCAGATTCGATCTTCCTCTCGAGCCAAATGCGGCTGACAGATGAAGAACTATCACAGGTTTTTGACAAAGTCACCAGCACAAACGTTTCCATCCGGATGGAGACCACCGGCGGCGCTGCCGGCCTGGTCGCTGCCCTCTCAGAAGATCATTTTTCGTACTGGACTAAAGAGTTTGATGAAATCAGCCTTGACTGGGCGAGGAGGATTTTCGCTAACTACGATTTAAAAGCGATCGAGCCCTTCACATGGGCCCCCAGTTTGTCCAACAGCGCATACGAAGAATTGTCTGGGCTGAATGTCTCGGATGTAGACAACTTTTCCTTCCTGATTACGGTGAACAGAAATCGTAGATTCATTCCTTACGCTCTTTCTGTTCAGCTTCACCGCTTCATCGAAAACGAAGAACCAGGGCACAACCCGGCCTATCGAAAGAATCTGATCGAAAAGATCTTTCAGATGAACAACACGATGGTCGTCGATCAGATCAGAATGTTGGCCTGGTTGAGCGCCTGGGAAAAGCTGGATTCGGTTCTCAAATACCGCATGGCTTGGTTGAGTCTGCTCTCTGACGAGCAGCGAAAACTTTTCGCCTGCACGTTTCCCAGCTATCCTCCACTGGACTTGAAGTCGCTTTGCGTAGCGAATGATTACTTGCGTCTAGGGGATTCGAAGTTTAGATATTGGGCCGGAGGCGTCCGGGCGAAACTGAAATATTTGCTTCCGCATTCGGGGCAACACCCCAAGGGCACCCTCGTTAACGAGTTGGTAGAGAACATCGTCTTATACGACAAGCCAGCCAAGGCTATTACCGTAGACTTCACCCGGTCCCGGATCAAGCATTACGTGAAGAGGTTCTCAGAGCTGGTCAACGAGGCCGATAAATTTGAGCAGTATTCCGAAAATGATATTGCTCTGCTCGTCGAAGTTATAAACGGAATAATCGACGCTGGGTTGATTTCAGGAATGTACCGAGAAATCACAGAATTAGTGCGCATCAACAATCTTCTTTACAAGACATACCCAGATTTCATAAGTAATTTTAGGAATCTGCGGGCTAACATGCTCGCCCGCGCCGCCCTAGTCGAAACTTATAATCTTAACGTTCCTCAGGGTGTTGAATACCTTGAGGAATTTGAGTCCAACTGGAGTGGGCTAAACAAGCAGGCTGACGAGATTTATGAAATCGCGTTGATGCACATCCGAATGCGAAAATTAAAATCTCGGCTTGCTGATTTTCAAATACAGGATCTGCACGAATCTTATTCTCCATATCGAGCCACGTTGTTGACTTTATTCAGGGCAGCAGAAACTTCTCGATCGACGGCAATTTCTTATGCCAAAGGAATTCTCGACCATGTCTCCTGGCTAGATATTCCTAAATGGCAGTGGTGGAGCCTGCGCAGCATTCTGATTCTGCTTTACGCCAACGAAGGTAAACCCAATGAGGGAGCCGAGTTGCTGACTAACGCTTGGTATCCGGAATATTGTCGGGAGATTCTCGGGGCAAGGCTGCGTCTGGCTAATGGCGAGGTGACCAGGGCTTTGGAAGAGACGAACAAGATTTTGGATGTTCCTGCGCTTCCGATTTTGTGGAGAATCATCTGCTACACGGTAAAAATTTCGTGCTTAGAGATTTTGGGCCGTCCCGCTTCCGAAATCAGTTCAACATTGGACATTGTTAAATGGTCCGACATACCAGAGCTCGTTCCGACCTTCCCTATTAGCGCAAGAAGAGCCATCGTCGACAGATTAGATCCGAGCGAGATCATCGGTTCGGGCAGCCTGGAAGAGGTTGTTCCTGTTAAACGACCGGTTCTGACCCCACGTCAGCTGGAGATCCTGCGCCTGTTGGCGACCGGAATGAACCAGCCGAAAATCGCTGAGACATTGTTCATCAGCAGGGAGACTGTTAAGTCTACTTGTCGCGGAATTTATAAGCGCCTTAACGTCAGTGGCAGGGTTCAGGCTGTTGCCGAGGGCAAGAGGCTAGGAATGATCTAGGGGTCTCCCTTCAGATTTTTCGTCCTGAACTTCCTCGTCTTTTTCTTGTTTATAACGGGAACCTTGTTTAGCTTGACGAACACGTATACCAGGTTTGGCAGCTCGCGGTGATAATCGCGAGTGCCTTTTTAGCTTTTCATGACTAACCCATTCTTGTTGAATATCGCGTGATTATTTAGTCGCGAGTCGCTGTCGCCTTCTGCCGAGCACGATTGTTGTCGTGCCCAAGCCGAGTAGGGCGAGGACAACGAGCACGGTGTTACTTATTCCGCCGATAAGCAGAAGTTCTACTTGTAGGGGACGCGGAGTTCACGATGCGATAGACCGCATGCTCCCCCGGCTGAACGCTACCCGGCTTTGTTCTGTCGACCTCTTGCCAGCCGCCTTTTTGCGCATACGAAACAAACTTCTCATCAGAGGCCTGGGAGAGATATAGTCTCCAGGTTTGACCGTTGCGCTGATCAAATCCTTACCAGCCTCGGGCTTGGCGTTCAGGACTTTAACAGCCTTGTCCTGCTGGAGAGCGATCAGCTGAAAATTTTCTGGCTTAGCTCGTTCGTACAGTCCGTCCAAACCATTGATGCCCGGAACGACTTCCTTCTTAAGAGTCAGCGTGGGCTTGGGCTTGTTGACGAAAGTGCAGGTCATTGCCTGACCAGTTGCAGGGTTCGGATATTATTATCGATTCCTGCAAAATCCCATTTTCGTGAGTAAGCTTCAGCAGAACGTTCTTCCTTGTGTCATCCATGGCACAAGATAGAGACCAATCATAATCCTTCATTTCCGTTGAATTATTAGCTGCTGTTTCACGGAAATAATAAATTAAGCCAGGACGAATAATCACCGGACCGACTACTACGTCACGCTGAAGTCCATCAACTTCTCCACCAGCTATTTTTTGATGCTAAATGCTAAAAATTCGGAAGCGATCCATCACCCTGCAGAGGCTTGTTATCGGAATGTTTACCCCCATGCCCACCGCTTAACCCTTTTCACGCCCCTTAAGCGAATAGAGAAGTGAGGTTTCCAGCTAGGAGAACCCTTGCCCATCTAAAGCGCATTAAGCCCCATAGCAGGCAAGAAAACCGCGCAAAGAAACTTTGTCACCTGTTAGGTAAACTATTTTTGTCGGCTCAGCAATGATGTTTCTTCGAGCTTTAAGCGCAATCAAAACTGGCCGCTTAGAAAATCTTAAAACAGAAGTTTTTAGCCAACTTAAAACGCACACGAGGGAAAAAGTAGAAAATTTTCCCTATTACTAGATAGGATCAGAAAATGATGAGTTACAGGATCTCTGAAGTTGCAGCACTTCTTGGAGTTTCCGACGACACCGTCCGCCGCTGGTTGGAGGACGGAAGAATAGAGGCCGTTGAGGGGTCGTCACCTCGAAAGGTGACCGGTGTCTCCTTGGCGAACTATCTGTCCCAGGAACACCAGCTTTCCGGATCTCACGATGTTTCGACGAGGAACATGCTCAAAGGCCTAATCATCGAGGTAAAGAGCGACACCGTGATGAGCCAGGTAGTTATGCAGTGTGGCCCCTTCAGAGTCGTATCGCTCATCAGCACAGAGGCCGTTAAAGATCTGGGACTAGAACCAGGCGTGATCGCCAACGCCCAGATCAAGGCCACGAACGTATCCATCGTTAAATAGCTTGTGCTTAAAAGGCGCTAGCTAGACAACAGAGAAGGTGAACAATGAAGCGTTTGCTAGCTCTAATTAGCGCCTTGTTACTGAGCATGACACTGGCTTCCTGCTCAAACGGCGAGAACACCAAAACGAGCGAGAGTGCCTCCACAAGCGAAAACCTAGGTTCCGTGACCGTTTTCGCAGCAGCATCCCTGCGCGACGCGCTACAAGAACTTAACGAAGAAGTATTCCTCAAGGAGCACCCCGACACCGAGGTAACTTTCAACTTCGACGGTTCACAGAACCTCGTCAACGGCATTCATGAGGGCCAGCCAGCAGATATTCTGCTAACCGCGGACCAAAAGAGCATGACCAAGGCCACCGACAACGGTGACGTGGAAGCAGACCAGTCCTACGCGACCAACACCCTGGTTATGGTTACCCCCGCCGACAACCCGGCCGATGTTAAGGAGTTCACCACTGGCAGGCTGGCCGGCAAAAAGCTGGTCATCTGCGCCCCTGACGTGCCCTGCGGCAACGCAACCAAGAAGCTTGCTGAGCAGAACGGCGTCGAGCTTAACCCGGTCTCTGAGGAGCAGAACGTCAAGGATGTCCAAGCAAAGATCACCACGGGTGAAGGTGACGTCGGCCTGATCTACAAGACCGACGCCATGAACGCCGGCGACAAGGTTCAGGTCATCGAGATTCCTGGCGCCGACAAGGTGGTCAACGATTACCGCATCGCAGTGGTAAAGAACGCATCCAACAAGGATGGCGCTCAGGCCTTCATGGACGCCGTTCTTTCCGAGGCCGGCCAGAAGATTCTGGCTAAGTACGGCTTCACTCCCCCGACCAGCAATTAATAAGCAAAAAACAACGCCCGGCTGCTGAGGTTAACTACCGAGGCACCTGGGCATTTTTAAGTAAGAGAAATGAAGAAAGCCAAATATGCGCCCTGGTTGTTGGTGCCGGGAACTATCGCTGCAGCATTTCTGCTCATCCCATTAGTCACGATCGTAATCAGGACTCCCTGGACTAACTTTTTCGATCTGATAGCCACAGACGTCAGCATTGATGCTCTCGTTCTTTCGGCAAAAACTTGCGCCATAACGCTCTTGATCTCACTCGTGGTTGGAGTTCCCCTCGCCTTCGTATTGGCGCATCTGCCAGATACGTGGTGGGCCCGGCTGATACGGACCGTCGTCACGCTTCCGATGATGCTGCCGCCAGTCGTTGCAGGTTTGGCGCTGCTGCTGACCTGGGGGCGTCGGGGCCTTATTGGCGAACACCTGAGTGTGCTTGGCATCGAGATCGGCTTCTCCACGATCGCCGTAGTCATGGCTCAAACATTCGTGGCGATGCCCTTTCTAATTTCTTCTCTAGAAGGCGCCATCCGCTCTTCTGGAATCGAATACGACGAGACCGCAAGATCGCTAGGCGCCAGCCGCAGCAGGACTTTCTTCGAAGTTACCGTTCCGGTCATGCTGCCCGCGATCATCAACGCCGGATGCATGTGCATCTCCAGGGCCCTGGGCGAGTTTGGTGCCACAATCACCTTCGCCGGATCTTTGCAGGGCTCGACACAGACGATGCCCCTTGCTATCTATCTGCAAAGACAGTCTTCTCAAGACGAAGCACTGGCGCTTGCGGTTGTGTTGATCATTGCCGCAATTATCGTACTATACGGCGGAAATCTTGTCGCTTCGCTTCTGCCAGGCGCTAAAACCCAATCTCAGTTGAAAGCAAAAAATAAAGCTAAAAACAGGAAGGCTGAGCTCATCGAGCAGCCCGACACGACACCAATCCAGATAGCAAAGCCAACCAGCGCGAGGCCATCAGCATGCACATCGATACACGTCGATGCTGCTGTTGCGGACAGGGGCGTCCACCTAACCACAAACATCCCGGGAGGGGTTTTGACCTCTGTAATGGGCCCCAACGGATCTGGAAAGTCGACGCTACTTGGTTTGATTTCGCAGACGCTAGAACCTATCTACGGATCGGTTCAATTCGATCCCCCAAACCCGCAGATTGTTTTGCTTCAGCAAAAACCCCTACTCTTCCCACACATGAGCGTGCAAAGCAATGTCGAATTCGGGCTTAGGGCACGAGGCTTACCTCGCGAAACCGTGAAGACCAGGGCAAAGGCCGAATTGGCAAGCGTCGGCCTAACCGCGATGGCGAACAGGCGGCCTAGCCAACTCTCCGGTGGTCAAGCTCAGCGGGTTGCCATTGCCAGGGCCATGGCGATTGACCCAGACATCGTTCTGCTCGACGAGCCGATGGCAGGCCTAGACGAAAGATCGGCGGACGCTGTGCGGGAAGACCTTGCCGCGCGGCTTGAGGCGTCCCCGTTCACCGCTGTCCTTGTGACTCACGATGTAGAAGACGCGGACAGGCTAGCAAGCAATAAGATCCTGATTCGCCACGGAAGGGTGGCTAAAGAGGAGTCTCAGTAGAGGATAGTGCCCAGGCAACCGAACTCCTGGAACCCCACCTTTTCGTAGAGTCTCCTGGCTGAAGTGTTGTAATCGTTGACGTAGAGCGACACGACGTCGTAATCGAGCGCGCATAGCTCAATTACCTTAGCTAGCGCACCGACGCCCAATCCTCTGCCACGCAGCTCGGGAGCGACCCAAACGCCTTGAATCTGGCAAAAGCTCTTGTAGCTGCAGCCGATATCAGTTTTGAACCAAACCTCGCCATCCTCGCAAGCGCCGAACGATCTCCCCTGCCTGATCAGCCTAGAGATATAGGACTGATAGCTGTTGAACTCGTCCAATGGAGAGATGCCCAGCTCCTCGGTGTACATTTTTACCGCAACTTCGAAATAAGGCCGATAGTTTTCCGGGCCTATCCGGCATACCCTTTCGTCTGCGGTTGCCAACGAAGTGTTACCGATCGCCAGTAACGGCTGCCTAGCTCGAATCTCTCTAGGCCTAGCCCAAGCCCTGGGCCAAGCGGAAGCCAGCGTGCGGAAGAACTTCTCCACGTTTGTGCTGGAGCCCATGATGGCGCTGGCCTTGCGAATTGGCCCCACGCGCCGCACAAAACCACCAACTGCCTCATCGGTTAGCTCATCGTTAACGCTGGCCAAAACGATGTTCACGCCATCGTGGCAGACATCGATGAGCCTTCCGTTCGACCAGTATCCGTAAAGGCAACAACCCAATCGATCGATATTGAAACCACCGTCGACGAGCCTGGAAAGCAAAAAGAGGTTCTCAATCGGCTTCTTCTCCAACAGCTCGACTAGCTCTCCGATTTCCCTGCGCCGAAGCCTGTGCAGGCCATCCGGCACTAGCTGATCACTACCTCGGGGTGGCCGCTCTGCTCCATGGTCTCGGCGATGCGCAAGGCGTGACCCATTAGAGTTTCGACGATTTCGTCCTCGGGAACAGTCTGGATCACCTTACCCTTGACGAAAATCTGACCCTTACCGTTGCCGGAAGCAACTCCTAGGTCGGCTTCGCGAGCCTCGCCGGGGCCATTGACAATGCAGCCCATCACGGCGACTCGAATCGGCACGGTCAAGTGACCCAAACCCTCGTTTACTTGACGAGCTAGCTCGTAGACGTCCACCTGGGCGCGCCCACAGCTTGGGCAACTAACGATTTCGAACTGGCGAGGACGAAGATTTAGCATCTCGAGGATCTTGATGCCGACCTTTACCTCTTCGACCGGAGGCTCAGAAAGCGAAACGCGAATCGTGTCGCCGACGCCTTCGGCGAGCAACGCGCCGAACGCTACCGCAGACTTGATAGTGCCCTGGAAGGCGGGACCCGCCTCGGTGACGCCGAGGTGAAGAGGATAGTTGCAAGCCTCAGACAGCCTGCGATATGCCTCGACCATAATCACCGGGTCGTGGTGCTTGACCGAAATAGCGAAATCGAAGAAGTCCACGTCCTCGAAGAGCCTGGCCTCGTTCAGCGCGGACTGCACCAGCGCACCGGCAGGATCCTTCTCGTACATCCCGAGCAGACGCTTATCAAGTGAACCCGCGTTGATTCCGATGCGGATGCTGGTGCCATGATCTTTGGCGGCCTTCGCAATCTCGGAAATCTTGTCGTCGAACTTCTTGATGTTACCGGGGTTAACGCGCACACCCGCACAACCTGCCTCGATTGCAGCGAACACGTATCTGGGTTGGAAGTGAATGTCGGCGATTACGGGAATCTTAGACTTGGCCGCAATTGCTGGAAGCGCATCTGCATCGTCTTGGCTGGGGCAAGCAACACGAATGATGTCGCAGCCCGCAGCGGTTAATTGAGCGATTTGTTGAAGAGTCGAGTTGATATCGGCAGTCAGCGTGTTGGTCATCGATTGCACAGTGACGGGCGCGTCGCCGCCGACATAGAGGTCGCCGAGCTTAACCTTCCGGGTCTCGCGGCGAGGAGACAAAACCGGCGGCTTCTTCGCAGATGGTGTGCCTAGATTAACGCTCATCAGTTCCTCTACTTTCCTTCGCTCTCGATGATCTCGCTCGCGCGGCCTCTAGCCCACGCATCTGCGTCGAGGACGCTTTCCAAACTCAGGTCTTCATCAGATACGTGCCCATTAGCCAGGTGGTCGTCCAGAACCTTTCCAAGGATGTCTGAGATATCCAGAAAACCTATTTTACCTTCGCAGAATGCGTCCACACACACCTCGTTGGCGGCGTTATAGACGGCGGGCGCGCTGCCAGAGGCTTTGCCCGCCTTACGCGCCAGCTCCACTGATGGAAATGTTTCGTTATCGAGAGGTTCGAAGGTCCACTCTTGGGCCTTGCTCCAATCGACGGGTCGAGCCGCCTCGGGCATACGGTTGGGCCAAGTCAGAGCCAACCCGATAGGCAGCTTCATGTCTGGCGGGGACGCCTGGCAGATTAATGCCCCATCGTTAAACTCAACCCCGGAGTGCACCATAGACTGCGGGTGCACGACGACCTGGATTTGGTCGAAGTCGACGTCGTATAGAAGTGCCGCCTCGATGAGTTCAAGACCCTTGTTGACCAAGGTCGAAGAATTGATGGTGATCACCCTGCCCATATTCCAGGTGGGGTGGGCCATTGCCTCCTCGACCGAGACATTCTTCAATTCATCTCGGGTCTTACCTCTAAATGGGCCGCCCGATGCGGTAAGAATGAGTTTGCTGACCTCTTCGCTGCGGCCGCCTCGCAGGCACTGCGCGAAAGCTGAGTGCTCGGAATCAACCGCGACAAGCTGGCCCTCTGCCGCAGCCTCGGTTACTAGTTTTCCGCCGATTACCAGCGACTCTTTGTTAGCCAAAGCCAAAGTTGTGCCCGCCTTCAAAGTGGCCAGCGTGGCAGTAAGCCCAGCCGCTCCGGTGACGGCGTTCAAAACGATATCGGTGTCCATCGCGGCTAACTCATCAGTGGAATTTTCACCGCTGATCACCTCTGGACGATAAAGCTCCTCTTCGATGAGTCCCTCTTCGATGCCGATGTTTTCGTAAGCGGCCCAAAAATCGCCGACGCGCTTTTCATCGGTGATCGCCACTTTTTGCGGCCTGAACTCATAAACCTGTTTGGCCAGCAACTCTGGCTGAGAACCATACGCGGCAAGGCCGTCGATCATGAACTCTGAGCGTCGAGCACCAATTACCTCGAGGGTTTGGGTGCCGATCGAGCCGGTTGAACCTAAAAGAACTACGCTTCGCACATTCTCTAGTCTGCCACTTTTATCGCACCAACCCAGAAACGTGTGTTAGCTCGCGTGGGTCTTAAGATTGACTACCGCTATGAGTAAACTGGGTTGCCAGTGGACAGCTGCGACGACGAGGTAAGGGAGGCTCCATGGAACTACCACACAACTGGAAGAACCTGCCCGTAGCCAAGCTTGACCCATTCGACGTCTCGGTGGCCCCCACCAAGCAACAAGGTGCGAAGTATCTTCAGGCAGTCTGCGTGGCCTACGACAATTGCAGGATCACCGCTCTCGGAAAGAATCGGCACGAAGCCGCTAAGCCTGGCCGCGACGTCCGCAACGGATTCACCGCCACCCCAAGCCACTTCGCTAATATGTTTGCCTTCAGGCACAGGCTCGGCCGTAAGTTCGCTAGGCAGTTTGCCCTCCAGGATTCCCCAATCCTGTTCGCGAAGCAGCGGGCTTTTGACGGGTTCGAGGCCAAGACGCCCACCGATTATTTCGGCGGTTTGGATTGCCCTAACCTGATCGCTACACCAAATAGTTTTGGCCCCCGAAGCGACGAGTTCGCTCGCGGCCCTCTCCGCTTGCCGGACGCCAAGATCGGTCAGCGGCGGAGTCATATCTTGACCAAGCACCCGTCCCTCTACATTTCCAACTGATTGGCCATGACGAACAAGAAAACTCTTCACCAGATCAGACTATCCGCAGGCATCCCAGTCGGCATCGCCCTGGACGCCATCGTCGCGGATCCACCGAACGAATTACACCCGGTTGCGTGGTTCGGCAGCTGGGCGGGATTCCTCGAACGTCACATGTACAAAGACAATTCTTTGGCGGGCGCCTCTTATTGGCTCGCTGCCGTCGCCCCGGTGGCGGCATTCGGCGTTGGCCTGGACCTTTTCGGCAGGAGATTCCCAGCTTTACGCCCGATCGTCACATCCATCGTGACCTGGGCGGTGACCGGGGCGCGCAGCCTGCAATCTGAAGGCGACAAGATGGCCGAGAAGCTCGATTGGGGTGAGCTAGCTGAGGCACGTCAACAGCTAGGAAATCTTTGCGGCAGGGATGCCAGAGGCATGGACGAGCACGAGCTGGCCCGCGCAACAATAGAATCGATGGCTGAGAACGCCTCGGATGCTGTTGTGGCGAGCATATTTTGGGGTGCTGTCCTCGGCAACACCGGCATGCTAGTGCACCGAGCCGCGAACACCCTCGACGCCATGGTCGGCTACCACAACAACCGTTACGAGCACTTCGGCAAAGTCTCAGCGAAGATTGACGATGCGCTCAACTACATCCCGGCGAGGATAACCGGCCTGCTAGGCATACTCTCTGCGCCCAGCGTGGGCGGAAAAATCGAACAAACTGCCCGTGTTGTTTTCAAAGATTCCCGAAACCACCCATCCCCCAATGGCGGCTGGTGCGAATCGGCTTGGGCCGGCGCAATCAACGTGAGACTTGGCGGAAGGAACGTGTATCCCGGTGGAGTCGTCGAGGATCGCGGGACGCTGAACGCGCAAGGGCGCAAACCTGCAGCTCGAGCGGTTAGGAAGGCAGCGAAGCTAGTTGGCGTGGTAACAGCGGCTGCTGCCGGAATTGCCGGTGCTGCCCTATTTATTCGAGGTGGACGTGGCTAAAGGAATTTTGATCGCAGGCACTTCCTCTGATGCAGGTAAATCTGCGGTAGTCACAGGAATATGTAGGGCTCTGAACAATCGAGGAGTTTCTGTTGCACCTTACAAGGCACAGAACATGTCCAACAACTCGATGGTCTGCCCGGACGGAGCCGAGATCGGCAGAGCGCAATACCTGCAGGCTCAGGCCGCTCGAGTCCAGCCGAACGCCCTTTTGAACCCCGTTTTGCTAAAGCCGGGAAGCGACCGTCGTTCGCACATCGTGCTCATGGGCATGGCGGATGGCACGCTAGAATCCGGCGAGTACTCCACCGGCAGGAAGCATCTGGCAGAGGCCGCTTTCGAGGCGTACCGCAAGCTAAGTTCGCAATACGAGGTGATTGTATGCGAGGGTGCCGGCTCCCCAGCAGAGATTAATCTGCGCAGCGGCGACTACGTGAACATGGGGTTAGCCAGGCAGTTCGATCTGCCGGTGGTTTTAGTCGGAGACATCGATCGCGGCGGTGTGCTGGCATCCATCTACGGCACTTGGGGCCTGCTGGGCCCAGAGGACAGGCGACTGCTTAACGGATACATAATTAATAAGTTCCGCGGCGATCAGACTGTTCTAGACCCGGGCCTCAAAGAGATCAGCGAACGAACTGGGTTGAAAAATTACGGGGTGCTGCCCTGGATCGGCGGCGTTTGGACTGACGGCGAAGATTCGCTCGAAGTGGCTCGCTGGCGAGGCCAGACCGGCGACGAGGGCACGCTGAAAGTCGCCGTGGTTCGATTCCCCCGCATCTCCAATTCAACCGATGTCGATGCTTTGGCCGCAGAGCCGGGAGTCTTCGTCCAGGTGACCACGCAAGCATCCGACCTGGTAGACGCCGACCTGGTTGTTCTTCCTGGCAGCCGTTCCACCACCTCCGATCTTGACTGGATGAATTCCAGAGGGATTTCCGATGTAGTCAGAAATCGTCATGTCGAGGGCAGACCGGTGTTAGGCGTTTGTGGCGGATACGAAATGCTCGCACACGAGATTCACGATGAAGTTGAAGGCTCAATCGAGCAGGCGGAGGGGCTTGGGCTGCTGCCTATTGACGTGCGTTTCAGCCCCGAAAAAACAGTTCGGCAGGCCGCCTACAAGTGGCACGACATGTTGGTTTCGGGTTACGAAATCCATCACGGCAAAATAACCAACAATTCTCCCGCAGAGGAGTTCCTCGACGGCTATCGTTCTCAAAACACCTTCGGTACCATGCTTCATGGCAGCCTGGAAAACGATGATTTCCGCAGACGACTGTTGCTTGAAACCGCGCAGATCAGCGGAAGCCGTTGGCGTCCAGACCCCGAAGCCCCAGCCTATTCGCAGCGCAGAGAAGACATGATCAATGCGCTTGCGGATTCGATCGAGCAAAACGTCGACCTGGACGCGATGCTGGAGGCCATGTGAGCAGCACCAGAGAAAAGCGCCACAAACCACGGCTAATCGTGCACACCGGCGACGGCAAGGGAAAGTCCACGGCTGCCTTCGGCATGGGGCTGCGCTCTTGGGCGCAAGGTTGGAACGTCGGAGTCTATCAATTCGTGAAGTCCGGTAAATGGAAAGTTGGTGAGAAACTCGCATACGAGACGCTCGCCAAAGCTCATGAAGATAACGGAGTCGGTGGCTCGATATCTTGGTACACGCTAGGCGAAGGATTCACCTGGCTTCGCAGCAACGACCACACTGACCAGCAAAGCCTTGCCCAGGAAGGCTGGGACTTGGTGAAAAAACATTTAGCGGAGGAAAAGAACCGCCTGTATATCCTCGACGAGTTCAACCACGTTTTGTCTCGAGGTTGGCTAGACATCGACGAGGTAATCGACACGTTGGGCAGGCGGACAGGCAATCAAAACGTTGTCATTACCGGCAGGAAAGCACCTAAAAAGCTCATCGACGTAGCGGATTTGGTGACGTCAATGGACAAGATCAAACACCCCTTTGACAAGGGAGAACGTGGACAGGCAGGAATAGAATGGTGATGCCGAGGATAGTTGTCGCGGCACCGGCTTCAGGCCAGGGCAAGACGACGGTCTCTATCGGTCTAATGGCCGCGCTTCGGCAGGCAGGCCACAAAGTAGCTCCATTTAAGGTCGGGCCCGACTACATCGACCCTGGATACCACACCCTTGCTGCGGGCAGGCAAAGCCGAAACCTGGACCCTCACTTGTGTTCTGAAGAGCTTATCGGCCCGCTTTTCAAGCACGGCTTTGAAGAACCAGAGCCTGCCGACATAGCCGTCATCGAGGGAGTCATGGGGCTTTTCGACGGCAAGCTGGGCACGGTTAGCAGCAACGGTGCATACGGGTCTAGCGCTCACATCGCGAGCCTCTTGCAAGCGCCCGTAGTTATTGTCGTAAATGGTTCGGGAAGCTCAATTTCCGCAGCCGCAGTTGCCCAAGGCATGGCCACCTATAGCCCCAAAATTAATGTGGTGGGAGTCATCGCAAACCGAATCTCCAGCCCTAAGATCGCGGATGAATTGGCAAAGGCTTTGGAGCAGACGGGCTTGCCCTTGCTCGGTGCTATTCCTACTAATCAGCAGGTGTCTGCGCCATCTAGACATCTCGGGTTGATTCCTGCTGCCGAGAGGGACAGCGCTCAAGAGATGGTCGATACCGCAGGACGAATAGTCGCGGAAAACGTCGATCTCGACGAGATAATTCGGCTCGCCTCGCAGGCTCCCGATTTAGATGCCCAGGCGTGGCATCCGACCACCAAGCCTGTTGACGGCAATCCCAAAATCGCTGTTGCCGGTGGCAGCGCGTTCACCTTCAACTACCCGGAAACATTTGAACTACTCGAGGCAGCGGGCTGCGAAATAGCTTGGTTCGACCCGCTTACAGACTCCCAGCTGCCAGAGGACACCGCCGGCCTCTACCTGGGCGGTGGCTTCCCTGAGGTTTACGCGGGCAGGTTAGCCGATAACAGAAGCCTGACGGCTCAGATTGGCAAGGCGGTCCGGGCCGGGCTGCCAACTGTTGCAGAGTGTGCAGGGCTGCTGTACCTGTGCAAAGAAATCGACGGACTGCCGATGAGCGGGGCCCTAGATTTTACTGCGTCTATGACTCCCCGTCTTCGGATGGGCTATCGCGACTTTGAGCCTACGAAAGACTCAGTTATCTACCGGGTCGCAGAGAAAGTCAGATTCCACCAGTTCCACCGAACCAGAATTGATGACGAGCAGGACTGGTACTTCACAGAGACCACACACGCCACTTATCAGCACACTCATTGGGCTGCCTACCCGCAATTCGCCCAGCGTTTCGCTCAAGCCGCGAGCCAGTGGGCGGCAAGCCCTAAATGCGTTTCTTCTTTCGCTGTTAAATTCTCCTCCAATTCCTCCACCCAAGGAGATGGATTCGCCGATCTGAAGCACCACGGAGACGCCGAGCTGGACAAAAGCCTCGTCGATCTTGCTGTTAACGTCAGGGCGTCTAAACCCCCTGAGCTGATCCACCGAGCGCTAGCGCAAGACATCGATAACTGGAGCGCATACCCGAGCGCTAGAGAAGCAAGACGAGCGATAGCCGAACACCACGGCGTGTCCCCCCAGATGGTTCTACCGACCGCCGGAGGCACACAGGCTTTTAATCTAATTGCTCAAGCGCTTCGGCCCAGCAACCCGCTGGTTATCCACCCGCAGTTCACCGAGCCCGAACATGCGCTCAGCCAGGTGTGCAAACAGGTTTACCGTAAGGTTCTGCCCGAACCATTCGAGTTGGACATCGAAATAGACGAAAAGTTTGACTTCGTCGCTGTCGGCAACCCGACGAACCCTACCGGAGTGCTGCACGGGAAAGAGCAGCTTCTCAAGTTGGTCCGCAACCACAGAGTGTTACTTGTCGACGAGGCCTTCATGGACGCAGTGCCCGGGGAGCCGGAGTCGTTAATCGGGCCGCAGATGACTGGCATTTTAGTCGCCCGGTCGTTAACCAAGACGTGGAGCATTGCGGGTGTGCGCGCAGGATACGTCGTCGGTGATCCGAGGCTCATAGCGGCGCTTGAGCACATTCAGCCATCGTGGTCAGTCTCCACCCCGGCGGCCACCCTCATGTGTGCGACGACCACGCCGGATGCTCTCGAATACGTTTCGACTAGCAACGTCGAGCTAGCTCGAAACAGGCAGTGCCTAATTTCGCAGCTTTCCAAAGCAGGTTTCGAGGTCGTCGGAAATCCTTCGACGCCATTTGTACTGGTAGATGCTGCACAGATAGGCGACGATCCCGCGTCGACTCTACGCGAGCACGGATTCGCCGCACGCAGTTGCGTGTCTTTCCCCGGGCTTGGGCCTGGCTGGCTGCGAATTGCCGTTCGAAGCCCAGAAATTTCCGCTAGCCTCGCCGCTGCTCTAAAAGAGCTAAAAGGAGAAACCAGTGACTGAGTTGTTCCACAAGACGATAAAACAAATAGTTCCCGTTGACGAAGACGTTAGGGCCAGGGCGGTTAAATTCCACGCCAACCTGACCAAACCGCCGACATCTCTTGGCTATCTCGAGGTAGTCGGTGAACAGCTTTCGGCAATTTCCGGTCAGTGCCCGCCGCCGCTGCCTTTGCCTGCGCGAACCTGCGTCTTCGCAGGCGACCACGGCATCCAAGCACAGAAGGTTTCTCCCTGGCCCCAGACAGTCACAGAACAGATGGGCACGAACATCGCTCGCGGAGGCGCCGCAATCAACGTGCTATCCAGGCATGCTGGCGCAGACGTAGTGCTTTACAACGTCGGCGGGCTCACGAAGCTGCCCGAGAGCGAAACCTGTATCGACTGCCGAATCGCACCGGGAACAAAAGACATGACCCAGGGCCCAGCGATGAGTGAGAAAGAGGCCTACCAGGCGCTGGAGATCGGCATCAAAGCCGCTAAAGACGCGGTTGACGCCGGCAAAAAATGCCTCATCGCGGGCGAGTTGGGAATCGCAAACACAACACCGGCGGCAGCCCTGATCCGCGTTTTCACCGGGGCTGGAATCGCCGAGGTAACCGGCAGAGGCTCAGGGGCGGACGACGAGATGCTTGAGCGCAAGAAATCCGTAATCGCCACCGCCATTGCCGTTAATGGCGCAACCAAAAAGAAGCCGCTCGAGGCACTTGCGGCAATCGGCGGATTCGAACACGCGGCCATGGCAGGTCTAATGCTCGGCGCTGCTGCCGCCAAAGTGCCGATCATCGTTGACGGCGTGATCGCCTGCTCCGCAGCGCTCGTCGCCGCGGCTATCTGCCCGGAAGTTTTGGGCTACATGATCGCAGGTCACGACGGTGAAGAGCCTGGCATTAGGGCTGCTTTGGATAACCTGGGTCTTCGCGCGCTCCTCAAACTCGATCTAAGCCTCGGTGAAGGATCCGGAGCAGCGGCAGCACTGCCGCTCGTCACTGCTGCCGCGAAGATAATGAACGAAATGGCAATCTTTGGCGAAGAATCTGGCGTTAGCGGAGAGAAGGAAAACTAATGAGGCTGCTCGTCACGGGAGGCAGCAGGTCGGGTAAATCCGCTTACGCGGAAAACCAGTTGATCGACCTGGAAAACGTCGATTACCTGGCCACCTCTTACAACGACCCTGCCGACGCCGAATGGCAGCACCGGATAAAGCTGCATCGAGAGCGAAGGCCACAGACCTGGAAGACCATCGAGACATTAAAAATTGCAAGTGAGATCTCTAAGGATTCTTCTGCGCCTCTGATGATCGACTGCCTAGGCGTTTGGCTAAGCAGGGTCATGGACGAACACGGCTTTTGGGAGAGCCTAGATGCCGGACTAATTCAGCCTTCGGTTGACAAAGTGATCTCCTCTCTCGAGAAGACCTCCAGAGACGTCGTCCTCGTCACAAACGAGGTCGGCTGGTCGCTTGTTCCACCCGATGCAGGTTCCAGGGCCTACCGTGACGAACTCGGCAGGCTCAATGCGAAAGTTGCTGAGGTTTGCGACAAGGTGGTTCTATGCGTAGCAGGACAGCCACTGACCATTAAGGGACAGAAGTGAAGACAACAGTAACGAACCCATTCATAACTGCTCTTGCGATGTTTACCACGCTGCCGGCCCCAGACGTCGGCATAGTGGACAGATCAAGGAGCGCGAGGACGATCGTCTGGCTGCCCTGGGTCGGTATGTTGTTGGGCGCCCTTGGCGCCTTCTCTTGTGGACTAGTAATGATTTTGGGCGGCGGCCCGCTTCTCGGTGCAATCTGCGGCCTTGCCGTCCTGACGGTTTCTACCGGCTTTCTTCACCTGGACGGTTTAGCAGACACCGCTGACGGGCTCGGCTCCCGAAAGCCAGCCGAAGAGGCACTGCGAATCATGAAGCAATCCGACATCGGCCCGATGGGTGTGTGCGCGATTGTTCTAGTTCTGGCTATTGACACGTTCGCGCTCAGCTCCTTCGCCAATACGAACGCTAACGGCGAGCTGTGGGCACACGATTTCTGGCAGCAAATTGCGCTTCTAGTCACGGCTCCGATGGTGGCAAGGATGGCCGTTCTGATCGCGACGCGAGTTGGTGCGGAAACAGCCAGACCAGGCGGATTCGGGGCGCTATTCGCAGCGGTGACCAAACCTGTCACGATAGTCATCAGCCTGATTGCAATGGTGCTAGTAGTTGCCACTGCTAGCGGATTTGTTAGCGGCTTCAGCGCTTACGAAATCGTTCACTGGGTCATAGCCGCACTAATAGCGGTCGCGATCGGCACCTTGTGGCAGAAGCACTTGGTCAAGCGTTTCGGCGGCTCCACCGGAGACACCTTCGGATCGCTAATCGAGATAACCCAGATGTGCTATTTGCTTGCCTGCGTGCTGGGCTGAACCTTGCCCTCGCGGACAGCAGCAGCTAGCTGCCCACAGGCACCGTCGATCTCTCGGCCTCGGGTTTCGCGCATCGTCGTCGGCACTCCCGATCGCTCCAAATGCTCGATGAAGGCCTTTTCGTCAGACTTTCGGCTGGCGGTCCACTTGCTGCCAGGAGTCGGGTTCAGCGGAATAAGGTTCACGTGGAACCACCCCCAGTCTCCCCTGGCGTGTAGTTTCTTCGCCAACATATCTGCGCGCCACGCCTGATCGTTGATATCGCGCATCATCGCGTATTCGATGGAGACCCGCCTGCCCGTCACCTTTGCGAAATTCCACGCAGCATTTAGCGTGGCATCGACGCCGTAACGCTTGTTGATCGGGATCAGTTCATCGCGCAGCTCGTCATCTGGTGCGTGCAGCGAAAGCGCCAGATTGAACTGCATTCCCTCCTCGGCGAGTTGGAGCATTTTGGGCACTAGGCCGACGGTAGAAACGGTTATGCCGCGCGCGCTCATCCCAAAACCGTCCGGTTTCGGTGTGGTCATCGCGTGGATGGCCCCCATGACCGCCTTGTAGTTGGCCATCGGTTCGCCCATCCCCATGAACACGATGTTGCTGACGCGGTTATGGCCGGGAATTAAACCTTCTTCGAGCTGCTGGTTGGCGACCATCAACTGCTGCAAGATTTCAGCGGTCGAAAGATTGCGCTGCAGACCGCCCTGGCCGGTGGCGCAGAACGGGCAGCCCATGCCGCAACCTGCCTCACTGCTGATGCAAAGGGTTACCCTATTTGGGTAAGCCATCAAAACGGATTCAACGATCGACCCGTCAAGACCACGCCAAGCGACCTTTACAGTTTGACCGCCATCGGCGCTTTGGGTGCTAACCGGCTCCATGAGGTTCGGGAAAAACTTATCCGAGACTTTTGCGCGCATCTCCTTGGGCAGATCGGTCCAGGAATCTGGATCACTGTTCAGCCTGCCAAACCAGTTATTGGATATTTGCGCGGCACGAAATTTAGGAAGCCCCAGCTCGACGACGGCGTTCTTACGCTCGTCGATGTCCAGATCCATCCAGTGCAGCGGGGCTTTCTTCATGAATCAATTGTTTCAACTTGCCGCTGGCAAACACAAAATGCATTGCCTCGCGTGGTCAGACTAGGATTAACCATGTGAACACCCAAGACATGACTGCAGTCGTAACGGTCACCGGCATCGACCACGTCGGAATCGTTGCGGCTATCGCCAACGCCCTCGCAAAACTGAACGTGAATATCGTCAACATCTCTCAGACCCTGATGGACGGCTTCTTCACGATGATGCTGGAATGCCACTTCGACCCGGCTGAGATGTCCATCGAGAAGCTGCAGGCCGGCCTAGACGAGGCCGCCAAGGCAGAGAAACTTCTGGTTCGGGCGCAGTCCGAGGCCATCTTCAAAGCGATGCACGAGCTGTAAGCCATGGCGACATTCGAAAACGTTCTTGAAACAGTACGGATGATCGACGAATATCGGCTAGATATTCGAACGGTCACCATGGGCATTTCGCTGCTGGATTGCGCCGCGGCGGACGTAGATTCCGCATGTGATCGCATCTATGACAAGATCACCAGCAGGGCCGAGAAGCTTCTTGAGACCTGCGAGAAAATCGAGGCGGAACTCGGTATCCCGATCATCAACAAACGCATCTCTGTGACGCCCATTGCCATCGTCGCTGCTGCGAGCAGGGCCAACGACCTGACACCGTTTGCTAAGGCCCTCGACCGTGCAGCGAAAGCCTGCGGAGTCAACTTCATCGGCGGCTTCTCTGCGCTAACGGAAAAGGGAGCTACTGGCTCCGATCTAGCGCTGATCAACTCGTTGCCGCAGGCCCTCAACGAAACCGATCTCGTTTGTGGCAGCGTTGCGATTGGCTCTTCGCGCGCGGGCATCAACATGGACACTGTGGGCCGCATGGGGCGCATCATTAAGGACGTGGCCGCCGCCACCGAAAACGGCTTTGGCGCAGCCAAACTCGTGGTGTTCGCAAATGCGGTGTCCGACAACCCGTTTATGGCGGGAGCATTCCACGGCGTCGAAGAGGCCGACTGTGTAATTAGCGTGGGCGTTTCCGGCCCGGGCGTCATCAAGAGCGCAGTGGACGCTGCCCCCGACGCAACTATGGGCGGCCTTGCAGAAACCATCAAGAAGGCATCGTTTAAGGTCACCAGGATGGGCCAGCTGGTTGGCACTTTGGCGGCTGAAAGGCTCGGCGTCGACTTCGGCATCGTCGATCTTTCTCTTGCGCCAACACCTGCTGTAGGCGACTCCGTCGCGGAGATTCTAGAAGAAATCGGCCTGGAACGCGTCGGCGGTCCGGGGACCACCGCAGCCCTTGCACTGCTAAACGACGCGGTCAAGAAGGGCGGAATGATGGCATGCAGCCACGTCGGTGGGCTTTCCGGGTCCTTCATCCCTGTTAGCGAGGACGCCGGAATGATCGACGCCGTCAACGAGGGCGTGCTGACCATCGAGAAGCTGGAAGCAATGACAGCCATTTGCTCCGTAGGCCTTGACATGATCGCCATCCCCGGCGGCACCTCGGCAGCGAGCATTTCGGGCATCATCGCAGACGAGGCAGCGATCGGCATCATGAACAACAAGACCACAGCCGTGCGCGTCATCCCTGTGCCGGGCATGAAGGTTGGCGACGAGGTCGAATTCGGCGGACTACTTGGGCACGCGCCGATCATGAAGGTTAGTTCTGCATCTTGCGAGAAGATGATCGGACGCGGAGGACGAATCCCCGCCCCGATTCACGCATTCAAAAACTAAACCAACAGGTACATCAGCAGCCAGAGCACGGGCGCGGAAGCGAGCAGAGAATCCAACCTGTCCATCGCTCCCCCGTGCCCAGGCAACAGATTGCTCATGTCCTTAAGGCCGGTATTTCGCTTAACCATCGACTCGACCAGATCGCCCAAGGTGGCGGTAAGCCCGAGCACCAGGCCGATTGCTACGCCCACGTACCACTGCGAATCAATCAGCAGCTCGGCCAATACCGCACCGATAGCTGCCGAGCTCAACAACCCACCGAACAAGCCCTCCCAGGTCTTTCCTGGGCTAATCTTGGGCGCCAGCTTCCGCTTACCGAAAAGCGAACCGAACAAGTAAGCTCCGGTGTCGCTGCACGGAACGCAAGCGAATAGAAATACCAGCCTCAACCCACCATCGGGTTGTGCGAGCAACAAGCCAGCAGGGGCACCAAGAATGCCCAAGTAGCCGATCGTGAAAAAAGACGCAGAGGCATCTTTAACGAAATTCTCAGCGCCCCTCCTAAGATGGCCGAAAAGCGCGAAGAGAGATGTGAAAAGCAGGATGGCGAAAACAGCAACCAATCCGTTGCTGCTGTTTTGCCACACGCTAAAGCCGTAACCGGCTGCAACGGAAAGCGGAACACCAATCAAAATCGGGAGCCGCTCTCCATGCATCTCGAGCTTGTCCAAAGCTCGAAGGACTTCCCAGGACCCAGCGAATAAAGCCGTGGCCCAGAAAGACACGAAAATCCAGGGTTGCCAAAGCAAACCGGAAAATATCCAGACCAGCAAACCAGACGCTACGGCAATTGCTGCCGGAAGATTGCGGCCAGCACTTTTCTTGCGCCTGGATTGCGGCGTTTTGGGCGAATTCAAACCTTAGACTTCCATCAGTTCGGCCTCTTTGGCCTTCAGCAATTCGTCAACCTGGTTGGTGAACTTCTTGGTCTCGTCCTCGATCTGCTTCTCACCACGACGAGCGTCGTCCTCGCCGATGTCGCCGTCCTTCTCGGCCTTCTTTATTACGTCCATAGCAGAGCGACGATGGTTGCGGATAACTACCTTGGCATCTTCTGCCTTGTCGCGGACGATCTTGATGTATTCCTTGCGGCGATCTTCGGTTAGCTCGGGGAACACGACGCGAACGGCATTACCGTCCACAGCCGGGTTAACGCCTAAGTCGGAGTTGCGCACTGCCTTCTCGATCTCGTTGATGCAACCGCGATCGAACGGGGTGATCATCATGACGCGTGGCTCTGGAGACTTGAAAGTGGCCAATTGCTGTAGCGGAGTCGGAGTTCCATAGTATTCAGCGGTCAACTGATTGAACATCGCCGGAGTCGCGCGACCAGTGCGTACCTTGGAGAAATCAGTCTTAGCGAACTCAATTGCAGACGCCATCTTCTTTCGGACGTCTTTGATAGTTTCATCAATCATTTTCTAAACCTCTTACTTGTCGTTAATGCAAGCCTACCGGTGGCTAGCGAAAATATTTATGGGCGAACCAGAGTGCCGATGTCTTCGCGGTTAACCACACGGGCGATATTGCCCGGCTGATCGAGCTGGAAGAAGACCATGTCCAGATTGTTGTCGCGGGCAAGGCTGATCGCCGTGGCATCCGCTATCTTCAGGTTCTTTGCCAGGAATTCGTCGTAGCTGAGAGTCTCGTAACGCTTTGCATCCCGGTTTACACGAGGATCGGAATCGTAGACCCCGTCTACGCCGTTCTTGCCCATCAGGAGAACCTCTGCACCGATCTCGAGCGCGCGCTGTGCGGCTACGGTGTCCGTGGAGAAATATGGCATACCAGAGCCTGCGCCAAAGATGACAACGCGACCCTTCTCCATGTGACGCTCCGCCCTGCGCGGAATGTATGACTCTGCGACTTGACCCATTGTGATTGCGGTCTGCACCCTGGTCGGAACACCTGTTTTCTCGCAGAAGTCTTGCAGCGCCAGAGCGTTCATCACGGTGCCGAGCATGCCCATGTAGTCTGCACGGTCGCGGTCCATTCCGCCCTTAGTAAGTTCCGCGCCGCGGAAGTAGTTGCCGCCGCCAACGACGACGGAAACCTGCGTTCCGTTTTCGACGATGCTGGCGATCTCCTCAGCCACCCTGGATACCACTTGGGGGTCAACCCCGAGTTGGCCACCACCAAACGCTTCGCCTGACAGTTTCAGTAATACCCGCTTGTAGGGTTGCGGCACGGTTCCTCCAAGTCTTCGATTAAAAGCTTCTTGGTTAACTTTAGCCGTTAGTAGGTTAAGAGTCCTAGTTGTGGGCATAACAGACCGGGGCGGCTCCAAATGGAACCGCCCCGGTTGATAAGGATTTAATTAGCCACCAACGGAGAAGCGAACGAACTTCTTGATGGTAACGCCGTTCTCCTTAGCCAACTGGCCAACAGTCTTCTTGTCGTCAAGAAGCGAGGCCTGCTCCAGCAGGGTGAAGTCCTTAACGAAAGCGTTGACACGGCCTTCGACGATCCTAGGGATGATCTTTTCGGGCTTGCCCTCTTCCTGAGCGGTTTCAGTGGCGATGCGCTCTTCGCGCTCGATGACCTCAGCCGGGATATCTTCGCGGGAGAGGTAATCAGGACGCATGGAAGCGATCTGCATGGCTACCTGGTGAACGAAGTCGACATCGTTCCCCTCGTACTGAACCATGACACCGACCTGCGGAGGCAGGTTCGGGTCGCGACGGTGCAGGTAGACGTGGGTCGGGTCCTCGAAGGTGGCTACCTTAGCCAGCTCGATCTTCTCACCGATGCGGTTGCGCAGATCCTCGATGCGAGTCTGAATGGTCTCGCCACCCAGGTCAAGCTCCAGGACCTCTTCCGGAGAGTTAGCCTTAACGGACTCGGCAGCCTTGACGATCTGGTCGCCTAGCGAAACGAAGTCGTTGCTCTTAGCGACGAAGTCGGTCTCGGAACCAAATTGGATCAGGCAGTTACCCTCGTTAGCAACGAGGCCGTTGTCCGCGCTACGGTCGGTGCGCTTTGCAGCCTTAGCAGCGCCGCGAACGCGAAGAACCTCAACGGCTGCCTCGATGTCGCCATCGGCCTCAGTGAGAGCCTTCTTGGCGTCCATCATGCCGGCGCCGGTCATGTCGCGCAGCTTCTTAATATCAGCAACACTAATTGCCATTGGTTTTTCCTTTCGAAACCGAATTACTTATCGGCTGCCGGGGCCTCGGCTTTGGTCTCTTCTTTGGCCTCATCTGCGGGCTTTTCTTCAGCCGGCTTTGCATTCTCGTCGGAGTTCAGCAACTCGCGTTCCCAATCCGGCATGGGCTCGCCGGACGCCTGATCGTCGGTGTTCTGCTTGGAACGCTCGACAAGACCGTCGGCGGCAGCGTCAGCAATAACGCGGGTCAGCAGAGCGACGGAACGGATGGCGTCGTCGTTGCCCGGAATCGGGTAATCGACCTCATCAGGATCGCAGTTGGTGTCGAGGATGCCGACTACCGGAATGCGAAGCTTGTGAGCCTCGTCAACCGCCAGGTGCTCCTTCTTAGTGTCGACGATCCAAACAGCCTGCGGCAGCCTGCTGAGATCGCGGATACCGCCGAGGGACTTCTGCAGCTTCTCGAGCTCGCGGGAGAAGCCAAGGAGCTCCTTCTTGGTGAAGCCACCGGGCTTAACGGTCTCGAGGTCCATACCCTCCAGTTCCTTCATGCGAGCAATTCGTTTGTTGATGGTCTGGAAGTTGGTGAGCATACCGCCGAGCCAACGCTGGTTGACGTAAGGCATTCCGACTCGGGTTGCCTGTTCTGCGATGGCCTCCTGGGCCTGCTTCTTGGTGCCGACGAAAAGGATCTGGCCGCCGCGAGCAACGGTTTCCTTAACGAAGTTGTATGCCTTGTCGATGTACTTCAGCGACTGGCGAAGATCAATGATGTAGATGCCGTTGCGCTCGTTGAAGATGAAACGCTTCATCTTCGGGTTCCAACGACGGGTCTGGTGGCCGAAGTGCACACCGTTTTCTAGTAGCTGGCGCGCGGTTACCACTGCCATGGGTTTTCCTCTCGGTTTTGAAGGCCACGGACTTTCCGCAGCCGCCTGGCACGCCGACCATGCCCACTCGAATAATCGAGAACCTTGGGCACCGCCCGGATTAGCACCGATTGGCGTGCGCGTTGTCGATAGACGAACTACCGCACGTCAATTGTATGGATTGTCAGGCGAGGATTCCAAACCAGTGCAACGCCCGATTTCTAGATAGATGTTGTCCGAATGAACATTCTGAAGTTTTAAGACAATAAATGATTTCGTGAACAAGTTTAACTGCCTACTTTTGGCCGCGGTAAGCTCTATCTTCCTGTTTCTCCAGTGCCTGTCCGTCGCCACTGCTTCCCCAAGCCGCGTCCCTCCCCTGACCGGGCCCATAACCAGGGCTTTCGATTTACCCGAACAGAATTGGGCGGCGGGTCATAGGGGAATTGACTTTGCGGGTTCAAAAGGCGAGCAGGTGTTTGCAGCATCGGCCGGAAGAGTTACATGGGCTGGCCAGGTTGGGGGCGTAACAATGGTTACGATTACGCATTCCGATGGCTTGCGCTCCACGTATCAACCGGTTTCCCCGTCAGTCGAGCCCGGACAACAAGTGTCAGTTGGCGCCAAAATCGGATCACTGCTTGAGGGGCACCAAGGTTGCCCGGGCGAGGCTTGCCTACACTTCGGCGTTCTCGACAAAGACAAATACCTAAATCCCCAAGACTGGCTGGGCGGGACAGACGGTGGCCGAGTGCGGCTACTGCCGATGAAAGCTCATCCAAAAAAAGTGCCTCTAGGCTTGATGACTGGTGACGCCTCGGGCCCCTGGCCTGTTCCGGGCGTGGTCACGTGCGAATTCGGCCCCAGAACAAATCCAATAACGGGAAATAGCGAAATACACGATGGCACCGATATTGGCGCTCCGTGCGGAACACCGATCAAAGCTTGGTCTGACGGAGTGGTTACCTTCGCGCAAATGACAGCCGGCTATGGAAACCGCGTAGTACTAGCCGAGAGCCCCGGAAACGAGACCTCATATTCCCACCTACAAGGATTCAACGTCGCCGCGGGCCAACGCATTAAGTCAGGTGACGTGGTGGGTTTTGTTGGCACTACCGGATATTCAACCGGATGTCATCTTCATTTCAGCGTGGTCCGTGACGGAAAATTCATAAATCCTCGCCAAATTGCCAGGGAATAATTAAGAATATTTGTCTCGACACCGGCCACATGGCTTGCGCCGGTGCAGACGTCGTCACTTTAGCCAAACGTTACGCCAACCGTGTCGACATCGTTCACGCAAAGGACATCCGCAAGGACATGACCGACAAGCTTCTTCCCGGAGAGATCACTTGTCCCGAGGGCGTAAAGGCGGGCATGTTCGCACCGATCGGTCAGGGCGACATGGACTTCAAGGCAATCGTCGCTGCCCTCACCGAGGCGAACTTTGACGGCTATTACGTGCTGGTGCAGGACATCATGATCGATGGCGAGCCGGCTCCTGGCGAAGGCTCGATTAACAACGCAAAGGCTTCCCTCGAGGCGCTTATGGCTTTGGCAAAGAACTAACTCAATTTTGATTTTTGCCCCGACTGTGTCGGGACCATTTTCATGCCCTGGGGTGCGCTTGTTTGAATGCGGATACCAAGCGCTCGTTTGTAATATGTGTGTAAATCTGGGTTGTCGCCAGCGAGGAGTGTCCGAGCATCTCTTGCACGCTACGAAGGTCCGCTCCGCCTTCAAGCAAGTGCGTCGCCATTGCGTGGCGAAAACCGTGCGGGCCAACGTCAGGTGCCTGCGGTAGGGCATCGAGAGAATTGTGCACAACCCTGCGAACGACTCGAGGATCTATTCGTCCGCCGCGTAGCCCCAGAAAAAGCGCATAACCAGATTTATCGGTGACTAATTGCTGCCGAGACTGAAGCCAATTCTGGATCGCTCGTTGAGCGGGGGCGCCGATCGGAACGGTGCGCTGCTTGTTTCCTTTTCCGATTACGGTCACAGTGCCCCGAGAAGTATTCAGATCGTCGATGTCCAACCCGCACAACTCACTAACCCTAATTCCGCTGGCATAAAGCAATTCAAGAATTGCCTCATCGCGCCTGTTTTGAGGTGTGTCTTCCGTCATCATCGCGTCGATTGCAGCGTCGAGCACGGTTCGCATTTGGTCTTGAGTGAGGGTATTTGGTAGGCGTTTTGGCACTTTTGGAGTCTGCAGCTTGCTTGCTGGATCAGATTCGATGTGCCCATTTTCACGTAGCCAGCGGAAGAAAGTCCTTACCGCACCGATTCTTCTAGCCAGAGTCGAAGGCTGAGCTCCTGCAGACTTCATCGCGGCTAACCAAGCACGCAAATCAGCAATACTTATCTGAGAAAAATCGGAATGCCGCCCAGACACAAAATCTATGAGGTCCTGGATATCACTCGAGTAAGCATCAACAGTGCGCACCGAGCGACCGAGCCGAATCCGCTGGTCGCTGGCGAATTGCTGCTTGAGTTTTTCCATGGACATGTACTCAATCTAGGCCAGAGGCGGCATAGTTAATCTTTGAAACACGGATAGAGTAGTTTTGCTAGTAACAGGTAATAAATTCATCTATTTTTTCGGAGCGTTCGATGGCATCACCTAGTGAATGGGCACAGAAGGGCAAAATCAGGAGGGTTACCCGCTGGACCGAGCCGGTGATGCACCAACAGACAAAACCCGTCACTGATTTTGACGAAGATCTGCGCCAGCTTGCCGCAGACATGTTTGCGACCATGGAGGCTGCGGATGGTGTCGGACTGGCGGGCCCGCAGGTTGACGAGTCACTCGCCATCTTCGTTTTCAATTGCCCCGACGAAACCGGAAAAATGCATTCCGGCGTCGTCTGCAACCCGAAGATCACACTGCCTGAAGGAAAAGAGCGCCAACTCGATGCCACTGAAGAGGGCTGCTTAAGCTGGCCCGGCGCCTACCAGACGCTGGCTCGTACAGACCGCGCGATTTGCGAGGGACAGGACGAAAACGGTGATCCGGTTCGTATCGAGGCCACCGGTTTGCTCGCACGCTGCGTTCAGCACGAGACAGACCACCTGAACGGAATGGTTTTCGGAGATCGCCTCTCCACCCGCGCTCGTCGCCAGCTGGATAAGAAACAAGCGGAAACTGACCACCTATATCCGGCGGATTGGCCGATAACCCCCAAGGGATAAGCCTAAGCTTGTGGGCATGCGCAGGGAGTTTCTTTTTTGCCAGGCCCACAACGCGACACGGTGAAAATCGCGCTTCGCGGTCGGGACGTTTTGAGCGACCCTATGATTAATCAGGGTACCGCTTTTACACATGAAGAACGCGCTGCGCTCGGCATCACCGGCCTGCTACCTGGCGGCGTCATGTCCATGGAGGAACAGATCCGCCGGGTTTACAAGCAGTACCAGTCCGAGCCAACAAACTTGGCTAAGTACACCTATCTGAACTCGATGAGGGATCGCAACGAGTTTCTGTTTTACAGGCTCCTTACCGACCACATCGAGGAAATGATGCCGATTATCTATACCCCGACGATTGGCGAGGCGATCCAGGAATACTCCCACTGGTTCCACCGTCCGAGGGGCATTTATCTCGACATTGACAACCCAGAGCTCATCGAGTCTTCGCTGCTGCAAGACCGCACTCCGGCAGAAGATATCGAGTTGATCGTCGTCACCGATTCCGAGGGCATCTTAGGGATCGGCGATCAGGGTGTCGGAGGCGTCGCGATCACGATCGGAAAGCTGTCGGTTTACGTCGCTGCTGCCGGCGTCCACCCGCACCACGTGCTACCGGTCGTGCTGGACACCGGCACCGACAACCTGGACCTACTTAGCGACCCTGCCTACCTGGGCGTGCAGCATCCGCGAGTCCGGGGCGAGGAATATGACGAATTCATAAACAAGTTTGTCAAGGCGGTAAAGAAGCTATTCCCCAACGCGATGCTGCATTGGGAAGATTTCGCAGCTGGAAACGCAACCCGAATTTTGAACCGCTACCGCGACGAGATCTGCTCTTTCAACGACGATATCCAAGGCACCGCATCAGTTGTGGTGGCAGCGATCTTGTCTGCAATTAGGTCCTCGGGGACGAAGATCTGCGAGCAGCAAATCGTCATAAACGGTGCTGGTAGCGCGGGCATCGGCATCGCTAACCAGCTAGTTAATGTGATGATGACCGAAGGCATTAGCGAGAAGGAAGCGCGGAGCAAATTCTGGGGTCTGTCCAGCCGCGGTCTACTGGTTGAGGACGGCGTCTTAAGAGATTTCCAGGCGCCGTTCGCCAGGAGCCGCGAGGAAGTTTCCGGCTGGGACGTGGAAAATCCACGGAAGATAACTCTCGCCGAAGTCGTGGAAAACACGCAGCCGACGATTCTCATCGGCACCTCTGCTCAGGCAGGCGCCTTTACTGAAAAGATCGTCAAGAAGATGGCCGAAAAGGTCGAGCGACCCATAATCATGCCGCTTTCCAATCCAACAACTAAAGCCGAGGCGACCCCAGAAAACTTGATCAATTGGACTGACGGGCGCGCGCTGATCGCTACGGGCTCACCTTTTGATCCTGTTGAGTACAAGAGCACGACTTTCCACATCGCCCAAGCAAACAATGCGCTGGTATTTCCAGGGATTGGGCTGGGCGTGATCGTCTGCAAGGCAGAAAAGGTCTCGGACAACATGATCGCTGCAGCCTCTTCTGCGGTTGCCAACGCCGTGACCGATCGCCGCCTGGGCGCCTCCCTACTGCCGCCAATCAACCATCTGAGATCCATTTCGGCGCAGGTCGCAATAGCCGTCGTAGAAGCTGCCAAAGCAGAATGGTTGGCTCGAAAAGAGGTGCCGAGCCCTATAGAGGCGGTTTACAAGAACACTTGGAAGCCGATCTACCCGAAGGTTGAAGTGGTCAATTCCCTTTAGCCAAGTAACAACGATGATTTAAGCTTGCCTGGTGCTTGAAAAGATCGATTGGTTTTTAACCGGCATCATCGCCTTCGCCCTCTTGGGCACTTTTCTTCCTGCTCCCCTACCAGCCATGGGGGCAGTTGATTGGTTGGCGAAGATCATGATCGCCATCCTGTTCTTTCTCTATGGCGTTCGGTTAAAGCCGGAAGAGACGATTGCTGGTCTAAAGCACTGGCGATTGCACGCCACTATTCTCAGCTACACGTATGTGGTGTTCCCTATCATCGGCATTTTGATCGGTTTTTTTACGCCGGGTCTGATCAGCACCGAAACCTACCGCGGGCTGCTTTGGGTGTGTCTGTTGCCATCAACCGTGCAATCGTCGATTAACTTCACTTCTATCGCTAGGGGCAACGTCGCCGGGGCAATCGTTAGCGCGTCAGCATCTAACTTGCTCGGGGTCTTCATCACACCTGTTCTTGCGCTGTTACTAATGAGCACCACAGGGCTAAAGCTGCAGGCGTCATCCATTTTGGACATCGCGGCTCAGATCTTGTTACCTTTCCTGCTCGGACAATTCTCTAGGCGGTGGACCGCAGACTTCGTAGCGAGACATCCAAAGCTCAAATACTTCGATCAGGCGTCGATCTTGGTTGTTGTCTACAAGGCCTTCTCACAAAGCCACCATGAGGGTATTTGGGGAAGAACCAACATCTATGACCTGATAATCATCTGCATTTTCAGCGTGGTCGTACTGGCCTTCATGCTCTGGATAACTTGGGAAGGAGCTCGAATTCTCGGGTTTAACCGCGCCGATCAGATAGCGATTCAATTCTGTGGCACAAAGAAATCGCTAGCCACGGGAGTCCCTATGGCTAGCGTCCTTTTCTCGGGTGGTGTAGGCCTAATCGTACTGCCGCTGATGGTTTTCCACCAGGTGCAGCTGATAGCGTGCGGCGCGCTCTCAAGCCACTACTCCGCTAAGGACGAAGGGTGGCACCAAGAACCCGGACGCAGGGGCTAAACGCTCCAATCTGCTCTGGCCGCCCGCACCGCACGGGCACTCCAGCGGCCGTCATCATAGAAGACCCTGAGTGGCATGTGATACGCCTTGCTCATCAACTCGTCGGTCAGTACTTGCTCGATCGGCCCGGAAGCCACGATTTTGCCCTTGTCCAAAAGCATGGCGTGCGTGATACCCTCAGGAACCTCTTCCAAGTGGTGAGTGACCAACACGGTGGCAGGCGCGTATGGGTTTGCGAACAGATCGGAAAGAGTTGCAACCAGAATCTCCCTACCCGCTAGGTCTAGACCAGCGCCAGGCTCGTCGAGCAGCAGAAGCTCAGGATCAGACATCAAGGCCCTAGCAATCTCGACACGCTTTCGTTCGCCCTCGCTAAGCGTTCCGTAGGTTCGATCCGCCAAATCCTCGATCATGAGAGCGGACATGAGCTGATTCGCCCGGTCGTAATCCATCTCGTCGTAAGCCTCGCGCCACCGTCCGATGATGCCGTAGGCGGACGAAACGACGACGTTACGCACCTTCTCCTTGTTCGGAATGCGATGTGAAAGCGCAGCGGAAGTAACTCCGATTCTCGGACGCAATTCGAATACGTCTACCGCCCCCAGGTATTCGCCAAGCAGCGAAACTACTCCGCTAGTTGGATGCATCTGGGCAGCCAAAATTTGCAGCATGGTTGTTTTACCGGCCCCGTTAGGCCCGACGATCAACCAGCGCTGACCTTCTTCTACGACTAGATTCACGTCGTCGAGGAGTAAGGAGTTACCGCGCCTAACGCTGACCGAGGATAATTCTGCAACCACTGACATATTGTAAAATCTAGCTAACTTAGCAACCCGTCGCTCGAGTGCGTGCGTATCTGCATGAACTTTTCCGTGCGAGTCCCTCACCCGAGCGAGCTTTTTGGAAGTGACTAGATGACTCAGCAGGAAATCAACCGCACGCGGATGGGTCGTGAGGCGCTTGCGGTGCTACGCGTTGGAATGCTGATGATGGGCGCAGGCACCGGTGGCTATCGAGTCTTACGCGGCATGAAGCGCGTCGCTAGAGCGATGAATTTCGATGGGGTAAACGCAGACGTATCAATCAATTCGATCACATGCACGCTGCGTAGAGGTAAAACGTTTAGGACGGTGGTTGCCAACCAGGCAAACCCGAGCGTGAATTCTTCCAGGATCGCCGCCCTAGAGCATTTGACTCGCCACTCTGCTGCTCCGCTTAGGCTCGAAGATCTGAACGATCAACTCGACGAAATAGAGTTCAGGATGGCGCCGCGCTGGCCGGTCTGGGTTCAGGCGCTTGCCGCGGGCGTAGCGTGCTGTGGTTTCGCAGTGTTGAACCAGGTCTCTCCCGCTCAGATTTGGATTGTCGCCGTAGCAGCAGCGATCGGTCAGCTGGTTCGGGTGCTCATGACCAAGAAGCATTTTAACCAGTTGGGAACGGTTGGGTTGGCGGCAGCTACGGCGTTCCTCACCTATACGCTGGTCTCGCTAGTGGCAAGCGCGATCGGGCATCTTCCGAGCGCTACATTCGCTACCGGACACGTCGTCTCCGTGCTGTTCCTGATTCCCGGTTTCCCACTATTTTCGGCTCTACTAGATCTAAGTAGATTCGATATCCAAGCCGGCCTTTCAAGGCTTACTTATGCGTTTTTAATCATCTTCGCTGCCGCAACCCCAGTCGGTTTGGCGTCATGGATCATCGGGCAGGCTCCTTTGCCGTCACAGCCCGATGCGGTCCCTACCAATTGGTATTTATTCGCAGCCATCGCCACGCTTGCCAGCACGGCAGGATTCGGGATCTTGTTCAACTCAAACCTGAAGATGATCTTCTGGGCCGCGTTGGCCGGCTGCTTCGGCAACACTACAAGGCTCATTCTCACGCATTACGAGCTCACCCCAGCTCCCCTGGCATGTTTCATCGGCGGTCTGTTGATCGGTCTATTAATCACCGTGATAAACCGTTTCGACAGGACGCTGCCGAGGATAACCCTTACGGTTCCTGCCTCTTTGACGACTGTTCCCGGAGTCGCCATTTACCGCTTCGTCTACTGGCTCAACCAAGGAGACATGACGCAAGCGCTATCGAACTTGACGACGGCAACCCTTTGGATCACTTCCGTTGCGGCAGGCCTGATCGTAGCCAGGATGGTCACCGACAGGAATTGGGCGTTTGCGCATCCAATCGATTTCTCGCACACTGAGCCCACAGCTACATTCACTAAAATCGAGGAGTCTTGACCGAGCTAAATCTGCTGGAGGCTTTGCGCCTAGCAAGCGTCCTCAATTCACTTCATTTTGGAGAAGTCGATGCTGCAGTTGCGGAGGCACGACTTCGATTGATGGACAGGACTAGTTCAGGTCAGCCGCATCATGTGTCAGATCCGAACGGAATTTGCGGGCTAGAAACTGAAAAATTAATCCCCATCAGGCTGGTGCTATCTAAGGCAGAGAACCAAGGACTTGGGCCGTGGTTTTTGCTCACCCCGACACCAGGACGACATGGCGGCTTTCGTTCGGCCTCGGAATCATTGATTCAAGCTATGGAAACGGGAGCGCTAGTAGTCGAAGCAAGCGGGAAAATGGCGTGGCTTCCGAAACCGATCGGCCCTGCCATGCAATGGCTACTCGTAGAGGCGCAACGCCCGACGTACCCGATTTCACCGGCCGAGGCATCCAGGAACCTTTCGGAGGCAGTTATAGCCATCGGGGCTAAGCTGGCAGCAATCGACAACCCGGCTGGGACACGCCCCGACGAGGCCCTTTCTGTGCATCTAGGCGAAGCGTATAACACGCGCTGCCAACGGCTGCTGGACCGCGCAATGTTTCTGCTAAAAGTTGCAGACGAGGGGCTAAAGGCGACTTCTCGCGCGCTAACGACTGAAAACGTGCTGGCGCGCGAGAAACAGTTAAGAAGCCTTAGAGCCGCCTGCCTTGACGCTATCAGCGCCTCGGCAAGCTGGCCGAAAGGTTAGGCTCCGGTGGACGAAAGACCGCCGTCCACGTGAATCATTTGACCGGTGGTTGCCAGGAAAAGATCGGAGAGCAGTGCGCAAACAGCTTTTCCAACCGGGTAGGCGTCCTTAGCGTCCCAGCCGAGGGGTGCACGCTCCGCCCAAACCTTGTTGAAGTCAACTTCCCCGGGAATCGCCTTCTTAGCGATCGTGTCGATTGGGCCTGCAGCCACCAGGTTGCAGCGAATGTTATCCGGGCCAAGGTAACGAGCTAGATAGCGGCTGGTCGACTCCAAAGCGGACTTCGCAACACCCATCCAGTCGTACGACGGCCAGCTAAGCGAGTTGTCAAAGGTCAAACCGACGATGGATGACCCAGACCCCAGAAGTTCACGAAGAGACATGGTCAGCGACTTAAGCGAGAACGCGGAAGTCTGCAGAGCAACAGCCACATCCTCCCACTGGGTGCTTAAGAATGCGCCGCCAAGAGCCCTCTCGGGGTTGGCATAGGCTATGGAGTGGACGATGCCGTCCAGGTGATCAAAGCCGTTTTCACGAAGCTGGCCTGGAAGTCTCGCCATCGCTTCATCGTCGTTGACGTCGAGGGCAAGAACCTCGGGCGTTGGATCAATGTGTTTCACAACACGCTTGGTCAGGCTAACCGCACGCGGAATGTTAGTCACGATCACCTGGGCGCCCTGCTGAGTGGCGAAATCCGCCACCGCGTAGGCGATCGAGGTGTCCAGCGTGACGCCGGTTACCAGAATCTTTTTGCCTTCAAGAATCATTTTTTAGTGCCCCATTCCAATGCCACCATCGACGGGAATTACCGCTCCGGTGATGTAGCTTTGCTCATCCGCGACCAGGAATTTGACGGCATTTGCGACGTCTTCGGTGGTGCCCATCCTGCCCACAGGAATCCTCTTGTTGTAATCAGCCTTGACGTCATCGGGAAGAACGTCGGTCATGTCAGTCTCGATAAACCCGGGAGCGACAACATTAATAGTGATGCCCCGTGAACCAACCTCCCTGGACAGGCTGCGCGCCATGCCGATCAGGCCTGCTTTAGAAGCGGCGTAGTTCAGCTGTCCGGGTGACCCCATGAGCCCGACCACCGAACCCATCAATACGATGCGGCCGAACCGAGCCCTCATCATGGTTCGTAGGACTGCCTTGACGCATCGATAAACACCAGTCAGATTGACCTCGATGACTTTCTGCCAAGAGTCTTCGTTCATTCTCAACGCAAGGCCGTCTTCCGTGATGCCGGCATTAGCGACTAGCACTTCAACCGGACCGAGCTCGTCAGCCACCTTCTTGAAGGCCTCGTCTACGGCGTCTTGATTGGTGATATCGCAGGCTACTCCGAGGGCACCTTCCGGAGCCTTACCGCTGCCGGAAAGGCTTGCCACCTTGTAACCCTCGCCAAGCAGCTTTTCACAGATTGTCTTACCAATACCGCGGCTGCCGCCGGTAACGACGGCAACCCGAGAAGTTTTTTCGTTCACAGAACAAACCTATCTGTTTGGTTGATCACTTGCTCGTCGGTTATCCGCTAAAAAGCAAAGCTCTTTATTGTCAGGTATCGCAAAAACTAGCTGGCTTGCTGTTCCTTAGCATTCTTGCGTTCGCTCCTAGCTACCAGTACATCGGTGATTATCGATAGGGCGCCGTCGCCTGTGACGTTCGTAGCGGTTCCGAACGAATCGATTGCGATGTAAGTGGCGATCATCAGACCGACCTGAGCCTCGTTGAAGCCGAGCATGCTCGCCAGGAGTCCAGCCGCAGTCATGATTGCACCGCCCGGTACGCCAGGAGCCGCAACCATGGTGATTCCGAGCATCAGAATGAACCCGACCATTAAGTGAGGCGAAATCATGCCGCCCGAAAGCATGATCACGGCGATAGCAAACGACGTGATCTTTACCGTCGAACCGGCTAGGTGGATCGTTGCGAACAGCGGAATCGTGAATGCAGAAACGGCCTCGCTCACGCCCATCTTCCTGGCCTGACGAAGAGTGACCGGAATGGTCGCAGCGGACGAAGAGGTGCCTAGCGCAGTCATGTATGCCGGAAGCATGGTTTTGAGCATCTTGAGCGGATTCTTGTGTGAGACGATGCCGGCAACTCCGTACTGGATCAGCAGCAGGATTACCGTCAGAATGAAGACAAAGATAACCACTCCGAGGAACGTTATGATGACCTCGAAGGCTTGTCCCGAATTGGTCATATTCAAGAAGATGCCGAATATATAGAGCGGCAACAGCGGAATAATGATCTTCTCGATCACGGCGATCACGATGTCGCGTAGCTCAACAAATCCCTTGAAGAGGGCATCACTCTTGATTCGAGTAATCCCCACGCCGACGACGAAGGCCAGCACCAAAGCCGTCATGACGGATAGAAGCGGAGGCATCTCGATAGTGAAGTATGGCTGAAGCATGGAGTCTTCAGGATTATCAACCGCCTGAATGTGCTTGCCGCTGAGCAACCTAGGCAACACGGCCATGGACGACCCAAAGGCCATGAATCCTGCAAAAATCGTAGAACCGTAAGCGATCAAAGCTGTAACGGCGAGCCACTTCCCCGCAGCTTTCCCAAGCTCCGAGATACCGGGAGTGATCAGGCCAACGATTATCAGCGGAATCAAAAAGTTTAAGAAGTTACCAAATATCGAGTTGAAGGTAACGAAAACTCGAACGATCTCGGAAGGCAGGAACATACCTACGGCGACGCCGAGAATAATTGCTAGCAAGATCCTGGGGAGCAGGCCCAGGCTAAATTTCTTTTTCTCCACGCTTGTAGCATATTGATTATTCGTTATACCGAAAATTTATGACCACAATATGGTTAAAGGCCCGGCCGAAGCCGGGCCTTATATCGATGTTTATCTATTAATTTTCGGTATCGACTTCCTCGGCCTGAGCGAATTCACCGAGCTTGGTGGATAGGTAGCGGTCGCCGGAGTCGGGAAGGACAACGGCGATACGCTTGCCTGCGAACTCCTCACGCGCAGCTAGCACGCGGGCGGCCTGCAGAGCGGCGCCAGAAGAAATACCTACGAAGAGACCCTCGCTCTGGCCGAAGATCCGGGCTTGCTCGATGGAGTCAGAATCCGAGATGTCCAGCACTTCGTCGTAAACGGAGTTGTCGAGGGTTTCTGGAGAGAATCCGGCGCCGATGCCCTGGATCGCGTGCGGGCCAGGCTTGCCGCCATTGAGAATGGCGCTCGTCTCGGGCTCAACGCCAACGATGTAAGCGTTTGGGTTCTTTTCCTTCAGGTAACGTCCAACGCCGGTCAGTGTGCCGCCGGTACCGATGCCAGCGACGAAGGCGTCGACCTTGCCCTCAGCGTCCTCCCAGATCTCTGGACCTGTGGTCTCGTAGTGAACACGCGGGTTGGCAGGGTTGGTGAACTGGCCGAGAACGACGATGGAATCGTCGCGCTTCTTCCACTCGTCAACGTAAGCGATTGCTCCCTTGATGGCCTTCGACCCGGGGGTCAGCAGCAGCTCAGCGCCGTAAGACTGGATCAGGGCGCGGCGCTCCACGGACAGAGAGGCCGGCAAAACGATGGTCACCTTGTAACCCTTCGCGGTGCCGATAGCTGCGATACCGATTCCGGTGTTACCGCTGGTCGGCTCAACGATGTGCGCGCCAGGCTTAAGTACGCCGCGCTTCTCGGCGTCCTCGATCATGGCCAGCGCGATGCGGTCTTTGACAGAACCAGCGGGGTTGAAAGACTCGACCTTGGTCAAGATCTCTGCATTAGCCCCGACCTTTTCTGCGTACTTCTTCGCAACGAGCAGGGGGGTCTTGCCAACGATTTGAGATGCGTCTGTGTAAAAAGTCATTGAAAATCCTTAGAGTATAAAAAGTCGTTTTTGGGTGTGCGAAACAACAGGCAAAAAGCCTGAATTTTTAAAAACAGAAAAATAAGAAAGATAAAAAGAGAAGCGCTTACTAGCGCATGCAGTCGCAACACATCATCGACTTCACGCGACCAAAGTCAACGTGGCGACGAATGAATCCGAACTTCAACATGTCTTTTACGCTAGCAAACGCTTCCCTAACACCCAAATGAAGGTTGCACTAATCGAACTCGTTCTTACCACCGACGAAACTACCGCCGAGGGTTGCTACATGGCCGAGCGGAGCTGACTTCTTGGATCCATGCCTGCTGAGCCAGATACCGACGAAGATTGCTATGACAGCTAGTCCTCCCCAGACTCCCACGACCGCCCAGCTTGCAGAAGCCAACACCAACATTGGGGCGAACGATACCGCGGCGATCTCAACCGGCACCACGGGGATATAGGCGTAACCGAACTGTTCGATAGTTCCCGACTTGAGCTTAGGGTCGACGATTCGCAACAGAGCCAATCCGGTTGAAACAGCTCCAGTAGCCCAGCCCCAGGTGAATATCTGACGCTCGAACCAGCCGTCTCCCATCATTCGTGGCGCAACAACGAAACCTAGGAATACGCAAAGCAACAAACCAACCAAGAAAAGAACGCCCAGTGCGCCGACGTGGTCTTTAACGAATGCAGGCTCGATGGATGCAATGCCGCAGACGACGAGGATGTCGGTAGCCATGCCAGAAATAGAGCGCAGCGAATCAGTATCAATTAGGTGAGAGCTCTTCGTGGAGTTCATCACAAGCCGCATGACGATGCCCACCACGAAAGAGATGGAGAAAAGCGGGAAGCTGATGTCGGGCAGCCACATCTTCAAGACTTGATTGATGCCGTAAGCGCACAGGCAAGCAATCGAGATGACGCCAACATTGAACGTCAAAGACTCAACCGTCCCACCGGAGAAGGTGTGGGTGCCTATTGCTGGTCGGGTCTCCGTCTGGTCGAGGATGCCCGTCCTGATGTCTCGCGGCAACGAATCCATGCCCTTGAAGGCCTCGACCTGACCGCGACGAGCACCGATATTAGCGATGATAATTCCGCCGATAACGCCCGCGAGCAAGCCCACCGTCGCAGAGGAGAAGGCGATAGAAGCCATGCCGGGATCACCAGCCTCGTTGAATACGTCGCCGACCGCGGCAGCAGTTCCGAAGCCACCCGCCCAACCGGTGAACAGCATCAGACCGATCGAATCCGGAGAATCAAAAAGTGGTTTCAAGACCAGAAGGCAAAGACCCATGCCGACCGCGACCTGGAGCGAATACATGAGGACACCGTAAGTGGCGAATCCCGCTACGGAGCGGTTGATCTTGCGGACGTCGAAGTCATCCGTTAAAGCCATGCAGGCGAATACGACCACGATCAAGATTGACGAATAAGTCGAAACCTGAGAAGAAAGCGGAATGCCGTTGAACTGCAGGCTGCCGATCTTCCAGCCATGTTCTCGGGCTATAGCTCCGAGCACGTTTGGCCCCAAGAGTAGACCGAGCAGTCCGGCGATGACGCTTGCCGGCACGAGCATATTCTGTAGGAAACGAATTCTGGCTCGAAGAAAAACGCCTATCGAGAGCAAAAGCCCAATGAATCCGAGATCCACCAATGCCGTCCAGGCAGTATAGGTTTCGGTCATTCGTTCTCCTTAAAGTTCCTCAAGCCAAGCGGCAGACGCGTGGCGCGATCAAAAGATTTCTGAGTTCGAAACGTCAATTATCGTCGTACACTTCGCGACTGACAAGAATGCGATTTTAGGAACTGCCGTCCCAAATCAACAGCATGATTATATTCTTAAAAATCAACTGTCCCGGAACATTCTGGCAGAGGTTGAACAACGCGGTTTCATATGTCCAAAACGAGCAGGATTCGAAACCCTTACCGCAGCAGATAGCTCGACTCCGCGAAGACTAAGAGAACGATCCAACCAGCGTCTTACAAGATTGGCAAGCCCCAGACTAACCCGTATTTACGAGTTTTGATGCAATAAAATATCGGCTGGGTTCATCGATCACCGTGAAAGGCCACCATGCACGCGTTTGAGTTGATATTGGTTCTATTCACCATAGTTTTGGTCTCGTCAATTCTCGACCAGCTATTGTCTAGGCTGTCGCTGCCGCTCGTCCAGATAGCCATGGGAGTAGTCGGCGCCCTGGTTATCGGGGAGCCCTTCCAAATGACCATCGACTCGCACCTGTTTTTGGTGATATTCATCGCTCCGCTGCTTTACGACGAGTCCCGACGGGTTTCCAAGCGAGCGCTGATGCGAAATATCGTGGGCATCCTTTCCCTGGCTATCGGCCTGGTGGTGGCAAGCGTCTTCGCGGTTGGCTTCGCGCTCAACTGGATATCGCCGTCCATCCCTCTCGCAGCCGGGCTCGCCCTCGGGGCCGCGCTGGGCCCGACTGACGCGGTCGCGGTCTCAGCGCTGTCAAAAAGCACAAAACTCACAGAACGCCAAACCGCGTTACTTTCTGGCGAGGCCCTGATTAACGACGCCTCTGGCATCGTGTCGTTTCAATTCGCGGTCGGGGCGGCCGTGACAGGCATCTTCTCGGTGGCGAACGCTGCGGGAGCATTCGCGGCTTCGTTCGGCGGCGGGCTGCTGTTCGGCGTGGTGATGGGCGTAGTGGTGCTCTCGATACTGCGCGGCGTCAGGGGCATCGGTCTTGAGTCGACGGTCTTTCACGTCACTTTCGAGATATTGACCCCGTTCGTCATATTCCTGCTCGCCGAGGGGATCGGCGTCTCTGGCATCCTCGCCGTAGTCGCGGCAGGTTTGATGATCGCTTTAGCCCCGAACAGGGCAACCGCCTATACTGCCCGGGTTTCGCTGGTATCCCACGGTGTTTGGGAAGTTATCGCCTTCATCTTAAACGGCATAGTCTTCGTCTTCCTGGGCTCACATCTGCCAAGCGTCTTCACCCATTCCTGGGAGGACGCGACAAACCAGCTATCGCTGGCGGGTCTGGTGTTGGTGCTGACAGCAATAGTTGTGACGCTTCGCTTCGTGTGGGTTTTGATTCTCGATTGGCACATGATGCGCATTGGGCGGCTACTGGGAGTCCACAACTACAGGCAGCTGTTGAAGGGTGCCTTGACGACGACGCTCGGCGGGCCGAAGGGCGCCGTCACCTTGTCGATTGCGATGACCTTGCCCGTTACGCTGACCAACGACGCGGGAGTACCGATACGCGACGAGCTGATTTTCCTGGCGTCGGGCACAATTCTCTGCACGCTGCTGCTGGCGAACTTCCTGCTGCCTGTGCTCTCGCCCGCCGAATCGAAGGGCCAGAGCCAAGAGCGAACGAACCAGGTTCGGACGATGGTCTTGAGTAATCTGGTCGAGGCACTCAACGCCAATTTCGGCACTCGCTACCCGATGGCGGTCTCGATGCTGATCGGCCGCTATAACCACGAGATAGCCGAGCTGACCATGAGCAAGGATTTTGACGCCGCGATTCGCAGGCTGCGCCTGAATTTGTTGCTTAAACAACGCGAATGGCTATCCGACCTGCCGGCGCAGGGCAAGATCAGCAACGTTGTTTTCGAATCGATCGGCCAGACTATAGACCGGCTGATCCAGGTCGCAAACCACAAATACTCCTCTCGAATCGGGCTACGCAGGGTCTGGATGCGAATCGTTCACGCTCTAAAGGAGATCCGTGCGGCCCGAAGCCAGCACGACGAGGTGACGACACCCCACCAGCTTCGGGACGCCCGAATCGCGCTCAGCCGTCGTTCTGTCGATTACCTGAATAGCCTTGAACCGAAGCCGCAGATTCCACACGAGGCGATCGACTATCTTTTGGGCGACAACCAGAGGCTGCTCGCAATGTTGCAGCGCTCGGCGCAGGACGATGAGGCCGTCTCCGACAAGGGCCACCAGCCGGCAAAAGTAGGGATTAGGGCGCGCCGCACTCTTGCCGAGCAGCTCGACCTGATGGAGGCCGAGGCTCTTCGGCTGGAGTTGGGCTGTGTTCAGCAGCTTCTTGAGGACGACCTGATAACTAGGGCGGAGGCTGCCGAACTGCGCGATGAAATCTATCTCCTGCAGATGAATCTGTCAGACTACAGCTCGCACTAGCCTATGAAAGCTCAATGAGTTCGGCGTAATATTCGCTCCACAGATCCTCAGAACCGTCGGGAAGGACGATCACCTTGTCCGGATTCAGCGCCTCGACGGCTCCCCTATCATGCGTGACGAGAACCATGGCGCCCTGGTACGCGCGGATTGCGTTTAGAACTTCTTCGCGGCTTGCGGGGTCCAGGTTATTGGTCGGCTCATCAAGCAACAAAACGTTTGCCGAGCTGACAACTAAACAGGCCAAAGCCAACCGAGTCTTCTCGCCGCCGGACAACACACACGCTGGCTTGTGATCGTCGTCGCCGGTAAATAAGAAGGAGCCGAGTACCTTGCGGGCGTCGGTCTCATTCATCTCGGTTGCGGCGCGCATCATGTTCTCGAGCACGCTCTCTTCGGGATTAAGCAGATCGTGTTCCTGCGCGAAATAGCCGAGTTTTAGACCGTGACCGTATATGACTTCTCCGATGTCCGGCTCTTCGATCTTCGTCAGCAACCGAAGCAGCGTTGTTTTACCGGCACCATTCAAACCTAGAATGACGACTCGTGACCCTTTGTCGATCGCGATATCGACGCCGGTAAATACCTCCAGCGAACCGTAGAACTTGGTTAGGTCCTTGCCCATAAGAGGGGTTCTGCCGCAGTGGGCGGGTTCGGGGAACTTGATCTTCGCGACCTTGTCTTTGGCCCTTTCAGGCTCGACAGATGCGAGCAGCTTGTCGGCACGCTTCGCCATGTTTTGGGCTGCAACGGCCTTCGTCGACTTCGCTCCCAAGTGGGCAGCTTGTTCCTTGAGTGCCGCTGCCTTGCGCTGCGCGTTTTCTCTCTCGCGCTTGCGTCGTTTTTCATCAGTAGCGCGCTGGGACAAGTAATGTTCCCAGTCCATCGAGTACTGATCCAGGCAGGAACGATTGGCATCCAGATGGTAGACCTTGTTCGCAAGTTCGCCCAGCAAGGAGACGTCGTGAGAGATCATCAAAATGCCACCCGGATAGGCCTTCAGGTGCTCGCGCAGCCAACCGATGGAGTCGGCGTCCAGGTGGTTCGTGGGTTCGTCGAGCAGCAGCGTATCGGCTTGCGAGAACAGGATTCGAGCTAGTTCCACGCGTCTACGCTGGCCGCCCGAAAGCTCATGCAGCGGCTGAGACAAAACCCTGTCAGGCAGCCCGAGGTTAGCGGTGATCTTTGCCGCCTCGGCCTCTGCCGCGTAGCCACCCACCGACGCTAATTCTGCGTCTGCACGGGCGTAACGCTCCATGGCGTCGGATTGCTCATCACCTTCTGTCTCGGCGATCAGCTTCTCGAATTTACGAAGCCGCGCCACTAGACCCTCAATATTTCGGGCCGAAAGAATTCTAGAACGGGCAGTCATCTCCATGTCGGCCTCGCGAGGATCTTGCGGAAGATAGCCGATCGTGCCCGAGCGAGACACTTTGCCGCCGGATGGCAGCCCCTCCCCGGCAAGAATACGCATCGTGGTGGTCTTACCGGCACCATTGCGGCCTACGAAACCGATTTTGTCGCCGGGGTTGATCCGGAAAGAGGTAGGCTCCAGCAAAAGTCGGGCACCGATACGCACCTCAAGATTGTTCGCTGAAAGCACACTCACCCCTGTTGTCTAAGCCGCAAAAATGATATCGCACCTACGAGAAAAACCAGAATGCGCTCTTAGCCGGCTAAATTCTGTACTTGTTGCCAATTGGTCCCCCTCTCATCTTTCAAAAAGTGTCCTTGCTAAGGTGACTTTGGGTGCTCATTTTGTGGTCAGCAAACCAGTCGACGGCAAACAGTGAGTCAAAGCCAAACCGTCGTGCGTGCCCTGAACGTCCCGTCGATACAGGCGGCGGCAGAGCTCCAGGCAGCCGAGAAGAAGCTTGCCGACAAGCAGGCGGAAAAGACCGCCGCCGACAAGGCGGTTTCTGATACGCAGGCCTATGTCGCTGCCAAGGATCAGACGGTAAGCAACACCGAGGCGGCAAAGGATGCGGGTTACTCACCAGGCGCGAAAGCCAGCGACGATATCGCTGGCGGTGTCTGGATAGCCATTCCAGTGGCCATGCTAGCGGCTGCCGCGACGTCTCGCCGCAGGAATGTCAATAAGCTGTACAGCCACTAACGGGCCAAGAAGGAGCCGTCCGAGCGTTAACCGTCTCGAGCGGCTCGTTTCCTAGCTGTAAAGTTTGCTGCCGAAACAACCGTCTTTTTGTCTCGAGATATCGAGTCGCAAAGAAAATAAAGGAACTATTTATCGGAACTTGGCTAGCGTCTGCGTCAGGACTTCAAACCTAAGTTTTCCTGCAGGTACTGCAATAACCATGTCGAAAATCTCGTCGTCAGCGCCATTCAAAGCGTAAAAAACCACCGTCGCTAGCCAGTCAAGGCTTTGTCCGAGATCTCCAAATTACTCGGTGTTTGCCTAGCGGCTACAGCAACGGCATAGGAGCACCAATAGACCTTGGGAACCAGGCGAATTTTGTCTCGAAAGATCAACAATTCGCCCTAACCATAAATCTGACTTTTATCACGACAGGAGTTGGTGCAAGCCAAGACCGTTTTCTTCGCTGCCGGCGCAGACCTCACAATCGGCGGCTTGAATACAGGTAACGAATACAACGTTGACGGGATCGCCTTCGACAAAACCAATTGGAATAAGTTGCATGGCAAAGCGAGCCAAGATGAGTTGGTCTATATCTGGTATTCAGGCACTGACGATGATTTCCTCTTCACGACCTCTAGCACCACGGCAGCATCGAAACCAGTTGATCGCCAACCTCAAGGCCGCTTAGAGCATCAGCTAGTTCAACCGTTTAGCGATAAAGATAAAGACGCTGCCTCTCTTTGAGACAACGTCTTTACCGTATTAAGCAGTCGGAGGAATTGGCCAATAAACTTTTAAGAAAGCAGATTAGCTCACACCTGCGCCTAAGCTATCGCGAACGGCGCCGTCCTGCCACCGCGACTACACTAGCCACTAGAACCAAGCCGGAAACGGCAGCTAACGCACCGCCAATCTGACCGGTTTTCGGCAGCTGCTTAGCAGTCTTCTTAGCTTTCTTTTTCTTGGCGGGTTTCGCGGTCTTTTCTGACTTGCCATTTTCGGAAGCAGACTTGGTGCCGTACTCGACGATGCGGGTTGTAGGCTGAGTCGTCACAGTCTCGCCAGCGGCGAGCTCCTCGACGATCTGCTCCTGGCCCGCGGCGTTCACGTAAAAGTACTTAGTCATCGGGGCGATCGTTGCGCCGTCAGCACCTTCCTGCACAACCTTTTCTTCACCGGCAGCCATATTGGGATTTGCCCTACGCTCCGTCTTAAATGCGATCGGTGTCGTCTCATCGTAATCAGCTTTTTGTAGCTTGGAGACCAGCTCGATGTTCCAACCGTCTTTATCATCGCCAGTGACGTTTAGCGAATAGTATTCGGCGCCGGCAACCTCAGGATCGGTGAATTCGGCCTTCAGGTAGTAATCCCTATTTTTTCCTTGATATTCATTCCAGGTCTCGAAGTTGTCTCCACCTTCACTTGCAATCTTGTAACCGGCTTCACCGTGGCCTTCCTTCAACTCCACGAGCGAGAAGCTCATGGCGTCTTTAAAGTCGAACAGGCCCTCAAGGTCGTACTTTCTGTTACTCGACAGGTACGGCTTGCGCTCTTCCCCCTTCTTTTGAATGTCGAAGGAAGTCTTAACCTTAAGCCTTCCTTCGTGTTTGGGGGCAATAACACCAGTAAGTTTGGTGGAATTAACGTCAAGATTCGCAGCCTGCGTCAGACTGATCCAATAAACCCCGTCTTCTGAATAAAACGTCGCGGCAGGTTTCGCAAGGCTCTTAAAGTTTTTTCCGTCAACGTACGATCCGACCTGTTTCGGCACAACGTTTGTGAAGGTCTTAGTGCGTTCGTAGTTGGGAACCTCTTTAGGAATGTTGAGCTTAAGTTCCTGGCAGTAATTGATCTTAGGGGTGAAGTAAGGAGAGTAGAAATCCTCTCTCCCCGGTGGCTTTATTAGTGCCTTCGAATCTAACTAAAAAAGCGATCCGCCCGGCTGACTCAGCTGTCCTTGAGGTATCGCAAGCCACTCCAGGCCGGTCGTTGTTGTACTTCCAACGCAGTCCGATCACGACGTCGGAAGCCTCTTCCTGCGCTTGGGCGCTCGGTGCTGTTGCGACGAAGCCACCAAACATCAAGAAAGTCGCAACCAGAGTGGCCGCAATTCTACGAAGCAACACCGGTGTTTTCTTCGGCGATGTCATTTTTACTCAATTCCTTTCGTTAGCTTTGCACTCTTTCTAAGCGGTAATTCCTGTCTTGAAGAGCGCAATCGCTAATCTTTGCGTTGAACGCGTAGCCCACGTGTGGAGTCTAGCTTTTACCAGCTACCAAAACAACGGACTAAAAACAAAAGCGGTACTCACCAAAATAACGACAGCCAAGACCAGGGGAATAAGCCAGAAATTTTAGCCAAAACAATACTCATGCTCACCGGATATTAGAGCTTGACCAGCGAATGAAGATTCACGGCGAAAACAAAATTCCCGCCTTTTAAGCGGGAATTTTTTAAGTTCTGCTAGATCATGAAGCCGATGGCGCGCAGCTGTTCGCGGCCATCTTCGGTAACCATCTCTAGCGTCCACGGCGGCATCCATACCCAATTGACCGTTACGGACTTAGCAAGACCGCTCAGGGCCTGCTGGCAGCCGGCCTCAAGATAATCGGTCAGTGGGCAAGCCGGGCTAGTCAGGGTCATATCAACGGTTACGTTCAGATCGTCGTCGATATCGACTCCATAGACTAATCCGAGATCTACGATGTTGACCATCAACTCGGGATCAACGACGTCCTTGAGCGCCTCGTAGAGAACGGTTTCCTTCTCAGCCTGGGTGGCCTCAGCCCAAGTCTTACCGGGGGCATCGGGCAGATCGTCTTTAACTAGGTCGGATGGACGAGTGTCTTCGCTCACTTGTTCTCCTTTTCCTGGGCGCTCAACGCCCTTGCAATCGCATCGCGCAAAGCACTCCAACCGAGCATCGCGCACTTGACTCGCCCTGGGAACTGTGCGACGCCAATAAAGGCAATGCCGTCCTCGAGCTTGTCTTCATCGGGGGTCATCTCCCCTTGGCTTTCCATCATCTCGCGGAAGTATTCGTAAAGGCTCATAGCCTCTTCGATTGGCTTACCGATCACCAGATCGGTCATAACGGAAGTGGACGCCTGCGAGATAGAGCAACCCTCGGAGTCGTAACTAACGTCCGCAATCTTGTCGCCTTCCAGGTTTACTCGCAAAGTTATCTCGTCGCCACAAGTGGGGTTTACCTGCTCCACCTCGGCACCGAACGGTTCACGAAGTCCGCTGTTATGTTTCTCCTGGTAGTGATCGAGGATGATCTCCTGATACATCTGCTCAACGTTCATCGTTTCCTCCTGGTGAAGAAATCCCTGGTGTAAACGAGAGCATCGATGAATGCGTCGATCTCCTCGGGTTTCGTGTACAGATAAGCCGAAGCTCGGGATGAACTCTGGACACCAAGACGGTGGTGCAGAGGCTCAGCGCAGTGGTGACCGCCGCGGACCGCCACGCCCCTGGAATCAAGAAGTTGCATGACGTCGTGCGGGTGAACCCCGTCCACCGTGAACGCTACGGCCGCTCCCCTATCGATGCTCGGATCTGTGGGCCCCATCACGTTAACGCCGTCAACCTCAGCCAGCTTGGTGAGCATCAAAGACGTGATCTCGTGTTCGTGAGCGGCAACATCTTCCATTCCGACACCGCTTAGATAATCAATGGCGGCGCCAAGACCTACAGCCTCGGCGATGGGCGGTGTTCCTGCCTCGAAACGATGCGGCGGGGGCATGTATGTGGAGCCCTCCATCCGCACCTTCTGGATCATCTCTCCACCGCCCAAGAACGGTGGCATCTTTTCCAGCAGTTCATAACGGCCCCAAAGGACGCCGATGCCGGTGGGTGCAAGCATCTTGTGGCCGGTGAAAGCCAAAAGGTCAATGCCCATTTTCTTGACGTCTGTCGGTCGCTGAGGAACCGCCTGGGAACCGTCGACGACCATCACCGCGCCAACCTCGTGGGCCTTCTTGGCGATCTCTTCAACCGGGTTAACCGTGCCCAAAACGTTGGACACCCAAGTCAGCGAGACCATCTTTGTGCGCTCGTTGATCAAGTTCTCAGCCTCGGCCTTTTCAAGATCGAGCAGACCGTCGTCTGTGATATCGAACCAACGAAGCTTAGCGCCCACAAGACGGCAGGCGAGCTGCCAGCTGACCAGGTTGGAGTGATGCTCCATAATGGAGATGACAACCTCGTCGCCGGAACCAAGATCCTTAGTCAAAGAGCTGGCAGCAAGGTTCAATGCCTCGGACGCGTTCTTGGTAAAGACGATCTCTTCTGGCCTGTCGGCACCGATGAACTCGGCAACCTTTTTACGGGCCCCCTCGAACGCCAAGGTCGCCTCGGACCCAAGCGTGTGCATGGCCCTAGCGACGTTAGCGTTATGCGCACCGAGCTGAGCCTCAACGGCCTCGATGACCTGCCGGGGCTTCTGCGAAGTGTTGGCAGAATCCAGGTAGGCCAGCGGGTAGCCGTTTACCTCGCGATTGAGGATCGGAAAGTCAGCGCGAATCGCATTGACGTCAAAAGCCATGCTCTAAGCCTGGCCCTTCAGGTATTTGTCGTAGCCCTCGTTCTCAAGCATGTCGGCAAGCTCCTTGCCGCCCTCTTCAACGACGTGACCGTTGACAAAAACGTGCACGTGAGTCGGCTCAACGTAGTTCAAGATTCGGGTGTAGTGGGTGACCAACAGGACGCCGCGCTCTCCCCTATCCGCAAAGCGCTTAACGCCCTCTGCGACCGAACGAATGCCGTCAATATCGAGGCCAGAATCAATCTCGTCGAGAATGGCGACCTTAGGATCGAGCAGCTCCAGCTGAACGATCTCAGCGCGCTTCTTCTCGCCGCCCGAGAAACCTTGGTTGATGGAACGGTTTGCGAAATCCGGATCCAGCTGGGCATTCTCAAGCGCAGACTTGATTTCCTTCGGCCAAGTGCGAACCTTCGGAGCATGACCGTCGAGTGCGGTCTTAGCGGTGCGAAGGAAGTTAGTCATGGAGACGCCGGGCACCTCGACCGGGTACTGCATAGCCAGGAAAAGGCCGGCACGGGCGCGCTCGTCGACGCTGAGCTCGGTCAGGTCAACACCGTCCAGAGTCACGGAGCCACCAGTGATGTGATACTTCGGGTGGCCAGCAATCGAATAAGCCAAGGTGGATTTGCCAGAGCCGTTGGGGCCCATGATGGCGTGGATCTCGTTTTCCTTGATCTCCAGGTTTACCCCGTGAAGGATCTCCTTGGGGCCGTTCTCGGTTTCGACCTCTGCAACCAGGTCCTTAATTGAAAGTTTTGCCATTATCAGTGCTTTCGTTAATTAGTTAGTTGAGTTTGTCGGAAATGCCCTCGACTGCGAGCAGCTCGTGATTGAGCGCCTCTACCAGTCGATCCTCGATTTCGGGGATATCGATGTGGTGGATCAGGTCTAGGAAGAATCCCTCCACAATCAGACGCCGAGCTTGGTCTTCAGGAATACCACGGCTGCGCAGGTAGAAGAGGTGATCCTCGTCGAAGCGGCCAGTGGAGCTCGAGTGACCCGCACCGAGAATCTCGCCGGTCTCGATCTCGAGGTTAGGCACCGAGTCAGCCTGGCAGCCCTCGGTGAGCACCAGGTTCTGGTTTGTCTCGTAGGTCTCGATGTTCTTAGCGGCAGACCTGATCAGAACGTCGCCGATCCAGACCGAGCGAGCGCCCTTGCCCTGTAGTGCGCCGCGGTAGTCCGCGTGCGAGTAGGTATTGGGCGCGTTGTGGTCGATGAAGATGCGGTGCTCAACATTGCGGTTTGCGTCAACGAAGTAGAGCCCGAACTGCTCGATCCTGCCGCCTGGGCCGGAGAACATTGCGCGCTCGACCTGCCTGATTAGCGAACCACCGATCGAAGCCTGGATCAGCTTCACCTCAGCGTCACGACCGACGAGCGTCGAGACCTGCCCGCCGTGCAGGCTGCCTTCGTCCCAGTCCTGCAGGCTGACGAAGTTAACCTTCGCACTATCGCCTACGATGGTCTCAATCTTCGCAGCCAACTGCGCCTTGCCGGTGTGGCGAAGGACGATGGTGGCCTGAGCGTGGTGGCCGATCTCCAGGAAAAGCTGGGTGTTGATGCGACCGCGCTCGCCGCTCAGGTCAAGAATCAGGGGCTCCGAGACAACAGTCTCCGGAGCGATCTCGATGAGAGTTGCCTTCGGCGTGTGACCCGCAACGGACGCAACAATGTCCACCGGCGCATCAAAGCTGCGCTCCTGCGCCTCTTCCTGGGTAATGGACTTACTAGTCACGCCCTCTGGCAGTTCAAACTTCCAGTCGGTAAAGCACTCAGCTTTATCGTCGAAAAGCGGTTCGACTTTCTCCAGCGGAGTGAACCGCCAGACCTCTTCACGTCCGCTCGGCACCGGGTGGTCGCTAGGCTGCCACGACGGGGTCGGGTGCAGATGTGACTTCACCTTAGGCTGTTGCAGCGCGTCAAAACGCGCAGCTGTGTTAGTCAACATATCTCCTTAAAAATCTTAAATCCGAGGACTTGATTTAGCCTACGGAGCCTTCCATCTGCAATGCGATCAAGCGGTTGAGCTCCAGGGCATATTCCATGGGCAACTCGCGGGCGATCGGCTCGACGAATCCGCGCACGATCAAGGCGCGCGCCTCTGCCTCGTCCAGACCACGTTGCATCAGGTAGAAGAGTTGGTCTTCGCTGATCTTGGAGACCGTGGCTTCGTGGGCCATCGAAGCGTCTTCCTCCTGCACGTCCACGTATGGGTACGTATCGGTGCGAGAAATGTCGTCGACCAGCAGCGCATCGCACTGAACGCTCGAGGCGGAGCGCAGAGCACCCGGCTCGACACGGACCAGACCGCGGTAGCTCGAGCGGCCGCCCGAGCGAGAGATCGACTTGGAGACGATGCTCGAGGAAGTATTCGGGGCGCAGTGAACCATCTTCGCGCCGGTGTCCTGGTGCTGTCCCTCGCCAGCGAACGCAACGGAGAGAGCCTCACCCTTTGCGTGGTCGCCCAGCAGCCAGCAGCCCGGGTACTTCATGTTCAACTTCGAGCCGATGTTTCCATCGACCCACTCCATCTGGCCGCCAGCCTCAACGGTCGCGCGCTGCGTAACCAGGTTTAGAACGTTGTTAGACCAGTTCTGGACCGTGGTGTAGCGAACTCGCGCGTCCTTCTTAACGATGATTTCGACGATCGCGGCGTGCAGCGAGTCGCTCTTATAAATCGGAGCAGTGCAACCCTCGACGTAGTGAACGTAGCTACCCTCGTCAGCAATGATCAGCGTGCGCTCGAACTGACCCAGATTTTCCGTGTTCATGCGGAAATATGCTTGCAGCGGGATCTTCACGTGGACGCCCTTGGGGACGTAGATGAAGGAGCCGCCGGACCAAACTGCGGTGTTGAGCGAACCGAACTTGTTATCACCAACGGGAACTACGGTTCCAAAGTATTCTTTGAACAGGTCTTCGTGTTCCTTCAACGCGGTGTCGGTGTCGAGGAAGATAACTCCCTGTTTGACCAGTTCGTCGTTGATCTTGTTGTAGACGACCTCAGACTCGTACTGCGCCGCGACGCCCGCAACCAAACGCGCCTTCTCGGCCTCGGGAATTCCGAGCCGGTCGTAGGTCTCGCGAATGTCGTCAGGCAGATCTTCCCACTCTTGGGCCTGACGGTCCGTGGAGCGCACGAAATATTTAATCTGATCGAAGTCGATATCGCTTAGGTCTGGGCCCCAAGTCGGCATCGGCTTCTTCTCGAAAAGTTCCAAGCCCTTAAGCCTGCGCTCCAGCATCCACTGCGGCTCGTTCTTCACCTTAGAGATGCCTCGGACGACCTCTTCGCTAAGACCCCGCTTCGCCGCAGCACCAGCGGCGTCCGAGTCGTGCCACCCGAACTGGTAGGCGCCAGAAATATCATCAATGGTTTGCGCCTGTTCGCGAAGCTTCTCTTCAACTGTCTGCGTCATCTATTACCTTCCGCAATATTTAAATCAGCATTATTTGGCAACGTTAAGAATTCGGTTCTATTCCCGCCGACGATGTGCATTCTGCATCGTGGACTACCTGCGGCAATTGTCGAGACCCTCTCAATATCGTGCCCCGGGCCGGCAAGCCGACTCAAGATTTCGGTTTCGTCTGAGCAAAACTGCGGGTATATTGCCGCAACCTTGGCCACTGGGCAATGGTTTTGGTAGATGTCGGCCTCGCCCTCGAAGGTCTCTTCAGATGCGAAGTAGCCGGCATTGTTGAGCGCCTCCGCAAGGGCCTGCGGAATTGTCTTGTCCGGGTCTTCAGTGCGGAGACTCATGTAGTCGTCCTCAACCGGAGCCATTCTCTTCTCCGTGAGTCGACGCACTCCTTCGCTTCCCGCTGCGGATTCGATCTCTTCAATGGCGGAAACAGCCAACTCGTCGTAGGCCTGACCGAACATTGCTCTGCCCGCTGAACTCAAGACGTAGTAATGAGCGGGACGTCCTCGTCCCCTCTTCGCCTTTTTCGGGTCGCGCAGTTCAACTAGCCCTTCCTCATATAGGGAGGTGAGATGTCGACGCACGCCGGCCGTCGTCATATCTAATTCGTCGGCGAGCTGCACCGCGGTGAGCGGCCCGTCTTCCATCAAACTGGCCAGAACTCGCTGCCTGGTGGAACTGTCGTCGGACGCACCTGTGAGAGCGGCATCAGCGTTTTCCTGCATGCTTTCCACGTATTTCACAATAACAATGTTGTCTATTTGAAATGATTAAAACAAGGCAGGTAATCCTAAGCAGCAACTTGAGGCTCATGACGCCTGTTGGAACACGAATGGGTAGACAAAAAGTATTTTACCGGTATGAATGTCCAGACTGCTCCGCTAACCGGCCCACCTTGAAGTCACGCAAACCCCAAGCGATAGCGTATTGGTGAACATACGTGTCAAAGGAGACAAAGTGATATCACGTTCACAAGGCCGGATAGGTTTCTTCGGCCTCGTTCTTTTGCTGCTTCCACTCCTTGCCGGCTGCTCTTCCGACGAGCCCAGCTCCCAGATCTCCGGAGGAGGTGAGGCTAATCTCAAACTCCCGCGATTGGACTCGGTCTCGTTCTTCTCGAATTCGATAAACGGCCACACGCTACTGACGATCGGTCTTCTGGTCTGTGTCGGCGGGTTGGTCTTTGGCGTCTATAACTATTCGCGACTTAAGCGGCTGCCCGTGCACAAGTCAATGCTGGAGATTTCCGAACTGATCTATCAGACCTGTCGGGCCTACCTGGTACAACAGATGAAGTTTCTGTGCCTGCTATGGGTCTTCATCGCGGCGGTCGTCTTCATTTACTATCAGTTCTTGGTCGGCTTCCAGACATGGCGGGTGCTGACGATTCTGCTGTTTAGCTTGATCGGAATGCTCGGTTCGGCTTTCGTCGCCTGGTTCGGTATCAGGGTCAACACGTTCGCCAACTCGCGCACCAGCTTCGCGGCGCTGCGCGGCAAGCCCTACCCCACCCACGAGATCCCGCTTTCTGCAGGCATGAGCGTCGGGATGGTGCTGATCAGCGTCGAGCTTTTCATGATGCTTTTCATCATGCTGTTCCTGCCTGGCGACATCGCCGGCGTCTGTTTCATCGGCTTCGCGATCGGCGAGTCCCTGGGCGCCTCCGCGCTACGTATCGCAGGAGGCATCTTCACCAAAATCGCCGACATCGGTTCAGACCTGATGAAAATCGTCTTCGGCATCAAGGAGGACGACGCCCGCAACCCGGGTGTGATCGCAGACTGTACCGGAGACAACGCAGGAGACTCTGTCGGCCCGTCCGCAGACGGCTTCGAGACGTACGGCGTGACAGGCGTGGCGCTGATTACTTTCGTGCTGCTGGCCGTTCACGACCCTTCAATGCAGGTGCAGCTACTGGTGTGGATCTTCACGATCCGGACAATCATGCTGATCGGCTCGCTGATCTCTTACGCGGTAAACCACGTGTTCACCAGGTCTCGGCACGCGAATAGCCCTGAGATGGACTTCGAGCGGCCGTTGAGCAATCTGGTGTGGCTAACCAGCTCCGTCTGCATAGTCTTTACGTTCCTGATCTCCTACGCGATGGTCAGCGACCTGAGCAACGGGATGTGGTGGAAACTCTCGGTGATCATCAGCTGCGGCACGCTCGCGGGCGCGCTAATCCCCGAACTGGTCAAGATCTTCACGTCCACGAAGTCGAAGCACGTCAAGGAGGTGGTCACCTCCAGCCACCAGGGCGGTTCAAGCCTGAACATCCTCTCGGGCATCGTCGCGGGTAATTTCTCGGCTTTCTGGATCGGGCTTGCGATCGTCTTTTTGATGGCGGTGGCGTTCATCGTCAGCACGCTCGGCATGGAAAATTTCATGATCGCCCCCTCGATCTTCGCGTTCGGCCTAGTCGCGTTCGGATTCTTGGGCATGGGTCCGGTTACTATCGCGGTCGACTCCTACGGGCCAGTAACCGACAATGCCCAGAGTGTCTACGAGCTGTCGACGATTGAGGAAATTGACGGAGTCGACGAAGAGATCAAGCGCGATTTCGGTTTCGAGGTGCAGTGGGAAAACGCCAAACGCTATCTGGAGGAAAATGACGGCGCAGGCAACACTTTCAAGGCGACCGCGAAGCCCGTGCTCATCGGCACAGCGGTTGTGGGCGCAACCACGATGATCTTCTCGATCATCATGACGTTGACGCAACAGGATCCGTTCGGGCCGCTGGGCAGCTACCTATCGCTCATCAACCCGGCGCTGCTGCTGGGCCTGATCACCGGCGGTTGCGTGATCTACTGGTTCTCCGGCGCGTCCATGCAGGCGGTGACTACAGGCGCGCACAGGGCCGTGGAGTTCATCAAGAACAACATCAAGTTGGACGGTGTCACGCGAGCCAGCGAGGAGGACTCGAAGAAGGTAGTCGAGATCTGCACTAGGTACGCCCAAAAGGGCATGTTGAACATCTTCCTGGGCGTCTTCTTCGCGACGCTGGCTTTCTCATTCGTCGATGAATGGTTCTTCATCGGTTACCTGATTTCGATCGCCATCTTTGGCCTGTTCCAGGCCATCTACATGGCCAACGGCGGCGGCGCCTGGGACAACGCCAAGAAGATCGTCGAAGTTGACCTGAACGCCAAGGGCACGCCGCTGCACGAGGCGGTGGTCGTCGGCGACACGGTTGGAGACCCGTTCAAGGACACCAGCTCGGTGTCGCTGAACCCGATCATCAAATTCTCAACTCTGTTCGGCCTGCTAGCGGTCGAGCTGGCAGTTTCGGTGAAGGCATCCAGCCCGATCCTCGTCTACGTGCTGGCTGCGGTCTTCCTGATCGTCGCCATGGTCTTCGTCTACCGCTCCTTCTACCAGATGCGCACGGGTGTGGAGCTAAGCTCGGTCGCCGCAGATGTTGCTGGCCAGGTGGTGGTCACCGAGCAAGCCGCAGACGGGTTAGTCGTCCCTCCAGTTCCAGGCCGCGAGGCTAAGCGAGAGATCTGAGCGATTTAGCAACTATGGGGCCGGGCGGCATGGAACCGTCCGGCCCTAGCTTTTGACCTGCAAGATTCTCCTAGCGACCATTTTTGTCGGTGACTTTAAAATAGAATGTTCTCCATGGCTAAAAGTTTCAACGTTGATCTGGACGAGGCAATGCTGCCTCTCGTTCTAGCGTTGGACGTCGAGGAAACTCCGGTGGATGTGGGTCCGGTGGCAAAGCCCAGAAGCAAGAACGCAGAACATTTCGTGCAGCTGGCGGAGAGCGTACAACATATTTATGCAAATTTTTACAGTTAGTTCATTACCTTCAGCCCGCCAAGTAAGCTAGCCGTGTAAGGCGAGGCTTAGGTCGCGCCAGAAAAACGACGAAGTTCATTGTTTTTAGCTATGCCACCATCATCAATGAGGAGAGAAATGAGCGACAACCTTAAGGCACTGCACGATGCGGGCGTTTCCATCTGGCTTGACGACCTGTCTCGTCAGCGCATCGAGAGCGGCGACCTGAAAAAACTCATTGACGAGAAATCGGTCACCGGAGTAACCACTAACCCGTCCATTTTCGCTGCGGCGTTCAAGGACATGTCGGTTTACGGCGATAAGCTCCGCGAACTCAAGGAGGCCGGCACCGACCTGGACGAGACCATTCGTCAGCTGATGAGCATGGACGTTAAGGACGCCTGCAAGATTTTTGCAGACCTGTACTCCAAGACTGACGGCTACGACGGTCGCGTATCCATCGAGGTATCCCCGCTGCTGGCGAACGAGACCGAGCCGACCATCGAGCAGGCGAAGGTTCTGCACGACATGGTTGACGAGGAAAACATCCTCATCAAGATTCCGGCTACGAAGGCTGGCCTGCCGGCGATCCGTAAGACCATTGCTAACAGCATCAGCGTGAACGTGACCTTGATCTTTAGTCTCGAGCGTTACCGCGAGGTAATGGACGCATACCTGTCCGGCCTCGAAGACGCACTCGAAGCCGGCAAAGACCTGTCCAAGATTCACTCCGTTGCTTCGTTCTTCGTTTCTCGCGTAGACACCGAGATCGACAAGCGCCTGGAGGCAATCGGTTCCGAAGATGCTCTCGCGCTGCGCGGCAAGGCTGCAATCGCTAACGCACAGCTCGCCTACAAGGCTTACAAGGAAGTCTTCTCCTCCGACCGCTTCAAGGCTCTCAAGGCCAAGGGCGCAAACCTGCAGCGTCCGCTGTGGGCATCCACCGGCGTCAAGAACCCAGAGTATGACGACACCATGTACGTTGCCGAGCTGATTGCAGAACCCTGCGTGAACACCATGCCAGGCGCCACCATGGACGCGTTCGCAGATCACGGCAAGGTTGCTGGCAACACCATCACTCCGGCATTTGATGAGGCGGAAAAGACGATGGCTGCCGTCGAGAAGATCGGCATTGACCTGAACGACGTATTCGACGTTCTCGAGAAGGAGGGCGTGGAGAAGTTCAACGTCAGCTGGTACGAGCTCGTTGATGGCGTGAAGGAAGCTCTGGCAAAGGCTTAAGCATCTCCAATCGGTTAACTGTTGGGTCGATTTCATTCGGCCCAACAGTTTTCATTTTTTAGGCGTTGTAAATCGGTTTGTCAGTATTCGCGTAGGGTTGAAGAGTGAACGAAAACTGGTTGAACCCGCTTCGCGACGACAGTGACCTGCGGCTGCCGCGTGTAGCAGGATCGTGCGTACTCGTTATGTTCGGCGTAACGGGCGATCTGGCACGAAAAAAATTGCTACCCGCGATTTACGATCTAGCCGAGCACGGCGCCCTACCGCCCGGCTTTGGCCTGGTGGGCTTTGCCCGTAGGGATTGGTCTAAAGAAGATTTCGCCAAGTACGTTCGCGATTGCGTGATCGAAGGTTCTCGTACTAAGTTCCGCGAAGAGGTCTGGCAGCAGCTTGAGGCGTGTTTGGAATTCGTTTCCGGGGCTTTCGACGACGAGCAGGCATTCGCCAACTTGAAACAGACGCTCAACGATTACGACGCTTCTCACGGCACTGGAGGCAACCACGCTTTCTACCTGTCCATTCCGCCGAAATTCTTCGAGCTCGTCATCACGCAGCTCAATCAGCACGACATGGTTGACCAGTCGAAGGGGTGGAAGCGGGCAATCATCGAGAAGCCCTTCGGGCGCGATTTGGCCAGCGCTAAGGAACTCAACGAAGTGGTTTCCGCGGCGTTTCCTGCAGAATCTGTCTTCCGCATCGACCACTACTTAGGTAAAGAGACAGTCCAGAACCTAATGGCGTTCAGGTTCGCGAACGCCATGTACGAGCCGATCTGGGATTCCCGCTACATCAGCCACGTTCAGATCACCATGGCCGAGGACATCGGAATCGGTGGTCGAGCCGGCTACTACGACGGGGTTGGCGCAGCAAGAGACGTCATCCAGAACCACCTATTCCAGCTTCTCGCGCTCACCGCCATGGAAGAACCCAATACATTTAACGCCAGGGATCTGCGGCTTGAGAAAGAGAAGGTACTAGAAGCTTCTAGTGTGCCGAAGGACCTCGCGGCCCACACGGCTAACGGACAATACGCTGCCGGCTGGCAGGGTGGACGGCCCGTTTCAGGATTCCTCGAGGAAGACGGTATCGACCCGAACTCCATCACCGAGACCTTTGCGGCGATTCGAGTAGACATCGACAACAGACGCTGGGCTGGAGTGCCCTTCTATCTGCGCACTGCGAAGCGAATGCCTCGACGCACAACCGAGATTGCCCTCAACTTCAAACGGATCCCACACCTGGGCTTCGACAAAGAGAACATCAAAGATCTAGGCGAAAATGCCTTGGTAATGAGGATTCAGCCCAACGAGGGCATCGACATGAACTTCGGCGCGAAGGTGCCGGGCTCCACGATGGACATTAGAAACGTCCGGATGGACTTCTCATATCTGGGTTCCTTCACAGAAAGCAGCCCGGAGGCTTACGAGAGGTTGATCCTGGACGTTTTACTCGGCGACCCGCCACTGTTCCCGCAGCAGAATGAGGTTGAGCTGTCTTGGAAGATTCTGGATCCGGTCTTGGACTTCTGGTCAGATAACGGGCGCCCGGAGCAGTACGAGGCGGGCACCTGGGGCCCGCAGTGCAGCTACGATATGCTCGCTCGAGACGGCTTCGAGTGGCGAAGGCCGTAAGCGTCTAAGGAGAAGAATGTTTACTCGACTAAACAATGTAGACGCCCGAAAAATCAATGATTGGCTGACGCACGCACGCCTAGAAGGCGGAGCAGCCGGCGGCCAGGTTTTGACTCTCGTGGTTGTCAGTAACCCCGAGAATGCGCCCACTGCTAGCGCTAACGCGCTCGCGGCCGGCAAGCTTCACCCATCGCGCGTGTTGCTGGTCATCCGCGACCATTCCAGCGAGGTTCCCGAAGGATCGACCGGCGTCGATGCAGAAATTCGCATCGGTGACGGCCTGCCAGGAGAGATGATTACTCTCTGGCTGGCTGGGGAGGCCGCTTATCATTCAAGGTCACTGATCGTTCCCTTGCTACTGCCCCAACTTCCAGTTGTCATCTGGTGGCCGAATAAATTCCCGGATTCCTTCGACGATTCTCAGGTGGCGCAGGTTTCCACAAGACGAATCGTGGATACTTCGGCAAGCCCGAATGGCGAGGCAAGCTCGATTGCAGCGTTAGAAAAACTGATCGACATTTTCGAACCTTCGACCACCGACCTGTCTTGGACTCGTCTAACCAAGTGGCGTGCGCTGCTCGTCGCAATGGTCGATCAGGCAAAGAGCAAACCAAACGGAGCCAAAATCGTGGCACCCGCCGACTCAGCCCCTGCTGCGCTACTTGCCGGCTGGTTGAGCCTCATGCTCGATATCGAGGTAGAGAGAATCGATTCACCTGGTGAAGGAATGGGCTCCGTCACGCTACACACGGACGCCGGAGACATGGTTCTAGAGCGGAAGATCGGCACCCAAGGCATCATCAAGCTACCAGGCCAGCCGGATCGCCCTGTTGCTCTTTCAAGGCGAGACGTTGAAGACCTCATGGGCGAAGAGCTAGTCGAGCTAAACGGCGACCCGATGTTCGACAAGATCATGAAGTATCTTTCCGAAAGGAAATCGTGACTCACCCCCGCGTTCACCGTTACAGCGACGAGCAGACACTGACCAGCAGCGTCGCCGCCAACCTAGTCAAAAGGATCATCGAGCTACTCGCCACCAAGGAGAAGGTTCATCTGGGGCTCTCCGGGGGCGATAGCGCCAACCAGGTTTACAAGGCGTTCGGAAAGCTAGCAAAGACTACTAATCTCGATGCACGCAGGCTAGAGCTCTGGTGGACGTGCGAGCGGTATGTGCCCAGCAGCGATCACAGAAGAAACTCGACCCAGGCTTTATCGCTTTTAGCCGGCGCGCTGCCGATAGTTCCCTCGCAGACGCACGCCATGCCCGCACCGACTTCTACAGCCGATCCTCAGCAGGGAGCGCTCGCATACGCGGAAGAGCTCGGCCAGCAGAAATTCGACATCTGTCTACTCAACCTGGCGCCAGACGGACATGTAGCGGACCTCTACCCCGACGATCCTGCGTTAAGCGAAGACAACGCGAGAGTGATCGGGGTTCTCGAAGCGCCGAACGACCCCAAGGAAAGAATCACCTGCACGCTCAAGACGATCAACGAGTCGCGCGAGGTATGGATGCTTGCGAGCGGCTACTCAAAAGCCGAGGCCGTCGAAGAAGGCATCACGGGAAAACACGTTCCTGCCTCGATGGTTTCGGGTCAAGACGCGACCCACTGGTTCATAGATCAAAGGGCGGCAAGCAGGCTGCCCTACCACGAATGCAAGCTCTAGGGAATTAGTAGATTACTTCGCCCGCTGCACGACGAGCGCGGAGCATACTGAGAGCGTCGCCTAAAATTTGCTTGGCCTCGTCAGCGCTACGGCGTTCCTTAACGTAGTCGAGGTGGCTCTTGTAGACCTGCGTGTGCGGACGAGCAGGAGTGTTCTGCTTATCCTTGCCGGCAGGCAGACCACACTTGGTGCATTCCCATTCCTCGGGGATGTCCGCCCCCACCGCGAATGCTGGTTTGGTCTCATGGCCGTTCGCGCAGTAGTAAGAAATGCGCATCCTCGGAGCAGCGTCGCCACGTTCAGATTCGCTAGACGCACTGCCACCAATTCGGCTGCCTCGGATAGCTATTCCGCTAGACACCTTTTAGTACCCCTTGAAGTGTTTAGTTAGTTAGGCAGATGCTTTGTAAAGGAAAAGCAGAGTGAAGATGCAAGCCAACCAAACAACACCGACGATAACGGTGATGCGGTTTAGGTTGCGCTCGGCAACGGAGGTGCCACTCATCGCCGTGGTCATGCCACCACCGAACAGGTCGGATAGGCCGCCACCCTTTCCTTTGTGCAAAAGAATGAACGCTGTGAGAATAACGCTGAGTACGACCAAGATGATCGAAACCGTCAAAATAGCCCCGTTCATCGTGTCCTCTCACTAGCCGGGTAATTCACTAAATAATGATAACCCACCAGCAAATGAAACCCTAAAAAGTCCGGATTTCACGTTGCCACGGGGATAAAAAATGTGGCGGCACCACCAACAAGGCGGGCCGCCACAAATTATATTTTTTAGTTCTAGAAAAGAACGATGTCGGCGAACTTCTCGGGATCGAGCGAAGCGCCACCAACAAGAGCGCCGTCGACGTCAGGCTGAGCCATGATGTCGGAGACGTTCTCCGGCTTTACGGAACCACCGTACTGAATGCGGACGGAATCGGCAGTGGCCTCGTCGTACAGCTCGGCGACCTTGGCACGAACCGCAGCGCAGACCTCCTGAGCATCCTCAGCAGAAGCGGTCTTGCCGGTGCCAATGGCCCAAACGGGCTCGTAGGCGATGACAAGCTTGGCGACGTCATCAGCCGGGATGCCAGCCAGCGAGCCCTCAACCTGCTCGGTGACGAAGGCAACGTGGTTACCGGCCTCACGGACATCCAGACCCTCACCAACACAGATGATCGGGGTGATGCCCTTTTCGATGGCCTTCTTAGCCTTCGCGTTTACGATTTCATCAGTCTCGTTATGGTACTCGCGACGCTCGGAGTGGCCGACTACGACGTAGCCGCAGCCTAGCTTAGCCAGCATGTCAGCGGATACCTCACCGGTGTAAGCACCGTCGTCGTGGGCCGAAACGTCCTGAGCACCGTAGCCCAGCTTCAGGCGGTCGCCATTAACCAGGGTCTGAACGGTGTGGATCGAAGTAAACGGCGGGATAACGACTGCCTCAACCTTGTCGGCGTCCCACTTCTTGTCCTCGAGAGTCCAAGCCAGCTTCTGGACCAGACCGAGACCATCAACGTGGGTCAGGTTCATCTTCCAGTTGCCAGCCATAATCGGCTTACGTGCCATGTTAGTTTTCCTCCAAAACGCTAAGACCCGGGAGCTTCTTGCCCTCGAGGTATTCCAGCGACGCGCCGCCGCCGGTGCTGATCCAGCCGAACTGATCGTCGCTGTAACCAAGCTCGCGAACGATAGCGGCGGAATCGCCACCACCGATAACGCTGAATGCGTCGGAGCCGGCAACTGCCTTAGCTACGGCGCGAGTGCCCTCAGCGAAAGCATCGATCTCTGCAACGCCCATCGGGCCATTCCAGAACACGGTCTTAGCCTCGGCGATTGCCTCGGAGAAGAGCTTGGCAGTCTCGGGGCCGATATCCAGGCCTTCCTTGTCTGCGGGAATCTGATCGCTAGGAACAACGGTGACGTCGCCCAGAGCCTTCTTGGCGTCGAAGTCCATGCCATCGGCAACGCGAACGTCGACCGGAAGCAGGATCTTCTTGCCCTCGTTCTCGGCTGCCTGCAGGTAGCCGGTGACCTCGGTGATCTTGGTCTCGTCGAGAATCGACTTACCGACCTCGTAGCCCTTGGCCTTGAGGAAGGTGTAGGCCATTCCGCCACCAACGATGATGGTGTCGGCGATCTTCAGCAGGTTACTGATGACAGCCAGCTTGTCGGCTACCTTTGCACCACCAAGAACAACGACGAACGGACGCTCGGGGTTCTCAGTAACCTTGCTGAGGACCTCAACCTCCTTGCCGACCAGTTCGCCAGCAGCAGCCGGCAGCAGCTTGGCAACGTCATAAACAGATGCCTGCTTGCGGTGAACTACACCGAAACCATCGGAAACGAAGATGTCGCCGAATGCAGCGTACTTTTTGGCGAGCTCGGCGCGCTCAGCGTCATCCTTGCTCTGCTCTGCGGGTTCGTAACGAACGTTCTCGACCAGAAGAACCTCACCGTCTTCCAGTGACCTGTTCAGCTCATTGGCGGACTCGCCAACAACGTCTGAAGCGAACTTGACGTCAACACCGAGCAGTTCGCCGAGACGCTTAGCAACCGGGGACAGCGAGAACTTGGGGTTAACCTCACCCTTCGGACGGCCCAGGTGAGCCATGACGGTGGTGCGAGCACCAGCCTCGTGGAGCTTCTTCAAAGTGGGCAGCGCAGCCTTGATACGACCGTCGTCGGTGATGGTCTGGCCATCTAACGGAACGTTAAAGTCGCAGCGAATGACGACACGCTTGCCGCTCAGATCACCGAGATCTGCAATAGACTTCATGTTTTTCCTTTCTAAAACCTCTGTAGAAAGACAAAGGACGCGCCAAGAGACGCGTCCTTGCCCTTTTTACACAACTAATTGATTAGAAGTGATTCTTACAGCTTCGAGCCAACCAGCTCGGTCAGACGAACGAGGCTGTGCGAGTAGCCGGACTCGTTGTCGTACCAAGACAGGATCTTAACCAGGTTACCGATGACCTTGGTGTAGGAAGCGTCGAAGATCGAGGTGTGCGGATCACCGACGATGTCGGTGGAAACGATCGGATCCTCGGTGTACATGAGGACACCCTTGAGCTCGTTCTCGGCAGCTTTCTTAACAGCAGCGTTGATCTCCTCGACAGAAACCTCCTTGCTGGCGATGAAGGACAGGTCGGTAACCGAACCGGTCGGGGTCGGAACGCGAAGAGCGAAGCCGTCGAACTTGCCCTTGAGCTCAGGCAGAACCAGAGCAACAGCCTGAGCAGCACCGGTCTTGGTCGGGATGATGTTCAGGGCAGCGGCGCGGGCGCGACGCAGGTCCTTGTGAGGAGCATCCTGCAGACGCTGGTCAGCAGTGTAAGCGTGGATGGTGGTCATCAGACCGCGCTCGATGCCGAAGTTCTCCTGCAGAACCTTGGCAACCGGGGCCAGGCAGTTCGTGGTGCAGGAAGCGTTAGAAATGATGTTGTGCTTGGCGGGGTCGTACTGATCGGAGTTGACGCCCATAACAACGGTGATGTCTTCGTTCTTTGCCGGAGCGGAGATCAGAACCTTCTTGGCGCCAGCCTCGATGTGAGCCTTAGCAGCGTTAGCGTCGGTGAAGCGACCGGTGGACTCGATAACGATGTCAACACCCAGATCGCCCCAAGGAAGCTTAGCGGGATCCTTTTCTTCGAATACCTTGAAGGTCTCGCCGTCAGCAGTGATGGACTCTTCGTCGAAGGTCACATCGCCCGGGAAGCGACCCAGGATCGAGTCGTACTTCAGCAGGGTTGCGAGGGTCTTGTTGTCGGTCAGGTCGTTTACAGCAACAACCTGGATATCGGCACCGCAGTTCTTAAGTGCACGATAGTAGTTACGGCCAATGCGGCCGAAGCCATTAATACCAACCTTGACGGTCATTCAGTTCTCCTTAGATGTTGAGGAACAGTTTAAATCTTATCGGAACCAAACCTACAGGTCATCCGACCCCGGCAATAAATGTTCTTAGCAGGCAAAACTTTCATTACCCACCAGACACTTGTGCTATTTCGTGCACCATCTTGGTTTGGTAGAAAAATTTAATTTTTGTTCTCTGCCTGCTGCAACGCAGATTCGGTGTCAGGTATTCCCTGATCTTGGGCCGCTTTATCGGCCATCGCCAAAAGTCTCCTGATTCGACCCGCAATTGCGTCTTTAGTGATGGGCGGCTCGTGCAGATTTCCGAGCTCTTCCAGGCTCGCCTGCTTGTGCTCCATTCGGAGCTTTCCTGCCTTGAGTAAGTGTTCTGGAATGTCATCGCCTAGAATCTCGAAGGCCCTCTTCACTCTGGCTCCAGCCACGACGGCGGCGCGCGCCGACCGGCGAAGGTTTGCGTCGTCAAAATTGGCCAACCTTGTTGCAGATGCGCGCACTTCTCTGCGCATCCGCCGGTCTTCCCAGACAAGAACGGCGTCGTGGGCGCCCATAGTGGTCAAAAGTTGAGAAATAGTATCGCCGTCTTTGATGACGACCTTGTCCACTCCTCGAGACTCCCTAGCCTTTGCGGTGGCGCCCAGCCTCCTAGCCATGCCGACCATTGCCAGAGCGGCCTCCGAAGACGGGCAAGCCACCTCAAGGGACGTAGACCTGCCAGGCTCGATAAGCGTGCCCCTGGCAAGAAAAGCGCCGCGCCAAGCAGCAACCTGCTCGTCATAGCCGGCTCCGACGATCTGGGCGGGCATTCCGCGTACAGGCATCCCTCGCCCGTCGATCAGACCAACCTGGCGGGCCAGATCGTTACCACCTTTGATTAGCCGGACGACATAGCGAGCACCGCGTCGAATGCCCGACTGATTTATGACTATCAATTCGGAGTCGTAGCCATAAAGGTCTTTAAGGGTGGTACGCACCCGTCGTGCGGATGCCCCGATGTCGAACTCCGCCTCGACCACGATCTTGCCTCCAACCAGATGCAGTCCCCCGGCGAACCTGAGCATGGCAGCAAGCTCCGCGCGCCTAGTGCGTGGTTTTTCAACAATCACGTTTGCAAGTTCAGACTTCACCTGTTGAGTTAACGCCATTAATACCCCCGCTAAAATTCCTCAGAAGCAATTAGTTCGCTGTATGCGCTTGCCAGCCTCAGCGGAGCATGCCTCGCTGAGCCGTCGCGCATCCGCAGATCAGCCACAATCAGCTCTGCCCCCAAGCTGGTAACGAAAGACAACAAGTGAGTTTCGTCTGCCGCAAACGACTCATCTGCCAAAACATAATCTAGCCGAAGCATTGGAGCGTGTTCAGCAATCACCTCGATATGACGCGCTGCCGAGAAACCCGCGGTCTCATCGTCTGAGGTGATGTTCAAGGTCAATATTCTTTTAGCTTTAGCCAAAGAGATTGCTTCCGCCAGTTCTGGAACAAGCAGATGCGGCAGCACGGAAGTGAACCAGGATCCGGGCCCCAAAATGATGAAGTCCGCTTCCCTGACCGCATCAAGAGATTGAGCGCAAGCGGGAGGATTTTCCGGCACCAAGCGGACCGAATTCACCTTGCCCTTTGTGGTGGCCACATCGTGTTGGCCACGGATCGTCATTGTCTCGTCCGGAGAGATCGGATTGATGTCTAGCACTTGGGCCTCGATGTCTAGCGGCACGGTGCTCATGGGCAGAACCCTGCCCTTGATGCCTATCATCTGGCCTAACATTTCTAGGCCATAAACGTATCCTGCGTCCTGCCAGGCAGCCTCGATCATCAGGTTGCCCACGGCGTGACCGTTCAACGGACCCTCCGTCTCGAACCTTCGCTGAAGAAGCTGACGCCACGCATGACCTTTTGCGTCGTTACGGCACAAGGCGGCCAACGCCATGCGCAGGTCGCCGGGGGGTAAACCACCTATCTCTTTACGCAACCTGCCGGAAGAGCCGCCATCGTCGGCGACAGTTACTATCGCGGTCAGATCGTCAGTTATTTGACGCAACGCTGTCAAAGAAGCAGCGAGGCCGTGACCACCACCAAGCGCTACGACCGCAGGCTGGCTCGTCCCAAAACCATTCTTTTTCATCTCACTCCAAGCCAAGGTCGCGGTGCAGGACGCTAGCAGGTATCCCCTTTTCGCGCATTCGCTTGGCGAAGGCTTCACTCATGGCAGTGGACCTGTGCTTACCACCTGTGCAACCGATGCCGATAGTGACTAGCCGCTTACCCTCGTTAACGTATCCAGGTTCGACGGTCTCCACAATCGTTTCCAACTGATCGAGAAAATCGGTTGCTCCAGGACGCGCCAAAACGTAGCTAGAAACCTCCTCCGAGAGCCCAGTCTTGGGACGCAGATGAGGCACCCAGAAGGGATTCGGCAGGAACCGAACGTCGAAAATCATGTCAGCATCCAGCGGCACACCGTTCTTAAATCCGAAACTCATCACCTGGATTCGTAGCCGGTTTGAAAGCTGCGTGCCGTAGATGTGGGCGATGCGAGACTTCAGTTGATGGACGTTGAGCATAGATGTGTTGATTACGACGTCTGCATCTGCGCGTAGATCGCTGAGCATTCGACGCTCCCTAACGAGAGCCTCCATTATCGAGCCACCGTCTTGAAGCGGCAACGGACGCCTTGAAGATTCCTGCCTCTTGACGATTGTTTCGTCGCTGGCCTCTAGGAAGCAGATCTCCGGTTTGATGCCACGTTCGCCGAGCTCCTCGAGAACGCTCGGCAGTTGATCGAACATCTCCCTGCTTCTAACATCCAGGCCGACCGCGAGCTGATTCTCTCCGCTGGATCGAACCGTCTCGATCAGGCTTGGCAACATGGTAGGGGGCAGATTGTCTACCACCAACCAACCCAGGTCTTCCATGCCGTGAGCAGCAGTACGCCGCCCGGCTCCGGACATTCCGGTGATAATGACTATCTTCGGGACTGCGGGATCAGCCAGTGGCATTACGTCGTTCATTTAATTAAGTATGGCCGACATCTGATAATTGCGTTACAGGCGTGCAATGTTTTAGGCCTCAGTTGTGCCAGCGCCGACTCAGCCACCTAAAATCTGGCGAATGCGATCGATAGTTTCTTATGTACGCCGCAGCCCCCGAATGACGCCGTCACAATGGCAAGCGCTTGAACGAGGCAGGACGAATTTTGGGATAGCCGTACCTAGCGGTGAACGCGAAACCACGATTTCAACCGAAGCGAACATCAATCTAGACAAGGAATTTGGGCGCAGCGCGGATTTAGTGGTCGAGATAGGCTGCGGTATGGGCGACTCGCTGATTCCAATGGCTAGCGCGCGACCTGAGAAAAATTTTCTAGCGTTTGAGGTTTACCAACGTGCGCTAGGAGCCATGTGCGCCAAGGTCGAAAAAGCTGGGTTAACCAACATTCGTTTTATCGAAGCCGACGGCGTGCAGGGATTGTGCCAGTTGATTGCTGACGGTCAGCTGAGCGAGCTTTGGACCTACTTTCCAGACCCCTGGCATAAGAAGCGCCACCACAAGAGAAGGCTAGTAAATCCCGAATTCGCAGAGGTAGTTGCGGCCAAGCTCTCCCCCGGCGGACGCTGGTGGCTGGCGACCGACTGGCCAGAATACGCACATGTAATGAAAGAGGTGCTCGATGGGAACCCAAATCTGCGCAATGCTGGAACCATCGATGGCGGATGGGCGGATCGCGAAGACCGTCCGGTGACGAAATTCGAGCGGCGAGGAATTGAGGCAGGCAGGCCAATCCGCGACCTGATGTATGTTAAAACAAATTAGTGATTTGCTTTAACTTTTTGGCACGAGAAGGTGCCCGTGATGGAGTCGCTCGCTGATATAAGCACTGTCTCCTGGGTGGTCCTGATTCTTGCAGCCGCTTTTACTGGCCTCGCAAAGACCGCGCAGCCAGGACTCGCCACAGTTTCCGTGGCACTTTTTGCCGCTGTCCTGCCCGCCAGAGAATCGACGGCTGTCCTACTACTTCCATTGCTCCTCGACGACCTGATGGCGGTCTGGATATGCGTCAAAACCGTCGACTGGCGACGGCTACCGAAACTAGTTCCCTGGGTCTTGATTGGTGTCGTGGCCGGCGCGGCTTTCCTAACCTGGTCCGACAACAAGATCATGCGGGTAGCAATAGGCATAATCTGTTAGTTCTTACCTCGCTTACCCTTCTCGTCATGCAGCGCACCAGCCAACAGACGTTGGATCAAGCTTTCGCGAGACCGGCGGCAAGCGGACTATACGGAACCTTGGGTGGTTTCACGACGATGGCTGCGAACTCAGGTGGACCGGTGATGGCTTTGTACTTCATCGCTTCAGGATTCGACGTCAAACGGTTCCTTGGCACTCAGGCATGGTTCTTCTTTATAGTCAACGTGATTAAACTGCCGCTTTCGGCAGGCATCGGGCTAATCAACGAGCAGACCCTCAAACTCGACGTCTTGCTCGCGCCGGTAGTCATCATCGCGGGTTTGATCGGAAAGAAAATCGTTAGACACATCGACCAGAAGCTGTTTAACAGAATCATCATCGCCCTCACGATCATTTCGTCTGCCTACTTGTTAATCACGGTGAATTAAAAAAGCTCCCCGAGCGAAGCGCCCGGGGAGCTTGAAAATCTTACTTCAGCAATTACTCAGCCAGTTTCTTGACCGCTTCGATTGCCTCATCGACAGGAACAATCTGAACCTCGCCACTGGCACGATCACGGATCTCAGCCTTGCCCTCAGCCAACAGTTTGCCGATGACGACGCTGGTCGGAACACCGATCAGCTCGGAGTCCTTGAATTTCACGCCCGGAGAAGCCTTGCGGTCGTCCAGCAACACCTCGAAGCCCTCCTCGGCTAGCTGTTCAGCGATCTCCTTTGCCTTTTTAGCAACCTCATCGCCCTTACCAGTGGCCAAAACCATGACATCGTATGGCGCAATCGAACGAGGCCAGCTCAGGCCCTTTTCGTCGTAGGTGTCCTCGACGATCGCCGCGACCGCGCGGGAAACACCGATGCCGTAGCTGCCCATCGTGACAGTCACCAGCTTGCCATTCTGGTCTAGCACCTGCAGACCAAGGGCATCTGCGTACTTGCGGCCAAGCTGGAAGATGTGCCCCATCTCGATGCCGCGGGCCAAGGTCAGTGGCCCGGAACCATCAGGAGAGGGATCGCCCTCCCGCACCTCGGCGACGTCGATACGACCGTCTGCGGTGAAGTCGCGACCAAAGACTAGGTGGTAGGCGTGGCGCTCGTTTTCGTTGGCACCGCTAACCCACTCGCTACCCTCAGCAACGCGGGGATCTACAAGGTAGCGCACCTTAGCCGGCGCCTCTTCACCCAAGAACTTTTTTCCGTCCCTGAGTGGGCCTATGTAGCCCTTTACGAGCTGGGGATACTTTTCGAAGTCTTCAGCAGTAAACGGCTCGACCTCTGCGGGCGAAACTGCTGCTTCCAAACGCTTCTCGTCCACTTCTCGATCGCCTGGCAGGCCCACGACCAACGGAACGCGTTCGCCATCCGGGTAGCTGAGCATGAAAACAATGGACTTGAGCATGTCGCTCGCTGACCACTCGCGATCGGAGCGGGGCTGCAAGCTGTTGCTCAGCTCCACCAACGAGTCGATGGTTGGAACGTTCGGGGTGTCTACTACCTGTGCAGCAGGAACACTCGAGCAATCGACCGGTTCGGCGACCGGGAAGCGAACTGCTTCTACATTCGCAGCAAAGCCACCCGGCGAACGAACGAAGGTGTCCTCACCGTTAGGAGAAACCGCCAGAAATTCTTCACTCTTGGAGCCGCCCATCGGGCCAGCATCAGCCTTGACGATCGCGTAGTCGAAACCTAGCTGATCGAAAATTCGAATGTATGCCTCGCGGTGCTTCGCGTAGCTGGCATCCAAACCTGCGTCGTCGACGTCGAATGAGTAGGAGTCCTTCATGACGAACTCACGGCCACGCAAAACGCCAGCGCGGGGCCTGGCCTCGTCGCGGTACTTAGTCTGGATCTGGTAAAGCGCTAACGGCAGGTCCTTGTAGGAGCGATACATGTCCTTGACCAGCAAAGTGAACATCTCTTCGTGGGTTGGGCCCAGCAGCATGTCAGTGCCCCTGCGGTCCTTGAGCCTGAAGAGATTATCGCCGTACTCGGTCCATCGGTTAGTCGCCACGTACGGTTCGCTCGGCAACAGCGCCGGGAAGAGTACCTCCTGAGCCCCGATGCGATCCATCTCAGCACGAACGATTTCTTCAATCTTGCGCAACACCTTCAGACCGAGAGGTAGCCAGGTGTAAATGCCAGGGGCAGTCCTGCGGATGTAACCGGCCCTAACCAATAGTTTGTGGCTGGGCAATTCAGCATCGGCTGGATCGTCGCGAAGGGTCCGGACGAACAGCTCACTCATGCGCGTTATCACTGATGCACTCCTAAAAATTTTTCCGATTAAGGCTATCAAGGTTTACGGCTTTAGCGATAAAACCGATTGCTTGCTTCGAAGTAGAATCAAGTCCGCGAACATCACTTAGATAGACAAGGTAAAAGATAATGAATGCCAAGATGGCGGAGATAACCCGCCTGGGCCGGCGAGATCGGATTACGCAAACGGCCCTGCTAGTGGCGCAGACGCTCGCAATCTGTATGTTCTGCCTCTCTCTAGGCTCGCTAATCGCTGACGCCCTTAGCCCCGCATCTGTTTCCAAGACAGCAATTTTAGTCGCGCTAGGTTCGCTACTGATCGCGACCCTCACCGGCTACCTGGCAGCATCGATAGCCGCCACTAGCAAGGCAGACCTAGAAGCGACGCTGCGACAGATGGTGATTGGTCATTCGTTAGCGCTCGGACCGGCAAGAATGAGTCAGGCACAGACCGGTGCAGTTGTTTCGATGGCAACCGACACGGTGGATCGAGTGGCTAATTTCAGGCAGAGCTTCTTAGGCACGACCTTCAGCGCGATGTTGAGCCCGCTGGTTACGCTGGTGGTCGTCGCTGTCGCTATCGACGTGCCAGCTGCGCTCGTTTTGACCGCCTTTCTCCCTCTGATTCTCGCGACCATTTATCTGTTTCAGAAATTATTCCGAAACGTTTCGGGCGAATCTAGGAAAGCACGCACAAAACTCGCAGCCGCCTTCTTGGAGGCCTTGCAAGGCCTGACCACGCTCGTCTCTCTTAAGGCAGCTGATCGAGTTGGTGACAGACTCGCCGAGCGCGGTGAAAAGAACCGGCAAGCGACAATGAAACTTCTGGCACGCAACCAGCTGGTGATTTTGGTGACTGACGCAGCGTTCTCGCTATTTGCGATATGCGCTAGCGTCCTGGTCGCCTGGTGGCGGCTGGACGAGGCAACGATCAGTCCGGGTGAGGCGATCGCGCTTGTGCTGTTATCGACTCAACTTTGCGCACCGCTGGCGAAGATGGGCAGCCTCTTCTACGTTGGGATGGCCGGACGAGCCGGGCAACACCAAATCAGCAAATTCGTCTCCATTGCGGTCCCCGACCAAAATGAGGCACAAGCTGCGCAAAATTCCGACCCTGTGCGCTTCGAAAGCGTGGACTTCTCATATGCAGAAAAGCCAGTGCTGAAAGACCTCGATCTGTCGGTTAAGCAAGGCCAAAAAGTAGTTCTTCTCGGACGTTCCGGAAGCGGAAAATCCACGATACTTTCCCTGACCGGCGGCGACTTACTACCCGATCAGGGCTCGGTAAGCGTAGCCGGAATCGAACTAACCTCGAAGACTCAAGATCAAGTCCGGGAAAAATCAGCCGTAGTAAATCAGAAGACGTGGTTGTTCTTAGGAACACTCGCGCAGAACCTACGCGTCGGGAACAAGAACGCCACGGAAGACGAGATGTGGCAAGCGCTAGCCCAAGTTGGGCTAGATTCCTGGGCGCGCAGCTTGCCGGACGGCCTCGATTCCCAAGTCGGAGAACGAGGAATGGCTATGTCTGGCGGACAAGCTCAGCGCCTCTCGATCGCCCGCGCGATCCTTTCTGGCAGGAAGCTTCTGTTGCTAGACGAGCCGACAAGCCAGGTTGACCTTAACTCAGAGCAGATAATCATGTCCGCTATTGACCGCTTGGCCGAAGACCACACGATAGTTCTGGCGACTCATAGACCCTCAAGCACAAAATCCGCAGACCTGATTTTCAACCTGGAGGAACGATGAGCGAAAACAAAAAAGTGGTTTCGTGGCTCCTCGAGGTTGGCAGGCCTGTCCTAGGACATTTGGTTTCTGCGACCTTGATGCGTCACTTGGACCAGTTTTTAGGCATTGCTCTTTTTGTCATAGGTGTTGGCGCAGTTGCTAATGCCGTGCGACCAGGAGGCCCACAATGGTTGCCGGATGGCACATTGCAGTTGGCGATTTGTCTGATCGTCATCGCTTTGCTGAAGGCGTTGGCGCGTTATCTAGAAATGTTTTGGTGCCACTTGGTGGCGTTTAAGGCTCTGGAACTACTCCGCGTCAGGCTATACCGCGGATTAGTACCTCAGGCCTCTACTATCGGCACTGTTTCGACTTCCGGCGATCTTTTGACCAGGGCAACAAGGGACATCGACCGAATAGAGGTCTTCTTCGCCCACACATTCCCACCAGCAGTGACTGCAATTACCGTGCCCATCTTGGGTGTCCTCGGATTGGGCTTTTGGGCGGATTGGCGCCCGGCGCTTGCCGCCGCAATCGGATTGGCTCTTAGCGTCTTCGTCGTTCCGCTGCTCGGCTCAAAGAGGCTGCTCGCTTCTGCAGCCACCCAGGGCGAGATACGCGGCAAGATCTCTGCGCATGTAACGGACACGGTTCAAGGCATGAGCGAAGTCACCGGTTATGGCCACGTTGCCGAGAGGCTCGACCAGCTTTCACTGCTGGATGAAGAGGCAAATGCGGGAGCTAAGCCGAGGGTTCGTCAGCTTGCCGCTCGACAGTGCGCCTCAACTTTCGTCATGCTCGCCACTTTACTCACGGTAACAGAATGCGGGTTAAGTGCTGAGCTAGAGATCGCAACTTTGGCTATCTGCGTTGCTGTGGTTTGGAGGCTCTTCGACGCTACGGAAGCGGTCAGAGATTTTGCAGATTCTTTGGACACGTCTCTCGCCTGCGCCAACCGGGTCTACAAGATAGTGCACGCACAAGGCATTAAGGCTCCCGAGTACCCCAAGCATCTGCCTGCCGGACCGCTCGGGGTTCGGGTCGATTCTCTTTCCTACCGATACCCCACCGTTGGAAGTGGCAGAAAGGCGCTCTCCGATGTGAGCGTAAACATAGCGCCTTCAAGCCACGTCGCACTAATCGGCGCCTCCGGGTGTGGTAAATCGACTCTCTTAAAACTGATCGGCAGACTGGCCGAGCCTGATTCTGGCGTGATCGAAATAGGTGGCGTCGATCTTACTTCCTTGAGCGAGGACGAATTGCGCTCCAGGGTTTGCCTCGTTGCTCAGTCTCCGATGCTTTTCAACGGGACGGTAGCGGATAATTTGCTGCTGGTAGCCCCAGACGCCACGCCCGAAAAGCTGACCGAAGTAATGCAGATTGCCCAGATAGGCGAGGAGCTTAGCCTAGATTCGCGGATCGGCCCGCAAGGAAAACAGATTTCCGGTGGTCAGGCTCAGCGGCTCTCTCTTGCAATGGCGCTTTTGGTCGACGCCGACGTGTACCTGCTGGATGAGTACACCAGCCACCTAAACACACAGCTGGCTGCAGAAGTTCGCAGGACGCTTAGACTCAGGCGTCCCAAGGCGACCATCATCGAGGCAACACATACTGCAGCAGGATTGTCCGATGTGGACGCGGTGATCGTCCTCGAGACAAAAGTATTGGCAGCTGGAAAACCCGCTGAGCTTTCTCAAGCCGGACCGCTGGCGGAACTAATCGCTCGACAGGCGGACGCTCTCTAGCGCAGGTGGATGACGTCTCCGGCAGAAAAAGTTTCTAGCCCCGCATCGGTTTCCACGACAAGGTTTCCCTCTATCGTGACGTCTACTGCCTTCCCCAAGGTGAACGCGCCGGGGCGTTCGGCGTCGAGGAGAACTTTGACCTTTCTGCCTAGCGTGTCACAAATCCGCAGATAGCGTTCTCGCATGTCTTCGCCGTTTTCCCAGGCGAGGTACAGATCCTCGAGCGCCATGAGCACCGCTGCGGATATGGCGGTCCTGTCGGTCGGAAGACCCGCGTCGGCGAGGCAGTTAGCGCGCTCTGCGGGCACGTTCTCAGGCCAGCCAAGAACGTTTATCCCCCAGCCACAGATGAGAGCATCACCGCTAACTTGGCAGAGGATCCCGCAGATTTTTCTGCCATCGATGAGAACGTCATTGGGCCATTTCAAGCTAATTCGCGATCGCTGATCACCGGCCAGTTTGCATGTGCCAAGATCGACCGCCAACCCGACCAGCAGCGGAAGCCAACCCCACTCGCTCATCGGACGGCTAGGCCGCAGCAGCGCCGAAGTAGCCAGACCGCGACCTGGAGTGTCTACCCAAGAACGGTCGAACCTACCCCTTCCGACGGTTTGATGATCTGCGATAAGCACGGATCCGGTGGGCAGCTGGGCGGCATTTTCCGCGAAGATGGCGTTCGTTGAAGTCACGGAAGGACGCACCTCAATGTTGGCCCAAAAAGAGCTCTCGCCCAAGAGCTCACGTAGTTTTTCGGTGTCGACCGGTTGCATGGGTCCGATGATATCGCTTCGCGAATTGACCAAGCGAAACCAAGAAAATAACTACCCATTAAGTGGTCGCATATAGCTTTTTCATTTTTAGGCACTACCCTAAGGCTATGGAGATCGACACCAAGACAACCGCCGGCAAGCTTGCCGATCTAGGAGCACGCATTGATCAAGCGATGCACGCTGCCGGCGCGGACAAGGTTGAACGCCAACACGCCAAAGGCAAGATGACCGCCAGGGAACGCATCCACGCGATCCTCGACGAGGGCACCTTCTCCGAGATGGACGAGTTCAGCCGACACCGCAATCACGACTTCGGCATGCAGGCGACTAGGCCATACGGGGACGGCGTAATCATCGGCACCGGCTATATTCACAACAGGCCCGTCTGCATCTTCAGCCAGGACGTCGGTATCTTCGGCGGCTCGCTCGGCCAGGTTTATGGCGAAAAGATCGTCAAGATTATCGAGCTAGCAACAAAGACCGGCTGCCCGCTGATCGGCATTAACGAAGGCGGCGGCGCGCGCGTCCAAGAGGGCGTTGTTTCGCTCGGTCTTTATGGGGAAATCTTCCATCACAACGTCATGGCCTCGGGAGTTATTCCACAGATCAGCCTGGTGATGGGCGCTGCGGCTGGTGGTCATGTCTACTCCCCCGCGCTCACAGACTTCATCGTCATGGTCGACCAAACCAGCCAGATGTTCATCACCGGCCCGGAAATCGTTCGAACAGTTACCGGCGAGGACGTCTCTCTAGAGGAACTTGGCGGCGGACGCACGCACTCGGAGAAGTCCGGTGTCGCTCACTACCTGGCAGTCGATGAGACGGATGCTCTCGACTACGTCCGGGAGCTGATCACATATCTGCCTCAGAACAACCTTGAGGATGCCCCGATCTACGAGTTCGCAGAGGCAGCAGATCTCGACTTCACCGATCACGACCGCAAACTGGACGTGCTGATCCCCGACGACCCGAGCCACGCATACGACATGCGAGAAGTTATCCGGACCGTGCTCGATGACGACGAGTTTTTGGAAGTCCAAGAGCTGTACGCGCAGAATATTATCTGCGGATTCGGCCGAATCGAGGGCCGCTCGATCGGCATCGTCGCAAATCAGCCCCAGGTGCTGGCCGGCTGTCTCGACATCAAGGCATCCGAAAAGGCCGCCCGCTTCGTACGCACCTGCGACTGCTTCAATATTCCCGTCATTACGTTCGTCGACGTGCCAGGCTTCCTGCCGGGCGTCGAACAGGAGCATGACGGAATTATCCGCCGTGGCGCAAAGCTCATCTACGCCTATGGCGAAGCCAGCGTTCCGCTAGTCACGATCATCACCCGAAAGGCTTACGGCGGCGCGTACATCGTTATGGGTTCCAAGCACTTGGGAGCCGACATAAACCTGGCGTGGCCTACCGCTCAGATCGCCGTAATGGGCGCCGAGGGCGCGGTGAACCTGCTTTACCGCAAGCAGCTTCGGGAAGCCGAGGATCCACAGGCGCTGCGCACTGAGCTGCTGAACGAATACGAAAACGAGCTCTCTAACCCGTACACAGCCGCCGAACGCGGTTACGTCGACCAGGTCATTTACCCACACGAGACCAGGGCCCAGGTGGTTCGTGCTCTGCGTCTGCTGCGCAGCAAACGCGAGACCTTGCCGCCCAAGAAGCATGGGAATATACCGCTATGATGCACGGAGAGTTGAAGGTTACTAAAGGAGACCCGACCGACGAGGAGCTAGCTGCCCTGGTCGCCGTGCTGAGCGCACAAACGGCCAAGCCCGAACCTCGCGAAAACCGCGACCGTCCGATCGCAGGCGGCTGGAACTCCTATTGGCGAAACATCAGGCTTCCGTTCGTCTACGGCCCTGAGGCATGGCGAGGAAGTTACCGATAGGAAAGAAATGAAGCTGATCCTTGCCTCCAGTTCGCCCGCACGCCGAAAGGCTCTGGAGAACTGCGGAATTAGCCCTCGAGTTATCAAACCGCTGGCAGACGAAAGCTATCCCCCAGAGCTGAGCTGCACTCAAATAACCACGATGCTCGCCCGCAGAAAGGGCGAGCACGTCTTGAAGGAGCTGGACGTGGCTGGCGACTTCGCATTGATCAGCTGCGACACGATGCTCGATGTTCAGGGCACCAGCTACGGTAAGCCAGGTAGCAAGGAAAAGGCCGTGAAGATGTGGCAGCGAATGCGTGGGCGCACCGGCGTCGCCCATACCGGCCACTTCGTCGCGGTTCGTCGTCATGGAAAGACCCAAACGCAGTGCAGGGAAGCCACCACGCTCGTCTATTTCGCCGATCTAAGCGATGAAGAGATCGAAGCCTATGTTGCAACCGGCGAACCGGAAAGGGTCGCCGGTGGCTTCACCATTGACGCGCTAGGCGGAGCCTTCATCACTGGGATCGAGGGAGACCCGTGGAACGTCGCGGGAATCTCACTGCCGCTGGTTCGTCAGATGCTAATCGACATGAACGTCGGCTGGCATCAGCTCTGGGAAGACTAGGACCGCAGGGTCAAGGCGGCGAGTTTATCGCTAATCGTTAACCCGCCCTTCCAAGGGCCCTCGAAGATGATCGCGTCAGAAGAAGTAGAAACGACTACATACCCCATTGCAGGTAGGTTTTCGACGAGAAAGTCGACCAGGATCCGCCCCTGTTCGGGGGTCATCGTCAGTGTCACGTTGTTCTCTTGATCGACGTCCACGTAGAAGTCTGCGGTGACCGGCAAATAGAAGTTTTCCGGCCCATTTTCCAAACCGAAAGACCGCAAGCTAGCCGCCCCCGATGGCACCCGATCGACGCTCGGCTGCGATGAACTGGGAGCCGGTTGGAGGCTAGTCTGGCCACAACCAGCAAGCAATAGCGCCGTTAGGATGGCCAAAAAAATCCGTCGCATGCCTCAAGGCTACTGTCTTCTCGTCTCAAACGCCGTGCGAATTCTACTCAAACAAGTCCTTTTGGCTTAGACTCCAAGTGGTTACCAGTAAGGAGTTGACAGTGACCGAATTGAAACGAATTAAAAAGCTGCTGATCGCCAACCGAGGCGAAATCGCGGTACGAATTATTCGCGCTGCCCGCGACGCGGGTATCACGAGCGTTGCGGTCTATGCGGATTCGGATGCTAATTCGTTGTTCGTTAACCTCGCGGACGAGGCATTTGCACTGAATGGCATGACGCCTGCCGAAACCTATCTGGACCAAGAAAAGATTCTTTCGGTCGCGCAGCGCGCGGGTGCCGACGCCATTCACCCCGGTTACGGTTTCCTATCTGAAAACGCCGACTTCGCTGCCGCAGTGATCTCAGCCGGAATGATTTGGGTCGGTCCCCCACCGCAGGCAATCGACACTCTGGGCGACAAGGTAAAGGCGCGTCACTTAGCCCACAAAGTTGGCGCTCCCCTGGTTCCTGGCACCAAAGATCCCGTTTCTGACGTCAAAGAAATAAAATCTTTCGCTGCAGAGCACGGCCTGCCGATCGCGATCAAAGCCGCATATGGCGGTGGTGGACGAGGCCTGAAGGTCGCCTTCACGATGGAGGAGATCCCCGAACTTTACGACTCTGCGGTCAGAGAGGCCGTGACCGCGTTCGGTCGTGGCGAGTGCTTCGTAGAGCGCTATCTGGAGCGCCCAAGGCACGTCGAGACTCAGTGCCTAGCCGACAAGTACGGCAACGTCATCGTGGTTTCCACCCGAGACTGTTCGCTGCAGCGCCGCCATCAGAAATTGGTCGAAGAGGCACCCGCGCCTTTCCTGACGCCAGAGCAGAACGAACGAATCTACGAAGCCAGTCGAGCGATCATAAAAGAAGCTGGCTACGAAAGCGCTGGGACTTGCGAGTTCCTGGTCGGCCAAGACGGCACCATCAGCTTCCTTGAGGTGAACACCAGACTTCAGGTTGAGCACCCAGTAAGCGAAGAGGTCACGGGTCTCGATCTGGTTCGTGAGCAACTGCGGATCGCCGAAGGCGAAGAACTAGAGGAATCCGACCCTGAGCCCCGCGGCCACAGCTTCGAATTCCGCATCAACGCCGAGGACCCCGGCCGTAACTTCTTCCCGGCTCCGGGCACGATCACCCGTTGGCGTCCCCCGACCGGCCCTGGCGTGCGAATCGACGAAGGCTACCGCAAGAACATGAATGTTCCGGGCGCTTTCGACTCGCTGCTTTGCAAGCTGATCGTAACCGGTGCCACTCGAGAACAGGCGCTGCAGAGAGCAAGACGAGCTCTGGACGAGTTTGAGATCGAAGGCATGCCGACTGTTCTGCCGTTCCATCGAGCAGTCGTGGAAGACCCCGCGTTCGTCGCTTCTGACGGAGACTTCAAGGTTTACACCGACTGGATCGAGGGTGACTTCGACAACCAGATCGAGCCGTATTCCGGCGACCTGGGCGAGGCCGCGGAGCCGGCCGCGCGCGAAGAAATTGTCGTAGAAGTAAACGGCCGACGCGTCGAAGTTAAACTCCCAAGCGGCCTGAGCGCCACGCCTGCAAAGCGCAAGCCTAAGAAACCGACTCGCCGCAGCAGGGTCACCAAGCTGACCGATTCCAGCGAGGAACTGACCGTCCCCATGCAGGGCACGATCTCCAAGGTCTCGGTCTCCGAAGGTGATCGCGTCGAGGAAGGCGACCTGATCGTGGTCCTCGAGGCCATGAAGATGGAACAGCCCATCAGCGCTCACCGCTCTGGCACCGTAAAAGGCCTGATCGCGGCCGGCTCAGTCGTGCAGTCTGGCGACGTAATCTGTTCGATCACCGATTATTAGCGATAAAAGCAGTTGTGGCCCGCATATGCGGGCCACAACTGCTTTTATCAGAGAATTATTTGCTACCTACTGGTTAGCACGCTCATGTAGTGAGCGCGTTCATAGTTGCTGGGATCTGGCGCGTTACCAGCGCTCATGGATCCGCAGAGCTGCCTGACCGACTCGTAATCGTTATCGGTAAGCCACTTGATAACACCGTCGAGCATTTCTGAGATGTGCTCGGGGCCCTGCTCAAGCACCGCGGAGGCGGTGCATGCCACGTCAGCACCCGCTGCTATTGCCTTGAGAACGTCGGCGGCAGAATGGACACCAGAAGTCGCCGCCAGAGAAATGCCCGGATTCTGGGCACGCAGAATGCCGATCCAACGGAGTGGGAACCGCAGCTCGTCGGGGCTGGATAGCCTGCGTTTGCTAACGATCTCCATCTTATCGAGGTCGATCTCAGCGCCGTAGAAGCGGTTAAACAAAACTAATCCGCAGGCGCCAGCATCGATAGCGCGATGGGCAAAATTGCTGAGCGCGGTGAAGTGCTGGCTGAGCTTCAACGTTACCGGGACGGAAACTGTCTCAGTGACAGACTCGATCACCTCTAGGTAGCGCTTCTCAACCTGATCAGCCGTTTCGTCGGGGTCTGTGTTTACCGAGTAAAGGTTCAGCTCGATTGCATCGGCACCTGCATCGGCAAGTTGTGCGGCATAGCTAGACCAGCCACCAGGGCGATAACCGTTCACGCTTGCGATGACGGGAACATCTAGCTTACTCTTCGCGTCTGATACCAGTTGGACGTGCCTGCCAGGACCGATCTTGTCCAGATCGATTTCGGGAGCCAGCAGAGAAAACTCCGCCTGTTCTTCCCCAACCGCAAGCCAATCCATCGCCTCGAGCTCTTCGGCCTCAACCTCTTCCTCAAAGAGACTGGGCAGGACGACGGCCCCCGCCCCTGAATCGGCCAGGCGCTCCAGCGTGTCTAGCTTTCCGGTTAGCGGGCTGCAAGAGGCGACAACAGGACTAGCCAACTCAAGCCCAAGGTAGGTCGTGGAAATGTCTACGTTCACTTGTCTTCTCCCTTGGCCTTAGCGATCTGCTTGCGACGCTCCATGATTGCCTTTACCCTCGCTGCGCGATCCTGCGACTGAGCCGGCCTAGGCGCCGCAGGTTTTTCTTCGCCGTCCTCGCTCTTACGGCTCATACCGGCAAGTGCTGAGTAATACTGCCACTTCTGTTCTGCGTCGGCTTGGGCTAGCTTGCCGAGCTGTTCGGCTGCCTCCGGGTTGGTGCGGCGCAGCATGTTGAATCGGGTTTCCTTGCTCATGAAGTCGATCACGGACCCCGTGGGCGCCTTCGAGTCCATCTTCAGGGGTTTAGCCTGATCGGGACGGAACCGGTAGAGCGGCCAGTAGCCGGTGGCCACCGCGTCACCCTGATGGCTCATGGAGGTTTCCATATCGATGCCGTGCGCGATGCAGGTGCTGTAGGCGATGATCAGGCTCGGGCCGTCCCACGCTTCTGCCTCCGCAAGTGCTCGAACGGTCTGCTGTTGGTTTGCGCCCATGGAAATCTGCGCCACGTAGACGTTGCCGTATAGCTGGGCGATCATGCCCAGATCCTTCTTGCCGGAGTTCTTGCCGGCGGCAGCGAACTTAGCGACCGCTCCCCTAGGCGTCGACTTGGAGGCCTGACCACCGGTATTCGAGTAAACCTCTGTATCAAGCACTAAGATGTTCACGTTCTTGCCGCTGGCCAAAACATGGTCTAGGCCACCGAAACCGATGTCATAGGCCCAGCCATCGCCACCTATGATCCAGACGCTCTTTTTGACCAGGGCACCAGTGTTCGTCAGGAGCTTAGCCGCAGCAGGATCGTCCAATTCGGCGAGCGCGGTTTCCAGCTTCCCGACACGTTCACGCTGAGCGAAGATGCCTTCCTCGCTAGTCTGATCTGCATCGAGGATTTCCTGCGCCAGCGAACCAGGAAGTTTGTCCGACAGCACTCCGAGTAACCGCCTGGCCTCTGCAGTCTGCTGGTCTGCGGCAAGCCGCATTCCGTAGCCGAACTCGGCGTTATCTTCAAACAACGAGTTACTCCAGGCGGGGCCGCGACCGGCATCGTTGGTCGCGTACGGTGTGGTGGGCAGGTTGCCGCTGTAGATGGAGCTGCATCCGGTTGCGTTGGCAACCAGCAGTCGATCTCCAAACAGTTGCGAAAGCAGCCTGATGTACGGGGTCTCTCCGCATCCAGAACATGCCCCAGAGAACTCGAACAAAGGCTGAAGCAGAGCCACTCCCTTCACCTGCTCGTGGCGAACGGCGGACCTATTTACCTCAGGCAAGCCAAGGAAGAAGTCGTAATTTTCGCGTTCCGTATCGAGGTGTTCAAGCCTGTTGGCCATGTTAAGAGCCTTATGCTTGGCCTCCGACTTGGAACGGGCAGGGCAAACATCGACGCAAATCGCGCAACCGGTACAGTCGTCGGGAGCAACCTGAACTATGTACTGGTGATCGGTCAGCAACCTGTCGCGGAAGTCCTTGCTGCGGAAACCTTCGGGGGCCTGCGAGAGCAGATCGTTGGGCGCAACCTTAACGCGGATCGCTGCATGCGGACATGCCATGGCGCACTTCCCGCAGTCGATACACAGGCTCTCGTCCCAAATCGGGATCTCATATGCGATACCGCGCTTCTCATACTTTGTGGTCGCTAGCGGCCAGGTGCCATCGGGCGGCAACGCGCTGACTGGCAGCAAATCGCCTTCGTCGCGAAGCATCGCACCAGTGACTCGTTGGACGAAGTCAGGAGCGCTGTCGGGAACGATCGACTGCTGCTGAACGCCGTTGATCTCTTCGGGGATCTGCAGTTCGAACAGAGCGGGGATTGCTGCGTCGATGGCGTCGAAGTTTCGCTGCACGATGGTGCGGCCACGCTTGCCGTAAGTTTTTTCGACCGACGTCTTAATGCGGTCGATCGCTTCTTCGCGCGGCACTACCCCAGAAAGGTAGAAGAAACAGGGCTGCATCACCGTATTGATGCGTTGTCCCATGCCGGCATCGCGGGCAACCTTAGTCGCATTGATTACCCACACTTTAAGGTCCCGATCGATGATTGCCCGCTGCAGATCTTCGGGAAGGTGATTCCAGGTGTCTTCGCCATACGGGCTGTTCAGCAAGATAGTCGCGCCAGGCTTGCTCAGCTGGAAGTTCGACATGCGCGAAAGTAACTCGAACTGGTGAACTGCGACGAAATCGGCGCGGTCGATCAGGTATGGCGAATCGATCGGATGATCCGCAAAGCGCAGGTGGCTGATCGTGGTGCCGCCCGACTTGCGGGAGTCATAGACGAAGTAGCCTTGGGCAAATCTACCCTCGTCCGCGCCAATGATCTTCACATTGTTCTTTGCGGAGCCCACAGTGCCGTCGGCGCCGAGACCGAAAAACACGGCTTTCAAAACGTCTTGGTCAGCGGTGGAATGAATATCTGAGTTAACCGGCAGAGACAAATTGGTCACGTCGTCGACGATTCCGACGGTGAACCTTTTCTTCGGCTCAAACTTACCCAACTCGGTAAACACCGCGACTGCCATAGCCGGGGTGAATTCCTTGCTGGAGAGCCCGTATCTGCCACCGATAACACGCGGCATAGCCCGACCAGACTCGGCGAGCGTGGCAACAACATCTGTGAACAGCGGTTCACCGACGGAACCGGGCTCCTTGGTGCGGTCCAAGACCGCGACAGATTTCGCGGATTCCGGCAAAGCCTCGATGAACCTATCCGCAGGGAAGGGCCGATATAGCCTCGGCAAGATCACACCGACTTTCTCGCCCTGGGCGAGCAGGTCGTCAACCGCCTGCTTCACCGTGCTCCAGGCAGATCCCATTACAACGACGACACGTTCGGCCTCTGGATCGCCGTAGTATTCAACGCTGCGATAGCGTCGTCCTACCCTGTTTTCCAGCTGAGCGAACAGATCGTCAACGACATTAGGAACTGCGTTGTAGAACTTATTGCTCGCTTCCCTAGCCTGGAAGAAGGTGTCAGGATTTTGCGCGGTGCCCCGAATCTGTGGCGCGTCCGGAGTCAGCCCGCGCAAGCGGTGAGCTGCGACATCGTCTTCGTTGACCAAAGCACGAATGTCCGACTCGTCCAGCAGCCGAATCTTATTCTCTTCGTGGCTGGTTCGGAAACCATCGAAGAAATGCAGGAAAGGCACGCGAGTACGCAGCGTGGCTGCGTGAGAGATAAGGGCCAGATCTTGGGCCTCTTGAACACTAGTCGAGTTAAGCAGTGCCCAACCAGTCTGACGAACACCCATGACATCGGAGTGATCGCCGAAGATGCTCAGCGCGTGTGTGGCAACCGCCCTGGCCGCCACGTGGATGACCGCAGGAGTCAGCTCGCCGGCGATTTTGTACATGTTCGGAATCATCAGGAGCAGGCCCTGCGACGCCGTAAAAGTGGTGCCCAGTGCGCCCTTGGTGACGGCTCCGTGTAGAGCCGCGGCAGCACCAGCCTCAGACTGCATCTCGACGACCTGGGGAACGTCTCCCCAGATGTTCTTCTTGCCGACCGCCGACCAAGCATCGGAAAGTTCTGCCATGCCGGAGCTAGGGGTGATCGGATAGATAGCGATCACTTCACTGAGGGCGTGAGCGACGCGTGCCGCCGCCTCATTTCCGTCCATTGTCGCCCAGCAAGCCTGCTGCATATCGTTCAACCTCTCCGCCGCAAATATTGCGGCACTAAACATCCATACAACCACCACTGTTCAAGTGATGGAAGGAACGCCTGCGAAGCTAAATCAGAAAACGATAAGCGGGACTCTCCGGATCGAGCGGTTCGGCAGGGATGCTGGACTTGCTGATTCGCTCCATCAAGTCGGGCATGGTCGCCGGGTCACCTAACTCGATGCCGACTAGCGCCGGACCTGTCTCACGGTTGTTGCGCTTGGTGTATTCAAAAAGCGTGATGTCGTCGTCGGGGCCAAGCACGTCCTTCAGGAAGCGAAGCAGTGCGCCAGGTTCCTGCGGGAAGGTGACCAGGAAATAGTGCTTGCGGTCTTCAAATACCAGCGACCTCTCCAGCACCTCCGCATACCTTGAGACGTCGTTGTTTCCACCCGATACGACTGCAACGACAGTTTCACCGGGCTCGACTTGGACCTGTGAACGAAGTGCCGCGGAGGCGAGCGCGCCCGCGGGCTCTGCGATGACTCCGTCCACCTGATACATGTCAAGCATTTCTGAACAAATCTGGCCCTCGCGGACGGTTGCCCACTCGCAGCCCATTCGCTGAATGATACTCAACGTATTTTCGCCGGCTTGAGCAACCGCTACGCCGTCTGCGAAAGTGTCGATATTGTCTAGCCGCACAGGGTGACCCGCCCAAAGACCAGCCTGCATGCTGGCAGCGCCCGTGGGCTCGACGCCGATAACACGGGTTTGCGGGAACCTCTGACGCATCCAGGTCAGACAGCCGGAAAGCAGTCCGCCGCCACCGACCGGCACGAGCAGGACGTCCGGCGCCTCGCCACCAAGCTGGTCGACGATTTCTTTAGCGACAGTTCCTTGACCAGCGATGGTGGTCTCTGCGTCGAAGGCGTGCACCTGGACTGCCCCGGTTGCCTCAGCCTCTTGAGCTGCTGCGGCGGCTGCCTCGTCGTAAGAGTTGCCGACGAAGACAAGCTCTACCCACTCTCCGCCAAGAGCGTTCATTCGATCGCGTTTCTGCCTAGGCGTAGTAGTCGGGCAAAAGATTCTGCCCTTCACGCCCAGCTGCGCACACGAAAAGGCGACACCCTGACCGTGGTTACCTGCAGAGGCGCAGATCACACCCTTGGCACGTTCGTCGTCACTCAGCTGGCTAATGGTGTTGTATGCACCACGCAACTTATAGGAGCGCACCGGCTGCAGATCTTCCCTCTTGAGATATACATTCGCGCCGGTCATCTCGCTGAGCCTGGGATTGGGCTGGAGAGGAGTGTGTTTTACGATACCCTCAAGCCTTGCTGCGGCCTCTTCAACGGCCGTAGCGTCGAGATTTGTTTTCACTTAAGTTCCATATCGTCCGGGTGAGATCCGACCCTGACGTTGCGATCGAGGGAATCGATGCGCTTCATCTGATCGTCCGACAGCTGTAGTTTTTGTGCTTCGAAGTTCTCAATCATGCGCTCGCGATGAGCGGACTTCGGGAACACGATGTAGCCCTTGTGCAGGTGCCAGGCGATAACGACCTGAGCCGTGCTGGCACCGGTTTCTTCGGCGATCTCCTTAAGAACCGGATCGTCAAGAACCTTTCCACGTGCCAACGGCGACCATGACTCTGTGGCAATGCCGTGCTCGTCCTGATACTCGACCAACCCATGCTGCTGCAGATAAGGGTGCAACTCGATCTGGTTCACCGCTGGGGTCATACCGGTCTGGCTGATGATGGCATGCAGATGATCGGGCTGAAAGTTCGAAACACCGATGTTTTTGGCCCGACCATCATCTTTGAATTCAATCAGCGTGCGCCAAGTCTCGACGTAATCGGTTGTTTTCGCCATTGGCCAGTGGATCAGGAATAGATCCACGTAATCAACCTCAAGTTTTTCTAGGCTCAAAGCGAAAGAGTCACGGGCCGCCTGTGGCTCGTGATTGGGGTTATCGAGCTTGGTGGTCAGAAAAATCTCGCTGCGGTCAATTCCGCTGTCGGCGATGGCCTTACCAACCTCTGCCTCGTTGCCGTACATCTGAGCAGTGTCGATGTGGCGGTAGCCAATCTCCAGCGCGCTACGAACGGCATCGTAGGCATCTTCTTGAGAAATCTTGTACGTACCAAAACCAAACTGTGGAATATTCACTCTTCCAGTCTAACTAGTCATCTTCGTCTTCGGGTTTTGTCTCATTTGCGGGCGGAATATTCATCACGACAGTGGTGTCATCGTGGCTGACTTCGTGACTGCCTTCCGGATGCTCAAGGCGTGCCGCGGCTGCCCTCTTTTGCAGCCTGTGGTGAGCTATTACCGCACGCGGGGTCCGCAATTTAGGGCCAATATTTCCGCTAGGCAGCGAACGGCCGAGCTGAGAGGCTCGCCACCGATCACGAACACCTATGTACCTATCCAGGTCCATCTCGGCTAGCACTCTCTCGATATTGCCGAGAATTGATCCTCTAAGCGTCCAAAGCGCGCTCTCCTGCGGATCAACCATCATTGCGTTGAGCAACTCTTGGTGCATTGCCCTGGCGTGTTCGAGAGCCATGCTTAGGTCGCTTTCCGCCTGCGCAGTGTTTCCGTCCGCTTCCGCATTGATCAGTTTGACGAAATAATCGACGACGTCTGCGGTGTCGTCCAAAACATCTGAAAAAGCCTGCCTGACATCATCGCCGTATCCGTCGTCGGGAGTGGGATTGGTGGGCGCCTTCTCCTCCATGCCCCGCCAGATTTGAAGGATTGTGATGTTTACCCGCTCCAGACAATCCAGCCCATAGCGAAGCAGCGGAACAACGTCGGCCCTATACAGCTGAAGCGTGTTGAACTTCGCGACTTCCGCAGCCTCATCCAATCTCGCCCTAGCGGTAACCGCGATCGGCATGATCTGACGATTGGCCAGCACCCAGTTATGCGCTGCAGTTTTATTCACCGGATGCATCTTTAACCGGTTGGCAGCGGAACGCAGCGTCTGCGAAAGTCGGTCCCCGATGACGTCGAGTTTTGTCGTCAGATCAGCAGTTCGAACCCTGCGTGGCCAGAGCAACGGAAGAATGATGCCCACAGCAGTTCCGACCAGGGTGTTCGTGAACCGCAAGTAAGCGGTCGTCTCAGTCGCCGCCATCGAACCGAGAATAAGCATGGCGCTGATGGGAGTCTCGAGAGTCTGATCCCCAAGCCGCAAAACCCTGGCCAGCATCAGCGAAACAAAGACGACGATGGCCAACGACCACCAGTGAAGACCGACGAATGTTGCAACGAAAAGGGCCGTCAGGATTCCTGTTAGCACGGCGCCAACCCGCACGAGCCCCATCTGGAATGAGCCACGCAGACTCGCCTGAATGACTAGCAATGCGGTAAGAGCGCCGGTTAAATCGACCGGAGGTGGCAGCAGCCAAACAGTGAGCATGTAGGCAAGCACGCTGCCTGTTGTGAGCCTGGCAACGTCGACCGCAGCGTCACCTACCGAACGACGCAGCCCGACCCACGTGCTGGGAAGACCAGGCCAGATCTTGCGCAAGCGATAGCGCAAAAAAACTTGTAGATCCGGCAGCTTCACGATGACACCAATCTAAATCTTTTTAGTCCCCTAATATGTTTTTACCCCCGCAAAATACAACTTGCGGGGGTAAAAGCTATTTACAAATTTAGTTGATAGGAGCCCACTCCGGGCCGGTTTCGCCGAGCTTCGTGTCCAGCTTGGTGAATAGCGGAGTCGGCTTCGAAAGCGGTGTGCCCACCTTTATCTCGTGACGCTGCCAGGTTGCTAGATCGTCCGCGTAGTTACCAGTCAGGACTGGATACGGGTCGCCGCCTGGCTCGCTGACTTCCTTGATCTGAGGCATCGAAGACCACTGTCCACTGCCACCGAGCATCTCGAAAATCTTCTGGGCGGAATGCGGCAGGAACGGGGTGAGCATGGTGTTCGCGTCTGAAACCACCTGCAGCGCGGTGTGCAGAAGAGTGTCGCGCCTGTCGGTGTCTTCCTTAAGCTTCCAAGGCTCGGTGGTCGAAAGATAAACATTAGCGGCGCTAACTACGCGCATGACCTCGCTGATCGCCTGCTTGAACTTGCACTGAGTTAACAGCTCAGCAACGGTGTCGAAGGCGCGAAGGCTGGTATCCAACAGCGCCTTATCGATCTGCTCGAGCTCCTTGGGCTCAGGGATCTCGCCGTTGTTCTTGAACGCCATCGAGATGGAACGGTTCACTAGATTGCCCCACTCGTTAGCAAGCTCTTGGTTGTTGCGACGGACGAACTCGTCCCAAGTGAAGTCTGTATCACGCTGCTCGGGGCCGGCCACCGCGATGTAGTAGCGCAGCGAGTCCGGGCCGAAATCACGAAGGAAGTCGGAAACATAAATCACGTGACCATGAGAGGTGTCGACCTTCGCCCCCTTCATCGTTAGGAACTCGGAGCTGACGACCTCGGTCGGCAGATTCAGCTTACCCAGCTTTTCCGAGACCTTGCCGCCCTTTGAACCCTCACCGTTGGCGCCTAGAATCATCGAAGGGAAAATCACCGAGTGGAAGACGATGTTGTCCTTACCCATGAACATGTAGATCTGGGTTTCCGGATCGTTCCACCAATCCCGCCAGCGCTCGGGCTCGCCAATGCGGTTCGCCCATTCGATGGCCGCCGAAAGGTAGCCGATCACGGCGTCGAACCAAACGTAGATGCGCTTCATGTCTTCAGATTCCCAGCCTTCGACAGGAATCTTGATACCCCAGTCGAGGTCTCGGGTGATAGCGCGAGGCTTGATTTCCTTAGCAAAATTGTAGCTGAAGTTAAGGACGTTAGGACGCCAATCAGTACGGGTGTCCAGCCACTCCATTAGCTCTCCTGCCAACGCTGGCAGATCGAGGAAGAAGTGGGTCGTCTCGTGGAAATCAGGAATCGAGCCGTCGATCTTGGAACGCGGATTGACCAGATCGATCGGATCTAGCTGGCGGCCACAGTTGTCGCACTGATCACCACGGGCGAACTCAAACTTACAGAACGGACAGGTGCCTTCGACGTAGCGGTCCGGCAGCGTGCGTCCCGTGGAAACCTGGAACGCGCCCATCTGGGTCTGCTTGGTGATGTAGCCGTTTTCGTAGAGAGCGGTGAACATCTCCTGCACGACCTTAGTGTGATTCTGAGTGGTCGTGCGCGTGTAAAAGTCATAGGACAGGCCGAGCGAATGCAGATCCTCGACCAAGATGCGGTGGTATTTATCGGCAGTCTGCTGCGCAGTCATGCCCTCGGCGTCGGCCTTAACCTGGATCGCCGTGCCGTGCTCATCGGAGCCGGAGACGAAGAGCACCTCGTCGCCACGCATTCGCATGAATCGAGCAAAGACATCGGACGGAACACCGAATCCGGATACGTGACCAATGTGGCGGGGGCCGTTTGCATACGGCCAGGCTGCAGTAGCGAGAATACGTGACATGCCTACAGTTTAAGACATAGTAAGATTTTTACGCCACAAGGCAGATGCCTGTGACGATTCGGATAACCAACAGCATCTAGAAACCTAAAATGGCCGCCACCAAAAGGTGACGGCCATTTTTTGTTGAATTACTTGTCTGCCTCGCCCGATTCGATCTGGGTGGAAGCCGAATTTGTGGCAACCTTGATCTTGCGCGGCTTGGCCTCCTCCGCAACAGGAATCGTGATGGTCAAAACGCCATCGGTGTAATCAGCTGCGATGCCGGAAAGATCTAGACCGGTGCCCAGCGTCAGCTGACGTGCATAACTGCCGTAGCTGCGTTCGCGGCTCATCCACTGATTCTTTTCATCGTTCGTGGTCATTTCGTGCTGCTTACGCTCTGCTCGAACGGTCAAGGTGCGATCGTCAACGTCGATGTCGATGGAATCCGGATCGACGCCAGGAAGATCCATCTTGACGATGAACTCGTTGCCATCACGCAACAGATCCATAGGCATTACACGATCCGTGCTGGTGCGGTTCATCTGGTTGAACCAACGATCCATTTCACGGAACGGGTTGTAAACTGTGGTGCTCATTTTTCCTCCTGATAATTCTCTTGGGCTCGTCGCCCTTACACCGGATATAACCAATGTCCAGGAGAACTTATTCCAAAGTTGAGTTAAATAGACTCAACTTTTTTGAAAAAGTTTTTAGCGCCTACCTTTGGGCGTAACCACCTTGCAAGCAGCCCAGTCCGGACTGACTTCAACGCTCTTAGTCAGAGCAACCCCAGCGGTATCAGCAGCCTCACTCAGATCCACCTGCTCGATGAATCCGTCGCGGCCAATCCTCGGGGTCATCAGCCAGATGTATCCCTCGTCGCTCAGATCACGAAGCGCGTCGACTAGACCATCGGTTGCATCGGTGTCATCGCGAAGCCACAGCAGGACGACGTCGACGGCCTCGTAGGCGTCTTCGATCAAATCGTCGTCAATGGCATCCATGATTTCTTCACGCAGGTCCTCGTCGACATCCTCGTCCCAGCCGAGCTCCTGCACGACCATTCCTGGCTTCAGGCCAAGAAGGTCCGCCACCGAATCGGTGGTTTTTTTATCTTTCAGGGTTTTCGCGCCCTGACCAGTTTGTCCTTGACGGACGGTCGGCACCTTTCCTCCACTCTCCGTGTTCATAACAAACACAAGAATGCCAGAATTAATCGCCTAACGCACGCACCACTGGCCCGAAAACGAAAAACGGCTCGGCCCCCAGTCTTAGCCGGGAGCCGAGCCGAATCGATTATTTGACTATTCGAAGTCTTCCACCGCTACCGCGTTGGCATCATTAATTTGATACCGATTCGCGGCATCAATGGCCCACTGCATCGGAACCTCGCCGCGCCTCGCAAGCGCGTTGAGGGTGCGCACAGCGATGGATGGGGCGTCAATGTGCAGGTGACGGCGGGCTGCTTCGCGAGTATCGGAGAAACCAAAACCGTCCGCACCCAGCGTGTAGTAGTCGCCGGGCACCCACTCGCGGATCTGATCTTGAACCGCACGCATAAAGTCGCTCACCGCGATGAACGGGCCAGGACGCCCCTCCAGCTTGGACGTGACGTAGGCCTTCTGCGGAGCTTCTTCCGGATGCTGCCAGTTGTGATCGTCGGCACGCTGACCGTCGCGACGAAGCTCGTTCCAGCTAGTTACGCTCCACACGTCTGCGACGACTCCCCAATCATCCTTCAGCAGTCTCTGTGCCTCGAGAGCCCACGGGACGCCAACACCCGAGGCCAGGATCTGGGCGCGCCTGGCGTCCGGGTTGACGCCATCCATGCTGCCCTCGCTGATCAGGTGGATGCCCTTGAGGATTCCCTCGACATCGACGTTTTCGGGCGCCGGCGGCTGAACCATCGGCTCGTTGTACATCGTTATGTAATACGAGATATCTTCAGGATTCTCGCCGTACATCCGGCGCAGACCGTCCTGAACGATGTAGCTGATCTCGTATCCATACGCCGGGTCGTAGCTGACGATGCCCTCGTTCGTGAGCGTCAGCATATGAGAGTGGCCGTCCATGTGCTGTAGGCCCTCGCCGGTAAGCGTCGTCTTGCCTGCCGTCGCTCCGATGTAGAAACCGCGCGCCAGTTGGTCCGCGGCAGCCCACATCATGTCTCCGGTGCGCTGATATCCGAACATCGAGTAGAAAATGTAGATCGGAATCATCGGTTCGCCGTGAGTCGCATAGCTCGTGCCAGCTGCTGTGAACGCGGCCGTGGCGCCCGCTTCGTTAATTCCGACGTGGAAGATCTGCCCGTTTGTAGCCTCGCGGTAGCTGAGCATCAGGTCATGATCGACAGGCGTGTACTGCTGACCGTTCGGGTTGTAGATCTTGATGGTCGGGAAGAACGAGTCCATGCCGAACGTGCGCGCCTCGTCGGGGATGATCGGCACGATATACGGCGCGACGTTCTTGTCGCGCAGAAGGTCCTTCACCAAACGCACAAAAGCCATGGTGGTTGCAACCTTCTGCTTGCCGGAACCCTTACGAGAGGACGCGTAGAGCTTGTCTTCGGGAAGCTTGATCTTGCGACCGTGATTCTCGCGACGCTCGGGCAGGAAACCGCCCAGTTCGCGTCGACGCTCAAACAGGTACTTCATCGCCGGATGGTTGTTATCCGGCTTGTAGTACGGCGGCAGATACGGATTTTCTTCGAGCACCTCGTCACTGATCGGGATCTTGCAGCGATCGCGAAGCCCCTTGAGGTCATCTGCCGCTAGCTTCTTCATCTGGTGGGTGGCGTTTCGTCCGGCGAAATGCGTGCCAAGGAAGTAGCCCTTAATCGTGTGCGCCAGGATGACGGTCGGAGCACCGACGAACTCCATCGCCGACTTGTAAGCGTTGAAGATCTTGACGTAGTCGTGACCACCGCGACGCAGCGCCCAAATATCGTCGTCTGACCAGTCCTCGACCATCTTCAGCGTGCGCGGATCGCGACCGAAAAAGTGTTCGCGCACGTAAGCGCCGTCGTTGGCCTTGAAGGTCTGGTAGTCACCGTCGCGAGTCTCGTTCATAACTTTGACGAGCGCACCCTCAGTGTCGTTTTGCAGCAGCTTGTCCCAGCCAGAACCCCAAATCAGCTTGATGACGTTCCAGCCGGCGCCACGGAAGAAGGCCTCCAGCTCTTGGATGATCTTGCCATTGCCGCGAACCGGGCCGTCAAGGCGCTGCAGGTTGCAGTTGACGACGAACGTCAGGTTATCCAGGCCCTGATTTGCTGCCATCTGAAGCGCGCCGCGAGCCTCCGGCTCATCCATCTCGCCGTCGCCCAGGAATGCCCAGACGTGTTGGTCGCTGGTGTCCTTGATACCGCGATTCTCAAGGTATTTGTTGAACGCAGCCTGATAAACCGCGTTGATGGGGCCGATGCCCATGGACACAGTCGGGAATTCCCAGAAGTCCCGCATCTGGTGCGGATGCGGATAGCTCGGCAGACCCCTGCCCTTTCGCGGACGGCTGTGCTCTTGGCGGAAGCCATCGAGATCGCGCTCGGTCAGCCGTCCCTCTAGGTATGCGCGGGCGTATTGACCCGGAGCGGAGTGGCCTTGGAAGTAAACCTGGTCGCCGCCGCCCGGATGATCCTTGCCGCGCCAGAAATGCTGCAGACCAACTTCGTAGAGGGTGGTCTGCGCCGCATAGCTGGAGATGTGGCCGCCGACGCCGACGCCCGGACGCTGCTGGCGGTGAACCAGAACTGCGGCGTTCCAGCGCAGCCAGTGGCGGATGTCGCTTTCATACTCCACATTGCCGGGATACGGCACCTCATTCTCAACCGGGATGGTGTTCACGAAGTCCGATGAGACCAAAGAGGGCACGTTTATCTGGCTCTGACGCGCGTGCTCGTTCAACTTCAAGATGATGTAGCGGGCACGGTTCACACCCTGAGTTTCGATCAGCCCGTCGAGAGATTCAGTCCACTCAGCGGTCTCTTCAGGGTTTGTATCAGGCAGGTTAGTTGGCTGCCCATTTAGGAGTGGGCCAGGTTTCTGGCGAGGTATCACGCTAGCGTCCTTTCATCTTTCCGGCCGCCGCTTCGCCGCGACGACAGGACAGGCGACTTTTTCACACTTCCATCTTGACCTAAGGAACCAACTATTTTCAGCAGGCAAGAATTATTTTTTTAGAAAGTAAAAAATGAATGCCTTATTACTGCAACAGCTCACACTTCCGACAAGCAGGTGGATATGTTCGTCTTGTAAGCCAAACTGAAGAAAGGCCTATTGAAATGGAGCTTCGTAAAGACGCCAAGTGGTCACTAGTAATTCCGACGAGCATGGGGGTTCGCCTCACCCCGGACAATCAGCAGCCGGTGCAGTCGTCAACGCATTTCACGATGACCGCCACGTCAGCAGAATCTAATGTCGGAGCTATTTCCAGTTACCTCGGTCAACCCGTCAAGATCCTCACAAATTTTGTCGAAGGCAGTCCGATTTCTCAGTTCATCAAGTCGAATCTACGCGCCAGGTTCATGGACTATGAAGGCCCGGATCTGCCGCAAAATGACGCCTGGGGTAACCGTCACCAGTTCAACATCGCCGACTCCGGATACGGGAACCGTGGAGCTCGCGTCTGGAACGACCGATCCGGCGAGGTCGGCCTGCAACTAAACGCCAAAGACTTCGACTTAGATCGCATCTTCGGTGAAGAGGGCGCGAAGATTGTTCACATGTCCGGCCTTATCGCGGCGCTCAGCCCGCAGACACTTCAGTTCTGCCTCGATATTGCCCACAAGGCAAAGGAATACGGCACGGCTGTCAGCTTCGACCTGAACCATCGCGCATCCTTCTGGAAGGGCCGCGAGCAAGAACTTCGAGATGGTTTTACGGAGATAGCCAATAGCTGCTCGATCCTCATCGGAAACGAAGAGGACTACCAACTTTGCTTGGGTCTTGAAGGTCCGGAGGCCGGAGGTAAAGGCATTGCCGAAAAGATCGACGCATTCAAGGCCATGATCCAAAACGCCCACGAGGCCTTCCCCAACGTCGAAGTGTTTGCCAACACGCTTCGAGAAGTCGTGAACGTTAACCATCACCTGTGGGGAGCAATTCTGTGGGCTGGCGGCGAGTTCTTCGTCGCAGAGCCTCGCGACATTGGAGTGCTGGACAGGATCGGCGGCGGCGACTCCACCGTGGGCGGCATCCTTTACGGTTTGATCAAGGGCTGGGAACCGGAGAAATGCCTGCAGTTTGGCTGGGCATCGGGCGCGTTGACCACCACTTTCTTGACCGACTACGCGGTGCCTGCAGACGAGGAGCAGATCTGGGCTATCTGGGAAGGCAACGCTCGGGTCAAGCGTTAATTGTCCATATTTCTGATGGCCGGTTTTTCTTGATTGTTAGAAAACCGGCCACCTGCCTTTTAAGCACACTAAACTGGCGGCCTAAGTTCTAAGAAGGAGAATATGGCCTTTGCGAGATTGCCTGACGAGAGCCGTCGCAGGCTAGTTAAACAGCTTCAGTCGCTTGCCGGCACGATGACGACCGCGGTGGTCTCGGAAATCACAAAACGGCACGACTGGTTCAATCAACTTGGCGCTGAGGAACGCTCGTGGGTCCGCGTGGTCGCCACCAACGGAATCGAGAGCTTCATCAACTGGTTCGCAGATCGCAGCGACGTCGACCCCGCAAACCTGTTTAACGCTGCACCCCGAGCCCTGACTAGGAAAATCTCGTTAAACCAGACGGTAGACATGATTCGCACCACCATCGAGGTGGTCGAGACCCAGATCAACGCCCGGATGAGCGATGAGGACAAGCAGGTCATGGGTCAAGCTGTTCTCTATTATTCCCGCGAAGTGGCGTTCGCCTCCGCGCAGGTATACGCGAGGGCTGCCGAGCGCAGAGGCAAGTGGGACGAAAGAATCGAGGCTCTGGTTGTCGACGCAATCGTGCGCGGCGATTCCGTCGACGCATTGCTATCGCGCGCCTCTGCCTTGGGTTGGACTGGCGGCCAGGTGTCTGTCGCGGTTGGCCCTACCCCACCCGAGCCGGACCTCGAAGGAATCAGGCACGCAGCCAGACAGCTTGGTCAAGAGATTCTTGCCGCAACGCACGGTGACCGTTTGATAGTCGTCCTTTCGGACAATAACTGCGAGGGTCAGTCGCTGGCGGAGCGCACGATCATGGGGCTGTCTGACTGGTTTGGCCCGGGAATAATCACGATCGGTCCACGAGTTGATGGGATCGAACACGCCGACGAGTCCGCAAAAGAGGCGCTTTCCGGTTCAAATGCATCGATTGCCTGGATAGAAGGACCAAGGGTGGTTCGATCCAGGGAGCTACTTCCGGAGAGGCTGTTGGCCGGTGACCAGAAAGCCAAACAGCAACTGGCCAAGGACATATACCGTCCGCTTATCCAGGCAGGGGGCGACCTGCTTGCCACCTGCACAACTTTCCTCGATAACTACGGTTCGGTCGAGGCGAGCGCCAGGGCGCTATTCGTGCACGCGAACACAGTCCGATACCGGCTCAAAAGGATCAGCGAAGTGACCGGTTGCAACCCTAGTTCGGCGAGAGAATCCTACGTACTCCGTTTGGCCATAGCAGTGGGAAGATTGGCTACAAACGACAAATAAATCAGTCGTTGAAGCGAATTAATTTGTAAGAACTCCACAAGGTTAGTAATTAGAATTAGTATTATTGCTTAATTACTTTAAGCAAAAGTTTAGGAGAAACTTATTACGTGCTTGCAATAGTTGCTCCGGGACAAGGAGCCCAAAAACCAGGTTTCTTGGCCGACTGGCTCGCCCTCGATAGTTTCGCTAATGGTTTAGCGGAACTATCTGAGGCCGCCGAGCTTGACCTCGCCCATTTCGGCATTGAGGCCGACGAAGAGACCATCAAAGACACGTCAATCGCTCAACCGCTGCTTGTTGCCGCGGCACTGTTGGTGGCCGACGAACTGGGCGTTACACCAGACGTCACGGCTGGCCACAGCGTTGGCGAGATCGGCGCGGCTGGCATTGCTGGCGTCCTGGACCGCGACGACGCGATTCGTTTCGTCACCGAGCGCGGCCGCGCAATGGCCGAGGCCGCCGCAGCTACACCGTCCGGTATGTCGGCGATTCTGGCCGGCAAAGCGGAAGAGGTTCTGGCCCGCATCGAGGAGCTCGGACTGACCCCTGCGAATCACAACGGCAAAGGTCAGATCGTGGCTGCTGGCGCATTGAGCGCGCTCGAAAAACTAAAAGAAAACCCGCCTGCTCGCACTCGCGTTGTTCCACTTAAAGTCGCTGGAGCTTTCCACACCGAGTTCATGTCCAGTGCGGTAGATAGGCTCGCCGCATTGGCGAAAAAGATCACCCCGCACCCCGCCACCGTCAAGCTGCTCAGCAACAAGGATGGCCAGGTCGTATCCGATGGACAGGACTATCTGAATCGGTTGGTCGGGCAAGTGACTACTCCTGTGCGCTGGGATTTGTGCATGGAAACGATGACGCAGTTGGGCGTTACGGGGCTGTTAGAGCTGACTCCCGCGAAAACCCTGACCGGGATCGCAAAGCGGAACATGAAAGTCGAGCGCTTCGACCTAAACACCCCGGATCAGCTCGATGAGGCACGGGCATTCTGCGCCGAGCACAAGGGCAACTGATAGGAACAATATGACACTCAAGGTTTCTAAGCCGATTCCGTACTCGCGGATGCTCAGCGTCGCGGGCTACCGAGGCAGTCGAGTTGTTGATAACGCAGAAATGTGCACGATCATCGATTCCTCAGACGAGTGGATCCAGCAGCGAACTGGCATCAGCGAGCGTCGCTGGGCTACCGAGGAAGAGACTCCTCTTTTCATGGCGGTTCAGGCTGCGAATAAGGCGATCGGACGCGCAGGCATAGAAAAGTCCGAGATCGACGGATTGATCGTCGCGACCGTATCTAACTACAAACAGTTCCCTTCGCTTGCAGTGCTCGTTGCAGCAGAGCTGGGCCTTGACGCCCCCGCCGCTTACGACATCTGCGCAGGCTGCGCCGGATTCTGCTACATGGTCGGCCAGGCCGATTCCATGGTGCGCTCCGGAATCTGCAAAAACGTTTTGATCATCGGCGTAGAGACTCTCTCAACCATCACGAACTTCGAAGACCGTGGCACCGCTTTCCTCTTCGGCGACGGTGCTGGCGCTGCAGTCATCGGCCAAAGCGACGAACCCGCGATCAGCCCAACCCGTTGGGGCTCCGACGGCGATCAGGCCGCAGTGATCGACATCGAGGACTGGTCTAAGGCTTGGGACGAGGGTGCAGCCAAACCGAAGCTGGCCATGGAGGGCCGAGCCGTTTACAAGTGGGCAGTCACCTTCATCGCCGAAGAGGCAACAAAAATTCTCGAAGACTCCGGTCTTAGCCCCGAAGAGCTGGATGTTTTCATCCCCCATCAGGCAAACAACCGGATCACCGACGCTATGCTGAGGCGTTTAAAGCTTCCTGAATCAGTGGTGGTTAGCCGAGATATCAAGCAGATGGGCAACACGTCCGCCGCCTCGGTTCCGCTAGCGATGGAGGCCCTGTTGGAATCCGGAGAGGCTAAGAGCGGTCAGTACGCGCTACTTATTGGTTACGGAGCTGGCCTGGCTTACGCCGGGCAGGTAGTTAAACTGCCATAATTGAGCTAACAAATACTCAACATAAATAAGGAGAAAAGAAATGGCTAACAAGGATGAAATCCTGGCAAAGCTGGCTGAGGTCGTCAACGAGGTTTCCGGCGTGGATACCTCCGAGGTTCAGATGGACAAGTCTTTCACTGGCGACCTCGACGTTGACTCTCTGACTATGGTCGAGATCATCTACGCGGCCGAGGAAAAGTTCGGCGTCTCCATTCCTGACGAAGAGGCAAAGAACCTGAAGACCGTCGGAGATGCGGTTAACTTCATCGCTGACGCGCAAGCCTAAATAACGGCAGCAAAGCGTCGAAATAGCCTGCCTGACTTTTCGCCAGGCAGGCAAAAACTATGCAGTAGGAGCTTGAATGACCATAGTCATAACAGGTTTTGGTGCTCTGACACCGATAGGTGACGATGCCGAGTCCACCTGGACGAACATGCTGGCGGGTCGCTCTGGCGTGCACCTTCTTGAATACGACTGGGCGGAAGAGCTGAGCGTGAGAATCGCCGGCGAAGTCACCACAGACCTATCCCCGTGGATCAGCCGTGTTGAGGCGCGCAGGCTAGACCGAGTAAGCCAACTTGCGATCGCGGCTGCGTCCCAGGCCTGGGAAGACAGTGGTCTTGCGGAAAACAATCCTTACGAGAAAGATCGTACGGGCGTGTGCGTTGGCACCGGCATAGGCGGCCTGACGACCACTCTCGAACAGTGGGATGTCATGCACAGCAAGGGCATCCGAAGGGTTAGCCCGTTCACCGTACCAGGCCTGATGGCGAACGCTCCTGCGGCCCACATCGGTCTGATGATCGGCGCCCGCGCGGGAGTTCACACTGCGGTTTCCGCATGTGCATCCGGCAACGAGGCGATCAGCCAAGGCATCGACATGCTCAGACTAAACCGCGCCGACCTAGTTCTCGTCGGCGGCACAGAGGCGGTGATCAATCCCCTGCCAATCGTTTCGTTCTCGCAGATGCAGGCACTAAGCAAGCGAAACGACTCCCCCGAAACCGCATCGCGGCCGTGGGACGTCGACCGTGACGGTTTCGTGCTTGGCGAGGGCGCGACCATCATGGTGCTAGAGCGGCTCGAATCTGCACAGGCCCGTGGCGCAAAAATCTACGGCACGCTTGCTGGTTCTGGCATCAGCGCAGACTCTCATGATCTCGTTCAGCCGGATCCAAGTGGATACGGACAGGAACTTGCGATGAAGCGCGCACTTGCAGACGCAAACCTTCATCCCAGCGAGATTAAGCATGTTAACGCCCACGGCACGTCAACTCCTCAGGGCGACACCACCGAGGCAAAGTCCATCAGCTCCGCGCTCGGGGACGCAGCCAAGGACGTTTTGGTGACAAGCACCAAATCGATGACCGGCCACCTGCTTGGCGCAGCTGGCGCGCTCGAGACCTTCGCAACCGTCATGGCGCTACACGATCGCGTTATTCCGCCGACGATCAACATCGAAAATCTCGAGCCGGATCTGCCCGTTCAGATCGTCGCTAACGAGAAGAAGCGGCTTCCTGCCGAGGGTAAGTTGGCTGCGCTAAACAACTCGTTCGGATTCGGCGGCCACAACGTGGCGATCGCCGTTACGAACGAAAACGTCAACTAATAACTTAAATAAAAGTGCCGGCCCGAAAAATAATTGAAGTGCTCCCCGAAAGTTGGACTGGTTAATTTGGTTCCTTCTTTCGGGGAGTATCTTTATGCGCAAGAATGCTGCTTTGTCTTATAGTCAG
>NZ_AUIB01000001.1 GCF_000423485.1 Propionimicrobium lymphophilum DSM 4903 | reverse complement strand
ACCGATAACAAGAGTTTCAAGGAAGCCCAGAAGCGCCTGAAAGAAGATGGACTCAAAGAGTTCACCCGAGACGAGCTGAACAAGCTGCTCCCAGAAGGACTACAGAAATAACCCCCTCGCCAGATACCCGCTAACGCAAGCCCACCGGCAGCCCCCCCCTCAGCCGGAAATGCGCGCCAACCCAACGAACGCAACAGCCACAAGCGCCAGATCGCCGAGACTCCAGCACGGCAGCAAACAGCCCTAAACGCGATAAAACCACTGGTCAACAGGGATTCATAAGCTCATGCGGCTTTTATCATTTTCGACGTCTAAGTATCTACTAGGCCGTTTCGCTAAAACTTCCGCTCGCCCTCTGGGACAATCTTCAAGCCAAAAGACGAATCAGCCATAGTGTGTTCACCTCATTCCAACACGTGTTGGCTCGTGGAATAATCGGAGACATGGATGATTGGCGCCAAGTGGTTATCGAGGCGCTTTCTGCTGCCCGCATGTATCCTTACCTGGAGCGCTGTAATGGTAATCGCAAGACGGCTCTAAACCTGTATCGATGGCATGGTGAATTGACTGCAGCTGTGCAAACCGTCCTCGGAAACACTGAAGTTATTTTACGTAACGCTATTGATCAACAGCTGCAAACCTGGAACCAGGCGCAAATTCCAGGAACAGACAGTTGGCTACTACATGAACCTGCCGCGCCTTTGCGATCTCTCAGTGCTGCGAAGCGTAAAGATGCGCTCCGAAGAGCTAAAGCCCAGGCCGCGAGGAGGTCAATAGATCATCACCGCTATGACCAAGAAGTTACCCACAATGATGTGCTAGCTCAGATCATGTTTGGTATGTGGCGAGACTTGCTTCCGAACCATTTACCAGGGGCTAATCCCAGGCTTCGCGCTAATATTAACCGGGCACGATTATGGAATGAGGCATTGCGCGACGCGTTTCCGCACGTAAAAGACGCAAACGGAGAAGTAACGTTTTGGCGAGTAGCTCATCTGCATCGGCTACGAAATCGGGTATCTCATGTCGAACCATTGCTAAACGTGGACGTGAAAACCCAGATTCAAGAAGCTTTCGATCTTGTCGCTTCTATCAACCCTGTGGTGGCAGATTGGCTAACGGGTATCTCCCAGGTTAGCTCGGTAATGGCCCGTAGACTCGAAAAGAAATGAGAAGAGAGCCTAGCAGCGCTTGCGTCCGCTAGACCCCCCTAAGACATGATGAGAGACCTCGTTCCCACCTTCTGCACCTTCTACTTTACCACAGCACTCGTCGGAGATTTGTGATCCCACAATCTCCTGCAGGATTATATTAACAATCAACCAGATCTATTGGCTCACCCACGGTGTTTTCTTTCTGTAGGAACCTCCTGTTGGGGGGGTGATCTGTTTTTTCTCGGTCATTCTTAGCTTTAGGTGCGTGTAAACGAAGGGCGTGGTTACTAGCTGGGAAACCAGTAAAGCCAGAAGTCAGGCGACGGTTAATTCGTATAGATAATAAGCGTGGCGTGGTCACCCGGGATATTGCTTTTACTTCTCGCTCTGCCGCAGCAGCCATAGTTCTAGGCACCTAAGCCAATGGTAGAGCGCTGGTTCAATGATGAGGGACAAAGTTATGCAGCTTGGGGAGGAGAGTAACAACTCCTAGAAAATATCTGGCGAATAATCCGCAATATCGATTGAATAGTGGTGGTAGGGGCTATCGTCCTCGGGATCGGGAAATGACCAAACCTCCCATCTAAACCTAGTTCCGGGAGCAGAATCTGTACGCAGCGATGGCAGACCGTCATCTGCATCGCGCTCCGTTCGCTCAGCGGACGCGAGAAGACGTCGGCCCTAACCGAAACGAATAGGACAAGCTTTTCTGGTGGTTTTTAGTGTCGCGCTCTTTGGGGCGTAGCTAGTTTCTAAGACCCATAGTTTTTCCTTTCTGGTCATGGAAAAATGAGTATATGCAAAGGTGGAAAAGACGCGACACGTGGGCAAAACTGGGCGCGCTTTTCGCCTGCTATCTTTTACTGCCTGCGCTTGCTAGAGCCGCCATCGGATTAGCCAATGCCTCTGATTTAGGCATGATGGCGTTTATTTTGCTGCTTTTCATAGCGTTTCCTCTGATCACTATCGCGCTAGCCGCCTGGGACGGAATCGCGGAGGGCTTCACTGTTTTATGGATAGTGATGCCAATTCTGTTTTTCATTGCGCCCATGCTCATCTTCTTCAACGAATCTGCGCTGATCTACGGAGGGTTCTATTCACTGTTAGCAGTAATAGCCAACAAGATCGGCAGCTTGTTTCACTCAAAGGCTCACAGCACCAACAGACCCCGCGAATCATAAACTGAGCTCGAGTCTGGGGTGTCGCCGTATCCTATTGCCCCATCCAACGTCATGATGGTGGCGACGAATCCGTCAATTTTTCGATGGATTTTTGCTTGTCAAGCTTGATGTTGCCGGCAGGGTCGGTGCGCACCTGAATGTTACTTAACCTAATGCTTACGCACACGCATTGGTTATCAAATCCGACGTCCAAATATCCACTTTTCCAGAGCCCAAGGGCTCTGGATTTTTCCCTTCGTTTACTATTCATTTCCAAATTCTAAATGGCTAAAACCACCGCCAAAATCTTTAAGGGATCCTTGCCGGCTAGGATTGAGGAGAGATTTTTTCCAACGGAAAGGTGTCTGCCGTGCCAAAAGATATTGACCTGACCATTTCTCCTCTACCTCTGCCTAAGAGGATCCTCGCACTGTTTACCGCGGCCATGGCCGACGAAGCCGCTCCCCTGGCCGACTTAGCTGGCGAAACCGGCCAGCCCGTGAACACCGGCGCCAGCGGGTATCTGCAGCTTTACCAGATCGGCAACGAAGTCATCGGTCTGCTGCGCACCGGCATCGGGTTGGTTAACGCCGCAAGCGCCCTAAGTGCTGCCCTGCTTTACGTGACACCGAGCTACATCTTCTCCTGCGGCTCTGCTGGCGGTCTGGACGCCAATTCCCATATCGGCGATGTAAGCGCTGGCGCTTCCTGCGTCTTCTCCAGCGCAGATGCCAGGGTATTCGGCTACAAGCTCGGCCAGGTACCAGGAATGCCCGAGAGATATTTGGCCGACCCCGACCTGCTGACTCGGTTCGAGCAGCTATCCAAGAAGCTAAAAAAGACCAATCTTCGAAGCGGCCTATTCCTATCAGCTGACAAGTTCGCCAGTGTGGAAAACGCTCTCGAACTGCGCAAGAACTTCCCTGAAGCCATAACCGTTGATATGGAATCAACCGCCCTGGCCCAAGTGGCTTACGGCGCCAATATTCCATTCCTAGCGCTCAGGGGAATTAGTGATCTTTGCGGACCGACCGGCCACAAAGATAATGAGGAGCACGCCGGTGATGTATCGCGGCTCTCCTTCCTAACAGCCATGACCCTTATCGGTCTGCGCGATCCTGAAGAGTTCGACGTCTAACGCCTCGGCGTGCTGACGGCCGCTTAGTGAGAGTAGATTTCAGACCACTCGTCGCGGTGGTCCAGCATCCGCTGAGCGGCCTGCTGCGCGCCCTCTAGCGAGTGGCTAGCGCCCCAACCGCATTGCACCTCGTTAGCAGCCGGCACCTCGGTCATCTTTGTGATGTCCTTGAGGGTCTCCTCAAGAATCTTGAGGAAATCGTCATACTCGATACCCAAGGTCATGGCGTAGAAACCGGTCTGGCAGCCCATAGGTGAGAAGTCGATCAGCTTGTCGGTGTGGTTGCGCATGTGCTCGGCCACGGAGTGCTCCAAAGAGTGCACAGTCGGCATCTCCAAGTGATCCGCGTTTGGCTGAGTGAAGCGCACATCGTACTTGATTAGCTGGTCACCGCCAGGCAGCGTCTCCTGGTGTGCGACCCTGACGAACGGCGCCTTAACTTTGGTGTGGTCTAGCTGGAATGATTCAACGTTTGTTTGTTTCGTTTCCATATTCCCTAGTCTTCCGCAATTACCCAAACTGTATTTACTGAAGCCGCGGCAGAACAGAAAAATGCAAACGCCGAGCACGGTGGTGGCCGATATTTTCGACTAATTGCCCAGGATTATCGATGCCCAGATCTCTCGCGCACCCGCAGTTGAGCCAAATTCACGAATTACGAAATGGCCTTAATTGGTAAGGCGATCCTGTGCCTTGAAGTAGCTCATTCTTCTTTGGAAAAATTCTAGCCTGAATAAGATAAACAGTGTCATCCAGCTACCAAGGAAAGGAAGTCTCGCATGGCGGTAAAAGACAACGGACCAGAACCCTACAGCTTCGATCTTGAAACCGAGACCAAAAAGAACGATAACTACCGCACCACCGCTTGGACTGGAAAGTTCCTGCAGGTTACGCTCATGTCGATTCCGGTCGGCGAATCAATCGGTCTTGAGGTGCACCCTGACAACGACCAGTTCCTGCGTCTCGATGCAGGTAAGGGTAAAGCGGTCATGGGCGATGCCGAAGATAACCTCACCTTCGAGCAGGAAGTCTCGGACGGCTGGGCCATCATGGTTCCCGCCGGCAAATGGCACGACATTATTAACACCGGCGATGAGCCGATGAAGCTCTACGCAATCTACTCCCCCTCGCATCACGCGCAGGGAATCATCCACAAGACTGCTGAAGAGTCCGAGGCCGACGAAGAGTCGGGCAAGGATGTTCCGCCCGAGTGGACCGTCCAGCTGGGCAAGTAAAAACGCTAAATAAAACAAGAGGTCGGGTTGTGCTTTCTCCACAAGCCGACCTTTTTGGCAACAAAAATATTTTCACCCGAAACCATCAACACCCCTTCGACTAGGAACTTTGCGATCATTCATCACCGCAGCTGAGCCTAATAGCGATAGCAACCAGTTAATTGTTAGGTGCCAGCTATTGCGCCTTCAAAAAATCCTGGCGTAGTGTCTCCTGCGTGTCAGAGTTGAGACGACACCCGCGCAATCACGCATCTGTGATTCTTTACGGGTTTATCACCGCACTCGTTTTGGGTACGGCGTTATTAATGATGCCGATGTCCACCGTCCACCCCGGTGGGCTGCCACTTTTGCCGGCACTGTTCACTGCCACCTCGGCACTATGCGTCACAGGATTAACGATCGTTGATACCTCAAGTTACTGGACCGTTTTCGGCAAGGTAGTCATAGCCTCGCTGATCCAGGTCGGCGGGTTCGGCGTGATGAGCTTCGCCACCATTTTGGGACAGGCTGTCGTCAGGAGGGCAAACCTGAACGCAAACCTCGTAACCGCCGCAGAACGACGATCTTCGATGGGCGGGATGGGCGTTCTCTTGCGTCGCGTGGTCCTGGTCAGCTTCGCCGTCGAAGGTGTTGTAGCAGCCGTACTAACAGGAAGGTTTCTGACTCTTGGGTACAGCTTTTCTAGAGCCATCTGCCACGGAGTTTTTCACGCGATTTCTGCCTTCAATAATGCGGGATTCGCGCTGTATCCAGATAATCTGACCCGTTTCGCGGGTGATTGGTGGATCTGCGTTCCCTTAATGTGCGCCATAATTATCGGAGGCCTTGGTTTCCCGGTGATCTTTCAGCTCAGACACAACCTGTTTAAGCCCCACCGCTGGAACCTGAATACGCGCATGGTTCTCGCAGGAACGACGGCTCTTTTACTTGGTTCTTCACTGCTTGTGACGGCCTTCGAATGGTCAAACCCTAGAACTTTGGGCAGACTCGATAACTCGAGCGCAATCCTAGCTGGCATTTTCCAGGCTGTTCAGACCAGAACCACAGGATTCAACTCGATAGATATATCAGCAATGTCGGATTCGACCCTATTTGCGATGGACATGTTTATGTTCATCGGCGGCGGTCCGGCAGGCACTGCGGGAGGAATCAAAATAACCACGCTTTTTGTGCTGTTAGCAACAGTTTTTTCTGTAATTCGTGGGCGAAACGATGCAAGTGTGTTCGGCAAAGCAATATCCCCAAACGTGATTCGCCAGGCAATCACCGTGGTCATGCTAAGCTTCGGATTAGTTGCGACAGCCACACTGGCCATTCTTCTGTTAACAGATTTCAACCTTTCAGAAACACTATTCGAGGTGCTTTCAGCTTTCGGAACGGTGGGGCTATCCACCGGAATGACGCCGCTGCTGAATTCCCCTTCGCAAATAATTCTTATTTCCCTCATGATCGTTGGCAGATTGGGCCCGATCACGGTCGCCACTGCGCTGGCCTTCGCACCAGCATCTTCGGCGATCTCGCTTCCTATAGAAAGGCCGATCATTGGTTAGATTCTCTAAGCCCACCTACGCCGTACTAGGTCTGGGCAGATTCGGTAGCGCTGTCGCCAGAGAACTCATGTCGGACGACTCGGTGGTTGTCGGAATAGATATCAACGAGACAGTCGTTAATAGAAACAACAGTCAGCTCAGCCGGGTTATTCAGGCAGATTCGACCGACATAGCTTCCATGGAAGAACTCGGCATCGCCGAATTCGACGCGGTGATCGTTGCAATTGGCGGTGCGCACGTCGAAGCATCCATTCTCACCTGTTCGCTGCTGATCGACATGGAAATGGAAAACTTGTGGGCCAAGTCTTCCGGGACAGCCCACGGCAGGATCCTCGACCAAATTGGCGTGCCACACATCGTCTACCCTGAGGTAGCGATGGGCAGAAGAGTCGCACACATGGTACGTGGTTCTAATCTCGATTACGTCGAACTGTCGTCTGACACTGCGATTGTGCACACGATGGTTCCTGAACGTGTGGCAGGAAGGCTCAACGAGGTTGAGTTATGGGATCGCTACGGGGTCAAGGTCATTGCGATCAAGCACGACGACAAATGGAACCCCGTGCTAGGAGAGGTGGAATTGGTTACCGGAGACCAGGTACAGATTTATGGTGACTCGAAACGAGTCGAAAAATTTAGCCGCCTAGCCAGAAAATAATCGACTTTCTAGCAGAACCGTTTTTTCTCTGACAGCAACTAGAATTATTTCTTTACTTGTTAGGAGAACCAATGCGGATTGAACAGGCAACCGATAACTTTGACCAATATTTGAGGCTGCGCACTGAAGTTTTTGTCAAGGAGCAGGGTGTGCCTGCAATGCGAGAAATCGACGAGTTCGACACGCTTGAGGCAAAACCCGTCACGCATTTCGTCTGCATCGACGGTGACGAGGTTGTTGGCACTATCCGGGTTAATTTCCCCGAGGATGACGCAAAAATCCCGACCGTTTATCTGCAAAGAATCACGGTCAGAAAAGATCATCGCGGTCTTGGCGTAGGCGCGGCGATGATCAGGTTCGCTGAACGCCACGCAGCGAATAACGTGGTTGAAGAGGGCACAGACCAAATTCGGTTCGAGATCGGCGGACAGGTCGACAAGGTCGGCTTTTACGGGCTCTACGGTTACGAGGTTTACGGCGAACCGTACGTCGATGGAGGGATAGACCATCGCCACCTAACCAAAACTGTTAGCGTCGAATCCCTCACCCAACCTTGCGAATACACACTCGACTACGACTGGCTCTGGCCGCACAAGAGGGCCACTGAGATCGCGAAGCTGCGCGTCTACGTGCACCTTCCCGTCCCGGGAGAGGCTGCGAAACTGGTTGACGCTTTCGCGAAGTCACTGCCTGCTGACGAGAACGGTGTTCGTGGCTGGGGCGGTTGGTGTGTTGCCGAAGCCAAAACGCCCATCGAAACAGAGGCCGCGATCGAGATTATCTCGGCCGGAGAGGACGTCGCCGATAGCATCCAAGACGGTGCTGAATCGCTCTTTGATGCCGCACAGAAGAAGGACGCGCTGCTGTACTACGTTCAGCTACCGCGTTAAAAGGGGCTCGCCTGCGCTTTGGGAACAGGCGAGCTCACAACGGTTAGTTTTAGGCAGTTTTGGCTAGTAACCCATGCTTCGGTGCAAGCACCCAAGTGATCAGAAATATCGCAGTCGAGGTCAGAACTATCGAGCCGCCCGCGGGCAGGTCTACCGCCCATGAGAGGTAGCTGCCTACTACTGCGCTAAGGGCTCCGATGAGCGGAGCGAGTGACATCATAACGCCGATGCGATCAGTCAAAAGCCGGGCAGTAGATGCTGGCGTCACGAGCAATGCAAGCACCAAAATATTGCCCACGCTCTGAACCGCGATGACCACTACCATCGTGACCAGCGAATAGAGCAGCAAATCCAGCCAAAAGACCGGCAACCGCGAGGCTTTTGCCGATTCGCGATCAAGGCTTACAGCGATGAGTTCCTTGTTGAAGGCCAACGCAACCACGAAAATCACCAGCGCTGCGACAAGGACGCCCGTCACGTCAGAATCAGATATTCCCGTTATCGAGCCGAACAAGAACGATTGCAGCGAGCCGGAATATCCGGGCGCACGGGACAATATGACGATGCCGAGCGCAAAAGCGCTGACGAATAGGATGCCGATTACCGAGTCTTCTTTCAAGCGTCTGTTTTGGCTGAAAATCGTGACGAGCACGGCAGTCGCGAGGCCCGCCGCTACCCCGCCGAGAATCAGCGAACCCTGCAGGACGAAGGCGATCGCAAGGCCGGGAAAAACCGAGTGAGCGACGGCGTCACCGATGAACGCCATGCCGCGAAGCACGACGTACGTGCCGATGAAACCGGCGATCAGCGAGCAAGCGACCGTAACGATCAGCGCCTTCGGCAGGAAAGAAAGAAGCGGGTTTGTCAGATCCTGAACAAACTCGATCGGGGTCAATACCTGAAGGCTCAGCATGTGATCGCCTCGCTTACGAGCACGCCCGCGTTGCGAAGAATCGTCGAGGTTGGGCTTACGCCGAATGTTCTAGACCAGACCGTTGCGTTTCGAACTTCGTCCGGGGTTCCGTATGCGACAACCGTTTTATTGACCAAAGCGACCTTGTCGGAGGTTTCCATGGCCTGAGCCAAATCGTGCGTTGCCATGAGTATGGTCATTCCCTCGGCTCGCAGTTCTTCGAACATTTCGGTGAGCATCTCTTGGGTTGGCATGTCAATGCCGGTGAAAGGCTCGTCAAGGATGAGGAGCTTGGGATAGGTCGCCAAAGCTCTGGCCAGCAAAACTCGTTGGCGCTGCCCACCGGAAAGTTCTCCGACCGGCCTGTCGGCAAGATCGCTCATCTTCACCTTCTCTAAAGCAATCTTTACTGCCCGATAGTCGTGTTTTTTGGCCATCCGGAACCACCCGATCTGGCGAGATCTGGCGCTCAGCACGGCATTGGAAACAGAGATCGGAAAGTCCCATGCAAATTCGTGGCGTTGCGGAACGTAACCGACCATTTTGTACGCTTTCGCAGGCAATTGGCCGGATATTAGTATCTCCCCGCTGTGCGGAACCAACCCAAGTATCGCTCTGATCAGTGTTGTTTTCCCCGCGCCGTTCGCCCCGATCACGCTGACCATCTCCCCTTGGTTAGCTACCAAGTTTGCATCGGTGAGCACCCTGCGCTTGGCCAGGTCTACATCAACGTTCTTGACTCTTAAGATCTCAGGCTGCATTCTTTGCCCTCCGTGCCTTAGCTGCCACGAATGCAGTTGCCGCCACGACTACTACCGCGCACGCCGAGATGATCAGCCACAAAGTTACGGGATTACCCTCAGACTGCTCTTGCGTGAGTGATTCTTGGTTTTTGGGAGCCACGGTCTGGGAGGAATCGACCTCTCCGCTAGCTTCGTCACCAACTGCGAAGGTAAGCGATGCCGGAACCTCGATTTCGGAGCCGTCTTTAAGTTTCGCGTTAAATGCCACATTGAGTCTGTAGTTTCCCGGCTTTGTGAACACCCAGTTTGCGTGCGTGTGAGTGTTTGCGTCTACCCAAAACTCTTGCGGCAGTTCGCTGGAATTCCATAGCTGGGTGATGCCGTCGAAACCGTTTTGCAGGAATACCGAAACGTTGCCGGGGCCACTCACCGAACGCAGCTGAAGTTTGCCGCCACGATCGAGCTGCTCGACGACAGCGGGATCTTGGGTGTTCCAACCGAGCCAAATGACAGACGCGATTTGGGTCTGTGGAACCACATAGGCCTCGCGATTCTTATCTAACTGCAGGAATTCGTACTCTTGACCTTCGGGAACTTCCATCTTTGCCGCGTCGGAGACTCGCATGACCAGATTATTCGGGTCCCTCCAAACGGCTGGGGTTGAGTTATCGTCGCGGGCAAGTAGCTTCCACTCGCCGTCTACCACCTTAGGGCCGAGATCAATATGTCCTACGTTCACCTCAGCATGTTCAGCACTCACCTGCTCCGAGCTCACAACTGTTTGATCAAGCGGATCTGCCTCATCGGCCGCAGCTGGCACGATGGACATAGAGATTGCTAATAACGCTGCAAAAAATATTTTCTTCATCACTTTTCCTTGGAAAGACAGCTGCTTATCTGGTCTGCGTTGAAACGCATCAGATCTTCGTAAGTGGACACCCGATCGTCGAGGGTGTCGGAATAAATGGTGCAAACTTTGATGTCCTGCTCTTCAGCGACTTGATGCAACACCGAGGTGGATTTCATGACATACGGCTCAACAAACACCGCTGGGGTTTTGAGGTCGAAAAGAGTCTGGGTGAGGCGTTGACGCTCAGCCATGCTAGGTTCGATCGACGAGTTTGCTGACACGTATCCGGCGATCTTCAACCCATACCTCTTGGCTAGGTACGCGTAGCCGTCGTGCGTAGTAACCAGGTTTCTGTTTTCCTTGGGCACCTCGGATACTTTTTCTGTCACGTACTCGTCTAACCGATCGAGCCTTGCCAAATATTCGCGCTCGTTGGCCCGGAAGTATTCCTGATCGCTGGGTGAGATCCGGCAAAGCGTGTCAGCGATCGTGCGAATGTACGCCTTTACGTTGGGCACGCTCAGCCACATGTGCGGATCGATCTCGCCGTGGACGTGGGCGCCGAGCACCGCCTGCGGTAGCTGATAGACAAGGTCACCGGGTGAGCCCAAAAACCTATAGCTTGCCCCTGCGGGAATTTCCTGGAGAGTCTTGGAGGGCACGGATAGCACAGCCTCGTCAGCGGCAATTTCGCGCTGAGTGGTTTCACCGCCACCCTCTTCGTCGACCAGCAGGTAGATGCTAGATTTTTCCAGATCTGCAGTGACGTCGACGTGACCGATGTCGATAACTTGTCCGGCTTCGGGCTGGACGCCTACTGCAAATGTGACGTTCTGCCGAACGACTTCAGAGCCATCCTTTTTTACAGCGAACGTTGCGACATATTTTCCAGGCTTGGTGAATGCCCAAGACATGTGGGTGTGCGCACCAACGGGTAATAAAACTGGACGTCCACCGTTAGCATCGCCAGATTCGAAGAACCTTTCCGGTTTTCCAAAGGTGCCGGTAACGTATCCAAACATTTGCCCGGGACCTTCGACTCCAGCCAGCTGAAGCTGGGCCTCGCTAGAGCGATCGCTGGAATCGCCCCGCAACCGCAGACCGAGCCACAAAGCGTCCAGGTGGCTGGATTCGACCAGGGGTATGACCTCTGCCCCGTACTTCGTGGACTCCTCGGCAATGGAGATGTTGGGCACGTCTGGCAGTGTCGAGTCAAGCGTCTTAATCACGGAGTGTGGCTCCAGCATCAGGTAGTTTGAGAATGCCGCATCGGCATATGCGATATCTCTGTTGGTGCGCAGAGACGGCTCAAAGGTGTGCGGATCAGCGCCGGCTGGCACGATCGATTTCACGCTAACTCGGTCGCCACCCACCTGCCTGACCAGATCGGCGAGGATTGGAGTGGTGGTAACCACTGACGGCGTCTGAGACTTGGTTGGGGTGGCTGCCCCGCAACCGGTTAAGAGGATTGCGAGAACCGCCACCAGCAGTTTCTTCAATGTCATGGCTTCACGTAGCGGCGGCCAAGAATCGAAGCACCAATTACGAGGGCTGCGAGTAGAGCCGCACCCTGTCCGGCGGCCGCTCCCGTCGAAGGTAAGTTTCCGGCTCCGAGCTCGCAGACCTCGCCCGAGGGCGTGCGTCCCAGTTTTTTGCCGTCCTCGGAGACTAGCGGTTTACCGTCTTTGGCTGTTGAGCCCTGGACTGTGGGAACTTTTGCTTCTGAACCTGCGCTGAAGTTCAGAACGGTCTTGGCGCTGAGTTCCTCGCCATTCTTGCCCTTTGCAGTTGCGGTAAGCGAAACCTTGTAGTCGCCGGCTTCGGTAAAGGCGAAGTTCGGGTGCATGTGGGTGTTCTTAGCCACCGTGTAGCTAGTTGGCCCGCCTACATTGTCGAAAATCCTGTCTCCGATACCGCCACCGAAAGTGCCCGATGTGAACGCAGCCATCTTGCCCGGGCCCTCCACGGAGTCGAGCTTCCAGGTGATCGTGCCTTCTGTCAGCTCGACGATGGACTCGTGCATGGTGTTGAAGCCAAGCCAGGGCACGCCTTCCTGTTGACTGGACTGGATCATCCAGACATCCTGACCGGCTTTGGAGATGAAACTCAAAGCATCTGGCGCCTTCAGCTTGGCCTGGTCGCCGAGCTGGAATGCCACGGAGGCAGGATCCACCCAGGACGCAGGCTGATTGCGATCATCCTTTAGCGAAGCGACTAGCTTTCCGTCTTCGATTCGCGCCCCGAGGTCGAAGTGACCTTCAGTGGCAACGGATCCGGCGCTGCTAGCGCCCTCGACAGGCAGACATACCTCTTTAGCCGCTCCCGCAGCCGAACTGCCTGCACTACCGCCACCTGTGGGCGCTGCGCTACCGGCCTGTCCGACTTTGTTCAACCCGTCAGTCGAGCCAGAAGCTGACCGATCGCTACTTCCGCCAACCACTACCCTGTTAGTGTCGCCGCTCTGCTGATCGTCCTTTCCATTAACAGTGAATTTTATTTTCGCCTGCTTGGTTTTGAACTCTCCGGAAGCGTTCGTGCCAAATGCCTCGACACCGATCAGGTATTCGCCTGGCTTGGAGAATACCCAGTTGTTGTGCATATGTGTCGGGCTCTTGGCAATTATTTCGCCCGCCTTATCCGACGAGGCAATCATCTGGACATCGTCAGAGACGTCACTAGTGAAGGCCCACCATTTGCCGCCTTCAGGAGCAGAAATTGAGGAGATGCGAAGGTTCACACCATTGGGGTATTCGGAGTGATCAACACGCTCGGTCGAGAAACCGACCCACGGAACTCCGTTTATCTGCTGCCCGGAAATAACCCACAAGCTTGTGCCGTTATCGCCTAAGAAGTTGTAAGACTTAGAAGCAAATACGCCCTTCTGGCCAGGCCCCTTAATCTGAACTGCGTGCCTGTTGAGCTCGATGTTGACGCTCTCAGGTGCGCGAAGCACGGTCTTGTTCGCGTATTGACGAGAGTCGTCACCGATAGCAATCTGCAAGCCAGATTCACCAGGAACCGGCCCAATATCTAAGTGACCGTTATTAATCGTGACCTGCTTGGCATCTAAACCATTAGATTGCTGATTTGCTTCAGCAGAAGCGCTATTGCCGTTACTTTCGGGATTGTTCTCAGATGGCTTCGAGCTTGAACCAAATTGGGACTGATCTTTTGGGCCAAAGCTAAGAGTCTGGCTGCCCTGTCCGCCTTGCCCTTGCTCAAAATCTACGCCGGATCGGTAATCACTGGGGTGTGGAATCAGCTTAAGCCGAAGCGTCGTTTCCGGTTTTTGGCAACCATCAGACGGCGCTAAATAGGTTCTATGACCTGGAGAGGAGACAAATTCAACATCGCAGTCCACGTATTTGTCCTCAGCCTTGTTGAAGTATCCACCTTTGACGTTTACCGTCATGCGATCGTCCGCCGGCTGCACGGTGATGTTAGAAAACTTGTTGCTCTCAGTCTTTGCGCTTACGCTGACTTCCTTAGAACCGTCTGAGAAGCCGGGATTGTTAAATTCGGGTGCAGGATCCTGGCTGTTCTTCTGCGGAAATTCACCTAGCTGATTAGTGGACGTAGTTGCCTGCCCGGTTGTGTAGCTGACCGGCGCAGAAACCCAGCGCGGGCTGTCGCCCGACTTCGGAACGTAGACGACCTGGAAGTTGGAGGTCTGAGAACCGATCATCTCGGTCCACTCCGCTGACCCGTCCACTACGGGCACCTCAGCTAGGTAGTAGCCATCAATGTAGAAGACAGCCGTACCCTGATCGGAAGCATCAGAGGTGGTGAAAGTCATCTTGGTCAGCTTGTCATCGCCATCTTTTTCCAATTTGTCGTTCTTGGAAAGCGTGAACTTCGGGAAGAAATCGCTCGACTCGTCGGCCGATGAAGCGTTGTAAGCGGCAGCTACATCGCCTAGGTCTTCTGGAGACGGCTTCGTCCCACCAACCTGCCAAACTAGTTTTTGCGGTGTCGAAGAGATCAACCCGTGATTGCCGCGGGCGGTAGCTTTGTACATTATTTCGTATCGTCCAGGACGGGTGAATGTCGTGTTGTTGTGAGTGTGCGAACCAGCATTCATGAACGCAGAGCGCATCCCCACATCGTGACTGGAAAGCATCCGTTCTGCTTTATCCCAGCCTGGACCATAGCGGAACATTTCCATTCGTCCAGGACCGTCGAATCCAACCATGTCGAGGGTAAATGCTTGATCGCGGAAGTTCTCAATCGGGACTGCCGTGTCTGCCCCGAAACCTGCCCAGATCGGGTCTTGCGCGTTTGCGCTTGGGTTTTGGGGAGCCAGATAAAGCAGATCTCCTTTGTTACCAGCGAAATCCAGCTTGCTACCGTCGCCCTTCGTTATCTCGTAAAAATATTGCTGTTGTGCCTTCGAGGAATAGCCCTTCCCAACCCACAGAATCGATTGTTCTATGGGAACAGGGTTTGGCCCGAAGTTGGTCTTCAGGGTGAAATTGTTAGCCGAACCTTCCCAAAACACCTTGGGCGCGTCGACGTGACCCTGAGTTGCAACGAGCAAATCTGATTGTGCGTGCGCTAACGGAGCAGCACCTATCGCCACACAAGCGGCTATCACGGCGCATGCCGTTTTCTTGAAGCTGAGCACTAGCAGCCTTCCTAAATGATAACGATTCTCATTATTGATTAATGAGAATCATACATCTCGGTCATGTCAAAGCAAACCCCAAGAAAACAAATTGAGGGCACGGAATACTCGGGCCCTCAATATAGCTAGTTGTTTAGTTTTTCTTGCGACACAGCGGCGCGAACCCACCAGTTACTCTGGGACTGTGAGATTTTCTACCCGCGCTCCTCACCTTCAGCCAAATTCGATCAGCATTGCGCTCGAAAGCCACCAAGGCACTCTGGTCAATCTAAGTGACTCAAACCCCACACGGCATGGCTTCTGCTCAAAAAGCGCGCCAGGTCTTTATCACGCCGAGGCGAGGGGCGACTTAGCCTCAAGAAAACTTTTAGCGCAGTTCTTATCGAACCGCTACCGCGGTGAGGTTGACCCGAACCGCCTTCATCTACTGGGTTCAACTTCGGCGGCCTACAGCTGGCTGATTAAGCTTCTTTGCGACCCGGGAGACGCGGTTCTCGCGCCAAGGCCCGGATACCCACTCATTAGCAACCTGGCCGCTCTGGAGTGCGCGGAAGTACTTGACTACACGATGCATTGGGACGGGTCATGGTGGATCGACACGGCCCAGTTAGAAACGCTCGCTGCAGAAAACCAAGAAAGACTCAAGGCCCTTATTGTCATTAACCCAAACAACCCGACGGGCTCTTACCTGGCCAAAGACGAACGAACCAAGATAATCAGCATTTGCCGAAAATACCACCTCGCGCTGATCGCCGACGAAGTGTTCTTCGAATACGAGCTGAACGGTTGCGGGCAAAGGCTTGCCGGCGAGGATTCCGTACTTACTTTCGCCCTAGATGGGCTCTCGAAAAACTTGGGCGCGCCTGGCGCCAAGCTAGCCTGGCTGCAAACCAGCGGGCCAAAAGAGCAAGCCGACGAGGCGCTGGAACGCTTGGACTTAATAGCCGATTCTTACCTGCCGATGAGCCAATTGATTACTGCGCAATTGCCAAATCTTCTTGCAGAAATCCCCTCACAGCAGAAAAGGATAGGTCAGCGCACCCGGCGAAACCTCCAGACCTTAAAGGAAATAGTCGAGCTCAGCCGCACGGGTACGATTAGCATATTGTCTCCCGAGGGCGGCTGGAGCGTCCTCTTACGCTTCCCTTCGTTCATAAATGAGGAGAACTTAGTCTTGGAGTTGATCGAGAAGCATCAGATAACAGTCCAGCCCGGCTACTTCTTCGACCTGCTGATCGACGGATTCGCTTCTCTTTCTCTACTGCTAGAGCCGAAAGTATTTCGACATTCCTCAAACACGCTGGTCATGGCTATAGACGAGATTGTCGAGGCTAACTCTTAATTGCGGCTTTAATCGCGTCCAACACTTCCTGAGCCGATTGGTTGGTTAGCGAGGCGAAGGACAGGTAATACCAGTGCTTTCCTCGGCCCCGTGCGTCACTCAGCGAATACGAGGCCAAGGAGGGCAATCTGATCCCTTGCTTTGCCAGGATCTTGGCGATCTTGGGGTTTTCAAACTTGGCCAAGAAGCTCAGACCGGAGTTCGTGTTCAGCACAGGAATCCCCAATTCCTCAAGTTGATCTATCAGCAGGTCTCGCACCGAGCGATACGCCACCCTTAGCCGAGATACGTGCCTTTCGAAGTTTCCGTCCTCGAGGAACTTGGCTAAAACAAGTTGGTCTAGTGCGGAAACGGAATTGGAGAAAAACGAGAGCTTTTCGGCAAATTTTATGCTTAGGCTTTCCGGGAGAACGGCATAAGCGATTCGCACTGCAGAACCCAACGATTGAGTGAACGTATTCAGGTAAATCACGCGATCAAACGCGTCGATTGATTGCAGCGACGGAATGGGCATACCAGAGAACCTGAATTCCCAGTCGTAGTCATCCTCGATGATGTATTTATCAGTGCCTGCCCAATTCAGCAGTTGCTGGCGACGACCAATCGGCATCACGACTCCGGTCGGAAATTGGTGGGACGGGCTGACATGAATCACGTCAACGTCAGCGCTGGGCACTGCAGCGCCCGCTGCATCCAGCTCCAGAAACTTCGGAGTCACCCCGTCGGCGCGATAAATCTTGTTCAGCCTCGGATATCCAGGGTTCTCGATGGCGTATACAAGATCACGACCGAGCAACTGCACGAGAGTTGTATAAAGATACTGTGCGCCCGCACCAATAATGATCTGCTCACCGCAGACGCTCATCCCCCGCCCCCCTCGAAGGTAGTCAGCTATTGCCTCCCTAAGCCTGGGTAAGCCCTGTGGCGGGAGCTTGCCCAGCAAGATGCGTTCAGGTTCATGAGAGACTACTTCGCGAACGGTCTTCGCCCAGCGGGAAAACGGGAACAGATCTGGCCTGTTAGCGCCCTTAGCCAGATCTATTCGCCAGTTTTCCTTTTCCATCATCACCTTGGCCTTCGTAACCGGAAGCTTCTTCTTGGGCGCTCGCATGTTTTTGGCAACGAAAAACCCGGAGCGAGGCTTCGAAAATAGATAGCCCTCAACGATCAGCTGCTCCAATGCGCCCTCAACAGTGATCACACTGACTCCCAAGTTCTTTGCAAACGACCGCTTCGAGGGTAATTTCTGGCCAGGGATAAGCCCTCCCTCTTCTATGTCGCTTCGAATCGCGTTATAGAGCTGCTCATAAAGAGGAGCGCCCGATTCTGGTGATAGTCGATAGGTCAACATCAGAATCTGACCTTAAAAGAACTACCAAATCTGGACATACCAATAAGGCTAACTCGCGATACGGTTTGTGCAAACCCAAATTTTCAAGGAGTAAAAGTGACACGCTGGTTCGATCCTTCCAATAACCCCTCATATCAATTCCGTGGAGGCGTCATCATGGACGTCACCACCCCCGAGCAGGCGGAAATTGCTCAGGGAGCAGGCGCTAAAGCAGTCATGGCGTTGGAGCGGATCCCCGCAGACATTCGCGCGGCCGGCGGCGTTTCGAGGATGTCTGACCCCGGCATGATCTCCACGATTCAGAAGGCAGTCGACATTCCGGTTATGGCTAAAGCCCGCATCGGCCACTTCGTAGAAGCTCAAATCCTCGAGGCAATCGGCATCGATTTCATCGACGAGTCTGAGGTGCTCTCCCCCGCTGATGACGTCTACCACATCGACAAGACCAATTTCTCCACCCCATTCGTGTGTGGAGCCCGCAACCTTGGCGAGGCCCTACGCCGAATCGCTGAAGGTGCTGCGATGATTCGCACCAAAGGCGAAGCAGGAACTGGCGACGTGGTTCAGGCTGTTCGCCACATGCGCACCATCAACGAGGAGATCGCCCGCATCGGCTCCCTACGCGAAGACGCTCTGTTTAACGAGGCCAAAGAGTTGGCCGTTCCCGTGGAGTTGCTTCGCTACGTTAGAGACAACGGAAAGCTCCCGGTGCCTAACTTCTCCGCAGGCGGTGTAGCTACTCCTGCAGACGCTGCGTTGATGCGTCAGCTCGGAGCTGAGGGCGTTTTCGTTGGTTCGGGTATCTTCGCTTCCGGCAACCCGAAGAAACGCGCCGAAGCGATCGTCAAAGCGGCAGAAAACCCAACCAACTCCGAACTGATCGCCGAGGTTTCAAAGGATCTGGGCGAGGCCATGGTTGGCATCAACCCCGACGAAATCAAGGTGATCATGGAAGGCCGCTAGCCCTCCTTCAATTCCCCTTTCGAGCGATGAATCGTTTGAAAGGGGAATTTTTAATCTCTGGCGCCAGATAATCTTTGACCAAGTCAGGAACCTGAATAACTCACCCAAAAACGAATTTTCTCAAAGGATTCCAAGAGGGTAAATTTCATCCCCCTCTTCTCGCTCTCAGATAATTCACAGATTATAGTTTTGCTAGCAAATTGATAACAGCGGTCTTCTATTGAACGCGTCTTCATTAGTCCACATGGATTTACAGGCAGGTTAGGTATGTCTAGCTCATAGAAGGTACTCAACCAGGACAAGCCCGATGTTGGCTACAACAATGCTCAAAGGAACCGACACATCCAGATGATCGCCAGCGCCGGCTCCATCGCTACGGGCTTTTCCTTGGTGCTGGCGGACGACTAGCTCAAGGTGGTCCGGCGCTAGCAGTCTCCTACGCGCTTTGCGGATTATTCGCGCTTACCATGTTTCGTGCTCTAGATAATCTGACTGTGCACCGCCCGTCCTCGGTCTTATCGGCGTTCTGGTCAACTACATCTACCCCACCGGGGCATTCGAGATAGTTATAAGCCTCGCAGCCATCGGCATCGCGCGACCCTGGATCTGATGGACTCCATCTTCGAAGAGGACGTAGAAGAAGAGAAAGCGGAGTAAAAAATGGATATTCAGGTGATCTACACCGGCGGCACCATCGGAATGGTGCCGTCTGATAAAGGCCTAGTTCCAGGCATTAGCGACGAGGAAATGTCGAAATGGTTGAACGGGTTGATGGAAGGCTCAGAAATCACGGCCAAAATCCGGCTTAAATCGCTGGACCACCTGATCGACTCCTCGAGTGCCACTCCGCATGACTGGCAAACTATCCTCGACACGATCGAAGAAAATCCTGCTGATAGTTACGTGATCCTGCATGGCACGGACACCATGAGCTACACGGCTGCGGCGCTTTCTTTCGCACGCGCCGGGGACGACACCCCAGTTGTTCTCACCGGATCCCAGTTGCCGCTGATAGCCGCGGACTCTGATGCGGGCAAGAACGTGATCGGCGCGATCACCGCAGCGTTCTCGCCTAAGACCAAAGGTGTCTGTCTTTACTTCGGCGACTACCTGCTGGCGGGTAACCGAAGCAGTAAAACCTCCTCGTGGGGTTTCAATGGGTTCGAGACTCCCCTTGCGCATCCGTTGGCTATCGCCGGCGTACCCTGGCGTTGGGCGGCACACTCACAAAGCCGCGATACGCAGCCGCTACCTTGGGGTAAACCAGCTCCGTACCGTCAGCACGACGTCGCGATGATCGACCTGGTTCCTGGCATCACCGCCCAGCGGTTACGCGCGCTGTTGGCGCCCGCTCCGGAGGCGGTCATCATTAGGGCGTACGGCATGGGCAACTGTCCCTCCGTCGAGCCGGGTTTCGTCGACGTATTAGCCGAAACGGTTGCCTCAGGTGTGCCTGTGGTCATTTCTTCACAGTGCCAACTAGCCGACGTGGCCTTGAGCACCTACGAGGCAGGTCGAGTGCTTGCCCGCGCGGGATGTGTTGGTTCAGCCGATATGACGCTCGAGGCGACCTACGCCAAGCTGATCTTCCTACTCTCGCAAGGAATGAATAGCGAGCAGGTTAGACAGTGGCTAGAAAAGCCAATCTGTGGCGAACTTTCCTAAAAATCGGGGCTGGAATTGCCAGCCTCGATTTTTTATTCCGGACGGCTCCAATCGCCAGAGCGGCCGCCGGATTTGTGAGTTATCTTGCAATCCGTTATAGCTGCGGAGCGATCCACGCCCTTAACCATGTCCACCACAGCTAGAGCCGCCACCGCGACCGCGGTTAGTGCCTCCATCTCAACGCCAGTTCGATCGGCAGTTCGGACGGTGGCGGAAATCCAAACTCGATCGTCGAGCAGTTCTAGATCCACCTGCGCACCGTGAATCCCTATGACGTGCGCTAGCGGCAGCAGCTCTGGAACCTTTTTCGTAGCGGCGATACCTGCCACGCGAGCTACGGCAAGCACGTCACCCTTGGGAACGGTGCCGTCGCGCAAGGCAGTCATGACCTCCCGGGAACAAGTCACAGAAGCGACAGCCGTGGCCTCCCTAACGGTGGGCTGCTTTGCGGTGACATCGACCATCCTGGCGTCACCGGCATCGTTCAAATGGGTAAATCTCATTAATTTCCTCCGAACCACAGAACAGGTATTTCTTCGCCTGCGTTGATCTGAGCAACTTCTGCTGGAACCATCGCTATACCGGTTGCCCCGAACGTGGACGCAACGAAATGCGACTTCGACCCACCGTGGCTAGCGGGCAGCACCTTACCGTCTTTAGCGATGATCGGCATCAGCTGCACCCTGCCAGGCTTGCGCGCCCATCCTGCCCCAACAGTTCGGGGTTCGAATAGTTCAGTGAACGGGCGGGGCGTCACCCCTTCGATCTTGTCCACCAGTGGCTTGCCAAAAAGATACCAGGAGACGAGCACGCTAACCGGGTTGCCCGGCAGACAAATGACTGGCTTGCCTTTCAGCTTTCCAAATCCCTGAGGCTTGCCTGGCTGCATTTTTACTTTGCAAAATTCGATTTCTCCGAGGCTTTCTTTAACCACGTCGAAAGCCCCCATCGACACCCCGCCGGCAGTCACGATCATATCGACGTGATCGATTAGTACACGCAGCTGCTTTTCGAAGCCTTCCGGGTCGTCGCCGTGGTAGGCAAGCGGCTTAGCGATACCACCTGCCTGGGTGACTAGCGCGTTCAGTAAAACGATGTTTGAATCGGGTATCTGACCAGGCGCCAGATCATCTCCTGCGTTACGAAGTTCTTCTCCTGTGGTGACGATGCCAATGACCGGGCGCCTGACGACCGAAACCTCTCCATACCCGACGGAGACGAGCGCAGAAAGATGGCCTGGACCAAGACGTGTACCAGCCGGAATCAGCGGTTGCCCCGCCGGCACGTCTTCACCACGCTTTCTGACGTTAGATCCAGGCCGAACCGTCTGAGTGAAGGTCACAAAAGAGGGCGCCTCGTGACGCATGTTTTCGTCTGATTTTTCGGTGTGCTCGACTTGTATGACGCTGTCGGCTCCCTTTGGTATGGGTGCACCTGTCATGATTCGCATGGCAGTTCCCGCTGGCAGATCGGGTACTTCAGTAGACCCAGCGGGGATGTCCCCCGTCACTTCCAGGCTCAAGCTGTTAGCCACGTCGCTAGCCCGAACGGCGAAACCGTCCATCGCGGAGTTTGTGAAAGGCGGAACAGCAAACCGAGTGCTCACGTCTTCGGCGAGGATTCTACCGAGCGCATCGAAAACCGGCACTTTCTCCGCAGGCAGCGCCTGTCCCAACGCGAGGACGTCGCCGTAGTGTTTTTCTATATCCTTCATAAGCACTCCTTTGGGTCGTGTTTAAGGATAGCCGCAACGTAGTATGGCGTTCATGGTTTCGATAGCTGTGATCACCATCTCAGACCGCTGCGCTCGGGGGCTCAGCGAGGACGCATCCGGCCCGCTTGCTGCAAAGCTGCTTGCGCAGGCAGGAGAAGTAGCCCCCGTGACGATCGTCGAGGACGACATAAACGCGATTCAATCTGCGCTTCTGCGAGCAATCGATGAGGGAGCCGAGTTTGTATTCACCAGCGGCGGAACGGGCTTAACCAGCCGAGACGTCACCCCAGAAGCAACGGCTTCGCTCATCTCTAAGCGCGCTGAGGGTGTCGAGGCGGCTATTCGCAACAATCCAAAGGTCGCTACCGCTGCACTTTCGAGGGGCTTGGCTGGGGTGGTTGAGCACGCTGGCAAAAGAGCATTCGTGGTAAACGCACCCGGTTCACCAGGCGGGGTTCGCGACGCCATTAAAGCGGTGAGCCCGATTCTGGCGCACATCGGAGATCAATTATTAGACGGCGACCATAATCCGCATGCACTAGCCACCAGATTAATTCAGAACACCGCTAACCTTGAGCACGCAGACGCCGAGGTGGTCAGCGCCGCAGTGGACGAAAATAAGATCGACGTCGAGGCCCTGGCGCGAAGCGTACGAGACGAGCGTGCAGGCGCCACGGCGATTTTTGATGGCAGGGTCCGAAACCACGACGATGGAAAATCCGTCGATGGTATCGAGTACGAAGCCCACCCCAACGCCACTCAGGTGGTTTCCAAGATCGCCAACGAGCTGGCAGCAGGAAGCGGAGCGATAAAAATCGCGGTTTTTCATCGCACAGGGAAACTCAAAATCGGCGACGTGGCCTTCGCAGCCGCAGTTTCTGCCGCGCACCGCAAAGAGGCATTTTCTCTTCTGGAGAGGCTGGTTGAGCGTGTGAAGCAGGAGCTACCAGTCTGGAAGAAGCAGAGTTTCAGCGACGGCTCGACAGAGTGGAAAGGCAGCGCGTAGTACCGGCGAAGACGTGCCCTAGCCACCGGCGAAGACGTGCCCTAGCCACCGGCGAAGGGTGGGAGGACGTCTAGCGATCCACCTGACACCTCGTCGCCATCGTGCAGCTGTTGGCCGTTTAGCATCAGAGCGCAGACTCGAATCAGCTTGCCGAACTGCTCAGGCTTACCTTCTTCCAATAAATTCCTGAGGGTAGCCACGGAGCAGCTATCGGGGATCGAGATAACCTCGCTTCTCGTCCCAGCGAAATCGGCCGCGGCGGCGAAATAGCTGACGCTAAGTTCCATTCGATTGTCTCCTATCCCCCGATGGCGCTCATGTTTCGCTTTGGCTTCAAGAATGATGGATCGTCAATTCCGTGCCCAGGCTGTTTGCTCCACATATTTTCTGCCCAAGCACCGGCTATATCTGCGTCGCTAGCACCGCTACGGAGCAATCCACGCAGATCGGTCTCGCTTCGCGCAAAAAGACAAGATCGAATTTGGCCGTCCGCGGTGAGCCTCGTGCGATCGCAGTCTCCGCAGAACGGCCTGCTGACCGAAGCGATGATGCCGATCTTCCCCGCCGGATGCTCGTCGCCTGCGGTAACGTCCCAATATTTCGCTGGCGAAGATCCACGCTCTGATTCTGGACGCATTTTCAAAGTGAATTCTTCGCGAAGTTTACTCAATATATCCTCACACGTGATCATCTTTTGACGTTCCCACGCGGTGCCTAGCGGCATGAATTCGATGAATCGAAGCGTGTAACCGTTCTTCAACGCGAGCTTGACGAGATCCGGCGCCTGATGATCATTGAAACCAGGGAGCAAAACTGCATTCAGTTTGATTGGGCTAAGGCCAGCGTCGTGAGCAGCTTGCGCACCCGCTATAGCGTCGGCAAAACGATCTCGCCTAGTCAGTATCTTGTAATCGTGAGAATTCGCGGCGTCCAACGAGATATTTACCCGTTGCAGACCAGCCTCTGCGAGCTTCTTCGCTCGGTGGGCCAAACCTAACCCGTTAGTGGTCATCGAGATCTCTAGCTTTTCACCATCTTTTTTTCGCAGATTAGCCGCTTCTGCGATAATTTCTTCTAGATCTTTTCTCAATAAAGGTTCGCCGCCGGTAAAACAAATCTTTTCTATACCTAAAATTTCGACGGCTATTTTAATTAACCTAATTAATTCAGAAGAAGTCAGAATTTCATTTTTGGGCCTAAACGAAACGCCCTCGGCAGGCATGCAGTAGGCGCAGCGCAAATTGCAGCGATCGGTCACAGAGACCCGCAGATCTCGAGCGACACGGCCAAACCTATCGACCAGTCGCATCGGAGCGTTGACCACTGCAGTCATCTAATTCCTAACTTAAAAATCCGAATTTAACCTTACCCCGAATCAATAAACTGCTTCTATCATTTTTAACACAATAAAAATCAGGCCCAAATGTCTTGTGGGCAGGCAAAGCTAAAGAGATTTTCCACCGGGCTCACACTTTTTGAGTTCTTCGCATACAAGACATAAATTAAGCAAAAAGAACGAAAATTAGTAAACAAACGGGCGCACGAAAATCTGAGCTCTACGACCAATTCAGGTCGAAGCCGAGAAACTCGTGCGCCCGAAAAATATTTAGTCGCGAGTCAGCCTACGGTGACGGGAGGCGTGCGGACGAGCGGCCTCCTCGCCCAGACGCTCTACCTTGTTCTTCTCGTAGTCGTCGAAGTTGCCCTCGAACCAGAACCACTTCGGATCGTTGCCGTCCTCACCGTCGCCTTCCCAGGCGAGAATGTGGGTGGCCACGCGGTCGAGGAACCAGCGGTCGTGGGAGATGACCACGCCACAGCCCGGGAACTGCAGAAGAGCATCCTCGAGGCTAGAAAGCGTCTCGACGTCGAGGTCGTTAGTCGGCTCGTCAAGCAGCAACAGGTTTCCGCCCTGCTTCAGCGTAAGCGCCAGGTTCAGCCTGTTGCGCTCACCGCCCGATAGCACGCCGGCAGGCTTCTGCTGATCGGGGCCCTTGAAACCGAAGGAGGCGACATATGCGCGAGAAGCCATTTCGAAGTTGCCGACCTTCAGGTAGTCGAGGCCATCGGATACGACTTCCCAAACCGTCTTCGACGGGTCGATGCCTGCGCGTCCCTGGTCGACGTAACTGATGTCGACGGTTTCGCCGACACGCAGCGAGCCTGAATCGGGCTGCTCGTCGCCGACGATCATCTTAAATAAGGTCGACTTACCGACGCCATTGGGACCGATGACGCCAACGATGCCCGCGCGGGGCAGGTCGAAGCTAAGGCCATTGAAGAGCAAGCGATCGCCGAATCCCTTGACCAGATCGTTAGCCTCCAGAACGACATTTCCTAGCCTCGGACCGGCGGGTATGTTGATCTCGCTGGTGTCGATCTTACGGAAGCGTTCGGCCTCCGCTGCCAGCTCTTCGTAGCGAGCCAGACGCGCACGGTTCTTCGCCTGTCGAGCCTTCGGCGAAGACCGCACCCACTCAAGTTCGCGTTCCAAAATCTTGGCCCGCTTGGCGTCCTTCTGGCCCTCAATCTTGAGGCGCTTCTTCTTAGTATCCAGATAGGTCGAGTAGTTACCTTCGTACGGGTACAGGCGGCCACGGTCGACCTCGCAGATCCAGTTAACCACGTTATCCAGGAAGTATCGGTCGTGGGTTACGCACAAGACCGCGCCCGGATATGTCTTCAGGTGACCCTCGAGCCAGGCCACCGACTCGGCGTCGAGGTGGTTAGTGGGCTCGTCAAGCAGCAGCAGATCCGGCTGCTCCAGCAGCAGCTTGCACAGCGCAACGCGGCGGCGTTCGCCACCGGAAAGCACGTCGACGATGGTATCGGCGGGAGGACAGCGGAGAGCATCCATGGCCTGCGCGAGCTGCGAATCGAGGTCCCAAGCGTTGCGAGCGTCGAGCTGTGTCTGCAACTCGCCCATCTCGGCCATAAGAGCGTCAAAATCGGCATCGGGATCGGCCATCTCGGCGCTGACCTCATTGAATCGGTCAAGCATGCCCTTGGTCTCAGCGACACCCTCCTGAACATTTTCAAGGACAGTCTTGCCGGGGGTCAGCGGAGGTTCCTGAAGCAGGATTCCGACAGTTGCACCCTTTGCAAGGTTCGCGTCGCCGTTGTTAATCGGCTCGATGCCCGCCATAACCTTCAGAAGAGTCGACTTGCCAGCTCCGTTAGGGCCAACGACACCGATCTTGGCGTCGGGAAAGAAAGACAGCGTAACGTCATCGAGGATCAGTTTTTCACCGACCGTCTTTCGGACGTTGTGCATGGTGTAAATAAACTCAGCCACTACGTACGATTCCTTTGTCTGTAAATAGAAGTCTTGTATTCAATTATGCCAGGGCAAACCGAGGCGTCTAAAAGTTAGACACCTACTCTTTGACTCGGATCGGGAGTTCGCCACTCCTGAATCTTTTTTGAGCCCTGCCTGTTTGGCGAAAGCGTGGCAATTCGAGCCTTGATTTGCGAAATCAGGCGACGGAAAAAACCCCGAATGTTTTCGGGGATCCAAGGCAGAGCGCGGTAATCGGTGATCGCCTTTGGACGGTATTTTTCGACGGTGAGAATAAGGTCGCGCTGCCTCTCCAACGACCAGGCATCAACCAGGCCCCTGGTCTCCGCATCGCGCAAATAGGCAAGTTCAGTTATGGAGCGCATGAGCCGCCAAGTCGCAGCGCAGACTTTGGGCCCGCTCAGCACGGCGACGATGGAGATTTTCATTCTGCCGAAGAAGCTCGAGTAGACTCTAGGATCGTTTTGGCTAAGCCACCCCATCTTGACGAAGTCCTCGAGACGGCTCCTGATGTTTCGGGTCTGGTGAACGTACCTTGTGCAAAGATAGATGACTAACGCGAGCACGCCCACCCAACCGCAAATCGACGCGACCTTGGCGGAAAACCCGACCGACATCAGACCGTTGAACATCATGTGCCCAAGCACCGCAACAAGGTAGCCCGCGACAGGCGCCAAAAAGCGCACGAGTTTGGATCTGTTAACCAGTCCAACCATAAACCCCAAGGCGGCAATCGATGTGAAAAGCGGGTGACCGAATGCAGTCGCAACGCCGCGCATCAACACAAGAGTGTTTAGTTCTTTCAGCGGATCCTCGCCGGAGATGTTGGCAGCGAACATGTACGAACGCAGGTAGTAAACGATATTTTCCACGAAGGCGAAACCGAGCGCGGATAGCCCGGCCATCGTCACCAGTTGGTGAACCGCGACTAGCCTCCTGCGCAGAAATATGGCTAGCCAAAAAACGATCGTCAGCTTCGCGGCCTCTTCGACAAACGGCGCCGAATAGATGGCGGCACGAGCGCCCTGAGAGGGGTCCACTGGGCCCTGGGCATTCATCAGCGCGCCGGCCCATGTGTTGACTATCGAGGAGATGGATACGGAGACGCTGGCTCCCCAACCGAACGCCACCCATTTCATTGCCCAGGGGGTCGGGCGGATTCGGTCTAGCAGGATGAATGCAACCAGGAAACAAATTGCGGTCGGCACCGCTTTACCGGTAACGAGTAGCAGCGCCTCGTTAATGCCCGACCAGGTGATCACGACGGGAGAGCCTGCCTCCGACGTCACCCTAGAGATCTCAGAGATCAGGTTCGAGCCCATGCTTCTGTATGTGACGAAGAGCGAAACGAAGTAAAAAATGCTCAGCGCGATAACAAACCACAAATAATGGTTTCGGACTATGCGCTGCCAACGTTTTAGACCGGGTTTTTCGGCAAGCGGCAAACCGTTTCGCACTCGCCTAGCTTGCGCTGCGGGGCTCAGATCAAGCACTCCTGCACGCGACGCGGACATGACGGATTCAGCTGCACCAGCTCCAATGGTTCTAACCGTCTTCTTTGGCTTCTTAGATGGGCGCCAAATCTCTGCGTCAGTCACAATTCCAACACTAGCGGGCGAGAGAAAAGAAAGATTAATGGCGGCCCGGGTGGGAGTCGAACCCACGCGCGACAGATTAGAAGGCTGCTGCTCTATCCTCTGAGCTACCGGGCCAGGCAACAAGTCGATGGTAATAGCCCGAAGAGTTTTTTGCCAGCGCTGGCCACCACAGCGTGCGCTTTTTTCGGGAGTAGTGTAGGGATCGTGAGTGAAAATATTGTTTGGATCGATTGCGAAATGACCGGCCTCAGCCTGAAAGACGACGCCTTAATTGAGGTGGCGATCTTGGTTACAGATGGCCAACTTAACGTTCTAGACGACAAAGGCATCGATCTGGTCATCAAGACCGATCAGGAAAAGCTCGACTCGATGAACGACTTTGTTCACGATATGCACGTAAAATCCGGGCTCCTTGAAGACCTGAAAACCGCCACCCTAACCATGCAGGAGGCGGAACAGCAGGCGCTCGAGTACATCAAAAAATTCGTGCCGGCTGCCGGCAAGGCTCAACTCGGGGGTAATTCCGTGGGCAACGACAGGAACTTCCTGGCCCGCGACATGCCCGAACTTGAGGACTACTTGCACTACCGCAACATTGACGTAAGCACGATCAAAGAGCTGGCTAAGCGCTGGTTCCCGAAGGCCTACTACGCCTCACCTGCCAAGAATGGTAACCACCGCGCCCTAGCGGATATCCAGGAATCCATTGAAGAATTGCGCTACTACCGAGACGCGGTTTTCGTCGAAGGCAAAGGCCCCAACACCGAGGCGGCTAGGGAAATCGCCGCTAAGCACCAGGGCGAAATCACCGGTTTTTGAGAAATACTTCGCGGCGATTTTTCAAAAACGGAAAACCGGGCTACTCTATACGAGTTGCCTGATGCGCCAGACGTATTGAACGATCGGCGCCATGGCCGCTGATGTGTGGACATGGTGGGTGTAGCTCAGTTGGTAGAGCACCTGGTTGTGGTCCAGGTTGTCGCGGGTTCGATTCCCGTCACTCACCCCACGCATATCTCTCCTGCTTCCCCCCTCTGACGTTTGATCAATTACTGGTCTGGCGTGCGATAATTATCGGGTGAGTGCATTGCAAAACTGCTTTAACAAGGCACGTCGAAAAATTGCCTTCGCTGCCGGAGATCTGGCCGCCTGGGCTTCGAAGGCAACCGGCAGAGGCACAGGAGCGAGTATCCGAGGCGCTGTATTAAGCAAAATCGCCCCGAACCTTTTCGACGACCTACTCAAAGACAAGCGTATTGCCGTCGTCACTGGGACCAACGGCAAAACGACAACGACGCACCTTCTTGCTGCAGCAATGCGCGCGAAGTTTCCAAACGTCGCGACCAACTCGGATGGCGCGAACCTTAAACACGGAATCGTCTCCGCGCTTTCGCAAAACTCGAAAGCCCCGATCGCCGTCTTGGAGGTAGACGAACAGGTGGTGCCGTACGTTCTGGAATCCAAGAACGTCGAAACCCTCGTGATGCTGAACATCAGCCGCGACCAGCTAGACCGCCACCACGAGATCAACTCGATCGGTAAGCGCTGGCGCGACAAGCTGATCGAACTCGGAGAAGACTCCCCCATAGTTATCGCCAACGTCCACGACCCTCTAGTCGTTTGGTCTGCCAAGGCGGCACCAAAACAAGTTTGGGTTGATATGGGGTTGAGCTGGGAGACCGACTCGACGCTGTGCCCCGAATGCGGTTCGATTCTCGAGTACATGAAAGTCGCCGAGGGTAAACCTAACCGCTGGGCTTGCCCAGAATGCGGGCTCAGCCAGCCTGAGGCAGACGTTATTGTCGACGGCGAAAACGTGATTTTCAAAGATGGTCGAAGCGTTGAGCTAAATCTTTCGGTTCCGGGCCGTTTCAATCGTGGTAACGCGGCCTGCGCGCTGGCATCCTGCAGCATATTCGGCGTCGATTTAGCAGATGCCAGCCATGAGATGACCAAGGTGGTCTCTCCTGCCGGTAGGTTCTCAGTCGGCGCCTTCGATTACGAGACCCACACCACTAAGGCAAGGCTGGCCCTAGCGAAGAACCCTGCGGCATGGGCGGAAAACATGCTCATCATGAAATCCGATCCAGTCATTTTGGTCATCGATTCGGCGATCGCGGACGGCGCTGACGTCAGCTGGCTATGGGACGTAGATTTCGAGCCGCTACGCGGAAAGCGCGTGATAGTCTCCGGCCCACGCTGCGCAGACCTGGCTGTGCGTCTCAGCTACGCCGAGATAGACCACGAAATCATTCCGGGAGCCAAAGATGCGCTAGAGGGTCCGTTCGAGACCACGGTAGACGTGTTAGCCACCTATTCTGCTTTCCTACAGCTATGCCACCTGGGCGGAGTTGATGTTTCATGAGCCACAAAATCGTAGTTGTTTACCAATCCCTGCTGGGCATTTACGGCGACCAAGGTAACGCGCAGGTTCTGACCAAGCGCCTGCAGTGGAGAGGCATAGACGCCGAGCTGGTCGTGGTTGAACCTGGTCAGGAAGTGCCCACGGACGGATTGATTTATCTGCTTGGCGGCGGCGAGGATCGGGCACAATCTGCTGCGGTCGCAGAGCTTAAAGCAGATGGTGGCATATTCCGCGCGCTAGACGCTGGCGGCATCCTTTTTGCGGTCTGCGCCGGTTATCAGATTTGCGGAAAGACTTATACCGTCGGAGGCCGCGACGAAGTCAAAAAAGGGCTGGGCTTGCTGGACGTGGAGACCCGCAGGGGCCCGCAGCGGGCAGTCGGAGAGATTCTGACGAGCTGGCAGGCGCCCGATGGCGCTTCCCACCTGATTACTGGCTTCGAGAACCACGCTGGCTACACGAGTCTCGGCTCAGACGCCAAACCCGTCGCCAAAGTCGAGATTGGCATTGGTAACGGCGACGGATTCGATGGCGCACAGCAAGGGCAAGTAATCGGCGTCTACCCGCATGGGCCGATCCTTCCACGCAACCCGCGATTTGCGGACTACCTGCTAGAGAAAGCTCTAGGCCACGAACTCCCGGCTCTGGATCATCCTGTAACCGCGGAACACAAGATGCTTCGGGAGCGCAGAATTCACGTGGTGAAGACCACTAAAGACAGGGCCAAACAGACCCGCTAGTGAATCGCGGGAATCTGCGTCGTCTCTGAGGAATAATCCTCTGGGGCGTGGACGACGAACTTCGGTTGACGCTGCTTCACAGGCTTAGAGACTGGCTCTTCTTCGCCCTCTTCTGGCGAATGTACTGCCAACATGCTCATTGTGCGTTCGCCCGGGTTTATTGCCGTAATGGCCTCGGTCGCCTCGTCGATCTTGACCGCAACCATCCTGGCTGTGTTGGCGACGCTAACCACGACGATCTTGAACCTATCGGGCTGCCAGCCGAACATTCTCGCCACATAGCAGGACAAAGCCGTGGCTAGGAGGGCGAGTTGGCTGCCCGAACTAAAAGTAACTGCGGAATCGCGAGCCATGACAGCCCAGCCGAGCCATGCTGCCTGGATCAGACTGCCGAATATTAAATACCCAGGCGAAACGCCGCGAAGGCTGTGCTCGGCGACGATCGAGTAAATCATCGCCGACAGACTGATCGACTGCGGAATCATCACCGCCAGTCCGAAAGCAAGCGGCCCGAGCAAGACGTCTACCGCGATGAGGATAGATGACAAAGCTAGAGGAACCAGCATCACACGCATAATGCCTAGGCTGCGCTTGCTCTTGATGAAGAAGAGGATTGCCGCATTGCAAAGACCGATCAGCAAAGAATTGATCGCAATGTTGGCCGATGCGGCAAGGACCGCGTGGGTTACCCAGGCTATAGAGCAACCGACAGCGAGCTGCCAGGCAACCAGCGAGAGGCCCGCCACGCTCTTAGCGCGCACGACCTTCAGCAGCTGAGGCGCACTAAACCCCGCACCTATGATTGCGACGACCCAACCATAGATTTCGAGCACACCCATTTGATCTCCGAGTGAACGTTACCGACTGGACAATCTCATCGTCGCTCTAGAAAGAGAACGAACAAAATTAGAAGCTGGAAGTTGCACCGACTAGTCGATGTGCTTGAGCATCTGCCAACGAGTGGTGTAAAGCTCCGCGAGCTCCAGATCGGCCGCTGCAGCCTCATCTACGAGCACGATGGCGCTCGGGTGGAGCTGGAGGACGGTCGAAGGCCATTTGGCGCTGACGGGGCCCTCTACGAGCTGCGAAACGGCCTCGCGCTTGGACTCGCCAAAAGCCAATAGCAGCAGGTTCTTGGCCGACATGATCGTTTTCAAGCCCTGCGTGATGCAGGTTTTCGGAACCTGGTCGGAATCGGACTCGAAGAACCGGGAATTATCGGCCAGGGTCTGGCTCGCGAGAACCTCGTGGTGCGTCTGGGAGTTTAACGAACCGCCAGGTTCGTTAAAACCGATGTGGCCGTCGGCGCCGATGCCCAGAATCTGGAGATCGACTCCTCCCGAAGCCTTAATTGCAGCCTCGAAGTTGATGGCCGCCACGTCGGGGTCTGGGTGAGAAACGTTAGGGGTGTGCAGGTTTTCGTTGGTAAGGCCAGTCTTGTCGTCGCCAACAAGTTCCTGCTTCAAAACGTTGCGATACAGCTGCGGGTGATCGAGATCCATGCCGACGTATTCGTCGAGAGCAAAGGCCAGGGAATTGTGCAGCGAGAACTCTCCCCTAGCGTGCGCATCGCGCAAGTGGGCGTAGAGCTTCAACGGAGTCGAGCCCGTCGCAAGACCAAGAGTTGACGCGGGCTTGCGGCTAAAGAAATCGACAATTATGTTCGCGCCTTCTTTTGAAGCCTCATCTGCGGTCTTGAAAATCCCTACTCTCACCGGTTTCCCCTTTTTTCAATCATTAAATCAAAAAACCCCGGCAGTTTTTGCTACCGGGGTCTCACATCGTACACCGCCTGGGACTCGAACCCAGAACCCATTGATTAAGAGTCAATTGCTCTGCCAGTTGAGCTAGCGGTGCGCGCGGGAAGTAACTATAGCGTGCCTTTTTTCAGATGCAAAATCGAGGGTTTTGCAACGGTTGCTCAGCTACTTCCACAGGCGTGAAACTGCCGACAAAGCGCCCAGACCAGCAGCCAAACCACCGGCAGATAGCAGGACAGTACCGACGTTGTTCCACTTAACGCCCAGATCGTCCACAAAGAAATCCTTGACTCCGCTCGCAGCATCACTAACGGTTTTCTTAGCCGCAATCTTGGAATCTTCTGCGGACTGCTTTACCGACTCTTTGACGTTTTCTTTGACAGCCTGCGGATTTACCTGAGAAGCAAGATCCTCAATTCCACCCATCAGGTTTGCTCTGGTCGCAGCGATCCTCGCGCGGATCTGTTCGGTGTTGTCATCAGCCACGATCTTCCTCCAAGTATCTATCGGGACGACGTCTAGCTTAATTGCTTTTTAAGCCTACCCGTAACTAGCTAAACTATCTGGCATGACTGACCTCAAAGTTGGCGACACCGCCCCACAGTTTTCGCTTGAAGCCCACGACGGGAACATCATCAAGCTATCCGACTACAAAAGCCGCAAGGTTATCGTCTATTTCTACCCCGCTGCCATGACGCCGGGATGCACGGTCGAGGCGGTCGATTTCAGCAATGCAAAGAGCCAATTCGACGGGGCAGGTGTGGACGTCATCGGGATTTCCCCGGACACCAAAGACAAGCTGACCCGCTTCATCACTAGAGACAACCTGGACGTCACGCTTCTCGCCGATCCCGAAAAGGAAACGATCAAAGCCTACGGCGCATGGGGTGTCCGGAAGATCTACGGCAAAGAGGTGACTGGCGTTATTCGCAGCACGTTCGTCGTAGAAGTTGACGATAAAGGCGTTGGAACGATCGTTGAGGTACAAAGAAACGTGCGCGCCAAAGGCCACGTATCAAGAATTGGCGCAGCTTTGGGTTTGAAGCTAAATTTGCCCTAAGCTAGTCAAACGCACCGGAGTGGTGGAATTGGTAGACACGCAGGATTTAGGTTCCTGTGCTTAAAAGCGTGAGGGTTCGAGTCCCTTCTCCGGTACCCCTGAAGGTTCCTTCATTCAAGGATCACTCATGATTTGTTCCGGCGAGGTTTACGACGGTGAAGGAAATATCGTCGGCCGAGGACTCCACTTAGAAAACGGCCGCATAGTTTGCATTTCCCAGGCCAAAATTTCTGCTGCCCAATCCGACTACAGCGGCCGATACATCGTGCCAGGTTTTGTAGACACTCATTGCCATGGCGGCGCAGGTTTTTCTTTTTCAGACAACTACGAGCCAGACCAAATTGCGGCTGCTATTCGGGTACACCGCCTTAACGGGACAACCGCGCTCATTGCCTCGCTCGTTTCTTTGCCAGACCCGATGCCTCAAATTCAGGCCTTACTGCCCTTCTGCGAAAGCGGAGAGCTGGCCGGAATCCACCTAGAGGGCCCATATGTGAATCCGGAAAAATGCGGTGCTCAAAATCCTCACGCACTGCGGAATCCAGACCTCACAGAACTGCGAATTTGGCTTCAGGAGGCGAAGGGCTGGATCAAAACCATGACTCTAGCTCCGGAACTTCCCGGAGCCGCTGATGCCGCAAGGTTGCTCATAAAGTACGGCGCACGCCCATCCTGGGGGCACACGAACGACACGGGAGCTGCCACCAGGGCCGCGTTGACGCAAATTTCCGATTTAGCCGATTCAAAGATCCTCCAGACCGTGACGCATCTTTTCAACGCGATGCCCCCGTTGACGCACAGAGCCCCGGGGCCGGTACGCGAATTCATTCGAGCGGCAAAGCTTGGCTACAGCTGGCTGGAAATTATCGGAGACGGCGTCCACGTCGACTTAGATTTAGTTGGTGACGTGTTGGAATACGTCGATAACGCTTATCTGGTCACAGACTCGGCCGCAGTAACCGGAAGCGAGCAGGGAGAACATCTACTTGGTGGATTACCCGTCGAACTGAGGGATGGCGGATGCTACCTCACCAGAACCGAAACCCTTGCAGGCGGCGCAAGTACCATTGCGGATCAATTCCGAGGATTATCCGAAATTGATTTTTCGAGATTAATCAGGGCGTGCGTTTCAGTTCCAGCCAATGCGTGTGGAATTCAAAACGATATTGGGGTCACATTTGATTTTTCGATTAGTTCTTCTCCGAACTTTCTAATTCTCGACGACGAGCGCAATATTTTACACGTGTTTAGAGATAGCCAGTTGGTCAGGTAATCAGCAAAGTGTATTTCGCCCCCGGGATATATTTGAGGTATGTCGAAGAAAAATTCCAAAGGAACGCCGGCAACAATCGCGCTTGAAAAAGCAGGCATAAAGTTCGACATCCTCAGCTACGAGCACGACAGCGACCAAACTCACTACGGCGAAGAGACATGCAAGAAGTTGGGGTTAGACCCAAGATCAGTATTAAAAACCCTGATCGTAGATCTAAACCCAAACGGCAAGCAGAAATTAGCAGTCGCAGTAGTTCCCGTTGCCGGCATGTTGGACCTAAAATCTGTCGCTAAAAATTTCGGCGTCAAAAAGGCCGAAATGGCTAATCCGAAAGACGCCGAAAGATCTAGCGGATATGTAACCGGAGGCATCTCCCCACTAGGGCAAAGAGCTAAATTACCGACCCTCATCGACGCTTCGGTAGAAAGCCTAGAAAAAGTATATTGCTCCGGAGGCAAAAGAGGTTTTTCTCTAGTCCTAGACCCTAAAGATTTGGCAAGCGCAACTAATGCAAAATTCGCTCAACTTGGCCGAGATAATTATTTTCATAACTGAAAAGTTGAGGAGGTGAAATGAGTGGTTATCTGCAACACTATCTAGTTGATTCGGCGGATATTCCAGAACGAACAACCTGGGACGTAACCAGCCTCCGAGAGGCGGGTGAAATGCGCATGAACTCCGAAGGATTTTGCCCTAAGATAGCGGTGCAAAACCTCAGCATCAAAGCTGCTGACCACAATCTTGTCCTCAAAATTTTGACTCCAATCGGGATACCAGCAGACGCCCCGCTAATCATCGCCCCGCACGGCAGAGGATACGTTTCTGGCCTTGTTCAGCAAGACGACGACAGAATTGCACGATTAGCGTTAGAACAAAACTGCCATATCATCTCCCTCGAATATCGCAGGGCACCAGAAAATCCTTATCCCTATGGCAGGGACGACTGTTCAGCCACGATCAAGTGGGCGTTGGAAGCTCAAAAAGGCAGCCCTATCTTCGGCTTCGGCGACACTGCGGGAGCCAGAATCTTCTGGGGCGGCCTCATAAAGCATCTGAGGGATGGCGGCGAACCCATCTCGGGGTTCATCTGCCTGGAACCATTCGTCGATCCGTCGCTGAATGCAGAATCAATGCTGACAGACAAAGACGGTCCGGTGTGGACAAGGCAGGCTGCGTTCCATGCGTGGCAGGCTTACTTGGACGACGCCGATCCGGAAAAGGTCTTCCCACCCATCGAAGACCTTGACAACATCGAATTGCCACCGTCGTTTTTCGTCGTCAACCCCGTAGACCCGCTGAGCGACGAGGGCGTCCGGTTCGCAATGGACATGGTTGACGTCGGGGCGAAAGTAGAGTTTCACATGTATGAGGGCACATTCCGCGGCTCTCTCGGAGAGCCAGGGCCGGTTTGGGACGAGCTTAATAAAGACATCGCAAAGTTCATCGCCAAATATTCCTAATCTTCGTCCCTTTGCCAGCGCATGGGCAAAATCGCGGGACGAGTCATCAACGGGTCATCCTTCAAGATTGTCCGGACTCTTCCGGGGCCGGTCCTTCGGGTCTCGAACCGAACCCCGATCGACTTTCGGCTGGTGGCCAGAATCCATCCCCGACCGAATTCTTCGTGCTCTATTTCTGTGCCGATTCGCCAACCATCCGTGCTGAATCTTCTGAGCCTGCCCTCGGAAACGAAAGTGTGTTCTGCCGGCTCGCTTTCCTCGATCCAGAAAAGCTCCTCTTGAGCAGCCTCGGTAAAATTGGAAACGCCGATGCCCAGGAGCCGAATCCCCTGCTCTATCTCTATGCCATCCAAAAGCCCCTTAGCGATCAGCGCGATCCGCTCGCAGTTATCGGTGGCTCCGGCGATGGTTCTTGAACGCGTGTAAGTGGTGAAGTCCGCGAGGCGAGCTTTCAGCGTAATTGTTTTTGCGAAAAGTCCCGCTTTGAGCAGCCTCTTGGAAACATCCGCAGCATCGCGATCAACGAATCCGTCTAGTTCTGCTCTATCGGTTACGTCGACCTCGAAGGTGTCTTCCGTCGAGATCGACTTCGCGGCCCTAACCGAAACGACCGGGCGATCATCCCTACCGAAAGCTAGCTGCTTCAAGCTGTGTCCAGCGGCTTCTCCCAAAGCGCGTACGAGCTCTTTTTCGGATGCCTTCTGCAGATCCTCAACGGTCTCAATACCCAACCGATTCAGTTTGATGGTTGTGGCGGGACCGACGCCGGGAATCGCCTGCACTTTCATCTCCGAGAGAACATCAATTTCGGTTCCCACCGGCCAGACCTTGTAGCCGTTCGGCTTGGCAGCCTCGCTGCCCAATTTTGCCATCAGCTTGCTGGTGCCGATCCCGACCGAAGCGGTTAATCCCTCAGTGCGGATAAATAGCTGGGCGCGCAGCCTCCTGGCAAGCAGTTCTAGATCCTGAGGATTTCGGCAATCTATTCCTCCCGCGGCTAGATCTACGAAAGCCTCGTCGATGCTGAGGGGCTCGATGATCGGAGAAAGCTCTCTGAGTAGATCCATCACGATTCGACTGGACTGTTTATAAGCCTGTCTGCGTCCAGCGAGAAAAACCGCATCCGGGGCAAGCCTTCTTGCCTCCGATGCAGACATCGCCGAATGTACACCTAGCTTGCGCGCTTCGTAGCTAGCAGTCGCTACCACACCCCTCGTACCGACACCGCCGACGATAACCGCTTCGCCTCTAAGCGAGGGCTTATCCCGCTGCTCCACAGCCGCGAAAAACGCGTCCATGTCGAGGTGAAGGATCGATGCCTCAGAGCGCACGTCTATATGTTACGAAATCGAATTCGCTTCTGGGTTCTCTGGAGACTTCCTGCCATTGTACGCCGAGCTCGGGGAAAGTTACGGTGCCCTCTGCGTCTTTAGGCACCTCTGTCAGGTCGATTTCGTCTAGGTAATCCATAGCAGCCCGATAAATCTGTCCCCCGCCTAGGACGTAAGCGACATCTGCGCGTTTGCTAGCCTCTCCAATGGCCTCTTCCAGGCTGGAAACCGCAATTGCCCTTGGCGTTCCTTTTTTGTCTAGGGGAAAGTCTAGTTTCTCAGGAGTTCTAGTAATTACTATGCTGAAGCGCCCAGGCAGCAAACCCATCGAATCAAATGTTTTGCGTCCCATGATCAGCGGGTGCCCCATGGTGACGCGCTTGAATCTGGCGAAATCCTCGGAGAACTTGAATGGTTGATCGACTCCGTCGCCAATCACTCCGTTTGCAGCGACGATAGCTATTGCTATCAGTTTCACGGCTTGACCACGATCTTTCCGTAGAAGTCTCCGCTTGCTAGCTTCTCCAAAGCCTTGTCAGCTTGCTCGAGCGGGAAGGTGCTGTCGATAACAGGCTCGATGCCCTTCGCAGCCATGAACTTCAGCATGTCTTCCAACTGTTCCTTGGTGCCGAAAGTGGAACCGATCACCTGAAGCTGACGGAAGAAAATTTTCGTCAGCTCAGCCCGCTCGGGAGCATCTCCAGTAGTGGCCCCACAGACGATGATCTGTCCTCCCGGACGCAATATATTCACCGAGTGAGACCAAGTAGCTGCTCCCACGTTGTCTATGACGACGTCGGCTTTCTCGGGGAGCCTCGCGCCTGGCTCGAAAGCTTCTTCGGCGCCCAGATCTATCGCCCTGGCACGCTTTTTTTCGCTGCGGCTGATCGCCCAAACGCGAAGCCCTGCGGCGCTTGCCAATTGGATGGTAGCGGTAGCGACTCCACCGCCTGCACCCTGGACGACAACCAACTGGCCAGGCACCAGATTGGCCTTACCGAAAAGCATCGCGTAGGCGGTCAGGTACGCTGTGCCGACGCTAGCTGCAACTTCCCAAGACATGCCCTCTGGCTTTGCGACGAGGTTCTGCTTCGGCACAGATATGTATTCTGCGAGCCCGCCATCGTACTTCTCGGAAAGCAGCGTGCGACGTGGATCTAGCGTCTCGTCGCCTCTCCACCCTTCTGAAGCGATCAGACCGTGAACGATGACCTCACTACCGTCTTCGTCCACCCCCGCGGCGTCGGTGCCCAGAATCATCGGACATTGTTTTTCGCTGAGGCCTATCCCGCGAAGAGAGAACAGGTCGTGATGGTTGACGGAGGCCGCCTTGACCTTAACCTTCGACCAGCCCAGTTTCGCTTCTGGTTCGGGGCGCTGTCCAACGGTCAGCGCGGAGATCGGATCGTCATTGTTTACGGTGTGTGCGAAAGCAGCGAGCATAATTTTTCCTTTTATACCGCGATCGGCGCCTTGATGGGCGGGTGCGGATCGTAGTTTTCAACCTTGATGTCCTCGAGCTCGAAGGCATCGATCGCCTTCACGTCAGGATTCAGCCAAAGGCTCGGTAGGCTTCTCGGCTGCCTGGAAAGCTGCTCGCGGACCTGATCGAAGTGGTTCAGATAGATATGGGCGTCGCCGAAAGTGTGGACGAAGTCTCCCACCTCGAGATTGCAGACCTGAGCGACCATGTGAGTGAGTAGCGCGTAGCTGGCGATGTTGAACGGCACGCCGAGGAAAAGATCCGCGGAGCGCTGATAAAGCTGGCAGCTCAGCTTGCCCTTCTGACCGTCTTGGCCGGGAGCCACGTAGAACTGGAAGAGCGTGTGGCACGGCGGAAGCGCCATGTCCTCCACTTCGGCGACGTTCCACGCTGAAACTATGTGGCGCCTCGAGTCTGGATTGTTCTTGATCGAATCGATCACCTTGGCGATCTGATCAATGTGTTCGCCGCTAGGTGTGGGCCAGGATCTCCACTGGTATCCATAGACGTGGCCCAGATCGCCATTCTCGTCTGCCCACTCATCCCAGATGTGGATGTTGTGATCGTGCAACCATTTAATGTTCGTGTCGCCGTGCAGGAACCAGATGAGTTCACCGAAGACTCCCCTAGTGAAGACCTTCTTGGTGGTCAACAGCGGAAAGCCATCGGAAAGATCGAAACGCATTTGATAGCCGAAAACGCTCTTCGTTCCTGTGCCTGTGCGGTCGGTTTTTACCACGCCGTTATCCATGACGTGGCGCAACAGATCAAGATACTGCTTCATCGGTTCTCCTTTTCTGGGCTCAGGCCTTCGGTTTTTGGTCCAGCCCGAGCATCTGCGCCAAGACCGGAAGAATCTGGCGAAGAGCCTTGCCCCTGTGGCTTATTGCGTCCTTGTCCTTGCTGGACATCTGAGCGGTGGTCAGGTTGCCTTCCTGCTCGTCCGCGATGAAGATGGGATCGTAGCCGAATCCGTTCTCCCCGAGTTCTTCAAAAGTTAGCCTACCTGGCATTTCTCCTCGCACGGTTTTCTTGCGGCCATCGGGCATGACAATTGCTACTACAGAGACGAACTGGGCAGTCCTCTTCTCAGCCTCGACGTCGTCGATCTGGGCCAGCACCAAATCCAGATTCGCCTGGTCGTTGTGCCCGGGCCCAGCCCACCTGCTAGAGCGCACACCGGGCATTCCACCCAAGGCATCCACGCACAGCCCGGAATCGTCGGCGATGCTCGGTAGTCCGGTTCTGCGGGCCCCCTCCGCAGCCTTTATGAGCGCATTGCCCTCGAAAGTCCACTCGGTCTCTGCGGGTTCAGGGTACTCCGGGACGTCGTGCAGGCTAACGATTTCGATGTCCAGGCCGGCTTCCTCGACGATTCTACGCAGCTCGACGAGCTTCTTGTCGTTGTGAGTAGCCAGCAAAACCTTGCTTGTCACGAAAGCACCTCACGCTGCATGACGGAAAGCTCGCTGCAGCCCTTCTCGCCCAGTGCGAGCAGTTCATTTAGCTGTTCGCGGTCGAAGGGGTCGGCTTCCGCGGTTCCCTGGATCTCCACGAACCTACCATCGTCAGTGCAAACGATGTTCATGTCGACGTCCGCCACGGAATCCTCAACATATGCGAGGTCCAACATCGGGGTGCCGTCTACGATCCCGACGGAGATCGCGGAGACAGATCCCGTTAGTGGATCACCAGCAAGCATCTTGCGCTCGCGCATCCACTCAACCGCATCGTGCAAAGCGATGTAAGCGCCTGTAATGGATGCCGTCCTGGTGCCACCATCTGCCTGCAACACGTCGGCATCAATAGTTATGGTGTTCTCGCCTAGAGCTTTGTAGTCGATCACGGCGCGCAACGAGCGGCCGATTAGGCGACTGATCTCGTGGGTGCGACCACCGATCTTGCCTTTGCGAGACTCGCGGGAGTTACGGGTGTTTGTTGCCCTTGGCAGCATTTCGTACTCGCTGGTTACCCAGCCCAAGCTGCTACCCTTCCTCCAGCGCGGCACCCCGGCCTCAACAGATGCAGCGACTAGCACTCGAGTTGCACCAAATTCCACCAGCACAGAACCCTCTGCATGGTCCAGCCAGTTACGGGTAAATTTCACTTTGCGCAGTTCATCAAACGCGCGACCATCTTCTCGCTTATCCACCCTTCTAGAGTAGCCTTCGCGAAAAGGAATTTTCGAGGCCTAAAGTTCGGCCTTCTCAACTCGACTCACAAAGTCGCCGACTAGTCGCGATCCCAAACCGGCGAATTTGCTTGGGTCCCCCGTAGTGAAGAAACGATGCTCTGCGCTCCTATCGGGTTCTGCATCGCGCAATCCCTCAAGCTTGGTCAATATTGCGAAAGCCGAGCGAGCGCACTCGTCAGAGCTTGAGACCAGCGCGACCTCTTCGCCCATCACATAGCTGATCGCTCCAGAAAGCAGTGGATAGTGAGTGCAGCCCAGGATAAGCGTATCGACATTCTTTTCCTTCAGCGGCTGCAGGTACTCGCGAGTGACCTCCAATACCTCATCGCCGCTGGTAATGCCTTCTTCGACGAATTCCACGAAACGCGGGCAAGGCTTGGAGTATAGCCTGACGTTGGACGCTGCTAGTGCATCGAAATAGGCCCCGGATTTGTCGGTCGCGGTAGTCGATATGACTCCAACGCGCCCATTCCTGGTGATTTTTGCCGCCCTTCTGGCAGCGGGAATGATTACGTCGACAACTGGGACGCTATAACGCTCGCGGATGTCCCTGAGCGCGGCAGAAGACGCGGAGTTGCATGCCACGACCAGCGCCTTAACGCCTTGATCCATCAACCAATCGAGGCCCTCGAGGGCAAACTTCCGCACCTCCGCGATTGTTCGGGGCCCGTACGGCGCTCGAGCCGTGTCCCCGAGATAGATGATGTCCTCATGCGGCAACAGATCGGTGACTGCTCTTGAGACGGTCAACCCGCCGAACCCAGAATCGAAAATACCGATTGGCAGCCGGGAATCTATCTTTCCGACCGCCGGGAGAAGACCTGTTGAAAGCTCGCTGGACATAGTTCCTATTCACAAACCGCTAGCAGGGATTCCTGGACGAACCCCAACCATTCATAAATAGAATAGGCGAAAGATCGCGGATCATCTTGACCGATTTCCGCAAGAGCCTCTGCGTCCGTGCTGGTGCTGATGCCCAGCCGCACTGCCAAAGCTAGGCGCAGGCTGGTCAGGGTCTTCAACCAATATCCGAGGTGCTCGCCCGGCACCGAGCAGACCCCATCATCGGAGCAGTTATCGGCCAGGTCGGAGAGCATCGCGCGTAGCCCCGCCACCTTGTCTTCAAAAATGCTAGGCGCGCTGAAGCGCTGGAAATCAAAATTGGCCTCCTCATCGTCGAGGTAGGCGGGTGGAAAAAGCCGCTTTATCACCGGATCCGCATGGGCAAAATACGTCGGATCGTTGAGCTGCATGCTCGAGGTGAATTGCCGATCTAACTCTGCGAGGATTGCGTCTTCGCCTTCGCAGCAGGAGTTATTAGAGCCAGCATCGCAGCAACAATCACCTAATTGCTGACCTGGCTGCAGGAAGCAGGAATCGTCGGTGATTAACCCCAAGAGCTGGCACAGCAGGCTTCGCAGAATCTCTATTTCTGCCGGCTCGAAGCGGCAAACCGTCGCCTCGCCCACCCGTTCGAATGCGTGCATCAAGCACCCCGATCCAATGTTGCCCAAAGGCCGTATTGGTGCATCGCTTGCACGTCGCGTTCCATGGCTTCGCGGACGCCGCTGCTGACTGCCGCCTTGCCCTCCATGTGAACCTGCATCATCAATGTCTCGGCCTTCGCATGGTCGTAGCCGAAGTAGGTGCTGAAAACGTGAGCCACGTAACTCATGAGGTTTATCGGGTCGTCCCAGACCACGGTCACCCAAGGTTTATCGGCGAGCAGAGTCGACTCGGCATTCGGGCGCACCGACGTCGCGCCGATTGATAACTGCTCGTTAGTCATACCTCTATTCTTATAGCCCTGGTCAAAATCTGGACTCGCCTTGGCTAAAAGCCGCCAGTTCGCAAGTAAAATCGCATTCATGGCATCAACAGCACTGCTGACAGACATGTACGAGCTGACCATGATCAACGCAGCTATGAAGGCCGGTATGGCGGATCTGCGTTGCACCTTCGAGTTATTCCCCCGCAGGCTCCCATCCGGACGTAGCTACGGCGTTGTGGCAGGAGTTGGTCGCGCTCTCGAGGCGCTAGAGAAGTTCAGGTTTGGCCCGGAAGAAATAAAGTTCCTGCGCGAGAAGTCGATCGTCGATGACGAAACTGCCGACTGGCTGGCCAACTTCAAGTTCAGCGGCGACATCACAGGCTACCCAGAGGGAGAGCTCTTCTTCAGTGGTTCCCCCGTGGTCACCGTTGAAGGTGGCTTCGCCGAGTGCGTGATTTTGGAGACTTTGCTGCTTTCTATCTACAACTTCGACTCAGCAGTCGCCTCGGCAGCATCCCGCATGACACTGGCGGCCGAGGGCCGTCCTATCATCGAAATGGGCGGCCGCCGCACCCACGAATGGGCAGCCGTTGCGGCAGGACGCGCGGCCTGGGTCGCCGGTTTCGGATCGAGCTCCGACCTAGAGGCTGGCCGTAGTTGGGACATTCCGGTGAGCGGAACAGCAGCACATTCCTTCACGCTCCTTTTCGACGACGAAGAAGAGGCCTTCAAGGCACAGTTGGAGACCATGGGCGCTCACACCACACTGCTAGTGGACACCTATGACGTGGACGAGGCGATCAAGACCGCAGTAAAACTTACCAACGGCAAATTGGGCGGCATCCGGATCGATTCGGGCGACCTGCACACGGAAGTTAAGCGAGTGCGCAAGCTGCTAGATTCGCTCGGCGCGACCGATACCAGAATCATCGTCACGAACGATTTGGACGAGTACCAAATCGCGGCGCTGCGAGGCGCTCCCGTAGACGGCTTCGGGGTCGGCACATCGGTGGTAACCGGCTCCGGGCACCCAACTTGCGGAATGGTCTACAAGCTGGTCGCTAGGGCCAGCTCGGCTGATCCTGACGGCCCTCAAAAGCCAGTGCACAAGAAGTCCAAGAACAAGAACACCATCGGTGGGCGAAAGTACGCAGTCCGTCAGATTGACGAAAACGGTCGTGCAGAGGCCGAGGTCATCGGGGTCACGGTGGCACCAAGGGCAGACTGCAACGACAGAAACCTGACCGTCGATCTGGTTCGCGGCGGGGAGATCGTCGGCAAAGAGCCTCTTTCGCTGGCACGCAAGCGCCACGAAAAGGCCAGGGCCGAGCTTCCTGAAAAGGCATGGAAGATTAGCCGCGCGGAACAGGCCATCCCGACCGTCATCATCGATGAGGACCGCCAGGTCAGGGATAACCCCTACCTGGCGGGTAAGCAGCCCGATAACCTGTAAATAAAAAAATAGCGCGGGTTGACCCGCGCTATTTTTTAGCTTTTTAGCCCCAAGGCTCTGGGACCTTACTCCATCCGTTCATCACCGCACCAATACGCATCGGGCGTTTCATGCTGTAAACGTCCTCAAGCAAAAGGGCCTTGCCATCGGGGCCGGAAAGCGGAATCCGCCAATTCGGATATTGCCACCAAGTGCCCGGTTGGTTCTGAATACGTTTGTCGCCAACCGCGTCGACCAGCGCCACATTAAGCACTCTAGACGGCGTCTTAGTCAAGAACCGGTGCATGGCCAACATGAAATTCTCGTCCGGATCGTTGCTGTCCCAAGACAACAATCCACGATTGACGAGATTTTCGTGCCAGCGCCCGATCTCCAAATCGGCAAGCTCGCTTTCGTGCTCATATGACTCAGTGAGCAGGTCTAGTTCGTGCCGAAGCTTGACGTGAGCCTTGCTCAAATAGCCCGCAGTCGGCGCGAGATCGTGAGTGGTTACCGAACCCATACAGGTTTCTCGCCACTCTTCCGGCGCCTTAGGCATTCCATCGGGGCCATTTTCAAACCACAAAACGCTGGTGCCAAGAATGCCACGACTCTCCAGATATCCGCGCACCCAAGGCTCGACAGTACCGAGGTCCTCGCCGACGACGATTCCGCCGGCACGCTGCGCCTCAAGCGCAATGATGCCGATCATTGCCTCGTGGTCGTATCCGACATAGGTGCCGCGAGAAGCGTTATCCCCGCGCGGAATCCACCAAAGCCGGAACATGCCGATGATGTGATCGATCCGGACTCCGCCCGAGTGCCCCAGAGCGGTACGGACCATTTTGCGGAACGGCTCGTACGCAGTCTCCGCCAGCTTGTCCGGGCGCCAAGGAGGCTGCCCCCAATCCTGACCAAGCTGGTTGTAGTTATCAGGCGGCGCGCCCACGGAGATGTCTAGAGCGTAGATATCACTCATCATCCAGGTATCAGCGCTGGCTGCCGAGACTCCTACGGCAAGATCGGTGACGACACCAAGGCTCATCCCCGAATCGACCGCGCCCTGCTGGGCGTTGCTCAGTTGATCGGCGGCAATCCACTGCATCCACTCCTGGAATTCGATCTTGTCCGCGTTTTCCTGACTGAACTTATCCACCTGCGGAGAATCAGGGCTCTGAAATTCAAGGGGCCAGGCCCGCCAGTCGTTTCCGTATGCGCGGCAAAGCACGCACCAGGTGGCGAAATCTCGCAGTCTCTTTCCCTGCTGCTCGCGGAACTTATCGAATGCCATTTGCCTGGCTGGTCGGCGTCCCGCGCGATAAATGACGCTTAGCGCCCGGCGTTTCGTCTGCCAAGACAGATCGCGCTCGATGAGGTCGACGCCGATCAAGGCCTCCGCCAACTCGCCGCGAAGCATGTCGATCTGATCTCGCTCGGACTCGTCAAGAAGCGTGTACTCCGTAACCATTTCGGGACGGATGTACATCGGGTTGAGGAAAAGCCGGCTGCTGGGCAAGTAGGGCGAGGCGTCCATCGGAGGGATCGCCTGCGCCGCGTGCAGCGGGTTAACTAGCACATAGTCAGTGCCCAACTGGGTAGCAGACCAAGTGGCGAGGTCGGCCAAGTCGGCCAAGTCGCCGATGCCCCAGGAATCGTGAGAACGCACCGAATACAGCTGTGCAGCAAATCCCCAGACGCGTCCCTCCCCCATCTGCTCTGGAAGGTGCAAGTAATCGGGAGTGACGATCAAAGTGGCTTGGGCCTCGCGGTCGTCGGAGACAAGCACAATTTTGTGATAGCCGAGAGGCAGATCGCCAGGGATCTCGTAGGACGCCTCCCCGGTCAGCACGCCGTCTATGTCCCTTGGCTCAGCAAAGTTATCCACCTGCTGAACGCCACGCTCGCCACCTTGCTCTAGAAAAATCCTGAGTTGCGCATCGTGACCGTGCGACAGGTGAGCCTCGAACTTCTTCGCCTTGCCCTGGCGGGCGACTATTACCGGAGGCAGCGTCTGACGCCAGGGCCTGAGCTGAACCTCTTCCAAAGCCTTCTGAGCGGATTCCTCGGTGCTCGCGTCGATGTCCATCGCCGCGAGCACGTCCACGATGACGTCCGCATCCACGCTGACGTGGTTGCCTTTCCAATCCCAGAACTCGGTCGCGACTCTCATCGCGTCCGCGAGGCGCTTCAGCGAACCTTCAACTGCCATTAGCCGAGCCAATCTCTAGTAGCTTGCTGCTCTGCGAGGAGCATGGCAAAAGCATATCGGAGAAACTTGGTTTCGCCTACGGCTTCTAAAAGGTGTTCGACTCAGAGAAGTTCGGCTGCCTATCGGGTGCGAACCATCTGGGTCTGGGCGATCATATCGTGGAAGGTCTGACGCTTCTGCGTCCAAAGCGGCATCAGATAGCTCACCAACCCAACGATCGGGATTTGCCCGATTATCAAGTAAGTGCATTGCCGCAAGGCGGCTTTGCCCCAGGTCAAGCCCCCGGTAGCACGCCCGTTATCCGTGGGGACTACGCCAATTCCCAACGCCATCTGGCCGAGGGTTGCGCCCTTGAACCGAAGCATCAAGAAGCCATAGGCAAAGGAGAGCAGAACGCTGACCAGAGTCATGGCGACGAAGGGGCCTGCTATTCCGTACTGGGGGTCAAGCGGGCTCGGCGTGTTGAGGGACGTATCGACGTCCTCTAGCCACCTTGTAAACCCTGGCCCCATGCCCATAGAAAACGGGATCAGCAAAATGTTTAGCGCAAAGCCAAGGATGAAGCCATCGATGATGGATGCGCCCACCCTGGACCACCAGCCTGCCAAAGGTACTCCATCAGCAGTGGTCGGCCCGCCACTCGCGGCAACCTGTGGATATGAGGTGTAGCCGTAGCCCGTTTGAGGCTGATTCTGCTGAGAAACGTAAGTAGGCCGAAGATTGTTCGTCCAGCTATTGCCATCCCAGTAACGTTCTTGGGTACTGCCCGCGGGGTCCGGGTACCAGCCCATCGGAGGATTTTGGTTTTCGCTCATACCTCAAGAATGCCATGCCAGACAACGCCCAGATTCAGTTATCCACCTATGGTTTCGATCTTTCCAATTCTTGAGCTGACGCAAGCGGCGAGCACAGAAACTACGCAAAGTGACGCATAGATTGCGGCAAAGACCACTGCCGGGGGGCTGATTAAGTGCAGAGCCGCAAAGATGGTACCTGCCATTCCAGTGAAAACTGCGTTACCTATTGTGTCTGCGAGCTGGATTGATGAGGTGTTTCTGCCCAGCTCTCCTTCCTCGCTAAGTTGCATGTTGAGAACACTCGAGACAGACGACATCAGCCCTGCCCCCAAACCAGAGACCACATAGCAACCGGAGATCACCCACAAGCCGAAACCTGCCCACGCTGAAAATGCGATACCTGCAGTGCTTATAACCATCAGCACGGTTCCGAGCTTGATCAGCTGATCTTTTCGAAGAGAAATCCAATCTCTGCCCTGCGCGAAGGCACCGACTGTCCAGCCTAAGCTGCCGATAGACAACAAAATTCCTGCCTGCGTAAGGCTCATCTCATATCGAATTGTCAGCAGCAGTACTAGGAAGTTTTCAGAAGCGAAAAGAGCACCGCATGTCAGAATTCGGGTTGCAACTATCGAGGGCAAGCCGGGCTTCAGCCGCCGGAACCCAGCAGGCATTAGCTTGGGAAGGGCGATCATCAACACCACGAAGCCGCCCACACCAATCAGGGCAGAAAGCGAACCGATAGTCTCACCGATCTCTTTGGTGCCGGCCAGCTGCAGCGAGCAGACTCCCAACGTCGCTAGCAGTGCAAAACCGATCGGTATTGGGCTCGTCAGCGTCTTCGTCTTGGGCGGCGAATCGAGTTTCACGGCGGGCTTGAGACCTAAAGCGATCGCAGGAAGCACGAATCCGATTACGCCTAAGAACACCCAGTGCCAGCTGAAAGTTTCGGTAATCCAGGCCGCTATCGGCGGGCCTACGAACGCCGGCAAAAGCCAACAGAACGAAAGCAGCCCCATCATGTCGGCGCGAGCCTTGCCTTTGTACGCTGATGCGATTGCAACCATAACCGTCAGGTTCATTGCCCCCGAACCGAGACCTTGCAAGACTCGGGCGAGAATCAGTGTCGCCATCGTCGGGGCTAATCCTGCAGTGAACAAACCGATGACAAAAAGAACCACTCCAACCGCCAACGGACGAATTGATCCAATCTTGTCCGAGATGCGACCGGCTACGACGATGGCAACAAGTTGCGCCGAAATCATCGATGTCATGGTCCAGGCGTAGGACTCGATACTGCCGAACTGCTCGGCCGCCACGGGCATGGCCGTGAGCGTGCCGTAGGCCTCAAAAGCGCTAGCCAGACAAGCTATCGAGACGGCGACTGCAAACAAAGTCTGCTCGAGACGGTTCAAGGGCGGTTTCACGAGCGACAGTATGCCAGTTGAACCTCATGTAACACTAGATACATGACTTCGATGGCACCCGGATCACAAACAGTTCTAGATCGACAGACGCAATCTCTAGAGGATGGCGACGCCGAACGGTTCAGCCACTACGTGCCGAAAAACAAACTCATGGAGGCCATCGTAAACGGCACTCCGGTCATCGCGCTGTGCGGCAAGGTGTGGGTGCCAACTAAAAATCCTGAGGGGTTCCCGGTTTGCCCTGCCTGCAAGGAGATCTGGCAGCAGATGAACCCTGGCGATCAGAACGATTAGAGGCTTAGTTAGCCCTAACCAATTTAAGTAATTTGAGACATCCTGTCTCAGCAGTTAATTGTCTAAGGTAATTGAGTGCCAATCATTCAAGTAGGTGTGACGCATCGCAACACGAGCAATGCCAATCTCGCCAAGTTAAGTGAGCGTAAGGATCAATTGCTGGCGTCGCTAAACGCCAGCGATGTAATAGACGGCGCAATTTTATTAGCCACATGCAACCGCTTCGAGCTCTACGTGGACGCAAAAAAATTCCATTCCGGCGTCGAGACGGTTAAGGAATGTGTGGCCGAAATAGTAGACGAAAGCATGCGCCAGGTTGCCTACGAGTTGGAGATGCGAGTTGGCGAGCTAGCAGTGCAACACCTCTTCGAGGTCGCAAGCGGTCTGGACGCGGTAGTCGTCGGAGAACGCGAGGTTGCCGGCCAGGTAAGGCGTGCACTTACCGAGTACTCCAAAGTGGCCAACGCGAAATTGAACAGACTTTTCCAGGCCGCACTGACAACATCCAAAGCGGTCAAGAACAACACCGAGCTTGGCTCTGCAGGAAAGTCTCTGGCCAGCGTCGGGCTCGACCTTGTAGACGAGCAGCATGGCGGAATTCGTGGCCGCGACGTTTTAGTGCTCGGCACCGGAGACTACGCGGGAGTCGTTGTCTCCGAACTTACCCAGCGTGGCGCGGGCGACATCAAAGTCGCATCGGCAAGCGGTCGCGCGGAATCCTTCGCAAAAACGCATCCGAGGGTCGAGGCAATCGGAGCCAGCGAAGAAGAATTCCTGGTCGCTTTGGCTAACGCCGAGATAATCGTTTGTTGCTCCGGACGAGTCGGGAATCGCATCAGTGTCGAGTTACTAGAGAAGGCCGGCGTAGACCGCTACGAAGTGCTGCCGATTGTCGATCTAGCTCTTCCAGGAGACGTGGATCCGGCTGTTGCTGAGTTAGCTCACGTGGCCGTAATTACCCTGTCAACGATCGCGGAAAACGTTCCACCGGAGCAGGCCAAGGCCACTCAAGAGGCCGAAAGGATAGTTCAGCAAGGCGTGGAAACATATGCCCATGTTGAGGGTGGCCGCAGGGCCGATCCCGCAGTAACAGCGATCCGCAGATACGTTTCCGAAATTATCGATAAAGAAATTGAGAAGGCCGAGCACCACTACTCTCCCGAAACCGCAGAGGCAGTCGCGCGTTCGCTTCATCGCGTAAGCAACGCATTGCTGCACGCGCCTTCCGTTAGGGCCAATAAGCTCGCTAAGAAGGGCGATTTGGATTCCTTCACAAATGCGTTGCAGACCATTTTTGGTATCGAAGTTGAGGTAAATAATTGATCAAGCTCGGCACAAGAGGAAGCCAGTTAGCCACTTCACAGTCCCAGACCATCGCGGACGCACTAGGCGAGCTCGGGTTCGACGTCGAGCTAACGATTATCCGTTCCGAGGGCGACAACCAAAAGGTCGCCCTGAACGCCTTCAAGCGTCCCGGTGCTTTCGTCGCCAGGCTGCAAGAGGCGGTAATCGACGGCAGCGTTGACATGGCTGTCCACTCCTTCAAGGATCTACCTTCGGCGATCCCCCAACCGCTCATCACCGCAGCCGTTCCGAAGCGAGCATCAGAGCGTGACGTGTTGGTCACCCGAGACGGCCTCGAGCTGGCTGATCTACCGAAGAACGCAAAGGTCGGCACGTCTTCCCCCAGGCGGCAAGCCGCGCTCTTGCAAGCACGCCCAGACCTGCAGATTTTCCCGATTCGCGGAAACGTCGATACCAGGCTGAAGAAGGCTAGAAACGGCGAGTTGGACGCTGTCGTTTTAGCAGAAGCGGGGCTGCAGAGGCTTGGCCTGCTGGATGAGAACATGACTCGGATCTCTCTCGATGTTCTACTACCCGCTCCGGCCCAGGGCGCTCTCGCGGTCGAGTGTCGTGGCGACAACGAGGATCTCGTGCACGGTATAGGCAAATTAGACCACTTGGAGAGCCGAGTAGTTGTGAGCGCAGAGCGCGCGATTCTTACTGGCGTAGACGCGGCGTGCACCACTGCCGTCGGAGCGCATGCTCAACTCGATGGAAACACGTTGACGCTTCGCGCTGACCTGGCGAATTGGCGCGGGGTCGACTTTGCCAGGGCCGAGCACAGCATCGAGCTGCCCGGTGAACCAGAAGAAATCGATGAGACGCAGAAGTCGCTGTGGTGCGAGAAGGCGCGCGAGCTTGGGCTCAAAACTGCCGCAGAGCTTCTTGCGCAAGCCCAGCCAAATTCCTGAGCAAAGGAAAAATTATGACTACTAGTGGCCTGATCAAACCCGTTCTTCTGATTCGCCCGGACCACAATCAAAATGACGCTGCAGCGCTCAAAAACGCTGGCCTCAGCGTCCTCGTCGATCCGTATCTCGTAATTCACCCCAGCGAAGACGATGCCCCAGCACGTCGGCTATTCGAAACATTGAAGACCGCCGGTGAAGGCGACTGGCTCGCCATCACTAGCCCACGGACAATGCCTAATTGGGCCCAAATCGTCGGCCAGAAGCTGTACGATGTCCTAGATTCCGCACGCGTCCGAGGTCTGAAGGTAGCCGCGGTAGGACAGCGAAGCGCAAGCGGATTGAATGCCGATGTAATCGGTAACAGAGATGGCACCGCACTCGCAGAGATGATGATCGCCGAAAACGAGACCGCTCGCGCGTTGATTCCGCAAAGCGCCATCGCCCGGAAGGAACTAGGCGAGGTATTGGAGTCGGCAGGCTGGCAGGTCGATAAGGCTCCCGTCTATGAGACGAGCGTCATCGCCGGAGAACCGATCAGCGCCGGTGCAGTTCGCTGCGGAAACATTTCTAGCGTGCTGTTGCGCTCCCCCAGCGCCGTCGAAGCGCTGTGCAAGTTGACCGGCGCTGGAGCAACAAAAATCAAGGCGTTCGCGGTAGGCCCGACCACCCAGGCTGCGGCGAAGGAGGCTGGCCTTGACGTCGTAGACGTAGAGCTCGGCAATGCAACGAGCGTGGCCAAGACGATTGCTGCTGAACTCAAGAAGCCTGCATTCGAATTCAAAGGGATTTCGGACTCCGACCAATTGCCTGCATACCATCCGATGCTTACTGGCCTGACCAGTGAATCGGCGCTGATCCGTAATTACCGCGGCAACCGAACCGCTAGACCCGCAGTTTGGTTCATGCGGCAAGCCGGGCGCTCATTGCCCGAGTATCGCGCGCTACGCGAGGGCACAGACATGCTCGAGTCTTGCCTTGATCCAGAGCTAGCAGCAGAGATCACGCTGCAGCCGGTTCGCCGTCATGGGTTGGACGCGGCGATCCTCTTCTCAGACATTGTAGTTCCGGCGCGCCTAGCCGGGTTGCCCGTGCACATCGAACCAGGCGTCGGGCCGGTTTGCGACACTCCCATTAGGAGCGCAGAAGACGTAGCTGCCCTCAAAGAATTGACCCCAGAACAGGTCGAGCCAGTATCACGTGCAGCCCAAATCGCAGTCAGCGAGCTGAACACCACTCCCCTAATCGGTTTTGCCGGGGCCCCTTTCACCGTGGCTAGCTACCTGATCGAGGGAAAGCCCTCAAGGAATTTGCCGTTGACCAGGAAAATGATGAGTGAGGACCCCGAAACCTGGCACAGGCTTCTCGATTGGGTCGCCCGCTGCACGGTAACTTTCCTCCGGGAACAGGCCAAGGCCGGCGCCAGCGCATTACAGCTTTTCGATTCTTGGGCCGGCCGTCTTGCCCCACACGAATACCGGGAATTCTCCAAGCCACATTCGGCTCAGGTTCTCAAGGGCGTGGCAGACCTAGGGCTTCCACGCGTACACTTTGGCACTCAGACTCGCGACTTGCTAGTCGATATGTACGAGGCAGGCGCAGATGTCGTCGGAGTCTCACACGACATCGGCCTAGACGAGGCAAGCAAGCTGTTCGACAACTCGGTCCCCCTACAAGGAAACATCAACCCTGTTCTCCTGGCTGGTTCCTGGCCGCAGCTTTCCGCAGAGGCAGCCGACGTTATCGAGCGCGGCAAACGAGCACCTGGCCACGTCGTAAACCTCGGCCACGGCGTAGACAAAGACACTGATCCTCGCGTATTGACTCGTCTGGTCGAGTTCATCCATGGGAGGCAATCGTGAAGTTAGCCGTTATCGGTGGCGGCCTAACCGGACTTGCAGCGGCTTGGGAAGGCGTCAGACAGGGCGCTCAAGTCACCGTCTTCGAATCCGAGCGTTTCGGCGGCAAAATCCGCACGATCATTGAAGACGGATACGTCATCGAGGAGGGCCCGGATTCCTTCGTCGCCTACCGCCCGTGGCTACTTGAGCTGGTCGAAGATCTTGGCATCAGCGACCAGGTTATCGAAACTTTAGGCACGCGCAAGGTGATGATTCATTCTCGCGGACGCATGAACCCCATTCCAAAGGGGATGACGGGCGTGCTGCCCACCAAAATATTGCCATTTGCGACCACTGGGATTTTGTCGATTTTCGACAAGCTCCGCGCAGGCCTCGACCTGTTTTTGCCGCGAATCTTGCCGGATGAGGACGTTTCTATCGGCTCTTTCATCCGCCGCAGACTGGGCGCTGGAGTGGCGATGAAGTTCGCGAATCCGTTCATCGGCGGAATATACGGCTCCAGCGTCGACGAATTGTCGCTCGACGCGGTTTTGCCCAGCCTGCGTAAAAACGAAAAGGAGCACCGCTCCCTGATGCTGGCGGCGCTTGCTAGCGGCAGACAGAAGCGACGTGCGGAAAAAGGCGCAAAGCCCAAGTCTGGTTCGGTGTTCCGCTCGCTCGAGGGCGGCCTGGAACAAGTAATTCACGAACTCGTTCGTCAATTGAGGGACAGGGGCGCTGAACTTTACGAAGACACGACAGTTACCTCTGCCAATCTGAGCGATTCCGGCAGCCGCCTTACCGTCATCAAACGCAGCGGAATTCCGATGCAGCTAGATTTCGATGCCGTGGTTTTCGCAGGCGGCGCTGGCAGCACTAGCAAGCTGCTTTCCGGCGAGTTTCCCGAAGCCGCAAAGCTATTGGGTAACATCCCGTTGGCATCGACATCTGTGGTTACCATGGCTTACTCTCAAGACGCCTTCGCGAAGCCGCTAGACAACCACGGCTGGCTGGAAGCCGACGCGGGAGCCCCCTCCTCCGGCATCACCATCAGCTCGGCTAAATTCGCCGGACGCTGCCCAGACGGCAAAATCTTGGTTAGAGCATTCGTGCCCGATCGCGTCGGCGAAATCGCACATGCCCCTACAGAAAAGTTGGTTGCTGCGGTTCGCGAATACTTCGAGAAAGCAGTTGGAGCGGTGGCGGCACCAGAACGAGTCTGGACCAGCCGCTGGAATTCCGTCATGCCGAAGTACGTCACAGGTCACCTAGACGTCGTCGCCAAAGTGACCGAACAGCTTGAACCGACCCCCTGGCGCGTGCCGGGTTCCGCGCTAAACGGCGTCGGACTACCCGACTGCGTAAAGGACGCAAGAGAAAAAACAAGGGAAATCCTTAGCAACACAAAGGAACAGATATGACACAGAAACACCTTTCCGCCCGCGAGATAAACGAAATGATCGACTACACCTGCTGGGCGGTATTCAACCGCACTTCTGGAATGCCGGAAGACAACACCGCTCTCGTTGAAGAGACACTGGCTAAGCACCCGGATCTTAAGATTCGTGGCTGGTACGACGTGTCCGGCAGCCAGCCAAATGCGCAGCTGATGATTTGGGCGCACGGTCCCTCCTTCGACGGAGTCCAGGACGCGTTGCGAGATATCAAGATCGCGCTCAATGGTGGCCTGGGCAACCACGAGGTGGAGATGACCTGGTCGGCATTTGGAATGCACCGTCCTGCTGAATTCAACAAGGGCAACGTGCCCGCGTTTTTGGCAGGCAAGCCGGAAGGCGAGTGGGTATGCGTTTACCCGTTCGTGCGCAGCTACGACTGGTATGTGATAGATCCGTCCGAGCGTCGGAAGATGCTCCTAGAACACGGCAATATCGGTCGCGCAAACCCGCAGATCCTTTCCTCCACGCTGGCCGCTTTCGGCTTCGGCGACTACGAGTGGGTGGTGTCTCTCGAGGCCGATCATCCTTGGCAGATTGTGGACCTCATGCGACAGATGCGCGATTCCGAAGCACGCCTGCACGTTCGTAACGAATACCCGTTCCACTTCGGTCACCGAGTAAAGGTTTCCGAAATCGTGAACGTGCTGATTTAGGCCCTAGCGCTAACCTTCTATCTAGGTGAATAGATGATTGACGCGATAATGCTGCTCGCTTTCGGCGGACCTGAGTCGATGGCAGAAGTTAGGCCGTTTTTGTCTCAGGTCGCCGCTGGCGTAGGCATCCCCGAAAGCAGGCTTGAAGAGGTTGCTCTGCACTATGAGCACTTTGACGGCTTCAGCCCCTTAAACGAGCAGAACCGCCGCCTGGCTAAGGCGCTCTCCGAGGCGCTCAGCGCACGTGGCCACGACCTGCCCGTGGTGTTGGGCAATCGAAACGGCAAGGATCGCATCAACGAGACTCTCGGCACCCTGGAGTCTGAAGGAAAGAAGCTGGTTCTGGCGGTCCCGACGACCCCATTCGCTTCTTATTCGTCTTGCAGGCAATACATGGAGAATGTGGCAGCCGCACTCGAGGGCATGGAAATTAGCGCCGTTAAGATGCCCCCATACATCGGTATTGATGGTCTGGTTGAAGCCAACGCCCGGCTCCTCGCTGAGGTGCTGGAAGAAAAAATGGAGCCATCCCAGCCCTGCTTGCTATTCACCACTCATTCAATACCGACTGCAGGTTCGGAAGTCTACGTTCGCCAGCACCTTGAGCTGGCCGATCAGATCGCTACCAGAACTTCCGAACTGCTAGCCTGCAGCCCGCTATCGTGGGAATTGGTCTACCAGTCCCGCAGCGGTTCACCGCACACGCCGTGGCTGGAACCAGACATTTGCGATGCGTTGCGTGACAAACATGCGGAAGGCGTCAAGGAGGTCATCGTTGACCCGATCGGTTTCCTGTCCGACCACATGGAGGTCATCTGGGACCTAGACAACGAGGCCAAGAGCACAGCTGCCGAACTCGGCATGTGTTTCACCAGGGTTCCAACGGTTGGAGTTCACCCAAGTTTCGTCAATTCTTTGGCGGATCTGCTAGCAAAATACTTGAGCCAAGATCTTCGCCTTCCGGAGCCCGGAGAGTTTTGTAGTACCGAATGCTGCCCCTCACATAACCCGAGGCATGCGTCTGAAAATAGAAAAACAATCAATGGAGTTACGTTATGACAGATTTTTCTGATCCTCGTTTTCATCCGACGATTCGTCCGCGCAGGTTGCGCACCACTGCACAAGTACGCAACCTTGTAGCCGAGACCCGACTTGCCCCGGCGGAGATGGTTCTACCAATCTTCCTGGTTGAGGGAGCCAAAGATCCGAAAGAGATCTCCTCCCTTCCCGGCATCTTCCAGCACTCGGAAAATTCCTACAAAGAGGCGGTCTGCGAGGCATACGAAGCCGGCGTCGGCGCCATCATGCCTTTCGGCGTTCCGTTGAAGAAGGACGCCGTCGGTTCCGGTGCGGTAGATCCCGAGGGCGTTCTCGCCCAGGCGGTTCGGCTGGCAAAAGAGGCCTGCCCAGAGATGGTGGTCATAGCGGATCTGTGCCTCGACGAGTTCACCGACCACGGACACTGTGGGCTGCTGGGCGAGGATGGAAACGTCGATAACGACGAAACTCTGAAGCAGTACGCGAAAATGGGTCTGGCGCTTGCAGCCGCAGGTTCCGACTTCCTCGGCGCCTCCGGAATGATGGACGGCCAGATCGGTGCGTTGCGCGCGGCTCTGGACCAAGACGGCTACCGTCGTACCGGTTTGCTCGCGTATGCGGCCAAGTATGCTTCTGCGTTCTTCGGCCCATTCCGCGAGGCCGTGCAGTCGAGTTTGAAGGGCGACCGCAAGGCCTACCAGCAGGATCCCGCAAACTCCCGCGAGGCTTTGAGGGAAATCACGCTCGACGTCGAAGAGGGCGCGGATATCGTGATGGTAAAACCTGCGCTTGCCTACCTCGACATCGTCGCGGCGGCTCGCCAGCTGGTCGATGTGCCGGTTTCCGCTTACGTCGTGTCTGGTGAATACGCGATGATTGAAGGAGCTGCCGCTTCTGGCGCGTTCGACCGCAAGCGAGTGATCCTCGAGGCACTCACCAGCGTAAAGCGCGCTGGCGCCGGAATCATCGCTAACTACTGGGCAACCGAAGTTGCAGGTTGGCTCAAGGAGGCTTAATGGATATCAGCACTAGTGAAAGTCTTTTCGCTCGCGCATTGGAGGCCATGCCGGGCGGAGTTTCCAGTCCGGTACGCGCATACGGTGCCGTCGGCGGAACCCCGCGCTTCGCTGCGGAGGCGCATGGTCCTTACATAACCGACGTTGACGGAAACAAGTACGTCGACCTCGTCAGCACATGGGGCCCTGCGATCCTCGGCCACTCACACCCGCAGATAGTCGATGCCGTTCGCGAGATCGTCTGCAAGTGCACCTCGTTCGGGGCGCCTAGCGAACCGGAGTTGCTGCTGGCAGAGGCGATTAAGAAGAGGGTCTCTCCTGTGGAGCGAGTCCGCTTTACTTCCAGCGGCACGGAGGCCGTGATGACGGCAGTGCGACTGGCGCGTGCCGCAACAGGACGCGAGAAGATCATCAAGTTCGCGGGCTGCTACCACGGCCACTCCGACTCGCTGCTCGTCGCTGCAGGTTCTGGCGCCACGACTTTGGGCAGCCCGGACTCCCCCGGAGTCACCAAGGGCACGGCGGCAGACACCATCGTCGTCGATTACGGCGACCTAGCTCAGGTTGAAAAGGCCCTCGCCGAAAACGAGGTGGCTGCGGTGATCACAGAGGCTGTCCCCGCGAATATGGGCGTGATCACCCCCATGACCGGTTTCAACCGAGGCCTGCGCGGCCTGTGCACCGAGTACGGCGCTTTGTTCGTATTCGACGAAGTTCTCACCGGCTTCCGAGTATCCCCGAACGGTTGGTGGGGTCTGGAAGGCGCAGTCGAGGGCTGGGAGCCCGATCTGTTCACTTTCGGAAAGGTCATCGGCGGTGGATTCCCGCTAGCTGCGGTGGCTGGCCCCGCGCAGATCATGGACCAGCTGTCCCCCGCAGGTCCGGTCTATCAGGCCGGCACACTGTCCGGTAACCCCGTAGCAGCTACCGCGGGCCTCAAGACCCTGGAACTGCTGGACGACGAGTGCTACTCGCACATGGGTAAGATCTCGGCGCAGATCACTAGGACCCTCGACGATGAACTGTCGGCTGCAGGTGTTCCGCACATCATCAACCGCGCTTCCAACCTGTTCAGCGTGTTCTTCACCAACGGTCCGGTCACCAACTACGACGAGTCGCGAGCTCAGGACACTAAGGCATTCGCTAAGTTCTTCCACACCCTGCTTAACAATGGGGTTTGGATGGCTCCTAGCGCCTTTGAAGCCTGGTTTGTCTCTTCCAGCCACGGTGATACCGAGCTGGAAATTATCGAGGCCGCAATCAAACAAGCCGCGATTGCGGCAGCTCAACAGGGCGAATAAATTCAAAAGCCATAAAAATAACGAATTTATAATTCTCCAGAGTTCTCGTGGCGAGGACTCTGGAGAATTATTTCTGTCTACCGCAAAAATGTATTGCCTAATAAAGCTGGATTTTATAATGAATTTATAAAGGCGAAATAAATTCGCACGTCCCTAAATTGTATTTAACGTAGCCAGTAATTTATTTAGCGGCTAAGAACTTATTTATTTTCATAAGGAAGAAATCAAAAAATTACTGAGCGGCGTACTGTAGTTGCCTCTAGCGCGTCGGCCACTAGTACGAACTTTTCGTCCCGGAAAACCACTTTCCTGCATTGACGAAGAAGGCAGGCTCGCCAAGACTTCTTGGGAAGCAATCTTCACAGGTGTTGTAGTTTCCATCGTGTTCCTGATCATGTTCGGTTTCCTCGGCGCCGCTATCGGTCTAGGCGTTACCGACCCGACCTCCAACACCCCGTTCAAGGGTGCACGCATTGTCCTCGGAATTTGGGTAATTATAACCGTCGTCATCTCACTCGCTGCAGATTGTTTCGGCCGGTACGCTATCCGGCGTTTTTGGCCTTCTCGATCAGGTTCTCGACTGGGTTACCCAAAATGTCGACGCCGAGCCCGCCGTTAAAAGTCTTGGCGCCAGTCGACCAGGCGGTGCCGGATGCAGCAGAGTCGGTCACATAGTTGATGGAGCCATCCCGATTGATCGAATGGAAAAGAAAATACTGGTGGCCGCGATTGCACCGACTGCGCCGGCGCTGGCCACTTTCCTAATTACAGACATTTATTATCTACCTCTCCGTGTAGTTGCCGTTGGCTTATGCCAACGCAACCGGTCCGTTACTTGATCGACCAAGGAGAGACTAGGAAATAAAAAATAACAGATCCTCTAATCGAGATTAACGATTATTTCAGTTTCTGTAAGAAAGAATTAACTTGTCGCGGCAGGACGTCGAAAATCGGCGCCATACCACGGCAAAAATATATTTTTAGTCGTTCTTTTTTCGTGCTTCTTCTACGAGCAAGACCGGAATCTGGTTTTTAATCGGGTAGCACAGACCGCAATCGTCGTTGATACAAACCAGTTCAGAATTGTCGTAATCGATCGCCAAACCGCTGTGGCATTTCGGGCAGGCGGCGACGTCCATAAATTCGCTGGAAAGTGTGATTTCTTCCATTTTTAGCCTCGCTTCTTGCGTAACAGCTCGATGAGTTGGCCGAGATAAGTCAGTGTTTCTTCGGGCCCGCTCACTTGGTGGCAGGGAACCCCGATTTCGTAGACCGGATAATCGTTGCCGCCAGGCACCAGCCTGTCGCCGATAAACAGCATCTCTGATAACTCGATACCAGTCTGCTCGCTGAGGGCGCGCATACCGTATGCCTTATCGATGCCCTTTCTGGTGATGTCTATCGAAGTGGATCCGCCTGCACGGACCTCGAGCTCCGGGATTCGTTTAGCGACGGCGTCGCGAAGACTCTCGCGCTTTTCACCGCTTGGATCCCATGCCTGCTTGTCCGCCACCGAAGCGCGCTGGCCCAGCGCTGAGAAGGTTATCTGCGAGCCGCGATCTTCGATTCGGTCACCGTTTACGACGCCGTCAGGCTCCCACAGGTTCAGCCTCTTGGCTTCTTCCTCTAGCGCTCCGATCGCGGCGTCTTTTTCCTGCTGGCTAAGAGCGTGGAAGTAGATCTCCTTCCACTGGCCATCGACGAAGCGCAGATAACGGGTGCCGCAGGTGGGCATCAAGTGCAGATTTTCCAGCTCGGCGTCCTTTGGCAGGTTCGCTAGAACCTGAGCATCGAATTGCTCGAAACGCCCACCAGAAATAATTTGAACCGGAACGCACTCGAGCAGATCGGCAAGGGTTCTACCCATCTTTTCGGAGAGCGGCGACTTAGATGCCGCCAACGTGTCGTCGAGGTCGAAACCGACGATCTTGAGCTTCTCGACATCCAACTGGTCAGGTAGCAAAGAGGTCATCATCCAAGCCTATCGGTAATTTTGCTGGCGTCCGCAATCATCCTCAAGTGGCCGCGCCTTGCGAGTTCCACCACTTCCCCTTTGTCACTCGTCTGATGCTCATCAGTTCCATAGGGATGGGACTGCGAAGCACCCTCGGGGAAGTCCGAAAATCCGACTTCACGAACCGCATTGGCAAGTGCCATCAGGTCGTCCTCGTCCGGTTCCGGAGCGGGATATCCTGGCTCCGTCAGCCGCAACACCTGCCAGCCTCTCGGGGCGGAAAGATTCTTAGAGTGTTCGGCGCACAAGTCGTAGCAGCCTGGTTCGGCTTCGCTCGCAAGGGGGCCGAGCACTGCCATGGAGTCCGCATAAACGTAAGTCAGGGTGGCGACGGCGGGTTGGTCGCAGGCAGATCTACAGCAGTGTCGCTTCATCACACACTGAAGATTAGGCCGACACGAGGCTAATCGCGAATAGCCTGGCCGGCTGATCCGCATTTAGCGGCTATTCTGATTTACATGTATCAGCACAGGGATCGACACGGTAGGGGCATTCGAGGGCCGATGTCGTTGCCGAACAGCATCACCGGTCGCGCAGTGAAAATTCCTAGAAGGCCGACCGATGCCGAGTACTTCATAGAATGCGTGCAGGAATCGGTCGAAACCATTCAGCGCAACTGCCCGGAGGCGCTATTCGGCATCGACGTGGGCGTTGACGACGTTCCGGTGTCGGCGCTAGGGCTCAGCGCAGACTCCCTAGATTCCGTTCCGCTCGCTGCTGCCATGTCGCCCACAGATGGGGGAGTTTCCAAGGTCATCGTCTTTCGCAGACCATTAGAAAACCGTGCGGCAGACAGAGAAGATCTCAAAGAACTGACGCACGACACTCTCGTCGAGCAAATATCGGCATTGACAAACCGCCCGATGCACGAGCTCGACCCAGACCTTTAGCCGATGCCAATCCTCGGATTGGGGACGATAGCCATATTCTTCTGCTTCGGAAGCACAGAGAGGTTAGCAACCGATTGCCCAGAGTCAGTCAGGGATATTGCGCCGACAATCGGCTGATCTGCCTTAACCCGCACGGTTTTCTTTTCGCTCGGCACCGCCAAAGACACCGTGGACCTGGCCTTGATGGCTATCTGCTCGGGATCTCCCCCGTCCCAGCTGATCTCGGCCTGGGTGTCCTCATCGCCAAGGTTAGTCAGAGACAAATTACCGTTGCCTGCGACGACTGCAGCCAACTCGTTGGCGGAGAATTCGTCCGTGCCCAAACTGACCGCATCGTCTGAATCAGTAGAGCTAATCAAGGTTGCGGCTATCTCGAAATCGCTGGAGACAACAATCGCAGAGGCATTATCGAGATACTTTTTCAGGTCGAAACCCTGCGTGCGCTGGGCCTCAGCGACTAGTTTTTCCTCGACTACCGTTGAGCCTTCTGGCCCCAGCACTTCGACATGCAGCTCCTTCCTGGTGGTGTCCGGATTCGTGACGATCAGTCTCGCGGACTTCGCGCCAGCCGGAGCCGCAGGAATTACGATCTGCTTGCTGAGTCTCATCGCGGAGCTGGCGCTCATGCCGTTTTCGGTCTTGGTCGTGATAGAAACTCCCAGACGGCCGGTTATCGTGCGAACTCGCACGCCAATCTGGTCTTTATCAGTTGCATAGTTCGCCAGCTTGACCAGTTGCGTCGAATTACCGCCGATCTGAAGGCCACGCAATTCGGGCACATCCGCCTGACCGCTGGAAGTGGAAATCGTGACGTCTACATCGACAGGTTCATTATCAGGGTTGTACATGACAAGCGTCGAACCCTCTGCGCCAGGAGCGATAGTGACGGAATCGGTATTGGGCGTCACGCACTGGGCCCAATAGCTGTGGCCGTCCTTGCCACCAAAAATGCCGCCGATAGAGTTGGCGCTCTTGTCCTCTGCGCTCATTCTAACGGGCTTAGAAATGTCGCCCTGGTATGGGCTTTCGACGAGGGTCGCCTCGTCGGCTGCCAGCTCACGCAGCTCGATGCCTCCTTGGCTCGCCCATGCGTGAAGTTTGCTCTGAACACCCGCGATGGGAGTGCAGGCACGAGATATCGACGAGGCTGCGGCCACCTGGACAGGAGCCTTCGCCTGGAACGCACCTGCAAACGAGAAGATCAGGCTCAGCACTAGAGCACCTGCAGGAATCCCAACGCAAACGCCTAGCCATTTTTTGTCTAGACCGATCCGCCTAGACCGTGGCTTCTTTGCTTCAGCCGGCTCATCATCTGTCTCGTTGAAGCTTGGCGCCTTGGCAATCGGCACGGGGCCATCGAGGTTGAGCGCCATTCGCCGGACCATGGTGATCTCTAGCTCGTCGGCGAATTCGTCGCCCTCGTCCTTGGAGAGGTCCTCAGGCTGGGGCTTAACGTCCTCCTCAGGATCAGAAATTCCCCTAGCAGCGCGAGTCGGCTTAGACTCTTCGTACGGCTGGTCATCAGACATTGCACGTCTCATTCTGCCCTCCTCCTTGCGCTTTGTTTAGCGGTTTCAGTAGCTCTTCTGGGCAGCTTTTCCTCTTTCGCTGCAGGCGCACCCAGGATGCCCAAGGCAAGCAAACCGAGGATCTGCGTGGCCATCGAGAAGAGGCTCGGCGAGGCAGAGATCTCCACGTTCTTCTTTTCGGAGAGCTCCCAGGCCTGTCGCCAATCCCCTGCATCTGAAGCTGTGAGTCTGGTGCCGACGGCTTTAGCCGACCACTGCGAGTCCTTAGGCTCGCTCAATAGGACCTTGCCGTCCTTGAACATCATTCGGGAGACGTTGCTCGGCATCGAAAAGACCGTCGTGTTATCGTCAACGTCGATGGGCGTTAACGAGGCAGAACTCGAGAATTCCTGGATGGCCTCCTCGCTCACGCCCCTAACCCAGATGTGGCTGATCGCGAGGCCGGTCAGCTGCTCGTAGACGTCATCACTCGGCATTCCCTGGGCGATTTGTTTCGCCAGGTCGGAAAGCTGATTATTGGCGGCTCGAGAACCTATTGCCGGCTTCTCCCCGCTTCCCCAGGTCGGCCCGTTCTCGTCGACTAGCCAGTACTTAGCGACAGATCCATCCGCCTCTACTAATAAAGCCCGGGTATGACGCTCCGAACGCAGAGTGTCTTGAACGTAGCTGGGCACTTGCTGATTGCCCCGATTGAGATTCGGTCCGCTTCCGGCAATTGCCCACCAGAAGGAACCGAGAAGAACGCCGAAAACAGCTGCTGCGGCAAGCCAGAAGTTAGGTTTGTGCAGCAGTTCCGCCCTGCTCATCCTGATGTCTATCGGATCAGTACCGAGAGCAGCTAGCATCAACAAGACGCCTAGGTAACAGAACAGCCAAACGAAGCTGATAGGCCTAGCAGGTACGTAATTGACCGTGACTACCAACCGCGAAAGTAAAATTGCCACCGCGAGGAATGCTACTGCCGAGCCCGCGAGGTAAAGAACGAGGCGGCTGCGAAGACGGTAGACAGCCACGAGAGCTAGCACCCAGAAAACGGCGATAACCAAAACATTGATCGCAATTGGCGCAGATGCAAACTCTCCGCGACCTGCGAGGAGGCCGAGCGGATTAGGCGCCGAAGACGACCAAACAGCGGATGGTTCTGAACCGGTAAGCAGCCTACCGGGATCCGAGAACAGTCTAGGCAGCCAAGGCAGGAGCACGACGATCGGGCCCAAGGCCGCAATCAACGCCGCCTTCCAGTTCTTTGTGCGCTTGCCGATCAGGAACGCGACTAGTGCCAACACCAACCAAGTAAGCGGCACGAAACTGATCAAGATTGTCGATAGAAGCGCAAAATGGGCGGGACGCCGCCACATCTGCGGGCCTGCCTTGTCGTTGACAAGCCATACACGGCAGACATTGGCTATCAGCGGAAGTAATATCGCCGCGGCAATTGCATCTAGGCTGCCCGCACCCGTCGCCCCGCTCAACGGCAGCGCCAGCCCCCATAGCGAGGCGAGCACCGCAGCCTGCCATCTGCTCTTCGTCAGATGGCGCAGGAAGAAATAGCCGCACGCGCCAGCGATTAGGCAGCCGCCCAGCACCAATACGGTGGCGAACCACTCTGGTTGGCCGAAGGTCAGCGTGGACCCAAAAGCCATCAGCCCCAGCCAGGGTGGATTAGCCCCGAAAAGGCCCGGCACCGAGTGCGTCCAGTTGCGCCAAGCGACGCCCAGCGAGTCGGGGCTCTGCAACAGAAGAGGAGCCGTTAGCTTTCCGAATGACAGTAAAAAGCGGGATGCGATGATCGTGATCACCAGCAAAAATGCAGCAGTAATCATTCCTGGCGAGGCTAGCGTACGAAGACCGCCTCTAGCCTCCGGTTCGGGACGCAAAGACCTGGCCGCGGTTTTATCCGCAACCTTGCCCGCCAGCAGATCGAGCGCCTGCCGCATTTCCCAAAATCGTGCGGGGAAAAGCGCCTTGTCGATGTTCGCGAAGTCGCCGCTTTTTTCTGCGGCCTCTGAGATCCGCTGCACAGATGGCTTCTCGGTGTTGAACTTCGTAATTGCGGCCTTGAGCGCGTTTCTGCTATCTGCAGATTTGCTGAACAGATGCCCCAACCAATTCAACCGCACTATGGAAGTGAGTTTTTTGCTTGCCTTAGACACGTTTTGGGAATGTCCTGCGGCAACCATCATCCCGATGGCGATATCGAAAGCCTTAGGGTCATTGGTTAGTTTGGTGTTTCGCAGGCCGTTTCGGGTTGCATTAATGTGACGCATCGAAGCGTCCGGGCAGGTGAGTACCTTCATTTTTGCCCGATTGGCGCGCATACCGAATTCGACGCCGTCTCTGAAAAGTGGCAGATCTGGGCTGAACCCATCGAGCTTCTGCCATGCCTTCAACGAAATCATCATGCCGGCTGAGCATCCGCCCAGAACCGATACGGGTTCAAGCTGCCCCTGGTCTAACTCCCCTGGTTCAACAACGGGTGCTCGCGTTCCGTCGGCAGCAATTGATTCGCCCAACGATGCGATCTTGTCGGGGTGGTTGCGCCTTCTTGGCATCAGCAGCTTAGGGATCAGAACGTCTGGTCTTTCGTCGCCAATAGCCTCGGCGACGAGATGCGTGAGGGAAGTCCTACCCACTGCCAGATCATCGTGAAGCAGCCAAACCCAGTCGAATTCTGCTCTAGCCAGCTTCTCGTCTATCCCAGCCGCCGAAAGCCCAGACTTGATGTTTTCACCGAAGCCCAGGTTTTGGTTTCCGTCTACCACCAGGTCGAAGATTCCGGTGGTCTCTAGCATCAGTCGGGATTCGTCGGAGGAATCGGCGTCAACGCCAATCAACATTCCGGGATGAACTTCTAGACGTTCGAGGTGGGCAAGCGTTCTTGGCAGCCACGCCTCACCGTTGTGCGCGACAAGCACCGCAACGACCCTGCCGGCTGCGGATAGGATATCCTCTGTTACTTCCTGACGGTTGTCTGGGGCTTCCTCCACCCAGGACCACAGCTTGCTTGAATCTTTCGCTAACACCTATCCGAGCCTAGTCTTATATGGCCCCAAAGAGGGTTCTATGCCACGTTTTGGCTAGACAGCTCGCTTTTTGAGCTTGCGTCGCTCGCGTTCCGACAGCCCGCCCCAGATACCAAAGCGCTCGTCATTAGATAACGCGTATTCCAGGCATTCTTGACGAACCTGGCACGACTGGCAGACCTTCTTGGCCTCGCGCGTTGAGCCACCCTTTTCAGGAAAAAATGCTTCCGGATCAGTTTGGGCGCACAGTGCACGTTCCTGCCAAGCCAAAACTCCATCTGCTGGATCTTCAGCCATCGATGAAACCTGCAGCACGACTTCTCCCCTTCTGATTCGAACCTACAAGTTAAATTACACTGTTGTAATTACCAGCGAGTCAAGTTTGACAAAAGAGGATAAATCTTTCAAGGTTTGCGCAAACAGTTGTCACGGCCGCACGCGTGAAGCTAAGCGAATTTCTTTCCGCAGGTTGCCGATACCTCTTCTACAATGGCCTTTATCTGCTGGGAAGCCGCTAGCGGGGCCACCAAGGTGATCTCGTCCGTGCGCACGACAGCGGTGTTTTTCAGCCCCGCGACTCCGATCACCCCGTCTGTGGTGTTGATCAACAGATTTCCCTGCGAATCGACGGAAGCTTGAGCCCCGAATCCCCTGTTAGGCCCTTGCGCCTCAAGCGCCTCGTAGAGGCTTTCGTAGCTACCCACGTCGAGCCACTCAATAGGCAGGCCGACGGCAACCACGCTCGTTGTCCCCAATCCGTTGGAGACGGGCTCCATGATCGCGTAGTCAACCGACGTCTTGAACAGCTTCGGGTAGATTTCCGAAAGTTTTTCCGGGTGCTGAGCTAATTCGCTGACTTGCTCGAAGGTGGCCGGCTGCAGCTTTTCCAGCTGCTCTAGCAACATCTTCCCTTGCCACACGAACATCCCCGCGTTCCACCAGTACTGCCCTGACTCCAGGTATTCTATGGCGGTCTGCTCGTCCGGCTTCTCTTTGAATTCGGTTACTTCGCTGGCGAGTTCAAACCCATCTAGTTCCTTGCCGCGCTGCAGATACCCGTATCCTGTGTGCGGATTGGTCGGAACGACTCCGAAGGTCACTAATGCCCCTAGCTCTTCGGCTGCGCGATAGCCGTCCTCAAGCGCTGAGACGAACGCATCGATGGGACTAATCAATTGGTCTGCGGTAAGCGTGGCGATCACGGCTTCGGGATCCCTACGCGTCAATACGGCAGCGGGCCAGGCGACAGCGTTTAGCGAGTCTCTGCCTTCTGGCTCTCCCAAGAGATTCTCATCGCTTAGTTCGGGCAATTGTTCTTTGACGACATGCGAGTAGGCAGCGCCCGTGCACACCAAGATCCTGTCGGCAGGAAGCAGAGCCCTAGCCCGCTCGAATGCCAACTGCAGCAGGCTCTTGCCTGAGAATAGCTTTAGCAGCTGCTTCGGCTCGCCTTTTCTTGATAACGGCCAAAGCCTGGTGCCAGATCCGCCTGCCATGATTACCGCGTAACGCATGGACAATAGGGTAACTCATCGGGGGCAAAGCACTAATCACAAACCGGTAAATGCGTGTTGACGATAGGTGCTCTGATCATTGAACCGGTACCCTTTGCTTATGCCTGATAATCACGACAAGCGCCAAGCAGATCTCGATTGGCTCTATGGCCGAAGCTCTGAGGGATCCGCTCCCGGCAATGAGCATGCGCAGCCAATTCCCAAAATGGCCCCAGGCGAAATCAGGCAAAACGCTCCGGAAGTCGAGCCTGCACCGAGCCGCGTCCAAGAGCCGGTCCCCGCGCCAAGGCGTGTCACCGCCCCAAGGCGAGACTCAATAAAGAAACAGCGCAGGCCGAGGCCTCGGAAAAATTCGGCGAAAAATTTCTTGAAGGTCATCCTGATTTTGCTAATCGCATGGGTGCTTTACTTGATTGGTGTTCCGGTGCTGACCGTCGCTGGGATGGATTCGGTGGATCAGCCAAAGTCCACGGCTGGTTCGCACCCGGGCACCACGTTCCTGCTCGCGGGAACTGATAGCCGCGAACACCTGAGCGAAGAAGACAAAGTACGGTTAGGAACAGGAAACGCAGAAGGTAGCCGCGCAGACACCATTATTCTGCTCTACCGTCCACCCTTCGGCGATTCTGTGATGGTCAGTTTGCCGAGGGACTCGTATGTTGAAATTCCAGGCTACGGGTTTGACAAGTTGAATGCAGCCTACGCCTACGGCGGTCCAGAACTTCTGATCCAGACCGTCGAGAACGCGACGGGCGTAGGGATAGATGGTTACCTGGAGATCGGATTCGGTGGTTTCTCCGCAATGATCGACGCGGTTAATGGTGTCGACGTTTGCTTGGATGAAGCGATGCAGGACGAGAGGGCGAATATTGACCTCCCCGCAGGCTGCCAGACGTTGAACGGCCAAGAAGCCCTCGGATATGTCCGGATGCGTTATTCGGATCCCCGCGGCGATATTGGGCGCGCAGAGCGTCAACGAGAAATCATCGGCAAGCTGGGCAAGAAGATCGCCTCGCCTAGGACCCTCATCGATCCAATCCGGTACTGGCAGTTGAATAGCGCAATCGGCAAGACCTTGACTAAGGGCGACGAAACTTCCGTCCCGCAGATGGCTGCGGGCGCATTGGGCGTGCTCGGTTCGGCGAAAGACGGCAATTCATTCCCCGTTCCCATCTCGGATGCAGCGGGTTGGAGTCCCGAAGGCGCGTCGGTGGTCATTTGGGACAACGTTTTGGCTTCCGAGCTCTTTGAGAAGATTAATCAGGGCGACACGTCTGATCTTGAGCGTTTTAAGCCCAAAGATTAAGTCTTAATATCTGGCGATTTACGCTGCACCTTTGCAGTAAGCCATGACGATTTTGACTGCGGGCCATACGTGTGTTGCGTAAGGTTCTCAATGGTTAGGCAAGTCGTTGACTTCTGTCGCGTTTTTTAACCTGGCAGAGCGCTTCGCTATCGCGTTCTTTCATATCGCTTTTTCCTGCCGCAAGAGAATCATCATTTTTTGTCAGTGGCGCCTGCAATACTGTTTTCAACGATTCAGGAAGGGCGAGATGGTCAAGTTTGTACACACTTCAGACTGGCAGCTGGGCATGAAGCGGCATTTTTTGCAGCCAGAAGCCCAAGGCCAGTTCACCGGAGACAGAGTGAACACCATCAGAACGATCGGCGAGGTGGCTAGGCGAGCCGGAGCAGAATTCATAGTAGTTGCGGGCGATGTGTTCGAGACCAATAGGCTGCCGCAAAGAGACATTGTCCAGTCCTTAGACGCTATGCGCGAAGTCGGTCTGCCTGTCTATCTTCTGCCCGGCAACCACGATGTGCTGGGCAGCTCTTCCATCTACGACTCCCCCGCTTACGTTGAAGCCGAGCCAGACAATGTAACCGTTCTTCGCACCCCTGGCAGGCACATCGTGCGTGAAGGCGTAGAGATTTTGGCGGCGCCTTGGACGTCGAAAACTCCCGATTTTGATCCTGTCAACGGGCCGTTAAAAAAACTTCTAGAAGATTTGCCGGCCGATGGCACAGTTCGCATAGTCCTCGGTCACGGGATGCTGCAGGAGCTGGAGCCAAATCAGCTCTCCATCGACGCGATCGATCCCAGGCCTCTCGACAAGGCGATTAGCGCTGGCGTCATTCACTACGTCGCCCTTGGAGATCGCCATATCCGCTGGCCAGCAGACGATTCGGGCGCGATTCATTATTCGGGAGCCCACGAGGTTACCGATTACCGTGAAGCGCAGAACGGCAGTTCGGCTACCGACCCTGGTTCAGTGCTAATCGTTGACGTAAGCCCCAAAGAGTTAAACGTCACTTCCGAGCGGGTCGGAAAGTGGCGATTCATGCGCGCTGATTTCGACCTCACCAACGAGCAAGACGTCCAAGCACTCGATAGAAAACTAACCGATATCGAGAACGCTAATACGACCATCATCAAGTTGGTTTTAACCGGCGCGCTCTCCACTTCGGCAAAGCTAGAACTCGACCACGTATTGGAGCGTCACGAAGCTCGATTTACTGCGCTGGAGTATTGGGATCGGCACATGAATCTTCAAGTGCTACCCGACGAGGACGACTTTTCTGAGCTTCCACAAGACGGTTACCTTCGCCGCGCGGTCGACGAATTAACCGAGAACCGCGAGGACGATGCCGTGGCCGCGGAAGCTCTCATGCTGTTGCACAAGATCATGAATGAGGACGCGCTATGAGGCTGCACAATCTGAAGCTAAAAAATGTGAAGGCCGTCGAAGAACGCGAAATCGAATTCGCCGAAGACCGGGTAACGGTCATCTCGGGTAAAAACGAGATCGGCAAGACCACCATGGTCCAGGCATTCGATCTGGCGATGAAGACGAAGAGCACGTCGAACAAAGCCGAAGTGAAAAACATGAAGCCGAAGCTCCGCGACGCCGACCCCGAGATTAGCGTCGAGTTCACGCTAGGCGAGGATCGGATTGAGGTTTCCAAGGTCTTTGCTGGTTCTCGTGGAAAAACCACTCTGCGCTACCTGGCAGGGCCGAAGGCTGGTCATTCGCTGACGGGTGGAGACGCCGAAAACGAGCTCGATGGTCTTGTCGGCGGCTCGGATGAGGCCCTTTTCGAGGCCCTAAACAGCTTTTCGAATGACCCCTTCGCGCAGCGGCCGTTCTCCGCGTCCCAGACCTTAACCCAAGCCTTGCAGAAGGCCTCCGGAGCGGTAGACAGCTCAGACCAGAGTTTGGTGGCGAAAGCCAAGGCTCATAGGGACGCGTACTTCACCGCTGCTGGAAGACCTAGGGGTGATTTGAGCGCGGCGAAAGATACTCTTCAGAAGGCAGATTCCCGAGTCGATGCGGCGAAGGCTGCGGTACGAGTAATCGACGGCAAAGAGACACGCCTGAATCAGGCGAGGACGAATATCTTCAGATACAACGAGCTATCCGCCATGGTAAATCGGGAGCTCGAAGAGATTAAGAAGGCCGATGCCGAGATCAAGTCAGCCAAAGACGAGCTTGATAAGGCTAGTAGGGAGAAAAATAGCGCCGAGCTTGTCCTGACCATGGCCAAGAACAACCTGGAAGCACGAAACAAAAGAATCTCGGATGTAAAAAAAACCGAGGCAGAACTGGGGGAGGCACAATCTAATCTTGCGGAACTGACTCCTAAGATTTCTGCCTACCGAAACGACCTTGCAGACGCAGAAGCCCTGTTTAAGGAACTCTCCGAGAAATCCAGGAAAGCCAACGATCGCCTCGAACAGGCTCAGCTAGCCGTTGCTTCTCTCGAAGCAAGAAAGAAGGCGCTTGTAGACGAGTCGTTACTTTCACAGGTCGAGGTGCAAGACGAACGACTTACAGAGCTGGATTATCTGCTGAACTCTGGAAAGCTAAACGCGTCTAATTCGAGAAGGGTTCTAGCCAACATCGATTCTTTCCAGCGAGAGCTCGATTCGGCGAGGGCGAAGCTAGTGGCAAGCTCAGCGCGAATTAGCGTGAAGGCGCTCACTGCCCAGCGAGAACTGCTGATAAACGGCGAGAAGGTCGACGTTGAAGACGGATTTAGCGAAAACGTCACCTCGGACATGACCCTCGAGGTTCCAGATACCTGGCGCTTCGAGCTCAGCGCGCCAGCAGTCTCTGATTTTCGCAGGGCGGAGCAAAATGCATCCGAAAAGCTTGCGCAGGCTTTACACGAGGCTGGGTGCGAATCCGTTGAAGAAGCGAAGGAGATGGCACATAAGCTGAGCGACTACGAACGCGAGCGCGACATGGTCAATCAGCGTCTTGCTCTGCTGCTTAACGGACGAAGCATCGAGGACCTAAGAAAAGCCGTTAAATCCGTCGACACCGCTGCCGAGATTTCAGAAAACGCCGACACACTTCCAGAGAGCTTGGATTCGGCTCTAAACGACCTCAACGACGCGCGGGATGAGCAGAAGAAGGCTGCCGCTACCAGAGAAGAGCACCTGGTGAAGTTAGAACAGCTAAGGGCGTCGTTCGGCGACGAAGTGACTGAGGAGAGCAGGCTGAGCTGGGAAGTTGAAAAGCTCGAAAAAAGTTATGAGCAGTTGTTAGCACAGCTCGCAAAAGATCGTGAAGAAAACGACGATGAAACGCTTGAAAAGGCAGTATCGGAAGCCCAGGTGGAACTCGACAAGCGAACGGCATCACTGGCAGAGGTCGAACAGAAGCTGGTTGCTCTAGACGCCGAGGGACACGAACAGCGCCTGAAGGAACTTGAGAACAAGGCTGAAAACGCCGACAAAACTCTCGCATCTTGGCAGACGGAAGCCATAAAACTATCCAGCGCGCTAAGCGCGCTTTCCGCAGACGTCAGGCAGGAGGAACTTGATGAGGCCCTAACTGCCCAACAAATAGCAACAGAGGCTTACGAGAGAATCGAAGTTAAAGCAAATGCTGCCCTGCTGCTCTACGACACACTTTCCAGGCATCAGGCACAGGCCCAGGAAAAGTACAGAAAGCCGTTCACAGATAAAATCGATCAACTGGGCAGAACTATCTATCGCGACGATACCTTCGCAGTCAGGCTCGCGGATGACCTAACCGTCGAGGCGAGGGTGCTGGATGGGGTGACCATAGATTTCGATCAGTTATCCAGCGGAGCAAAAGAACAGCTCCTGATACTGGTCAAGCTCGCTGCGGCAATGCTCGTCGACGAGACGGACGGAATGCCTATTTTCCTCGATGACCAGCTCGGTCACACCGATCCCGATCGTCAGACTCGAATGGCTGCGATACTCGCTAGGGCCAGCGAGATGGCACAGATAATCGTGCTGACCGCAGACGAAAGCCGTTACGGCGCTTTGACTAACCGGCACGACATTCGCATCAACTAGATAACTGCCGGGCGGAACCATCTGTATCCGCTCGGCAGAACTGAAGCTTCTATCCACTACTTAGAAGGGAAGGGACATATCTACGACTGCATGGCCCTGGATCTTTCCAGCGGCAAGTTCGTCGTAGCCCTTACCAGCGTCAGCTAGCGAGAAGTGCTTGGTGACGATCTCGCGTTAGTTGATCGCACCGGCAGCTACCATCTCGATGACCTTGGGCAGGTCCTCGTGGGTGCGAGCGCCGTAAGAGCCAAGGACGAACTGGCTGCGGCAGACGGTGCGGTTGATCTCTACTTCTGCTTCTCAGCCAGCACGCTGGGCACTAATGATCGTCTGGAAATTATCCTTAGTGATCGATCCTGCAGGAATTAGATACTTTTCGTTGTCACTCAAGATAGCCCCGCTGTTTCATCTTCTGCCTTGGCGATGCACCGCTGCCCGGGAACTGCAGTGAACTTCCAATAACAAGACCGAACACGTTCGGCTGAGCAAGGACAACCTGCCACTTTTCTAGAGTCGCGTCGCAATCTTTAGGAACATCGACACCGAGGATCAGCAACGGTTGCGTAGCGGTATCCATGACGCGCTCCATCTCATCCGCGCAAGGCAATCTAAGCCAGGCGTAGGAGGTGGTCCGACCAAGTCCACTAGCAATCGCCATCGACTTGATAACCTCGTCCGGAGTCAGAACGTTGACGATGCTGCCGGCGGCCAATGCGCCACGAGGCGGGTGATCGCATGCGACGACCATGAGCTTCTGGCCCTTAAAGAGCTTTCCTGGTTTGCGAGAAGTTAGAGCCTGCGAGATTCGCTCAAGCTCGTACATCCTAATCTCGGGGATTTCCCTGATAGCTACCATTTTTTCGCTTTCGATCTTCACGCGATCGACGTAGCTCACGGTTTTATTTTTTCAGTTCCAAGCAGATCCTTGCTTGAACTCGTCACTCTTTTGCAAACGTTTTCATTACTGACCATAGAAGTGGTCCAGTCATGGCTATATGCTTACATTCCAAATCTAGATCAGATCTTTGCAAAGCGTTATAAGCGACTATTTAGCACTTAAGGCGTCGTATATAGACAGTTCTCCACATGTTTCATTTGTTACTTACCTTTGAAACCATTATTCAAGTATCATATGGACTTGACATTTGACTTAACCGATTCCCGCCATACCGCGCTAATGGGGGCGCTGGGGTGCGACTTTGAGTCTCGTGCCAACGTTGACGGGGACAACAGCAGTGAGTTCTCGCCGTGCAGGAGCAAAATGACAGAAGAAAAGAACAAGGCCAGTCTTGATGAGCCGTTCGTCATAGACATTAAGATTGACCGCGACTCCTCAACTGCTCTACACCAGCAGATTTCTACCCCACTGGAAAACATGATAGCTTCTGGCGAACTTCCCCCAGGACAGATAATCGAGGACGAAGTTTCGCTTGCCAAACGTTTAGAAATATCCAGACCGACCGTTAGGCGCGCTATGCAAGATCTCGTCTCGAAAGGCCTGCTGTCCAGGCGCAGAGGCGTTGGCACGCGCGTCTCCCCCAGCCCGTTTCAGAGACAGATCAAATTGTCCAGCCTTACCGAGGATTTCATCGACGCTGGTCACACCACTCGCACAGAGGTGCTCAGATACGAGGTCCTCTTCGCTAACGAAGAGATCGCCGAAAACCTAGCTTGTGATACCGGCGACGAAATCGTCTTCTTCGAGCGGCTGCGCTGGCTCGATAATTCTCGCCTCGCATTGATGCAGAACTACGTTCCATCAGACATCGCACCGTCTCTGACAGATCTGGATCGAGACGGTTTCTACAGATGCCTGGCAGCAAACGGCGTTCAGCTCTCTTCTGGGTACCAACAGGTTGGCGCTAAGAACGCTTCCGAGCGCGAAGCTAAACTTCTGCACCTCGAACCGGGTTCTGCGGTTGTCACCATGCGTCGCACCTCATATGAAACGGACGGACGGATCGTCGAATTCGCTCACCACTGCTACGACGCAGCGCAGTACACCGTAACCGTTCCGCTAACCAATTAGTTCTGACAAAAGAAATCCCGCAGGTTATCCTGCGGGGTTTCTTATTGCGTATTTATTTAGGTCTCATCGCCTAAGCGAGAGTACCTCTTGAGCAGCCTCTCTTCAATTTCTTCCAGCGAGTAGATCTTGGTTTCAGGAACTACCAGCCAGTAGAAAAGGAAGGAACCGACGTTTATCAGACCGAAGATCAGGTAGGTCTTCGCACCACCAAGCCCATTAATGAGGAGCGGGAAGGTGAAAACAACGATTGCGTTGAACAGCCACAGGAAGAATACCGAAACACCTTGCGCTGCACCACGAATCTTGTTCGGAAAAATCTCAGCCAAGATAACCCAGGTCACGGTGCAGGACTGCTTGATAAACACGAACACCGAAACGATTGCGACGACAAGCCAAGGAATGAATACCGGAACGGCTTCGGAGATGTTTCCGTCGGGGCCCATGTGCGGCTCAACGCCGAAGTGGAACACTACAGCCAGGACTAGAAGCGAAACAGCAATGCCAGCCTCCTGGAACATACCTACCTTGCGACGCATGAACTTCGCGACAATGATCAGGCCAATGCCGGAACCAACAGCGGAGATGAAACCGGTCAGAACGTTCAGTGTAATCGCATCAGCGGTCGAGAAGCCTGCAGCGTGCAGAATCTTCGGCATGTACCACATAGCGGTGTTAATACCGGTCAACTGGTCCATGATGCCCAGGACGACACCGATCATGATGATCCGTCTTGTCCAACGTGTTCTAAGGCCTCTGCCCAGCGTCCACGCTTCCTTAGATTCCAGATCGTGCTTACGCTCGAGCTCTATCATCTCCGTTACCTCACCGGAGACGTCGTTCTTCTCGGTGCGAATTTGCTTCATCGAGGAGATGGCCTCGTAGTAACGCTTGTTAGCTACGTACCAACGCGGCGACTCAGGCATCATGCGCATGCCGATCCACAGCGCAATAGCCGGGATAGTGGCAAGAACGAGCATCCAGCGCCATGCGTGGCCGTTGCCCTCCATTACGGTTACGTCTGGCATGGACTTCAGAATGTCCCAAAGAACAACGTCGCCCTTCTGGAACTTTCCGGAGGGGTCGTTTTCTACAACAACCTGTGGTGCACTGTTCATGTGAGCGATAGCGGCGTTCATAACGAATGCGATGAACTGACCGAAAACGATCATGAACTGGTCAACCGCAACCAGCGGACCACGTATCTTCTTCGGAGCAGTCTCAGACAGGTATAGCGGAACCGTCGAAGAGGCGCCACCAACAGCCATGCCCAGGATAAACCTGAACGGGTACATCATGAAGACGTTGACCGAGAACGTGCAGCCTAATGTGCCGACCAGAAATAACGCAGCCAGCAGCATAATGGAGCGGCGACGGCCGATCTTGTCGTTGATCAGTCCGACAAGCAGAGCGCCGAAAGCGGCGCCAAGAGCCAGGGTCGCCGTAACTAGGCCCTCAGTAAAGGCATCAAGTTGAAGGCCACCTGCTGCCTCTGGGAGATACATGTAGGGCAATGCGCCGGCGATGACACCGGTGTCGTAACCAAACAGCAGGGAGCCCATAGTTGCAACGGCTGCGAGAACCAGCGGGCTACGGTGCTTACCCGCGGCCTTGATTCGCTGCACTAAACCTGAAATCTCACTGCTTTCAGGAACATGCCCATCGGGCAAAATAGCTTTTTGCTCAGACATCCTTGTCCTCCCGTATTTTCCTGGCAAGCAAACTCCTCAAAAGATGTTTGCTGCTCAGATCCGCGGTTCGGCCATACCTCCATGTACGCGGAACTGGCGCAGAACTAGCAAATCTTTTACCGATTATTGCTACTCCACAACAATAAAATAAGTGAATTGGATGATGCCACTATCAGGTTCTCATCCTCATAATTGCAAGCAATTCATAAAGACTTATAGTTTTAAGCGAAAATGTGACTACAAATGTATATTCACATCAAAATTTCGCATTGAGCGCAATAATCGCATTTTTATAAAGCACATCGAGGCACTTATCGAATGAAAAACCTCAGCGACCAAACTTTTCTAACTAACCTGGGTTCTCCTCGCGAAGTTTGTTATAACTAATTGACCTGCCCAGAGCGGACCCTCTCGCCCTTCTTGAGCGCTATCTGTCGGAGGTCTTTCTGAAAATCGACCATCTTAGTAAGAAGATCTTCATCGGCGCTAGCCAAAATTCGTACTGCCAGGAGCCCCGCATTGCGCGCATTACCGATGGCTACCGTAGCCACCGGGACGCCGGTGGGCATCTGGACGATCGAAAGTAGTGAATCCATGCCGTCGAGGTGTTTCAGCGGCACCGGAACGCCGATGACTGGAAGCGGAGTAAGAGCCGCAAGCATCCCAGGAAGGTGAGCCGCGCCACCAGCGCCTGCGATTATTGCCTGCAGCCCCCTATCATGAGCATGACGTCCATATTTGACCATATCCTCCGGCATCCTGTGCGCTGATACGACGTCGGCCTCGTACCCGATGCCGAATTCTTCCAACGCCTTTGCTGCGGGTTCCATGGTCGGCCAATCAGAATCGGAGCCCATCACGATGCCCACTCTTGCTTTGTCAGTCATGCTTACCTTCCCTCAGAGAGTCTTTGTCATCAAGTATTTTGCCGCGCTCTCGCTTCGTTCACGCACATCAGCAAGATCTTCTCCGTAACAAGTTACGTGACCCAGTTTGCGCCCAGGGCGCGGCTCTTTGCCGTACAGCTGCACACGAAGTTGTGGATCTCTAGAAAACAGGTGCAGCAGTCCCCCGTTCAGGTCTCGGCCACCTAGCACGTTCGTCATTACGGTCCAGGGAGCTCTGGTCGAGGGATCCCCTAGCGGCAAATCGCAGACAGCTCTCAGGTGGTTCTCGAACTGGCTGGTGTGGGCGCCGTCGATGCTCCAGTGCCCGGTGTTATGCGGACGCATAGCTAGCTCGTTGATCACCACCGAGCCGTCTTTGCGCTGCATCAGTTCCACGGCTAACAGACCGACCACGCCTAGATCGTCGGCGATGTCTAGCGCGAGCCTGGTGATGTCAGTGGCTTGTTCAACGCTCAACCCTGGAGCGGGTGTGATTGTTTGGGCGCAAACCCCATCGGTTTGGATCGTCTCACTGATCGGGTAGGCAACCGCCTGACCGCTTGGCGTCCTAGCGACGATAGCGGAAAGCTCTCGAGAAAAATCAACTAGTTCCTCGCCAATGATATGGACTTTTTCACCCGCGCTGACGTCTAGAGACTCCTCGAAGGGAACATTCGCTTCGTCCGGGCTAGCTATCTTCCAGACCCCGTGCCCGTCGTAACCGCCTCGGCTTGCCTTAGCAATGATCGGCCAGCCGATCTCGTTGCCGAAGTCCACCAACTCGTTTTGGTCCTTGCAGTGCCGCCACTTGGGTGCTGGCGCGTCGAGGGTTTTTGTTAGGCGTTCGCGCATTGCAAGCTTGTCTTGCGCATAGACAAGCGCTTCCGGGCCCGGGCTGACCTTTACGCCCATGTATTGCAATTTTCGCAGCAGAGAAGTGGGGACATGTTCGTGATCGAAAGTGATCACGTCCACGGTCTTAGCAAAATTTATGACGGCTGATTCGTCTGTGTAATCACCGACCGTCACGTCCGAATAGACCTGATTGGCTGACATGCCCTCGCCCTCGGCAAGGAGCTTCATGGAAATACCTAAACCGATTGCTGGGGCAGCAAGCATTCTTGCAAGCTGGCCGGCACCGATAACGCCTACGCTCTGGTTCACAGTTTTTAAGCATAGAAAATTGAGTTATGTAGGGCTAATCAGCGGAAACACTTCCTATGCGACCCGAAAATCTGCGAAACTTCAGACATGACCACGCACATCATCACCGCCGGAGGCGGCGGCTTCTCTATGTCCCCAACCGGCTCACCTACCGCACTCGATCGCTACATTGTCGGATTGTCGAGCGTGGAGGCCCCGTTGGTGTGCTTTATTCCGACAGCTTCAGCAGACGACGCGACGTATATCAACAAGTTCCTTGTCAGCTACGGCGTGCTTGGTGTTAGAACCATGGTTCTAACACTCTGGACGGGCGCAGCACACGCCATCGAGAGGCTACCCGAGGCCGACATCGTCTTCGTTGGAGGCGGGTCTTCTACGGTAAACATGATGGCACTTTGGAAAGCACACGGGGTAGATGCGGTTCTCAAACAGATGGCCTCCAACGGAAAAGACACCATTTTCGCCGGCATTTCCGCCGGTGCTTGCTGCTGGTTCGAAGGCTGCCTGACCGACTCGTTCGGCCCGATGCGTCCTTGGCGCGGCGGTCTTGGCCTGTTGGAGGGCAGCTTCTGCCCGCATTTCCAGGGCGAAGAAGGGCGCGCTGGGGCCTATACGGACGCCATCGCTAGCGGAATCTTGCCCGACGGCTACGCGATCGATGACGGCGCGGCAATCCACTGGGTCGACGGCAAGCTTCACAAAGTCATCAGCGAACGCGAGGATGCGCGCGTACTCCACTTCATGAACAGCTTGCAGCCCGGCACAAGCGGCGTGACCACCCAGCAGCTAGACGCGGAACTCATCTAGAAACAGGCCAAATTAACTTTCGTTAAACGAGAATTTAACCTGCCTTTAATCCTGGCCTGAAATGATTTTCAGAAATATATGTTGCGAACCTGAAAGTCGGAAATGGCCATGGCTGACTCGAACACCCACGGTGGCATCTGGGGTGATCACGGGCTAAATAAGTGCCCGCGATACGGATCCGCGGAGATTGTCGTCACTGTGGGCAAACGGGTTTGTAAGTTTTGCCGATACGAGTGGGCACCAAAGCTCCTTCCGGAGCATTCCACGAACGATTTGAATATCGTAGGTCGCCAGGTTGGTTTCGGCGCCAAGGATACTGACCCGAAGTTCGATTTGGTCACCATAAAGTGTCAGGGCTGCGGCGGTGAGGTGATGATAAACACCTCGCAAAAGCTCGAGACTAGAGTGCCACTGGTGTCGGCAGACGCTATCCGTTAATCATCAGATCCCAAATGGGATGTTTCCGGATCTTATCTTGCCGTTTAGCGTCAGCCGCGACACCGCGTTGACCAGAATGCAGGAGTATATATCCAAGCACCGGCTACTAATTCAGTCGGACTTCGAAACCAGCCTTACACTAGAACGCATCCGAGGTGTCTATCTGCCGTATATCCTGTTGGACGCCAATCTTCATGTTCGTGCCAGCGGAATCGGAAAGAAAAGGATCCAAGGCAGGCGCTACGACAAGGAAAGCCGCGCCTCAAGGCAAGAATTCAGCGGCGCCCGCGATTTAGACCTGACGGTCGACGACCTTGCAATCGAATCGGCCAAAAAGTGGGACAGCCTTTCAAAAAGTAAGGGCAAAGCCCGGCAAGGGAAGTTCTCGTTACTTTCGTTTTCTGAACGAATGATGAGCAGGCGGTCGATTTTTATGACGGAGGTCTGCCGACGCACGTCGTGAACGTCCTGCAACCCTATGACACCCAAAACGCGGTTGCGTTCGAGGCAAGCTATCTGCGCGGTTTTTCCGCGGATAGTCGCGAACAGAACTTGTCCGAACTGCGAGAGATCGCTGACTGGCAGCTTACGACTTTGGCAAGCGACCAAGTTGAGAAGACCGTTGACCTATACGATCTAGGCGTCGATTGGATGGATGCCGAACTCGACACCACCGGCAGCCGCTGGTTAGCCATCTACCTACCAGTTTGGTTATACACCTTCACTGAGGTCGAAAAAGACGTTCGCCGGCACTATTTGCTCGCGGTAAATGGCCGGACCAAAGAAACCGTGGGAGCGGTACCCTACGATCGCAAGAAATCATCGGTAGTGGTTCTGCTAGCCCCACCGATCACTTTCGTCGTGTTGACCTTTATCGGTTCGATGATTGCTCCGCTATTGGCTGCTCTGGGCTTGCGCCAGTCGATGATGTTGTGGTCCGCACTGACACTCCCCGCTTGTCTCTTTGCTTTCGTCAGCGCGCCGCATTTTTTGAACAAACTCGCCCTCAGTTTGGCTGAGGAACACGATTTTAGAAAAGAAACAAAAGTTGAGGTTTCAAACCTGAAGATGTGGGATAAAAAAATTCTTCCACCAATGAATCAAAACAGTGAAGTTAGGGATAAAACATGGCATTAATTAAATGCCTTCAACGGCGCAATATCGGGCATGTTCGCCGATCATTGGCTCGACTTTGGAACAGTTCCTGACGCTCTGCCACCGACAACCGCTGTTGCCAGCGGCGTTATGCGCGGCACAGATAATGGCAGGGGGGATTCAATCGGCAGGACTCACCAGACGCATTGGAGCAGCTCCGAAAGGCCAAAAAAATACTTGACGAGAAGCTAATAACCCAAGAGGATTACGACATGTTAAAGACCAGGCTGCTGAATTTGTAAGGGACGAGCCGGCCTATAAGCCGGGTTCTGTAATCGGTGATCATCCATCTGCGACTGCCGTTACCGGCAGCCTTCCCCGGCGACTTGCGCCGCCGGCGTGCAACCTACCCGACGGCTAGGCGGGCAGCTTAAGCCGTCGCAGACGCAGTGCGTCTTTCTTGGTCTTACTCCAGGTGGGGCTTGCCATGCCAACGCCGTCGCCGACGTCGCGGTGGTCTCTTACACCACCCTTTCACCCTTACCCGTGTGGCGCTAAGGCCAAACTAGGCGGTCTACTTTCTGTTGCGCTATCCCGCGGGTCACCCCGGGTGGGCGTTACCCACCACCTTGCCCTGTGGAGCCCGGACTTTCCTCAGCTTTCGCCGCGATCACCCGGCCGACTCATCCGAGCGACAAGTATAGCGCGATCAGCGAACCAAGATTCGACTGCACTCCTCGCAGCGAAGCACGGTTTCGGGGCTGGCTTCCTGGGCGCGCTTCTTGTCTGTCGCGTCGAGTTCCAGCCCACAGCCACCGCAGCGACCGTTGTTGTATGGCGCTGCGCCGTAGATGTTTCGCTGAGAGATCTTGTTGTAGACGTTCAACAACGCCTCGGGAATTGCCTTAGCGGTTTGGGCGCGCTCGTCGCGGTTGGCCTTGTAGTCAGCATCGATCTGTTTGCCCTGCTCGTCACGCTCTACGATCAGTTCTTTCATCTTTGTCTCGATGTCGACGCGCTGCTTAGCTAGCGCCGCGGCCTTTTCGCTGGCCTCTTCGGCGTCAATTTCTGCGCTCAGATGCTGTTCTTCTAACTCGGCGATGCGGCCTTTGAGGTGTTCGCTCTCGTCGAGGATGGCCTGAATCTGCTTGTGCGGCAGATTCGTGTGGGCCAGCTCATCGTTTCGCTTCAGCCTCGCCTTTGCGGGTTCTAAGTCTTCGTCGACTCGATCTAGGATCATCTTCGTGTCGCTGGCCTTGGTGTCTGCGACCACAACCTCCTCGAGTAGCTTCTTGCGCTCACTGGCAAGCTCTGAGAGCTCTTTCAGCACCGGAAGCGTTCGCTTGCGGTGCTGGAGCTGCGCTGCCTCGGTATCGAGTTTGGCTAAATCGAGAAGGACACGTTGGTGGCGAGGTTCTGCTTGCATAGGGCCATATTATGCCAGCGTTAGCCAACTGCTTTATTTACCGGCGTTTTTAAGCACACCACCGGGCAGATTAAGCAGCTCGACGCCAGCCTTAGCGGCTTTATCAGAGAAGTGGTTTACCACTCGCTGACTCCTACCTCCCGAGGCACAGTAGATGACGACCTTAGTAGTTGCGCCCAAAGCTGTGAGGAAATCGTCGAAAACTTGCTCGCTCATGCGAGAAAGCGGAAGGTGCTCAGATGGCACCGATAAGTCTTTTGCCTCTCGTTCGTCGTCCTCGCGGACATCCAAGGCCACTGCTTCGCCCGATCTGATCATCGCTAACAGTTCGTCTGCGCTGGATTCCTTTTTCAACATGCAATCACCCTAGCTTGCGCAGCTGACGTCTTGAGCTGTTAGCGACCACCTGAGAACGGATCAGCCTGGCACTCATAGCGTCGTAGCTGAGCAGCAGGCCTGGCCGCGAATCGCCTACTCCAACAATGAATTTGATTACCTCCGTGGCCATCAAGTTGCCGATGACCCCGGTGGATGCGCCAAGCACTCCAACCTTCGCGTTGTCGGGGATCAGATCGGAAGAGGGCTGCTCGGGATGCAGATCCCTGAAACCAACTCCATCCACCACTCTTTCACCGCTCCAGCACAGACCAACTTGCCCCTCGAATCTGAGCACTGAGCCCCAAACCAGAGGAGTAGAGGTGACTTCCGCGACGTCTGCGCTTAAGAATTTCGTGTTGAAGTTGTCGCTCGCTTCGACAAGAAGATCCGCGTCGGACGCTAGTTTTAGCGCGTTTTCTGGGCTGAAATTCTCGGTAACGGCAAGAAAACTACCGTCCGGGTGCATTTTGGAAAGCTTCTCTGCGGCAAGGCGGGCCTTCGATTCTCCGATGTCGCCAACGTTGAAAAGAATCTGACGGGAAATATTGGAAAGGCTGACCTCGTCGTCATCGACGATTGTCACTTTCCCGACGCCTGCCCCGGCCAAAGACAAAAGTAGCGGCCCGCCGAGGCCTCCCGCGCCTATCACCACGACATGAGCACTGGCGAGTCGTTCTTGAGCCGCCACGCCAAAACCTGGCAGCACTAACTGTCTAGAAATTCTCTGTTTCTCTTTTGGCGAGATCATCTGTTCTCCGAACTGATTATGGTTAACCACTGAGCGTATGAACGAAAAGCAGCTTTCGCGACATAGACTCGATGTTAGCTAGTGAAAAGGATTTTGATGAACGAGACGACCCCAGAGCAGAAGGGCAGCCCAAAAACTGAAATAGCCAACAGGCAGAGCAGATTCTCTGAGGCTTTCAAGGAGTTTATCTGCAAGGATTGGCAGCCGTACGATCCGAACCTTCCTAAGCCAATCGCGGGTGCAGTCAATGCCGCCAAGCACCGTCAGCAGCTTTCCGAGATGTTCCCTGGCGAACGACTGATTGTTCCTGCAGGGCACCTTCAGGTTCGTAACAACGACTGCGACTATCGTTTCCGTCCACACAGCGCATTTACTTGGTTGACGGGCCTTGGCACCGACAGAGAACCCAACGCGTTTCTGGTGATGGAGCCGAGCGCCGGCGGGCACGATGCCAATCTTTACTTCCACCCTAGGGTCCCCCGCACGGACGAGGAGTTTTACGCCGACTCTACTTACGGCGAAATGTGGGTCGGCCAGCGAGAGTCTCTGGAAGAGATGAGCGCGCTTGGCGCTATCAACACTATGGACATCAGTGATCTCGAAATGAACCTACGCCAGGCGGCTTCCACCACACCGACGAGGATCCTTCGCGGGGCCAGTCCGGAGCTTGCCGACAGGGTAGACCAGTGGCGTGGCAGGGGCGACAAAGAAGACGCAGAATTCGAGACCGCTCTCAGTGAACTACGCTTCATCAAGGACGATTTCGAGGTGGCGCAGCTGGTCGAAGCCTGTGAGGCGACAGCGGTAGGCTTCGAGGCAGTCGTGAAGGAATTCCCTAATGCCGTGAAGAACGGCCGTGGCGAGCGCTGGGTTGAGGGCGTCTTCGGTCTGCACGCAAGGCACCGTGGAAACGCCGTTGGTTACGACACCATCGCGGCCTCCGGAGACCACGCAAACACATTGCACTGGATCGTTAATGATGGGGACCTGAAGGACGGCGACCTGCTTTTGATGGATGCCGGCGTCGAACTGGATTCGCTATACACGGCTGACGTCACCCGCACTATGCCGGTCAACGGTAAGTTCACGGATGCTCAGCGCAAGGTATACGACGCGGTCTATGAGGCTCAGTCCGCAGGCATTGAGGCTGCGCGCGCAGGAGCTGACTTCCTCGACGTGCATTACGCAGCGGTCTCGGTAATAGCTCGCAAGCTCGAAGAATGGGGAATTTTGCCCGTCAGCGCGGAAGAGGCGCTGAGCCCGGAGGGCGGCCAGTGGAGGCGTTGGATGGTGCACAGCACCAGCCACCACCTCGGCCTGGACGTTCACGACTGCGCTGCTGCCCGGCGCGAGGTGTACCGCCAAGGCAAGCTTGAGCCCGGTATGGTCATCACCGTTGAGCCCGGCATCTACTTCAAGTCCACTGATCTGATGGTGCCCGAGGAGCTACGCGGAATAGGCGTGCGCATCGAGGACGACATCTTGATCACTGACGGCGCGGCGAGGATCCTGTCCGATCAGCTCCCCCGCTCCAGCAAGGATGTAGAGGACTGGATGGCAGGCTTACTGAATTAGACCGAAACAAAATTAGGCCTGGTCGAGAAAACCGACCAGGCCTAATTTTTTGAGTTTGCTAGTTGCCGCGCGGATCGAACGTCTGCTGAGGGGTCTGATTTGCATCCGGCTGCGGGCTAGGTGCCGCCGGCGGAGCCCAGCTGCTCAGGTCCTGCGAAGTGGCGGCATCCTGCTGAGCCACCTGGTTTGGGGTGCCCGTGTAGGTCGGCCCGGCTAAGATCGAGCGAGCCTTAGCTGCGTGCTGACGGTCAACGAGAATCTCGTAGTGGGTGGCGACGATGGCAGTCGTCGAAGTGAAGTCCCTGTTGCCACCTGAAACCTGATAGGTGATCGCCGTAGTGATGAGGTTGATCAAGATGAAGATGGCTACCGCCATGACCAAAGTGGCGAGCCCGGCACCCGGCCAGAACAGCATCATCAGAAGACCTAGGCCAATGCCCCAAATCACGCCTTGTAGGGCACCAGCACCCATCACTTTGCCCCAGGTGAGCCTGCCCGTCACCTTCTCTACAGACCTCAGATCAGTACCGACGATAGTGCAGTATTCGACGGGGAACTCCCGATCCGACAGGTAATCGACTGCGCGCTGCGCGTCGGAATATTCGTCATAGATGGCTATCGCCGTGGCGCCCTTGATTCGGGCAGCCGAGTCCATGTTAATTCGGTTTGGCATGTGTTCCTCCAATTCGGTACTAGCCCAGACTAGACAAGCAACCTGTGAGCCAACTTTGAAGAACTTGTGAGTTAGCGATTCGTTTTGGTTTACCCAGGGCCTAATGAAGACCATGATTGCTCACTCCAAAGGGTAGGATTTCGCTTGTGAGTGTGTCTTCAGCCGTTTTCATCAGTAAGCTGCGCGGCCTCCCGATGTTGGACGCCCGTGGCGAACAGGTCGGCAAGGTCCGCGATGCCGTGGTCCAGGCCCGGCTGGGCAAGAACCCCAGGGTAAGAGGCCTTGTCGTCGAGCTGTTTGCGCGAAGACAAATTTTCGTCCCGATGATCAGGGTCAGGTCCATCGACGCGACTCAGATTGTGATTGGTGGCCAGGTCGATACCCGTCGTTTCGAACAGCGCTCCAGCGAAGTTTTGGTGATCGACGACATGTTCGATCGGGTCATCGAACGCACAGATGCTGAGAATAAACTAGAGCGCGCGCTCGTCCACGATATCGCCATGGCGCAGGTGCGAAACCGCGACTGGGCGCTCACCGAAGTCGCCCTCCGCGAGGTCAAGTCCAGGCGTTTTGGCATCCCCCAATACGGCCCGATCGTCACACGCAAGTGGCTAGATGTCGCAAAGTACGTCTGGACAGATCAGCAGCGCACGCACTCCAAGGTCGCAGAGCTGGCCGAGATGCACCCTGCGGATGTGGCTCGAGAGCTGCACGACATGGAACCGGACCGCAGGTCGGAAATCGCTCTTGCGTTGGACGACGAATTGCTGGCAGACGCATTTCAGGAGTTGCCTAGTGACGAGCAGGTCGACCTGTTGGAAACCTTGGAAGCCGAACGAGCAGCCGACGTTCTGGAAGAGATGGACCCGGACGACGCGGCCGACCTCATTAACGATCTACCAGAAGAAATGGCGGAGGACCTGCTCGCCCGAATGCAGCCGGAGGACGCTCGAGACGTGCGTAACCTGCTGCAGTATGAAGAGTTGACTGCAGGCGGCATGATGACGCCGGAGCCAGTCGTCGTCAGCGCCGATTCCACCATCGCCACCTGCCTTGCCAAGGTGCGCAACTCCGACATCACGCCGGCTCTAGCCTCGATGGTTTTCATAACGCGCCCACCACACGACCCGCCGACAGGAAAGTACTTGGGCGCGGTGCACATCCAGCGTCTGCTGCGAGAGCCACCGAGCCTGATGGCCGGCAGAATGGTCGACGATGAGATCGAACCGGTGTCGCCAGACCTAAACCTATACGACCTAAGCCGCTACTTCGCCACCTACAACCTCGTGATTGCCCCAGTCGTAGACGAGCACCAGCAGTTGGTAGGCGCCGTTACGGTTGACGACTTGCTCGACCATATGCTGCCGCCTGACTGGCGTGGCGCTCAGATGGATGGCGAAACCGAGGAGGCAGAAGAGTGAGCGAACAGACCCGTCTAGACACCCCTGGACGCACCAGGGGCTGGAAGCCGAAGCTAAAGATCAACTCGGAATCATTCGGTCAGTTCGCCGAATGGATCGCCCGCTACATGGGCAGCCCATCATTCTTGATTTGGATGTCGGTGTTCATCGTGGCGTGGATCCTGTGGAACACCATCTCGCCGTGGCAGTTTGACGAGGCCCCCTCGTTCATCATGCTGACGCTGATGCTTTCCATCGAGGCCGCATACTCCGCTCCCCTGATTCTTCTGGCGCAGAACCGTCAAGAGGACCGCGACCGACGAAGCGCTCAGGAGGATCGCCGAGTGGCGGCTCAGAGCCGTGCGGACATGGACTTCCTGGCACGCGAGATCGCATCACTGCGCAACAATGTTGGAGAGCTAGCCACCCGAGACTTCGTGCGCAACGAGATCCGCGATCAGCTACGCGAGCTTCTGGCGGAGCTAGATAAGGAAGACGAGCCAGCCCAAGACGACGGAAACTAAGGGTAGGTTAATACCTCCGACTCTGGGTTATTAAAACAAATTCAGGTAGAAAAGGTACGTGCCAGATCTAAATAAAAGTGTGTGGGAAGCATTAACCACAGTCATAGACCCAGAAATCAACCGTCCGATCACCGAACTGAATATGATCGACAACCTCACCGTCACCGATGACGGCGATGTTGAGGTGACGATTCTGCTGACGATAGCCGGCTGCCCGCTATCGAACACCATAGAGAACGACGCTAAAACCGCGATCGAGCAGGTGCCTGGCGTTAAATCCGTCAAGGTGCACATGGGCGCAATGACGGATCAGCAACGCAAAGAGCTGACCACGAAGCTGCGCGGCGATAAGCCGGAAAACCAGATCATCTTCAACAAGCCGGGCAGCATGACTCGCGTCATCGTTGTCGCCTCCGGCAAGGGCGGCGTCGGTAAGAGCTCGGTCACCGTAAACCTTGCGCTAGCGCTTGCCAGGCTCGGCCGCAAGGTCGGCCTATTGGACGCCGATATCTACGGTCACTCGGTTCCCGACCTGATGGGCATCACGGACGCCCGCCCGACGGTCATGGACAACATGATCATGCCGGTTCCAGTCCGCATGGACGCAACCGACGGCGTCGAAGCTCAGGTTCAGGTGATCAGCATGGGAATGCTTAAGGAGCGTCGTGATCAGGTGATCGCGTGGCGTGGCCCGATTCTGGATCGCGCGATCACCCAGCTACTTGCGGACGTCTTCTGGGGTGATCTGGATTATTTCCTCATCGATCTGCCCCCGGGCACTGGCGACGTCGCCATGACCATCGGCCAGAAGCTGCCGGGCAGCGAGATGGTTGTCGTGACCACCCCACAGTCGTCCGTTGCGGAGGTCAGCGAGCGCGCCGGCACCATGGGCTCGATGCTGAACCAGAACGCTCTGGGCGTCATCGAGAATATGAGCTGGCTGGAGACCACCTGCCCACACTGCAATGAGCCCTTCAAGCTCGAGCTGTACGGTTCCGGCGGTGGCGCTCAGGTTTCCGACGCGTTGACCGACAAGTTCGCTAAGCCCGTTCCTCTGCTGGCGCAGATCCCGATGGATCAGCTAGTGGCTCTAGGCGGCGAAAAGGGCACCCCGATTGTCATGGGAGCCCCCGATCGACCTGCTGGCGCAGCCTTCATCGAGCTGGCAAAGCAGATCGCAAAAACCAAGAAGTCGATCGTCGGCAAGCCTCTCAACCTGGGCGTACAAAACTAAATAAACATAAAAAAATCGGTGCCAACATTTAGCTGGCACCGACTTTTGTTCTTAAAGATTCGTTTCGTCTAGCAGCTTGCCGAATTCTTCGGCCAGTTCTGCGGGCGCATCCAAGAGCGGAGCGCGAAGACCGCCAACGGAGAAACCCTGATGGGCCAAACCAGCCTTAACCATCATGACTCCCTGAGTGGCGAACACTCCGGTGTAAACCGGCAGCAGCTCTTGGTAAATGCTCAACGCTTTAGCTTGATCTCCTGAAAACCACGCATTGATTAGTTTCTTTGTTCGGCGCCCGGTGAAGTGAGTGGACGTACCGACCAGCCCCTGGCCGCCAATGGACAGTTCCGAAAGCACCATCGCGTCGTCACCAGCGTAGTAGACCAAGCCGGTCTCTGCGATGACGCGCGCGGATCCGGCGACGTCCTTCTTTGCGTCCTTGACGCCGTAGATATTCGGGTGTTCGGCGAGCTCGATCATCGACTCGGTAGCGATCTCCCGCCCCGCGCGATGCGGAATGTCGTAGAGGATGATGGGCAGGTCGGTCGCATCTGCAATCTGCTTGAAGTGCGAAACGATTGCATCCTGCGGAGGCAGAGAATAGAAAGGCGTGACGGCCAACAGCCCGTCGACTCCGAGCTTTGCCGTTTCCCGAGCTAATTCGACGCTGGCGCGCGTGTCGTTGCTGCCGATGCCAGCGATCACCTTGGCGCGGTCGCCAACTTCCTCCTTGACTGCCTTAGCAAGCTGGAGCTTCTCCTTCGGGGTTGTGGTTGGCGACTCACCCGTCGTTCCACTCACCAAGACCGCGTCGTTATCTTGTTCATCGACCAGCCTGGCAGCGAGTTCGCGGGCTCTAGCAATGTCAACGTCACCATTGTCGTCAAACGGGGTCACCATAGCGGTGATCAGCCGTCCCAATGTTGCTTCAGCCATGTTGCTCCTCTGTTAGCAGGAATATTCATTATATAGTCCAAAAATCCGGCTAAACTTACGGTGTGACTGATTCGAACATTTCCGAGCCCCTAACCGCTCGTTCGCTAGAATACGCGGAAAACTACGTGCCGCTCTCCGAAGAAGTGGCGCAAGCCCGCAATAACGCGGTGAAGGCGGGCACGCCTGTACCAAGCAAGGGCGTTCTAGCCTTCCTTACATTCATCGCGAAGACGATCAAGGCAGAGAATGTTGTAGAGATCGGGACGGGCACCGGCGTCTCCGGCCTATCTCTTCTGCAAGGCATGGCTGGCGAGGTCGTGTTGACCAGCATCGACAGCCAGACCGAATGGCAGGCACAGGCACGCAAGACTTTCCGCGATGCGGGATACGCCTCACACCACTTCAGGCTGATCGCCGGCATTGCACTGGAGGTTCTCGACAATCTCCGCGATGGTGCATACGACATCGTGTTCGTCAACGGTGACGAACTCGAGTATGGCGAATATGTTGCTCAGGCACAGCGGTTGCTGCGCCCCGGCGGCATTCTCGTGCTACATGATGCGCTTTGGAACGACCTGGTTGCTAACCCCAAGGATGATTCCGACGAAGCCTTAATCATCCGCGAGGCACTGCAGGCGATTCTCGACGAGGAATCCCTCACCCCCACGATGCTGCCGCTCGGCAACGGCCTTGTTGCTGCCCTTAAAAATTAGTCGAATCTAAAAGAATCTCCCGCTTAAAAAAGCGGGAGATTCTTTGCTTTGATGCCTTAGATCGGCTTGACGATGGTGTTCTTCGGAACAACCGTGATGCCGCCCTCGGAGACGGTGAACCCACGAGCCAGGTCGGCTTCCTTATCGACGCCAACGCTGACTCCGTCAGGAATCACTACGTTCTTGTCGAGGATCACGTGGTTAAGGGTGCAATCCTTACCGATCTGAGCGCGATCCATGATCACGCAGCGGTCCAGGTTAGCGCCGGCTTCGATGCGCACTCCTGGGCTCAGCACCGAATGGTCGACGTCGCCGCCGGAGATGACGCAACCGCTTGTAACGATCGAGCTCTCAGCGGTGCCATGCAGGGTGAATTTGGCACCCGGCGCCTGAACCTGGTTGGTCCAGATCGGCCATTCGTTGTTGTACAGGTTGAACTCCGGCTCGACGGAGATGAGATCCATGTGCGAATCGAAGAAAGCGTCGATCGTGCCTACGTCACGCCAGTAGTTGCGGTCGTTTTCGGTGGAGCCCGGAACCCTGTTCTGCGTGAAGTCGTAGACGCCACAGGACTGGGCGTCGACAAAGGTCGGAATGATGTTCCCACCCATATCGTGCTTGGAATCTGGATCCTGACTGTCGGCTTCCAGAACCTCCACGAAAGCCTTGCGGCTGAAGATGTAGTTACCCATGGAGGCGAAGCTTTCGTCCGGGCTATCCGGCAGGCCAGGCGGATCGGCCGGTTTTTCGAGGAATTCATGGATTTTGCCGTCAGGACCCGCATCGATGATGCCAAAAGCGGAGGCTTCCTTCCGCGGTACACGGATAGCAGCCACGGTGGCATCCATCCCTGAATCGATGTGTGCCTGAAGCATCTGGCTGACATCCATCCGGTAGATGTTGTCCGCGCCGAAGACCACGACATAATCCGGTTCCTCATCGTTGATCAGGTTCATCGACTGGTAGATAGCGTCAGCGCTTCCCTCATACCAGTGTTTTCCGCGACGCTGCTGAGCAGGAACGGGGGTGATGTAGCTGCCGAGGAGCGTCGACATACGCCAGGTGATCGAGATGTGCCTGTCGAGCGAGTGCGATTTGTACTGGGTTAGAACGGCAACCTTCGTCAAGTTGGAGTTCACCAAGTTAGAAAGCACGAAATCAATAAGACGATAGGTGCCGCCGAACGGGACGGCTGGTTTTGCACGCTCTCCTGTGAGCGGCATTAACCTTTTACCTTCGCCACCTGCAAGGACTAATGACAATACTTTAGGTGAGGCCATGGTTTGAACTTACCTGTTCGCAGGCAACCTTTTGTCGAATATGCAATAAGTTGCCTATTCAGATGCACGGCTTGAAGATGACCCACGGCAACAGAAGCCATTTTTGGTGGTTCAAGACCGCAAAAGCCCTAAATGTGCGACTATCTGGTTATGCGCGTTTCAATTCTTACCCGTGAATATCCCCCGTACATTTATGGTGGCGCCGGCGTCCACGTTGGCCAGCTCGTCCCCAAACTTGCCAAGCTCATCGATGTTGATGTTCAGTGCATGGGCGAAGACCGTCCCGGAGCGACCGCCCACCAGGAAAACTTTCCGCCGGACGCGAACTCGTCCCTGCGTGTCTTCGGCGCCGATTTATCCATGGTCGATGCGCTTCCCGACATCGACCTGGTGCACTCGCACACCTGGTATGCAAACCTGGCTGGCCATCTTGGCGGCCTGTACAAGTCAGTTCCGCACGTCGTTACTGCCCACTCGCTCGAACCGCTGCGCCCGTGGAAGCGCGAGCAGCTGGCAGGCGGTTACGAGTTGTCAAGTTGGGCGGAGCGCACTGCTTACGAAGGCGCTTCCGCGGTGATTGGCGTCTCCAATGCGATGCGCAACGATATTTTGGAGGCCTACCCTCAGCTCGATCCGGATAAGGTGCACGTGGTTCTCAACGGCATCGACACCGAAGAGTTCTACCCGGAAACTGCGCACGATTACTGCGACAAGATCGGCATGGACATCAACCGCCCGTCTGTCGCTTTCGTTGGCCGCATTACCCGCCAGAAGGGCCTGGTCCACCTGGTTAACGCAGCGCAGAAGTTCGCAGAAGGAACCCAGATCGTGCTGCTGGCCAGCTCACCGGACACCCCGGAGATCGCTCAGGAGTTCTCTGACAGTCTCGATGAGTTGCGCAAGATTAAGGGTGACGACGTCATCTGGGTCAAGGACATGGCACCGCGCGATGGCGTCCGCCAGGTAATCAGCCATGCAACGGTTTTCGGCTGCCCCTCAATCTACGAACCGCTGGGCATCGTGAACCTCGAGGCAATGGCGGCAGAGACCGCCGTCGTCGCTTCGGCTGTCGGCGGCATCCCCGAGGTCGTCGTGGACGGCGAAACCGGTCTGCTCGTCCCCTATGACCCGAAGCAGGCAGACGACCCGGCATATATCGAGAAGTTCGAGTCGACTTTTGCCCAGAAGGTAAATCAGCTAGTTACCGACGAGGCTACCGCAGCGAGATTCGGCAAGGCAGGCAGGCAACGTTGCATCGACGAATTCAGCTGGATGAAGATCGCCGAGCAGACGGTGGATGTCTACAAGAAGGCGATCGAGCGTTACGAGTCCAAGTAAAAGACCTTTCCTAGACAAAGTAAGGCGGCCACACGCAACGTGTGGCCGCTTTACTTTTCAAGCTATTTAACGATGCCGTCCAGGCATTTCTTTAGCTCGGCTGCTTCTTCCTCGTTGATCTCAACGACCAAACGACCGCCCCCGTCGACTGGAAGACGCATGACAAGGCCCTTGCCTTCTTTTACCACTTCCATCGGGCCATCTCCGGTACGCGGTTTCATTGCTGCCATAGCACCCTCACACTTCTTGAAAAATACGGTTCAGCATTTGTCGGGTTAAACACTCTAGACGTCGCTGAATTATTATTTCCATTATCGTGGATGGGGCCAAATCTCGGGCAAAAACGCACATAATGTTAGCCGACATTAGGTAACCGGATGACCGTCTTAGGGGATATCGTTTTCTACTTGTTCGAATTTCGCATCGTCGAGCTGCTTCCCCGACAACTGATCCGTCAGCCGGTCCAGCAGCTCGTCTACCTGATGAGGGCTATATCCGCGAACAACGACGTCGAAAGAGACGTTATTTAGGTCATCGGAGGTCAGCTCCCTCGCAGGCAAATCCAGCCTTGGCGTTTGGTCCATAAGCGGCGCCTGACCACCCAGCTTGCCGCTGGAAACCGCAAGCGCTACCGCCAAAACACCAAGAATTATTACGGCAAATAGCCAAGCCATGAATGTCCCCTAATCCGTGATTTCGCCACTAGTGACAAATTCCACAGTCTCTTCGATGTCGTCAGTCAGCTTGAACAGATGCATGTCCGGTTCGCTTATGTAGCCATTGGTTAGGATGTTCTTCTCCATCCAGTCCACGAGACCCGACCAGTAGTCTGTGCCGAACAGCACGATCGGGAAATGCCCGGTTTTGCCGGTCTGAACCAAGGTCAGCGCCTCGAACAGCTCGTCCATTGTGCCGAAGCCACCGGGCATGACGACGAAGCCTTGGGCATACTTCAGGAACATCATTTTCCTGGCGAAGAAGTAACGGAAGTTGATGCCCAAGTTCACGTATTCGTTTAAGGAAGACTCAAAGGGCAGTTCAATTCCAAGCCCGATAGATACTCCGTCTGCTTTGGAGGCTCCTTTGTTCACTGCCTCCATTATGCCTGGACCGCCACCGGTGATTACCGCGTAGCCATTCTGGGCGAGACGCTTGCCGATCTCTAAGGCGTCCTCGTAGTGCTTGCTGCCCGGCTTGCTGCGTGCCGAGCCAAATATGCTGATGGCGTCACCAACATCGGCCAGAGTTCCGAATCCTTCGACGAATTCGGCTTGAATTCGCAGCACACGCCAGGGGTCGGAGTGTAACCAGTCGTGATCGCTTTGGGTCTGTAGCAGACGCTGCTCAGTTGTGGTCGCCTGTACTTGTGAGCCACGTCGGATCACCGGCCCCTGGGCTACAGAATCACCGCTGGGCACCGGAGCGTTATCGAAACTCTCGATAGTCTCATCAAATTTCTCATTCATATCGGTATCCATTCTGCCAAATACTGCAATCGAGCTGCTTTCGAAGTCGTTAATGGACGGTGAATTTAATTAGACATTCTTTCTTCCACTATGCACATCGATCTTCCGAACCCCTCGACCGCTTACCTGTCTGGACGAGTCGGCTAAAGTTCAATGCATGGCTTCTTTTCGCACGACCCTCACGGATCTTTCATGAGCAAAACCAAAGATCTGTCTATAGCTGCCATCTCCATCGTGGTGCTAGCAGCTCTGGTGGCGACGGTCGCGAGCTTTTTCGCCGGCCGCGGCGATGCCAGGCCAGACAAACCCGCCCAGGGATGCCAAGTCAGCGTCGAGGAACACAGCGCCTATCTCGACTACGATCAGGCCCAGAATGCGGCGATTATCGTGGGAGAATCGATCCGCAGGGGCTTGCCAGCGCGAGCCGCGACCATCGCGTTAACCACCGCGATGCAAGAATCCATGCTCAGAAACCTTGACTACGGAGACCTCGACTCCATTGGTTTATTCCAGCAGCGTCCGTCACAGGGCTGGGGAACGCAAGAACAGATCATGGACCCTTGGTATTCCGCGGGGGCTTTTTATGACCACCTAGTTACCGTTCCCGATTGGCAAAATGGGGACATCAACGACGTCGCCCAAGAAGTTCAACGTTCCAATCATCCGAACGAATATCGCAAGCACGAGCAGGACGCTAGAGCGTGGGCAAGTGCGCTAGCCGGCTTTAGCCCAGCAGCAATCAGCTGCGTAGATCAGCAGGAAAATCCTGCAGACCCAACTAAACTGACGGATTTCTTCAATCGCGTTTGGGCCGATGCGCTGCTGGTAGCCCAGGATGGCTCAACAATTACGGTGCAAGCCGGAAGCAAATCCACCACTTGGGCGGTGGCTCAGCTCTCACAGATGCTCGGGCAGCAAGCCGGACTCGTCGCTGCCTCAACAAACGACCACCACTGGACGATGTCGCCAGATAGCTATCAGCAATGGCAATCCTCAGAAACGCCGAGTCCCGAGGAGAGTTCCTGGCGAGCGACGCTATTGCTCAGACCCGCCGAAGCTAACTAAGGCGCTCGCAAGCGGCTTCGATTCGATCATCAAGGGCGGTCAAGCCGATTCTCACGTGCGTCGGATCGGGCTCATTGTAAAAGTCACCTGGCGCGGTCAGGATGCCGCGCTGGGCCAGCCAATCGACAGTTTCTCTAGCTGGGATTCCCCTCGTCGCCCACAGATAAAGCGAGCCCTCAGAATGATCTATCTGGAAACCCGCGTTCTGTAACGCCTCAGAAAGCTTGTTTCGCCTTCGAATGTAGCGATCGCGCTGGATGCTAACGTGTTCGTCGTCATCGAGGGCGGCCGCCATGGCCTCCTGGACAGGACCGGCAACCATTGCACCCGCGTGCTTTCGAATGGCCAGAAGTTCCTTAATTATCCGCGGGCAACCAGCAACGAAACCGGCTCGGTAACCAGCCATATTCGAGCGCTTAGAAAGCGAGAAGCAGGCGAGCAGGTTGGCAAGAGAGCCACCGTTTATCTCTGGGTCCAGAAGACTGAATGACTTGGCGTCCCAGGCAAACTCGCCATAGCATTCGTCGCTAACCAACAAAGCGCCAGTTTCCCGAGCGTACGCCACCCAACGCCTCAGCAAATCAGCCAAAACGATCGCGCCATGCGGATTTGCCGGAGTGTTCAGCCAGATTAGTGACGGGGCCTCAGACAAGTTATCGGGGTCGTCACAACGAACGACCTCAGCTTTCGCCAGCAACGCCCCGACCTCATAGGTCGGATAGGCGATTTCGGGAATAACGACGGTCTGACCGGGCTGAACACCCGCCTGAATCGGCAACCATGCAACAAGTTCCTTAGTGCCCATTACGGGAAGCACATTGGCCTCGGTCAGCGGAACGGAATTCCACCGGCGGCTCAGATAACCGGTTATGGCCTCCTGCAGCCGTGGAGTGCCCTGCACCGTCGGGTAACCGTGCCAGCGAGCACCCGCGTCAGCAAGCGCGTCCAAAACCACCTGGGGAACAGGGTCGGCGGGAGTACCAATGGAAAGATCGACGATCCCATCCGGATGAGATTGTGCTTTCGCCTTAGCAGCAGACAGCGTATCCCAAGGAAATTGCGGCAGGGTTTCAGACAGCAACATGTTTCTCCTAGCTATAGAGCCTTGAGTATATTGCTCGAAATAAAAATACGGGACGCCGAAGCGTCCCGTATCTCAAAAAGTTGTTGCTCTAGGCCTGTGGCGGTAGTGCTGCCACTCGGGGCTCGTCGTAATCCTGGGGGCCCTCAGAGGAAGCGCCGCCCGGCGAACCGAGCTGGTCGAAGAAGCTGGCGTTGATGTCAGCCCACTCCTCCATGTCTTCCGGTAGATCGTCCTCGTAGTAAATGGCCTCGGTCGGGCAGACAGGCTCGCAGGCGCCGCAGTCTACGCACTCGTCCGGGTGGATGTATAGGGTGCGCTCGCCCTCGTAGATGCAATCGACGGGACATTCTTCAACGCATGCGCGGTCCTTAACGTCCACGCACGGCAATCCGATTACGTAGGTCATATTGATACTCCGCTATCTAGTCGTAAAAGATATCTTTATTGGTTCAGTGTATCCCTGCACAAGCGTTAACCGAACGATCATTTTGCTAAGCATATCCTCACGAAACCCCGGAGTATTCACGCGCGTTGCCGCCAACTCGACGGGGTACCCTCTCATTGAAAACGAAATCTGGGTAGGCTTTAGGCATGGCAAACACCAGAACTGAAAAAGATTCTATGGGCACAATCGAGGTGCCCGCTAACCACTACTGGGGCGCCCAGACGCAGCGCAGCATCCAGAACTTCAACATCGGACGTCCGACGTTCGTTTGGAAACGACCCATGATCAAGGCATTGGGCATCCTCAAGAAGTCGGCTGCCCTTGCCAACGGCGAGCTAGGCGAGCTTCCCGAGGAAATCTCGAAGCTGGTCGCTCAGGCCGCAGACGAGGTCATCGCAGGCAAGCTCGACGAAGAGTTCCCGCTGGTTGTTTTCCAGACCGGTTCGGGCACTCAGTCCAACATGAACACCAACGAGGTGATCAGCAACCGCGCCATCGAGATCGCCGGCGGCGAGATGGGCACCAAGTCTCCGGTTCACCCCAACGACCACGTGAACCGCGGCCAGAGCTCCAATGACACCTTCCCGACCGCCATGCACATCGCGGTAGTTAACCAGCTGAACGAGAAGCTGCTGCCCGATGTTAAGCAGCTTCGCGACACGTTGGACAAGAAGGCTAAGGAATTCGCCGACGTCGTGATGGTCGGCCGCACCCACCTGCAGGACGCTACCCCGATCATGCTCGGTCAGGTAATCAGCAGCTGGGTTGCCCAGATCGATTTCGCCCTCGACGGCATCCGTTACGCTGACTCCCGCGCCCGTGAGCTCGCCATCGGCGGAACCGCAGTCGGCACCGGCCTGAACGCCCACCCGGAGTTCGGCGCGCTTTGCGCTAAGAAGATCAGCGAGGAGACCGGCCTGGAGTTCAAGCAGGCGGACAACCTGTTCGCTTCGCTTTCTGCCCACGACGCGCTGGTTCAGGTTTCGTCCTCGCTGCGCACCCTCGCAGACGCGCTGATGAAGATCGCCAACGACGTTCGTTGGTACGCCTCCGGCCCGCGCAACGGCTTCGGCGAGCTGATCATTCCTGAGAACGAGCCGGGCAGCTCCATCATGCCGGGTAAGGTCAACCCGACCCAGTGCGAGGCCATGACCATGGTCGCCACCAAGGTCTTCGGCAACGACGCAACAGTCGGCTTCGCCGGTTCGCAGGGCAACTTCCAGCTCAACGTCTACAAGCCGGTCATGGCTTGGTGCGTGCTGGAATCCATCCAGTTGCTGGGCGACACCTGCGTTTCCTTCGACGAGCACTGCGCCTACGGCATTGAGCCCAACCGCGAGAAGATTCAGGCCAACCTGGATTCCAACCTCATGCAGGTCACCGCGCTGAACCGTCACATCGGTTACGACAAGGCCGCAGCGATCGCTAAGAACGCGCACAAGAAGGGCCTCACCCTTAAGGAATCGGCTCTGGAGTCCGGCTTCCTGACTGAGGAAGAGTACGACAAGTGGGTTGTCCCCGCTGACATGACTCATCCCAGCCCCGCTGAGGACTAGTCGATAAATCATTTGAATGGTGGCCGCGACACGTTCGCGGTCACCATTTTCTTTACCTAAATCACCTGATCATTACGACAACTAACGGCCACCGCGTGATTTTCCGACGCCTTGGGGCCAAAGTAGGGTTATGACACAGCTCTACCCAGGTATGACACCGGCCGCCAGCGTCGGCGGCGCCGACAAAGTTTTAAACCACGACGAAGAACGCGACTTCATAGAAGCCCAGCTCGCTGATTTCGACGTCGACGGCAAGCGCCTCACAATAGTCATTCCAGATGGGACCCGTCACGCTCCCGTAGCCAGGATCCTTGGATTTGTCAGAGACGCGCTTAAAGATCGTCCGAAGGACGTTCGCGTAGTGATCGCCGCTGGCACGCACGCGGCTATGGATGACGACGCTATTGCGTCTTTGACTGGTTGTGAGCCAGGCAAGTTCTCGGAGACCTACCCCGGGTGGCAGATCTTCAACCACGAGTGGTGGGACGAGAACACCTTCGCGAACTTGGGCACCATCGATCGCAAAGAAATTGGCGAGCTCTCCGGCGGCCGCCTCACCGACAGAGACATGCACGTCATCGTAAACAAGATGGTGGTCGACACGGATGTGAACCTAGTGATCGGGCCGGTTCTCCCCCACGAGGTCGTGGGCATTTCGGGCGGCAATAAGTATTTTTTCCCCGGACTGTCCGGCCACGACGTGATCGACATGTCCCATTGGGTCGGAGCTTTGATCACCTGTTACGAAATGATCGGCTCGTTCGGGGTCACGCCCGTGCGAAAGATGATCGACGCTGCGGCAGACATGATTCCCGCGCCCAAGTATCTGATCGGAATGATCGTCAAACCAGGAACTCTGGATAACCAATTCTTGAGCTTCGGAGACTTGAAGACGGCCTGGGAAGCCTGCGCAGAGGTATCTCAGAAGGTGCACATCAAGTGGTGCGACAAACCATACAAATTAATCGTCTCGATGATGCCCGAAATGTATGAAGACTTCTGGACGGCCGCTAAAGGCTTCTACAAACTCGAGCCCGTCTGCGCCGATGGCGGAAAAGTGATTCTCTACGCGCCACACATCTGCAGCGTCGCAGACATGCACCCGGGGCTACGCAAGATTGGCTATCACAACCGTGATTACTTCGTGAAGCAGTGGGACAAGTTTAAGGATCATCCTTGGGGCGAGCTTGCGCACTCTACGCACGTCACGGGATTAGGCACGTATGACCCCGAGACGGGCGAGGAGAAAAACCGCATAACCTGCGCTTTCGCATCCAAGATTCCTCCGGAGGAATGCGCCATCTACAACAAGGAATACGTGGATCCGGATTCACTCGATTTCGACGAGCTAGAGAAGGACCCGGATGTCCTAATCGTGCACAACGCCGGGGAGCTGCTGCATAGGCTAAAGGATCCATCACAAATCAGCGGAGATCCAGAACTGTACAAGTAGTTCTCGAGTTCTTGAGGGGAGGGCCTTCGCGGCCCTCCCCTAGTTTTTAGCCTAAGTTTCACAGCGTCAAGTATTCTGGCTGCGTCCCAATAGTTTTTAGGAGCAAAATGCTTTCCACCGATCGTCTTGAAGCCTTCGCAGCGGCGTTCTCGGCGCTGAGTTCTATTCAACTGGAGCCTGCTAGCGACGAGATTTTCGAAGCGGTGACGGCGATACTCAACGAGTGGCCGCTACCTCGCGAGGCAGGCGCCAAACTATCAGACGATCAAGACTGCGAAAATCAGTTGACTAAAAATGGAATGCAGCTTACGGATTTGGGGCTTAACCAGCTTCAGGCGTCATCAGACAGCGTCGAGACTTACGACCAGCGCTTTCATGACCAAGACCTGCTCTACGGCATTTCGTCCACTTCTAAAGTGCCACCGTTCGAGTCGGTGCACCGCAGCCCCGATGGCCTTGTTTTCGATCTAGAAACGTTGGCCGTCCGCGAGTGTTACCGCAAGCTTGACCTCGAGGCTCCGAAGCTAAACTCAGAGCCGGACGACCACATCGGTCTGGAAATCAACTTCCTGATGACCGCTTGCCTGCGCGCACACCAAGCCTTGACCAGTGGAGACCAGCAGGAAGCCACCCGCCTGACGTGGATAGCCGCTGATTTCACGCGAGACCACCTGCTGCAGTGGGCGCCTCAGATGTTGGCCGAGGCGACGCAGGCTGCCCAAACACACTGGGTCAAAGGCATGGAACTTCTGACGCTCGGCACCATACTTTTGTGGGCTAGAGCTCTTCTTTCCTGTGGAGCACTATCCAATGACGGGTGCTGCTGCCACGATAAACCGCAGACCTTGACCTCGCTCTCAGATACAACTGAAACCGACGAGACCGTGATCAAGCTCAACCTGCCGCAAGACGCGCCAGCCGACGAACAGGCACCCCTCCGCAGGCTGAGCATTCTGCCGACGAGCAAGACGCTAGAAAAAGCGCTGGTATCCGCAAAGGAATTAGTCAGCTAATTAAGGCCAGCCTAAGCAAAACCTTTTCAATATTTGCCTGCGTTATTGCAGATATTTTTCGCATTTCTGGAAGTGGCGTTTTTAACCTTTTTACTGGCAGAAATCTACGCTTCCAGTTAATAGAATTAGCGAAAATAGTTATTGGCAATTCGTAAGCGAGGATGACCATGAGCAGTAAGTTGCCGAGTCGCCGTTCCTTTTTGAAGTGGTCTGCCGCAGCAGGCGCTGCCACCGGTCTAGTAGCGTGCTCGAAACAGCCGAGCCCCTACTCTCATCCCAGCGATGAACTAGTGCCAAACGGAACCGGCAGGGTCGACGTAGACCGCACGGTTTGGAACGCTTGCCTGGTTAACTGCCAGTCGAGATGTGCGCTTCGCCTTCAGGTTAAGGACGGAAAAGTCGTTCGGGTATTGCCTGACAACACAGGCGGCAACGAACTCAACAATCTCCGCAACATTGCGTGCGTCCGTGGCCGCAACCAGAGAGAGCGCATCTACTCCCCCGACAGGATTAAGCACCCGATGAAACGCGCGGGAAAGCGTGGCGAGGATAAATGGGTGCAGATCTCTTGGGAAGAGGCGTTCGACACCATCGCTTCCGAACTGAAGAGGGTCAAAGAGACATACGGCAACGAAGCTATTTGGTATCACTACGGGACAGGATCCACCGGCGGAAATATCACTAAGCGTGGCACCTGGCCCAGGCTTTTGAACTGCTTCGGTGGTTTCCTCGGACAATACGGCGATTACTCTACGGCTCAGATCACTGCCGCTTTCCCCTATTTTTATGGGGAATGGACGCCTTCGAACTCGTTCGAGGACGCCAAAAACACCAAATTGCAGGTTATGTTCGGAAACAACCCACTCGAGACCAGAATGTCTGGTGGTGGGGAAACGGGCGTCGTCACAAAGGTTCGCAAAGACCACGGCATCCGAACCATCGTCATCGATCCACGATATTCAGAAACTGCGTTAACGATCGCTGACGAATGGATCGCACTTCGTCCTGGCACCGATGCAGCATTAATCGCAGGCATGATCTACGCCATGCTTGAGGAAAACTTGCAAGACCAAGAATTCCTCGACAAATACTGCATCGGATTCGACGAACACACGATGCCCGAAGGCGTCCCTGCGAACAACTCCTACCGCGCCTACCTTGAAGGTAAAGGCCCCGATGGCATCGCGAAGACCCCGGAATGGGCAGCTAAGATTTGTGGCGTCCCTGCGCAGAAGATCCGTCAGTTGGCTCGCGAAATTGCCACCACGAAACCCGTCGCGATTACTCAAGGATGGGGGCTACAGCGTTCAGCTAACGGTGAAAACGCGTCTCGAGCTGTCTTCCTGCTTGCGTGCGTCACGGGAAATCCTGGCATACATGGCGGCGGAAACGGGGCGCGAGAAGGAAACTCCCAGGCAAAAATCGCCAAGTTCCCCTTGCAAGAGGGCAAAGAACCACCCGTCAAAACTCAGATCTCTTGTTTCAATTGGATCGACGCCATCGATCACGGCGAGCAAATGACGGCGACTAAAGACGGGGTCCGCGGCAAAGACAAGCTTGACGTCGGAATCAAACTGATGGTCGTTAACGCGTCGAACTGCTTGACGAATCAGCACAACGATTTGAACCAGACCTACAAGACGCTCTCGGACACATCGAAGGCTGAGTTTATTCTCGTTATTGATCACCAGCACACTGACAGCGTCAAATGGGCTGACATGGTGCTCCCCTCGACGACTAACTTCGAGGAGCAGGATTTAATTCCTGGAATGTCTTGCGGCGATATGGGATGGGCCATCTGGGCAGATAAGGCAATCGAACCTCTATACGACTGCAAGACGGGCTACGAGATGTGCACGGAAATCGCTAAGCGCCTGGGAATCGAGGAAGAGTTCACCCAGGGCCGCACGCAAGAGGAGTGGCGCATGTGGCTGTGGGAAGAATCGAAAAAGAAGGAACCCACTCTTCCCGAACCTGAAGAATTCCGAAAGGTCGGCATGTGGAGACGACACACGGATGTTCCGTTCGTCTCCATGAAGGATTTTAGGGAGGACCCCGAAGCTAATCCGCTAAAGACGCCGTCAGGAAAAATTGAAATCTTTTCTAACCGGCTTTGGGAAATGTCTAAAACCTGGGAGTTCGATGGCACACTCGGCCAAAGATTAACTGCCCTTCCTGAGCACATTGAGACTTGGGAGGGCCCTGGCCAAGCCAAAGAAAACGAAAAGTATCCTTTGCAGTTGATCGGGCACCACTACAAGGGCCGGACGCACTCCTCTTACGCTAACTTGCCGAAGTCTAAAGAGGCGCACCCGCAGAGGGTGTGGATCAACCCGATCGATGCTCAGGCACGCGGCATCGAGAACGATGACATGGTGGACGTCTTCAACGATCGTGGACGAATGCGCATTCCTGCTCAGGTCACGACACGTATTGTCCCTGGAGTCATTTCCGTTCCTCAGGGGGCTTGGTATGAACCCGACAAGGATGGCATTGACCGAGGCGGCAGCGTAAACCTGTTAACCAAATACCGTCCTTCCCCACTTGCAAAGGGCAACCCGGCAAACACTGCGCTCGCTCAAGTTGAAAAGAGTAAAGCCAAATAGACTGATTGCGGCATTTACCACATCAGATAGACGTTTAGTTCCAGACTAGACTTCTTATTACTACTCGAGGGGAATGGGAATGCCCAAGCAGCACAGTAGCCGCGTTGAACAGCAAGGGTCGAGAGATGCTGGCGCGCGCAAGCATTCCCGAGACCTCGGCAGGGACGGCATTACTCGAATGGTGGACCGCGATCGAGCCCTGCGCGCGCGCGGCCTGGGCAGGGCTGAAGAAGAAAAGACCTCGTCCCCAACGTTGCGCGAGGACGAGGTCTTGCCTTATCTGATAGCCCGAATTCGGGGCCAGTAGGGTTAGCTTCTAGCTGACTACTTGCACTTTTCGTTCTCGTAGTCGGTCATCTTCTGGATTCGCCTGGAGTGACGCTCCTCGTCGCTGAACTTGGTGGTCAAGAAGGTCTTGACGATTTCTAGCGCCAATTCGTTGGACACGAATCGTCCACCCAGCGAAATGACGTTGGCGTTGTTATGCTCGCGGGCCAGCTCTGCAAGTTCGACGCAGTCTGCGAGAGCAGCACGGCAGCCCTTAACCTTGTTGGCCGCGATCTGCTCGCCGTTGCCCGAACCACCAAGTACGACACCCAGTGCGCCATCGCCAAACTCGGCAACCGTTGCCTCTGCAGTGGGGATGATGTAGTCGGGGTAGTCGTCTTGAGCATCGTACTCGGCCGGCCCGTGGTCGATTACCTCGTATCCTTCCTCACGCAGCTTCTCGACCAGGTAATTCTTCATTTCGAAGGCGGCATGGTCGGTTCCAATGTGTACACGCATGACTAGATCCTTTCAGACCCATCGGGTCGAATTCGTCGATACTAAATTTTACTGGTTTTATCGTTTCCCGCCCTCGATGAGTTTTATTAACTCTTCCTCGTTGAGGATGGGGATTCCCAGCTTTTCCGCTTTGTCGGCTTTGGAGCCAGCGTTAGCTCCTACGACGACGTAATCGGTCTTCTTACTCACTGACGAAGTTGCCTTTCCGCCGTGGCCGACGATGGCCTCCTTAACGCTATCGCGAGTGAAGTTCTCGAGGCTACCAGTGACAACAATGCTCAGCCCCTCGAGGGTCTGTGGGTCGTTCGTCGAGGTCTCCTCAGCCATTCTTACACCAGCCGCAGACCATTTCTCTACGATCTCGCGGTGCCAGTCAACCTCGAACCAGCTCTTCAGCGATTCCGCGATTATCTCGCCTACGCCTTCGACCTCAACCAACTCGCTGATGCTCCCCTGGCGAATTGCGTCCATAGACCCGAATTGGGCAGCGATGGCTTGAGCAGCAGTAGGCCCCACGTGCCTGATGGAAAGCGCGACCAGCACTCGCCACAGCGGCTTATCCTTGGCCTCTTGCAGGTTTTCCAGCAGGCGCTGCCCGTTCTTGCCGAGCACAAACGACGTGACTGCCTTGCCGTCGGCGTCCTTCGATTCTTCCTTGCGCAGGAAGAAATCGCATTTAGTCAGATCATCCTCGGTTAGATCGAAAAGCTCCGCCTCGTTTTTAATCACCTCAGCGTCGATGAGCGAGCGAGCAGCCTTCTCCCCTAGCGCTTCGATGTCCAAGGCACCCCTGGATGCCAGGCCAAAAAGTCTCTCCACGAGCTGCGCTGGGCACGTCTGCGAATTGGGACAACGGATGTCCTTGTCGGATTCCTTCTCCGGGCGCAGCTTCGTGCCGCACGACGGGCAGTCTTCAGGCATCTCGAATTCAGTCTCGCTGCCGTCGCGCAGCGACTCGACCGGGCCAACCACCTCTGGAATGACGTCACCGGCCTTTCGTAATACGACTGTGTCGCCGATGAGTAGCCCTTTCCGCACCACCTCGAAAGCGTTGTGCAGTGTGGCCCTCTCGACCGTTGAGCCAGCAACCCGCACAGGTTCCATAACCGCGAAAGGGGTCACTCGCCCGGTTCGTCCTACCTGCACATCGATGTCCAGAAGCTTCGTATTCACCTCTTCGGGCGGAAACTTATATGCGACCGCCCACCTGGGCACTCGACTGGTGTAGCCGAGACGGCCCTGCTGAGCCAGATCGTTCACCTTGACGACGATTCCATCGATCTCATGGCTCAGATCGTGGCGGTGCTCGCCAAAGTGGCGCACGTATTTGAGCACCTCGTCGACGGACGAAACCACCTTGTTCTCTTCGGCTATCGGCAAGCCCCAGCCGGCAAGCAGCCCATACGCTTCGCTTTGCCTGCTGGGACGCTGCTCGGAAAACTCTCCGATGCCGTGCGTGAGCATCGTCAGCGGCCTGGATGCCGTAACCTTCGGATCTTTTTGCCTCAGAGATCCTGCGGCAGCGTTGCGCGGATTAGCAAAGATGTGCAGCTTAGCCGGCTTGCGCTTCGCCTTGCCCTCGGGCAACGCCCGATATTCCCTCTCGTTTTGCTCATTAATCTCGGCGCGCTTCTCGTTCAATTCATTGAATTCCTTGACCCCAAGGAATACTTCGCCCCGGACCTCGAGCACCTCGGGCCAATCGTGGCCCTCCAGGTTTTGCGGGATGATGGGGATGGTGCGGACATTGGCAGTGATTTCCTCGCCGACGACTCCGTCGCCTCGCGTGGCGGCCGAAACCAGAACTCCATCTCGATATACGAGGTCAACTGAAAGACCATCGATCTTTAGCTCGCAAAGCCACTCGATGCTTTCCCCTGCAAGAGCAGCCTGGGTTTTCGAGATCCAGTCCTTAAGCTCGTCGACGCTGAAGACGTCCTCCAGTGAATAGAGCCTCTGTAGATGTTCTACGGGCGCAAACGGCGTCTCTTCTTGAGGCTGACCTACCCGCTGAGTCGGGCTGTCGGGGGTTCGAAGGCTAGGGAACTTATCTTCTAGGTCGACCAGCTCGGAAAAGAGCTCGTCGTAGCGTGCGTCGGACAGGATCGGATCGTCCTTGCCGTAATAGCTATCTTGGGCGCGCTCAATGATGTCGACTAGCTCTGTCCACCTGCGCGAATCAGCGGAAGATGGATCCGACAAAGAATCGGATTCGATACGTAAATCAGCCACAACTCAATTGTGCCATTGGCTGACTAATCGGCAGATTAGAATTCCCCGCGCTTGGGTCGCCACTCGGATTTGCTCCGGGCTGCGTTGTAAGCAGCGATTATCTGCTGTTTTGTTAGTTCTTCGGGGCGGTTAACCAGCCATTCGGCCAGACCATCATCTGCCATAACCTCGACCGCATACGGTTGCTGATCAACCGTTAGTTTGCGGTCGTTAACGGGGACAATCACGCCCATGACGTCCAGGTCCCAGCGCATATTGCTCGAAATTTCTTCGGCGCCTCGAAGAGCATTTTCACGGGCCTGTGGAACATAAGGTGCATCCTTGCCGTCTACGAGAAAGTTATCGCCCGCGACGTACAGCCTCGACCCCGGATGTGTCTTTGCGCTGAGCAGATAGATACCACCAGGCCCGACCACCCAATGATCTAGCACCGGTTTATCGTCCTCGTAACGCACGGCCTGGACGAATCCCCACCTTGGGTCAAGCTCGGAAAGTCGCAGGAGTTCGCCTGCCACGGCGTCGCCAGGATCCACCAGCCCCCTGCGAGCGGAGTTGTCGATGCCGTCCAGCAGACGGTCGAGCAGCGCCCTAACAGGAGCGCCTCGCCTGGCCTTTCGAAGGTTACGGAGCTGTTCCTCGGTCAGTTCAGGCACCTCTAACGAGCGCCTGCTGGGTTCCACGAGGGCACGCCTGGCTACTGCATAAGGCTGAGGGGAATCTTCTTGGGAAATCAACAACGCCCTGCGGGGAGCAGGCTGTTCGCGATACGCTTCAGAATCCGCGAACCGTTCGGCACGCTTGACCCGTCCGCTTGTCATTCATTTCCCCTAACGGAATATTCGTGTAAAACCCGATTGATTTGAATCTCACTATAGCGGTTATTAGATGTGATAATCGCATTAATGATGCTCGGCGATGTACCCGCTGGCTAGGAAATTTTTCCCTTAGGCTAAAATTAAACGTTGCTTGCATAACCAATTGCGGCTGCTCGACTTCTTAAACCAACGTCGAGTTCGGCTATTTAGTAAGGCGCGTGAGTCCGTTTGAGGTTATTCGCTGGACAGTACAAAACTTCAGGAAGCATGGCATGAGCATAGAAAACATTACTCGAGCGCAGGCTCAAGAACGATCTAAGCAGATCGCTACAAAGTCGTACGAAGTCGTAGTCGACCTGAGTGGGCGCTACCCTGATGGCAGCCAGCTCGAATCCCCCGATACCACTTTCGTCCAGACCACCACTGCTAGGTTCTCTAGCACCGGCGAGCCGACTTGGATCGACGTCATCGGCGAGCGCGTCCTCTCGGCGTATCTGGATTCGGAGCCGATCGACGTTTCTTCTTACCAGGGCAGCCGTCTCGAGCTCTCTCCCAGCAAGGGGGACCACGAGCTGACGGTAACTTCCCTAATGCGCTATTCACGTACCGGTGAGGGCCTGCACCGCTTCGTCGACCCGACCGACGGCAAGATCAGCTTGTACTCACAGTTTGAGAGCGCGGACGCTCGACGCATGTACGCAACTTTCGAACAGCCCGATTTGAAGGCAACCTTCCAGCTGACTCTTATCGCCCCTGCCCATTGGGTGGCCATTTCGAACTCCCCGACTCCGAAGCCGGAGATCCTCGACGGCGATATGGCCAAATGGACGTTCTCGCCCACCCCGCCCATCTCGACCTACCTGACTGCCCTGGTTGCTGGCGAATACCACGTCGAGCAGGGCACCATTAAATCGATTAAGGGCGACATCCCAGCGGCCGTCGTTTGCCGCCCGTCGATGGCGCAATACCTGGACGCCGATCGCATCCTAGAGGCTGCACAACGCGGCTTCGAGGTTTACGAAGAGGCCTTCGGACGCGAATACGCCTTCGAGAAGTACGACCAGATTTTCGTTCCCGAGTTCAACTTCGGCGCGATGGAGAACGTCGGTTGCGTCACTTTCCGCGATCAGTACTTGTTCCGCTCAAAGGTTAGCGTTGACCGCTACGACGCCCGCGACAATACGATTCTGCATGAGTTGGCTCACATGTGGTTTGGCGACCTGGTGACCATGAAGTGGTGGAACGACATTTGGCTAAACGAGAGCTTCGCCGAGTGGTCTGCCTACTTCTGTCAGGGCGAAATCGCTAAGAAATACGGCGGCCGCAACCCGTGGGTCACCTTCGCCAACGCCCGCAAGGCATGGGCCTATCGCGCAGATCAGCTGCCCAGCACCCACCCCATAGCCAACGAGATGGTGGATCTGGACGCCGTAGACCAGAACTTCGACGGCATCACCTACGCAAAGGGCGCAAGCGTCCTCAAGCAGCTAGTCAGCTTGGTCGGCGAGGATAACTTCCTGAGCGGTGTGCGTGAATACTTCGAGGAGCACGCCTGGGGCAACACCGAGTTCGACGATCTGCTGAGCGCGCTCGAGAAAGCTAGCGGTAAAGACCTGAGCGGTTTCACCAGCGATTGGCTGCAAACCGCAGGCGTCAACACTATCTATCCCAAGCTCGACCTCGACGATGACGGCACCATCACTAACTTCGAGGTGATCCAGAAGGCTCCGAAAAAGCACGACACGTTGCGCACCCACAAGATCGCGATTGGTCTTTACGAGCTGACGGAGGACGGCAAGCTCGTCGCAACCGAAAGCATGCCTGTGGACGTGCACGGTTCCAGCACCCCGATCGCAGCTTTGGTCGGACGCAAGGCTCCGGACCTGGTGCTGCTGAACGACCGCGACCTGGGCTATGTGAAGGTACGCCTCGACGAGGCCAGCATGGCAACTGCATCGAAGCACCTGAAGGACATGCCGGATCCGATGGCCCGCGTAATGGTTTGGACCGCCATGAACAATGCTCTTCGAGATGCCGAGCTGCCCTCGAAGGAATTCTTAAATATCGTTCTTCAGGGTCTTGCCGGCGAGGACGACGACTCCGCGATTCGCAACGAGCTAGCTCAGCTATCCGTTGCTGCTAGCAGTTACTCTCACCCGAACAACAGGGCTAACCGCAAGGCAACGCTCGTGGCTGGCCTGACCGAACACCTGATGCACGCGCAGCCCGGTTCGGACAGCCAGTTGGCGTTCGCGGACGCTCTGGTCAACGCGATCGGATCTCCCGCAGGTGCCGACCTGCTCCAGGGGTGGCTGAAGGGCGAGGACGTCCCAGAGGGTCTGCCCATCGATTCGGATCGACGTTGGCTGATCATCAAGTCTCTGGCACGCATCGGCGTCGCCGACGAGGCACTGATCGCCAAGGAGCTTGAGGCAGACAACACGATCTCTGGCGCACAATCTGCCGCCGGGGCCCGCGCTTGCCTCAAGGACGCAGCAGCTAAGGCTGACGCCTGGGCACAGCTGACCGAGGTCGAGGATCTGCCCAACCACACATACACCGAGATTTCGGAGAACTTCTGGAATTACGGCCAGGAGGACATCACCGCGACGTACGCAGACAAGTACCTCGAAATTCTCGAGCAGATGTGCCAGCCCGATTCCATCTGGGCGCGCCGCGGACACGTTATTCGCACCACCGCGCTTAGCAATTTGTGGCCCTACACCGTAGCGGACGAGGCCTGGCTCGATAGGTTGCAAGCCTTCATCGCCAGCCACAAGGTTCCAGATGAGGCCATGCGCGTGCTCAGCGAGGAAATCTCGTTGAGCAAGCGCGCGATCAAGGCGCAGCAGCTAGACGCCGAGAACGCTTAAGTTTTTGTTCTAGATAAGAGGGTCACCGTTCGGTGGCCCTCTTATTTTTTCCGCAACGCCTTGCCGATCGCATAAAGGCGCTATGAATTGGGTAGATTTCGGTTCATGGAACTGGTTATTAAAGGTGCACAGCTAGCGGATGGAACCAAGCGGGATATTTACGTCAGCGGCGATAGGTTCGTCGCGGAAAAGCCCTCTGGAGCCAAGGAGATATCGGCGGACGGTTTGATTGCTCTTCCAGGTCTGGTGGATCTGCACACGCACCTGCGCGAACCTGGCGGCGAGGAGGCCGAGACGATCGAGACCGGCACCGCAGCCGCAGCGGCCGGTGGTTACACCGCCGTGTTCGCGATGGCCAACACCTCCCCCGTCACCGATAGCGTTGAGCGCGTCGAGGACATGCGTCGACGCGCGAAGAATGCCAGCGCTCAGGTCGAGGTCATTGCATCCATCACCAAAGGCCTGGAAGGCAAGGAGCTAAACGACATCGATGCACTAGCCGCGGCTGGCGTTAAAGTGCTCAGCGACGACGGCAAATGCGTCATGGATGCCTCTCTCATGCGGCGAGCTCTCGAAGCGGCCGCCAAGCATAATCTGCTGGTAGCTCAGCACAGCCAGGATCACAACCTGGCGACGGCCAAATCCTGCGCAGATGAGGCGTCGATCGCCGAGGAACTAGGGCTGCCTGGTTGGCCGTGGCCGGCGGAGTCTTCGATCATCGCTCGCGATGCCATGCTCTCGGAGCTGACCGGCGCGCGCGTGCACGCATGCCACATCTCAACTGCGCAGTCACTGGCTGTTGTGCGCTGGGCGAAGGCTCGCGGCGTGCGGATGAGCGCCGAAGCCACACCCCACCACTTGCTCTTGACCAGCGAAAAGCTGCTCGGCCTCGACACCTCGTTCAAGGTGAATCCGCCCCTGCGCGGAGAGGACGACGTCATGAGCATCCGCAACGGGTTAGCAGATGGAATCATCGATATCGTAGGAACGGACCATGCCCCGCATACAGTTGCCGATAAATCTCATTCTTTCCCGGACGCCAAACCCGGCATGATTGCCCTCGAGCAGTCTCTTGCTGTGGTCATCGAGACCTTGGTCAACCCGGGCCTAATCGGTTGGGAAAAGGTCGCGGATATTCTCAGCTACCGCCCGGCGCAACTAGGCAGGATCAGCAACCAGGGCCGTCCGGTCGAGCCCGGCCAGCCCGCAAACCTGACTCTAATCGAGCCAACCCGACGCGCAGTCGTAGACCGTGAGAAGTCGGCATCGAAGGGCCGCAACAACCCGTATCACGGCCTGGATTTGCCCGATCCGATCGAGTTGACGCTCTGCCTGGGCCAGATCACCTACTCGCATTCGGCTTAATAGCTAGAGACGGGCCCGCCGGTTTCGGCGGTCCCGTCTTAAATTCAGCTTAAGATAGGCCGGTTCTCAACCTCACGAACCAGGCCCTCCTGGGCGCAGGAGGCGATCAGTTTTCCGTCCTGAAACAGCCTGCCGGTGCCGTACCCGAGCGCATGGCTGGCAGAGGGTGAGATCATGTCGTAGAGCAGCCACTCGTCTGCCCTGCCTTGTCTGTGGAACCACATCGCATGGTCGATCGACGCGGTCTGGATCTTCGTGGACATAAAAGCTACGGAGTGCGGCACGGTCGTCACCGAAAGCAGGGTCAGATCGCTCGCATACGCCAAAATCGCTTGGTGAATCGCGTAGTCGTCGGGAAGCTTTTCTTGAGTTTTAATCCAGACCCTCATGTGGGATTTGTGGCTGTGGACCGGAATTTTCGGCAGCTTGGGGCTGCCATTTCCCGCGGAATCTCCTGCGAACCTCACGTCCAGAGCGTCCCATTCGTGCCACATCGGGTGCTCACCATATGCGGCGTTCATGAAGTCAACTAGCCTGGGGCATTTTTCCGGCGGCGGAGTTGGGCTGGGCAGTTCGTCCTGGTGGTTCAGCCGGCTATCCTCCATGTGGTGAAACGAGGCGGACATGCCGAAGATGTCTTTTTCTTGGCTGGCGGCGACCCTGCGCGTCGAGAACGTCCTTCCATCACGCAGCCTACTTGCCTTGTAGGTGATCGGAACGTGAGCGTTTCCGGGCCTCAGGAAGAAAGCGTGCATGGAATGCATCCTGCGATCTTCGGGGAGCGTCTTGTATGCAGCCACTATCGCCTGGGCCATTACCTGCCCGCCATACGTTCGCTGCATTATGGTGTCCGGCTGCGAACCGGAAAACACATCGGGCGACGTTTCTGTTAGGTCTAGCAGGTCTAGTAACTCAGAAGTGGTCTTCGGCATAACCTCTAGCATGCCACGTTCTGGGCATTTTTGTGCTCTAGCTAAAGCGCTAAACCGGGCAGGGACTAGGCGAGCAGCATGGCTCCGCCGAGCGAGACCACCGAAACGATGATTGACGCAATCAAGCCCAACAGCACCGGCTTGTGGCCAACTCTGATCAGCTCGTCGACACGAATGCCGAACCCAAGACCGGTCATCGCCATGGCCAACAACGCGGTTTGGAGGATCTTCGCACCGCCAAGAACTGGTGCGGGAATGGGCAGGAGCGAACCGATTATGACCATCGCCAAGAAACCGAGCACGAAGCCAGGGATGAGCGGGGGCATCTTGCCCTCGAGATCAGCCACACCGCTGCCCTTACGACGGCGAAGCAGGCCGAGGACGGCAACGACTCCGGCGAGGCAGACGACGCGTGCGAGTTTCACCTCGATAGCGATCGTCATTGCCGGTTCGCCGAGCGCGGCTCCCGCAGCGACGACCTGAGCTACCTCATGCACGCTCCCACCAACCCAGGTTCCTGCGCTCGCCGGATCCAGCCCGAACAGTGAACAGAGAGCAGGAAGAATCGGGATGCATAAGGTGCCGAAGACAACTACCAAGGCAAGCGCGGTCGCCGTCTCGTTATCTTTGGCGCCGACTACGTCCTTAGCCCCAGCAACGGCTGCAGCTCCGCAGATGGAGAAGCCACATGCGATAACACCGACGAGAGTATTAGACATTTTCATCATTCGCCCGATCGCAATCGTCGAGCTCACGCCGAGGGAGACGATCAGCACGACGAGCACTAGGCGCTGCCACCCGAGAGCCGCCAGCGAAGACAACGTCACCTGCAGGCCAAGAAGAATGATTCCTGAGCGAAGCAGGTGTTTTGATGCGAAGTTAATCCCAGGCCAGAATGCGGCCGGGGTCTCGTGAACATTAGCCGCCACAGCACCCAAAACGATGGCTATCAGCAAGGCGCTGATGATGGGGATGAAGTTGTTTATTGCCATCGCTATCAGCGTCAGGGCCGCGATCAGCGCAAGCCCCGGAAGGAAACTACGGAATTGGGTTAGAACCGAGGACGATTTCGAGCCGATTCGCGCGAGCGGTTTTTGAGTCACAGTCACGTAAGATAATTATTTACCTTCTCCACAGGCTACGGAATTCTCAAATAACTATGACGGCCATATACTTTAGATATGTCGTGGCCAAACCTCCAGGTTCTCCAACTAATCATCCTCGTCGGCCAGACGGGCAGCCTGTCTCAAGCGGCGACGGCCTGTGGCATGGCCCAGCCCAACGCATCGCGCGCGATCTTGCAACTCGAGCGCAGGCTAAACCAAAATATTCTGCTGCGCTCCCATTCTGGGTCCAGGCTGTCGAAGACCGGTGCGTTAATCGCGCAGTGGGCGGAACCGCTGCTTAGGGCTGGAACCGAATTCAATGCCGCCGTCGCCAGCCTGCAGAGCGACATCGCAAACAACCTGGAAATTATGGCCTCTCAAACGGTTGCGGAATGCTACGCACCCGGCTGGCTAACCAAATTTCAGGTCAAGAACCCTGGCGTTAACGTACAGATGTCGGTGCACAATTCCTCTCAGATAATGTCCAGGGTGCTCGAGGGTGACACACGCCTTGGCATCATCGAGTCGCCTCACCTAGACGAACGCTTGGCGTCGCTGATGCTCGGCCACGACCAGCTCGTGTTAGTAGTAGCCGCGTCTCACCCCTGGGCTCGCAGGCGCAGCCCAATCAGCCTCAAAAAGCTCGCTAACACCCCACTGGTACTGCGCGAGGAGGGCTCCGGCACGCGCGAGGTCCTTGAGCTAGCTCTAGGCTCCGAACATGTTGCACCTGCGATCGTGGCAAGCAGCAACTCTGTGGTGCTCGCGAACGTGGCCGCGGGCGCTGGTCCAACCGTGATGAGCCGAAGGGCCGTCGCAGGAGCGATAAAAGTCGGCGTTGTCACGGAAGTTGGCCTCGAGTCAAGACAGCTATTCTCCCGCCCGATTAGGGCAGTTTGGCCGCTCGAGACTCCCCCACGCGGCCCGGCGGCTAGCTTCTTAAGAGCTATCTGCGCCGACGCCGCGTCGGGAAGCTAGCTACTCGAAAAGGCTCGGATCGCCCGACCCGAGACGAGCAATATGCGGGGCATCCTCGACCGTAAAGTCGACAACCGTCGTCGGGTCCGGAATCACGTCGCCTGAATCGAGAATGATATCGACGTCGTGCTCGAGCCTCTCCTTGATGAGTTCCCCATCCGACATGGCCTCCGTTTCGCCGGGGAGGATGAGGCTTGAGGAAACCAAGGGTTCGTTCAGCTCGTCTAGGAGCGCGAGCGTGGTCACGTGATCTGGCACCCTAACGCCGACGGTCTTGCGCTTATGGTTTTGCACCATCCTTGGCACGTCCCTGCTGGCTTTCAGGATGAAGGTATAGCGCCCCGGTGTGGCCGCTTTGATTGCCCGAAAGACGCTGTTGCCCATCTCGACATACTTGCCGATTTGGGCGAATTCACTGACCACGAGCGTGTGGTTGTGCTTCTCGTCCAAGTCTCTGATTTGTTGAATTCGCTGGACGCCCTCTTGATTACCTAAACGAGTGCCCAAAGCGAAACCGGAGTCCGTCGGATAAGCGATGACTGCGCCGTCACGTAATGCTTCGGCAGTGCGCACCAGCGCGCGATGTTGCGGGTTTACTGGATGAACCTGAAGATATTCTGCCATTACCCAATGCTAGCCGGCTCGGGCGCGCAGCTAGGCAAAACCGCCAACTTTTCGGCTAGCTGGAGAACAGATCGACGCTAGCCTCTCCCCTGCACTCGAGTTGATCCACACCGATGATCGAAAGAAATATCGTCTGCGTCCTCCCCTTAGTCACGACGTTCAGTTCGCCACTTTCTGCCACGCTCACATCCGCGTTTAGGTTCGAGTACTTAGAGACGTAATCTTTGGCGGCACTAACGGCGAAGTAGCTGCCCATGTCGCCCTGAATTCGCGAGGCCGCGCTGGCATCCATCCCGGCTCTGGCGGCGGAAGACGCGATTGCCTCGGCCTTCCGATTCGCGGCAACCTGGGCGGCACCGTCGATGCCGAGACCTGCGACAATGACAAAAGCAGGTAGCAAACAAGCGGTCAAGGTAGAAAGGCTCAACCCACGTTCATTCGACATTAAAGTTCTCCTAGCAAGCAGACATTGGTAATTCTGCCAAAAGACAAGGGATGTTTTAACGGTTGTTCCCGGCTAGAATTGAATTTGTAACCAAGTAACGCCTATTCACTCCTCTAGTTACAGAAAGAGAAAACATGGCTAAAAAAGTTGGACTCCTCACCGCTGGCGGTTTCGCGCCCTGCCTATCCTCGGCAGTCGCTGGGCTGATCAAGTACTACACCGAGAAGTCTCCAGAGACCGAGATCATCGCCTACCTATACGGCTACGAGGGCCTTCTTAAGGGCAACTCGATTCCGGTCACCGACGTCGTGCGCGAGAATGCAGACACGCTTTACGGGTTCGGCGGATCCCCCATCGGTAACTCGCGAGTGAAGCTGACCAACGTCAAGGACTGCGTGAAGCGCGGTCTGGTCACAGAAGGCGAGAACCCCCTTGAAGTGGCCGCAAAGCAGCTTGTTGAGGATGGCGTTCAGGTGCTGCACACCATCGGTGGCGACGACACCAACACCACCGCCGCCGATCTGGCCGCTTACCTGAAGGACAACAACTTCGATCTGACCGTCGTCGGCCTGCCCAAGACCATCGACAACGACATCTTCCCGATCAAGCAGAGTCTCGGCGCTTGGACCGCCGCCCAGCAGGCTGCCGACTACGCGAAGAACGTCATCGCCGAGCACAACGCAGCTCCGCGCGAGCTGATCGTACACGAGATCATGGGCCGCAACTGTGGCTACTTGGCCGCGGAGGCTACCCGCTACTACCGTGAATGGCTCGATCAGCAGACTTGGCTGCCCGAGATCGGCCTGTCGCGCGAGGCTTGGGACGTGCACGCGATCTACCTGCCCGAGATGCACATCGATCTTGACGAGGAAGCAAAGCGTCTCAAGAAGATCATGGACACCGTCGGCAACGTTAACATCTTCATCTCCGAAGGCGCTGGCGTTCCTGAGATCGTCGCTTCCATGGAGGCTGCCGGCGAAGAGGTTCCGCGCGACGCTTTCGACCACGTACAGCTCGACAAGATCAACCCTGGCGCATGGTTCGGCAAGCAGTTCGCTAGCAAGCTCGACGCCGCTAAAACTATGGTTCAGAAGTCCGGCTACTTCTCTCGTTCCGCAGCTTCGGGCGAGGAGGATCTCGAGCTCATCGACCGCACCTGCAAGATGGCTGTCGACGCGGCCCTCGAGGGCAAGGCCGGCGTCGTCGGCCTAGACGAAGATGCGAACGATGAACTGAGCGTCATCGACTTCAAGCGCATCGCTGGCCACAAGCCGTTCGACATCACCCAGCAATGGTTCGTCGACATGGTAACCGACATGGGTCAGCCCGCTCCTGAGGCCGTCGAGTAAATCACTCGCCGCGCAGAAACTTTAGCGCCTCATTAGATTCACGGTCCCGGTCTGCCGCTTCCCAGTGGCCCGGGACCGTGATCGTGTCCGGACGATTTCGAAGCGGTTCATCCGCGGGACTCCAGCGGTACGCGATGGCCGGCTGGGTTGCGGTGGCGATCCATGAAGCCCAAAAGAGAAGCAGCCTGGCGAAGATGTTGAGCACAAGCATGGTCACGATGATCGGGCCGAACAATTGGATGCTTCGGTTCGCCGAGAATAGGTCGCTCAGCATGCTTGCCGCGCCCTGTACCGCCAAGAAACAGGCGCCGGCTAGGCCAGATCCGATGACCACGGTTCGACGCGGAGATTTCGTCTGCGGCAGCGCAACATAAATGACCATGAACATGGCCGAGATGAAAAGCCAACCGAGAGCCAGCGAGACAACCTGGATGAATGTCTGGCTGAATCCTAGATTCTCCAAGTTCAGCCAACGAACTATCTGTTCAGCCAAATAGACCCCGACGACGCTCAGCGCGAAGCTGACCGCAATCAACACCATTAGGACCAGCAGCATTGCTGCGCTAAACAGCGGCTCCCACAAGAAGAACCTGCGGCTTTCACGCAGATCGAAGTCTGTGCTGGTGACTCCCCTAATCGCGTTCTTTAAGTTGTTCATCCAGCCCGACCCCACGACGAGGGCGACGATGATGGCAACGATACCGACCTGCTGCCAGCCGAAAAGGTACACCTCAACCAGCCCTAGGACTTTTTCCTGGATTGGGCCAACCATAAGATTGTCACGAATTATTTCTTGAACCAGCCCCATCCATTGCGGACGGATTACGGTTAGAGTCAGGCCGAGAGCCGCGAAGGCAAACATCAAAATGGGCACGATCGCCAACACACTGAAAAAAGTGATTGAGCCAGCGAATTGATTGCCCAGTCTGTTCATGTAGCGCTGCGCCGCGCGAATAAAGTGGGCAACAACAGGGGTCTGACCAACCCACTTTAACAATTTATTGATCCGGATCACCCGCTAGCCCCTAACCGGCAGCTGGGCCGGAAGTCTTACATTGCTGTCAGTTTAGCTTGCCGCCGTGCGGCCAACTCGTCCTTGCCTTCGAATGAAGCTTCGTCGTTGGACGGCAGTTGGGCGATCGTCCCCTCGACGTCCTTCCAAACACCGCCGAGGGCGATGGCAAACATGCCCTGCCCGCCCTGAAGCAGGTCGACTACCTCGTTGGCGTCTGTGCACTCATAAACCGATGCGCCGTCGCTCATCAAAGTTACCTGAGACAGATCCTCGATGCCGCGCTGGCGGAGGTGATCTATGGCCACTCGAATCTGCTGAAGCGAGATGCCGGCGTCCAGCAGACGCTTGATTACCTTGAGCAGCAGTAGGTCGCGGAACGAGTAGAGTCTCTGCGAACCGGTGCCAGATGCCTGGGCGATGCCAGGAACGACGAGCTTTGTGCGAGCCCAGTAATCTAGCTGGCGGTAGGTGATGCCAACGATCTGGCACGCAGCAGGACCGCGGAAGCCGACGTCTTCAGGAATCGGGCTGAAGTCGCCGTCGAAAAGCGCCTCTTGGCGTTCCTTCTGTTGCGCTGCGCTCACGTCGTTAGCCTTTCTCTTTCGTTGCTGGTTGAAACGCTACAGCTAAAAGTCTCAAGTTCCCGTTCTTTGAACCTCTCGTGTCGCAAAACCAAAGAGCTAAGCGACTGCCTCAGACCCGGCTAAATACCTTTCCGGCTAGGCCTTTTATCCCTCAAAATCCTCTGGGGTAACGTGTTCTAGAAACTCTTTGAAACGCTCAACCTCATCTTCAGCCTCTTCCAAAACCTCAACCCCAGCTTTATCCATTACGGACTCTAAGCAGCTGATTTTGAAGTCAGAGCGAAGAGCCAGCGCGATCATGTCAGAGGGGCGTGCCTCGATCTCATTGTCTCCTACAGTCAGGTGTCCATAGAAGACACCATCCTCAACGTCGGTTATGACACCCTCTACGGGTTCGTCGATCAGTTCAAGCAGGCTGGACATCAGATCGTGGCTAAGCGGACGTGGCGGCTTCGCGCACTCCAGCGCGTTGACGATTGCCGACGCCTCGGCGGCGCCGATCCAGATGGCCAAGAATCGAGACCCATCGCTTTGTCTGAGCAGAAGCATCGGAGAACTCGTCGAAACCTCGACACGGACCCCAACGACGTCAAGCTCAATCATGTCTGAAATTCTATTGAGCAAGCCCGCCCAAGGTGCGAGTTTCGCCTTATCTTTCTAGCATTGTGTAGATCATTGCTGCGTGGGCGTGTACGACCAGCTGGCTAACCTCGTTTAACGCTTTACTCGGCTCGGGTGACTTCAAGATCGTGGGCCTGGCGGCCTGCTCAATCATGCCTGCTTCGCGTTCGGCGGACTGTTTGATTGCCCTCAGGTGACGGGTATCCATACCGTAGCCGGCTAGCTTTCGCGCGACGACGCAGATGGTCAGAGCATCGCGCCCGTAATAGACGGAACCTCTCCTGGGCAGCACCATTCGGTGCCTTTCTAGCTCCATCAAAGTCGCCTCAGAGAGGCCAGAAACCTGCATTAGCTCTTGTCGGCTCAGCTTCAGCGGCTGCTTTTTGCTCTTCTTTGCCGCCCTAGCCTTGGCGACCTGCGGCTTATTTTCCTCGGGGACAGTGTCCTCAGGAGCGGTCGGTTCCGGCACCTCGCCGCCGCTGTCTATGACCTCCAAATTCTCTCGGATCACCTTCAACGGCAGATAGTTATCACGCTGCACGCGAAGAATATAAGTTAGCCGCTCGATATCGGAGTTCGAGTACTTTCTGTAACCACTCGGGGCGCGTTCAGGCGACAACAATCCTTCCGATTCCAAATACCTAATTTTTGAAATCGAAATGTCTGGGAACTCGGGCTTAAGAACGTTTAAGACTTGCCCGATGCTGCGCTTGGGCGCCTTGGGCATTACCTACTACCACGCTCGCTAGCGAAGAACAGCATCCGGTACTTACCGATCTGAACTTCGTCGCCCTGACGCAACGTCACCTGCTGATCCACTAGTGTGCGGTTCACGTAGGTGCCGTTGTGGCTGTGCTGATCGACCAACACCACCGAGCCATTGTTCATGGTGAACTTAGCGTGGTAGCGAGAGACCGTGATGTCGTTCAGGAAGATATCGCTCTTCGGGCTGCGCCCAACAGTCACCTCGTCGGAATCGAGAAGGTAGCGGGCACCGACGTCGGGGCCCCTAGTGACGATCAAGAGTGCGCTGTTTTCGGGAAGATCGCGGACGGCGTTAGCGTCCTCAGGGCTCAGTTCAACCGTGCGAATATCGTCGCGTGCCTCGTCTTCAACGAAAGAGATGATCCGTGTCGTCTCGTTGCTTTGCGCGCCCAGCTTTGCACCACACTTTTGGCAGAAGTTTGCCTCGTTCGGATTCTCCTTGCCACATATTGCGCAGGTAATCATCGCACTCCCCTCGAACAACTAATGTGAATTAGTTTACTGGCTAGATACTATCCTTTTAACCGCATTGGGCGTTTAAGGAATCGAAAACGCCCAATTTCAGCAATTAGCTTATTGAAATCTTTGAATTCGTTCCGTTTACGAAAACTAACTCTACCCGTTGCTACACGGTTTGTGGCTAGGTGGTTTGGCCTACGCAGGTTTAGCTATCAGCGGTTGAGGCATTTCTCTGACCGATTCGATATTTATCTCGTCAGATTTAACAATTTCGACGCTACCGCCAACCTTCGGGCTTTCTATTTGACTGACCAGGCCGCCCCTGAATTTAGCGCCCTCCTCCAAGGCGTGCGGGTCGCCGATCGCCTTGATGATGATTGGCGTGCCCAGCTGCTGGCCATCGACAACTATTCCTTGTTCGTTATCTCCGATCCAGCTGTCGACGCCGAGCCTGATGGAGTCGTTAATCTCGAGCACCTCGGCCCCAGCGTCCTTAAGCTCCTGAATCGAGTTCAGCAGTGTACCCGCCTTCAGCTTCTGCTTTGGAGCGCGGATGGTGATTTTCACTCCCCTGCCGCTTGCGGGCGCGATGCCCGCCAACACGGAGAGGCTCTTTTTGCGCTTAGCCGCTTCCTCCTCGGAGACCTGGTTGGCATCCAAACCGCTCTGCAGCTTGTCTCGGGTGACGCGCAGCTCGTTGATCTCCTTGTTCAGTCTCTCGGACTCGTCATTCAAGCCATCGAGCACCTGGATCAGGTCGTCTTGGCGCATCCCCTCGTAGGGGTTCTTGGTTGCGGGACGAGCGAGCTGAATGACGAGCGCGAACGCCAGGAAAGCAAGTGCAACGCCCAGCACAAGCTGCGTGGACGACGGCTTGAAGAACTTCTCGACGAACTTACGCATGCAGGATCTCCCGCCTGATGGAGGCCGCGTTCGTGAAGATCCTGATGCCGAGAACAACCAGCACGGCCGTCGAAAGCTGGCTGCCCACGCCGAGCAGGTCGCCGAGCCAAACCAGCGCGGCCGCCACGGCAACGTTAGAGATGAAAGAAATCAGAAAAACCCGCTGAGAGAAGGTCTTTTGCAGGTAAGACCGCAGCGCGCCAATCAATGCGTCGATTGCGGCTACGATCATAATCGGCAGATATGCCTGCAGGCCGATCGGCAGCTCTGGGCTCCAAATCAGCGCCACGACCACACCGACGACAAGTCCGAGAATCGCCCACATATTTTATCCTTTCTCCGCCAGCGGCCTCGCCTGCGAAAGCGCCAGGCCGGGATCTGCGGGAAGCGTCAGATCATCGCTGGTGTTCAGCGACCATTCGATGGAATAGTTCTGCTTCAAGTGGCCAAGGAGAACACCGCCAGAGGTGTTCGCGAAGTTAGCGGCGAGGTCCTGCCCGCCAATGGCCGAAATCTTGTATGGGCTAGTCAACGAACGATAGTTCACCGTGATCGCCTGCCCTGCCTGCCTGATCGCAGTTCGCGTCGTCACGCGGTGATCGTTGATGGCGATCGCCTGCGCACCAGATTGCCAAAGCCCATTCACGACTAGCTGCAGATCGTCGTCTAGCACGCGGGATTCCTCGGTCTCTTTTTTGCCAGGCTTTAGGGTGCCCTCTCGAAGCTCAATGACCACGCCCGGACCGCTCGCGGCCTCAATGCCGACGAACGATTCGAGTTCACGCAACTGCGCATCGGTGCCCAAACCCTTTTGGTTGCGCAGGCTAAGCGTCTGTGCTCTCAGTTGCTCAACCTCGGAGCGAAGTTGTTCGTTTTCCTCTTCTGCAGCGCTCGCCCGGCCAGCCATCTCGGCTCGATCAGCAACCGCTTGGGGTCGAGCCTGACCGATCGTCAATGCCGAGGCGGCCATAGCCGCACCGGCGATTGCGCAGATCAGGAAAACCCCCACGCTCCGCCAACCCCTGGGGCTGTCATCGTGCTGCTCGTCTGGGCGAAGATTCGATTCTCTGGTGATGGAGTTGAGAAGCTCCATCGACTCGTCGGGGCGCCGCTGACTCACGATGCCTCGGTTTCTTTCACAGAAGAAAAAGTCTGTTTTACGTACACGAGCCCAGCCCACCAATACATGAAAGCACCCCACCAGGCGAACGCCCAGCCGAGAATCTTCGCCGCCGGGGAGATAACCCAGCTGCCCGCCCCCAGGAGGACAAGCGGAAGCGCGATAAGCAGACAGAAGGTGGCGATTTTGCCAACGAAATGAACGGGCAGGCTGATCGCTCCACGCGCACGAAGAGCGGGCACGAGCAGAAGCATCATTAAATCTCTGCCCAAAAGAATTATCAGGTACGACCACGGCACTATGCCGCGAACAGCTAGCGCCACGACGATCACGAGAATATAGAGCCTGTCGGCAGCGGGATCTAACACCTCACCGAGTTTGCTCTGCTGGTTGAATCGGCGTGCGATCTGGCCGTCAAGCAGGTCGGTGGAACTCGATACAGCCAGAAGGATCACAGCCAAAAGATCACGCCCGATCAGGACAAGCACCAAAAAGAATGGCACCCCCAACAGGCGTAAAAATGACAGCACGTTGGGAATCGTGAAGATTCTGTTGCTCGACTTGCTGATCACGAGTTCAAGTGTATAGCCACTAATTGGGCTTCTTTGGATGCAGCCGTTCTCTTCTGCTTTTTGCCAGCTCATACATCGAGATGACCTGCGGGCCGATCGCAGACCAATCATATCTTGCCGCCACCTTGCGTCCACGCTCGAGACGCAGGTCCCGAGGCTCTTCGAGGCTTGCCGATACGGCGTCAGCGAGAGCTTGCGGGTTACCAGCCTGAAAGACGTGCCCGCAGATACCATCTTCGTCGGATAGAACGTCGATGAACGCTCGCAGGTCGCTAGCTACCACCGGCGCGCCACACGCTAAAGCCTCGATCAGCACGATGCCGAAACTCTCCCTGCCAGTCTGCGGGGCGATGTACGCGTCGGAACGCATCAACCACTCATTGCGTTCAGCGTCGCTGACTCCACCAACGAATTCGACTCCCGGGATGCTCGTTACCGGTCCGTGGCCCATCACCACGCACCGCAAGTCTGGATACTTCTCACGAATCAAAGGCAGCGCTGCGGTCAGCACCTGAAAGCCCTTCCGGGGCTCCGTGTAACGGCCAAGGAAAGTGATCAGTGGACTGTCGCCACCCCGCCACTCGCCTTCTGTGGCAGCGAGCGTGTAGTCATCAATTTCCAGCCCGTTACCGATGACCACGGGTTCGATTCCGGTGTGCGCGTTCGCCACCTCTGCTGCGAGGGAGGAAACGGCGATCGCGGAATTAAGCCTGCTGATGCTTTTGGGCAGCATCTGGTTAAAAGCGCGAAGCGCCTTGTATATCGGGCTTGCGCTGTGGAATGTGCCAGTAACCGGCGCGTCGGCGAGCCAAAGCGTCAACAGAGACAGCGTCGGCGTGATCGGCTCGTGCACGTGCACGACGTCCCACTGGCCCTTCTTTAGCCAGCGATACGCGGCCATCGCTGCCCTAGGACTAAAGTTCACCCTGGCGACAGAACCATTAATTTTGATGGGGACCGTTCGGCCCGCCGAAGTGAAGTCGGCCTCGTCAACTCCGTAAAGATCCAGTAATTCTTGCTCGGGGAAGCCCGGGGCGAGAATGCCGACGGTGTAACCCTGTTTCTTCAGCCAACCGGCCATACCCAGTACGTGGTTTTGGACGCCACCGGGACGAACGAAGGAATACGGGCAAACGATCCCGACACGCTTGATATCGCTTGGATTCACGGTCTAACTCCTGGGAAAAAACGCTGCAGCATATGCCAGTCGCGGCAGTGCGCAGCAATCTGTTCGGCAAAATAATTGGCCATGGCTTGCGTTGTGTACGCTACCTCGTCAACGCCCTCGGGCACCTCAATTGCTTGCCCAATGTGGATTCGCATTATTTTTCCGTCGAACCAAGGCGCAACCGGAACCACGACGGCGCCCGTGCGCTGAGCAATCAGAGCGCATCCGGGAGGCATCGTCAGGTCGTAGGTTTTGTTGGCCGCAGGCCAAGACACCTCGACGCCTCGCCTGCTGAAATCCCGATCTGCCACGAGCGCCACTACTCTGCCCTCGTTTATTTCCTGGCAGAGCTTAGGAATCAGGCCTGATGTCTTGTGGCTAAAGATTTTGAAGCCGAGTTTTTCGCGGATCGCGCTGAAATACTCGAACTGTCCAGCTGGCAGTTTTTCAGCTACTGAGGTGACAGGCAGACCATTTTGGCACGCCCACGCACCTGCCATATCCCAAGACCCCATGTGCGGAAGGGCAAGAATCAGGCCCGTTTCTGCCCTGTGGCGGCGCAGTCGCCGCGCGTCAACGGGAGCGACGTAAACCAACCGATTAATTTTGTCCGTGTTCCACTTCCCCAATTGGAGGGAACCGATCGTGTTTCTAAGCCACGACCGCATCCCAGCCCGAGTCTGGCTAGCGGTTGGCGCAGCCCCACAAACAACTTCGTAGTTGAGTTGCCACTGGCGAATCGGTTTGGGGCGACGAGCTACCAGTACGGCAGCGGCAGCCGCTCCCAGCGGTTTCCAGACGAAAGCGGGCACGTGCGCGGCAAGCTTTAACGCGGTCAGCTTGTCAAACACTATTGTCCGTTCCGCCCGGAAGCCTCCGCGTTGTATGCGCGTTTAACGATCCACATGCGCTGACCAACGGTGATGATGCCGAGCACGAGCAAAACTACGAAGGCGGCGGGCAGCGCCCACTCGACCCCAATACCCGTCAAGAACGCGCCCAACATGCCGATCAATAAACGGTCGGCTCGGCCGGCTAGGCCACCCTTAACCACGTAGCCCAACGATTCCCCGCGAGCTTTCGAGTAAGAGGTGACCTGACCGAAGATCAGGGCGAATATGCCAATCGCAAACCAGGTCAGGTCTTCGCCGGTGCTGGCGTAGTAAATCGCTAGACTGCCGAAGACGAAACCGTCCGTGATCCGATCTAGTGTGGAGTCCAAGAATGCCCCCCACTTCGACGCCTGATTGGTCAACCGAGCCATCGTGCCGTCCAAAGAATCCGCTAAGACGAACACGGTGACAACGAGCGCCCCCTGCCACAGCCATCCGTTCGGAAAGAAGATCAGCGACGTCGCGATCGAGACCGCGGCACCTACCCAAGTTGTCATGTCCGGGGTGATGCCAAGTTTCATCAACATCTTGGCCACGGGGGTGATCAGCTTGGTCCAGTATCCCCTTATGTGTTCGAGCATTACTGACCTTTCTGAGAATCCGCCCACGCATTGGCGAGCATTTCGCGGGTCTTGCTTAATAATTCAGGAACGGCTTTAGTCCGTGCGATTATCGGCAGGAAATTAGCATCGCCAAGCCACCTGGGCACGACGTGCTGATGGAGGTGCGCAGCAATACCCGCGCCCGCAACGTTGCCTTGGTTCATGCCCAGGTTAAAGCCCTGCGGTTTGGAAACCCTCGTGATTGTACGGATCGCCTGTTGGGTCAGCTCCGCCACCTCGCGGGTTTCTTCCTCGGTGAGGTCAATGTAGCTGGCGACGTGGCGATATGGGCACACCAAAAGGTGACCAGTGTTGTATGGATAGAGGTTCATGACGACGAATGCAGTTTCACCGCGGTGGACGATCAGGGATTCCTCATCGTCCTTTTTAGGCGCGCGGCAAAACGGGCATTCGACGCTGCTCGCATCCGCAGGTTTGTCCTCGCCGTGAATGTAGGCGATTCGGTGCGGCGTCCATAGCCGCTGCATTGAATCGGGCACGCCCGCGAAGCGAATCTCGTCTTCTATCTCCTGGTCACTCATCGGTATTCGCGCTCAAATCCGTATTAGAACGAGACGCGATGTGGTCGGTGATGATCTTGATGGCCTCGTCGATGGGAACCCGGTTGCGCTGGCTGCCATCGCGGAATCGGAAGCTAACCGCGCCCGCTTCCTCGTCGTCACCCCCCGCGATCAGCATGAAGGGAACCTTCTGACGCTGCGCTGTACGGATCTTCTTGGTCATGCGATCATCCGAGGCATCTAGCTCGGCGCGCACGCCCTGGGCACGCAGCCGGTCGATAATTTTGCCTAGATAGCCCTCGAAGGCCTCTGCGACCGGAATTCCGACGACCTGGACAGGAGCCAGCCATGCCGGGAATGCGCCCGCGTAGTGTTCGAGCAAAACGCCAAAGAAGCGCTCGATCGAACCGAACAAAGCACGGTGAATCATCACGGGACGCTTCTTCGTGCCGTCCGAGGAGGTGTATTCGAGCTCGAATCGCTCTGGCAGGTTGAAGTCGAGCTGGATAGTGGACATCTGCCAGGTGCGTCCGATGGCATCTTTGGCCTGAACGGAGATTTTCGGACCATAGAAGGCCGCACCCTCGGGGTCCGGAACGAGCTCCAGGCCGGAGGCCTCGGCTACCTCACGAAGAGTCTCGGTTGCCTCGCGCCAGGTGTCGTCATCGCCCACAAATTTCTTGGGATTCTTGGTGGACAGCTCTAGGTAGAAGTCGTTTAGACCGTAGTCACGAAGCAGGTCCAGGACGAACGTCAGCAGCCTGGAAAGCTCGTCGCGCATTTGCTCGCGGGTGCAGTAGATGTGCGCGTCGTCCTGGGTGAATCCGCGGCCGCGGGTCAGCCCATGCAGAACGCCGGACTTTTCGTTGCGGTACACAGTGCCGAACTCGAATAGCCGCAGCGGAAGCTCACGGTAAGAACGCTGCCTAGCTGCGTAAATGAGGTTGTGCATCGGGCAGTTCATCGGCTTCAGGTAGTAATCGAAGCCCTGCTTGGTGATGTTGCCCTCGGCGTCGCGTTCCTCGTCCATGTGCAGCGGCGGGTACATGCCGTCGGCGTACCAGTCGAGGTGGCCGGAAGTCTTGTAAAGCTCGCCCTTGGTGATGTGCGGAGTGTTTACGAAGCTATAACCGTGCGCAACGTGCTGCTTGCGCGAGTAGTCCTCCATCTCCATGCGAACGATGCCGCCCTTTGGGTGGAACACCGAAAGGCCAGGGCCGATTTCCTCGGGGAAGCTGAACAGGTCTAGCTCTTGACCAAGCTTGCGGTGGTCGCGCTTGGCGGCCTCCTCCATGCGAGTCTTGTAGGCCTTGAGGTCTTCCTTCGTCGCCCAAGCAGTGCCGTAAACACGCTGCAGGGCCGCATTTGCTTGGTCACCTCGCCAGTATGCAGCCGAGCTGCGGGTTAGCGCTACCGCTTTGATGTAGCCGGTGTGCGGGACGTGCGGGCCACGGCAAAGGTCGGTCCAAGCGACGGTGCCGTCACGACGAACGTTGTCGTACATCGTCAGCTGGCCGCCACCGACCTCGACGGATGAACCGTCGGATTCATTGGCGCCACCCTTGTCCTCAATCAACTCGAGCTTGAAGGGCTCCTCCGCCTCCTCAATCCTGGCCTGTTCGTCGGTTACCTCGCGGCGAACGAACTTCTGACGAGCCTTGATGATCTGGGTCATCTTCTTTTCGATAGTTTTCAGGTCTTCAGGGGTTAGCGGATCGACCTGGAAGTCGTAGTAGAAGCCATCGGTGATAGGCGGGCCGATGCCCAGCCTGGCCTGCGGGAAAATCTCTTGTAGTGCCTGTGCGGTTACGTGAGCCGCAGAGTGCCTGATGATCGACAGCCCCTCGTCGCTAGTGTTCAGGACAGGCTCCACCTCGTCCGAATCGTTTAGCTCGGTAGCCAGATCGACGGTATTTCCGTTGACCTTCATTGCTACGACGCTCTGGTCGTTACCGAAAAGATCGAAACCGTTCTCCGCCTCTATCTGCTCACGCTCGTTGCCGCGCAAGACAAAGACTTTCTTCAACACGAAACTTCCTAACTATTCTCGGCGGCATACTGGGCCGCACGACTGTTTCCATTCCCTATTCTGCCTGATTTAATGCCAAGGACGGCAATTAAGGTTCCAGAGTTTTATTCTCCGGCGGCCGAAATCAGAATTTTGTCGAGTTTGTCCTCCACTAGCGGATACATCGAACGCATGTACGCCGAGGTCATGTGGTAAGAATCCATGTAGACGAAAAGGTTGCCGATGATTAGCGGGCATTCCCCATCGGGGCATATCCACGGTGTCGGGTCGAACAGGTAGAGCTTTCCGGGCTGACGCTCGAAGTTGGTGAGCGCCTGAGCCGGATCTTGGCTGCTGTAGATCTCACCCATCGGCTGCGTGCAAACTTTCGCAGCAATTTCGTAGGCCGTTTTTTCGTCGAGATCTTTGAGGCCGTTTTCGACGATCGGATCCATGCACTCGAACGGTGTCTGTTTGAGTCTAGGCTCGTCGCGGATCCCTAAAATTTGGATGCCGCGGCTGGTGTACTTTTCGACGATTTTGTCGAAACCGGGCACTATCTCCTCGCTCTGGTCGCCAGGATTCGGAACATATGTGGAAGCAGCAATCACTAGATCGGGATTGATCTTTTCTATGTATTCGTCCACCGCTTTTGACCATTCAAAGCAACTAGGCCCATTAGAGGTATCGCTGACCGGCGATTCAACCACGCCGACAGATTCGCTAAATGTCTCAGAGGAATCGCTGGAGGCTCGAGTCTCGCCGCGCAAAATCTTGTATCGCTGGTAGCTTTCTTCGTCTGGGCTAATGAAGGAGCAGCCACCGCGTAGGGCTTGAACGATAGTCCAGCCGTTCTTCTTGAGCGCCGGCTCGATAAAAGGCAGATACTGTTCGACGCGAGAGTTGCCGGTTACAATCGCCACCTTATTCCTGTCGTTGTACCCCACCCGGCACCCATCGGCGAGAGTTTCGTCGTCGGGGCGGAATTCGCCGTCGCATTGAACGCCATCGATTGCTGCCCACTCGTCCTCCATTTGCTCACGCAACGGCTTGATGGGCTTGTCCTTGCTCGAATAGTCCTGAAAATCTTCGCTAAGAACTAGAGCGCCAGGATTATCCACACTGACGACGGCCGAGATCTTCTCTAACCGCTTCTGGATGATCGTCTGATAGGAGATCACCGGGACCAGGCCGACGAGCAGGGACGCGAGAATTATCGCGAGGCTATTCCTGTGTCGCTTTGCGGCCCAGTCGGAATACCTGATCGGCGCGTCGAGGTATTTGGTCAGCACGGTCGCGAACGCGATCGACACAGCGAGGACAACGAATCCCTGCGGGATGTTGAGCTGGCTCGAACCGGTGAGTTGAAGCGTGGTGATCAGAACCGGCCAGTGCGCAAGATAGAGCGCGTAAGAAATATCACCCAAAAATTTGAGTGGGCGGCTCGAAAGGATCCTGTCTGCCGAATACCAAACACCTGTGTTGCCCGCAATCAGGACGAGCACCGCAGCGCCCGTCGGCCATAGCGCGACATAGCCAGGGAACATCCCCTGGACGTCGACCAAAACGCCACACAGGAGCATAGCTATCAGCCCGAACCAGCCAAGCCCGACCCGAACGTTAAGGGCGCTCCTAGAACCGGTGAATTCTTTTCCGGGGCCGTAGCCGAAGAACCGTTCGACACCCGGCAATATCAGCGCCAGGAGCGCACCGAGCGCAAACTCCCACAGCCGAGTCCAGGTGCTGAAATATGCGTAGGACTGATTGGTGTTGGTTTGAATGATCGACCAGATAAGGGAGCCACCGAAGATAACTCCAAAAACTAGCGTCAGGATCTGACGAACGCTGAAGTTGATCTTTCTGCCCAAAAACCAGCAAACGGCGATGATGGCTGGCCAGAGTAAAAAGATCTGGCCCTGGATCGATAACGACCAGAAATGTTGGAGAGGGCTGACGACCGATTTATCCGCGTAATAGTCGAAGCTGTTAACCGCTAGGAACCAGTTTTCGTAGTAACAAATCGAAGCAACCGCCTCGCGCAGCACTCCCCTAATTCGTTCGGCGGGAAAGAACGCTTGTACCGCTATCACGGTGAACAAGATCGTGACGATAGCGGGCGGTAAGAGCCGTTTAAAGGCCTTAAGCCAATACCCCACCAACTCGATGTGCCGGCTGTTATCAATGCGACGCATAAACGTCTGCATCAGCAAGAAGCTAGAGATTAAGAGGAAGACGTCGATGCCGCCGCTTACTCGCCCAATCCAGATGTGATAAGCCGCCACCATGAGGATGGCCGTGGCTCGTAGACCGTGCAGCTCGGGTCGATAATTTGGTGCGTGGCTAGCCACGTCAGCCTTAACCTGCAAGCTAAATCACCCTTGTAAATAATCAGATACAGCGAAGGAACAATAATCTTGCCTGTAGGTAAATGGCAAAGAAGAGCGCGACTCTCGCAGCAACCAGACCTTAACCAAAAAGATACTAACGAGTTTTCCGAAACAAGAAGGGTGAATGGCTTTAGAATCAGCTTGAAGAAGTTTTTGAAGGTGGTGGGCGGTACTGGGATCGAACCAGCGACCTCTTCCGTGTCAGGGAAGCGCGCTACCGCTGCGCCAACCGCCCGAGGTGGAGACGGGATTTGAACCCGTGTAAACGGATTTGCAGTCCGGTGCCTCGCCTCTCGGCCACTCCACCAAATTGAGGAGCCTAGGCCCTCAGACCTTCTCCGAGCGGACGACGGGATTCGAACCCGCGACCCTCACCTTGGCAAGGTGATGCTCTACCAACTGAGCCACGTCCGCATGCCCTCTTCGGGGCTGCCCTGTTTTTCAAGTGCGAGGACTAACTTAGCGGAGTTTTGGCGAATGTCAAAATCGAGCCCACAACCCCAGTTCCCAAAGCAAAAAACCGCGCTTTTACGCCCGAGATAGCATGTCTAGGCATGGCTAAGAAACTCATCTTGATGCGTCATGCCCAGGCAGAATCCAGAAGCGGATGCAGCGATCACGAAAGAAAGCTTTCCGCATTTGGACGTCAGCAGGCTAAAGCAGCCGGCCTGGCTTTGCGCGACGACAGCATCGAGATGGTCATGTGCTCTGACGCGGCTAGGACTCGCGACACTCTTGACCAGCTAGACCTGCCCAACAATCCACACGTGGAATACATGCGAGCTCTCTACCTGTGCTCCGTCAAGACACTACGCCAGCAGATATCCGAAGTTCCAGACGAAATTTCCACTTTGCTGATCGTCGCTCACGCCCCCAGCATCCCTCACTTGGCCGCCGAGTTGTCTTGGGCCCAAGACCCAAGAAAAGCGGACGCATTGACCTGCGCCTACCCCACCGCAGCCTTCTCCAAGTTCGAAGTATCAGGAACCTGGCAGGAGCTGGGCGAGGCGAAGCCCGGAGATAAAATCACCCGCCCACTCAATTAAGCGAGCGCATTACTACCGGCAACTAGCCCGTACCGGAATTTTCACGTGCCAAAATTGACGTTTCGCAGCTTGAACGACGTTTACCACTGCGCTAATCTCTTCTGACGAAAGGGCGATTGGCGCAGTGGTAGCGCGCTTCGTTCACACCGAAGAGGTCGCTGGTTCGAACCCAGTATCGCCCACCCTAGTCAGAACCAGTTTTTACTCGTCCCCAACAGCAATCGTATGCAGCGAATATGCAGCAGCACCAGATTTTTAACCAATCTTGATGCCACCGAAAAATCGGAATTTTTGGTCTCGCTAAAAGTGTCCGAAAAAACGAAGCGCCCCGCAGCAAAAATGCCGCGAAGCGCTCTTAGTAACTGAATTTGCTATTTGAAGAAATAGTCCAGAGTTTGTTCCTCATCGACGAAAGAGCACCCAGAGACAACCATACCAGCGACCTTCGAAACCTCGTCCTTTTCAGACGACCTGTTGTTCTCTTTAAAATTGGTTTCAATCGTTTTCTTTTGTTTCGAGCTACTCATTTTAAGATAGTCTCCGCAGGTCGTTTCAGAACCCTTGTTTGCTGGACCGCAAGCACAAAGGCTGAGCATCACCAGTGATGCCAAAAATCCGGACGCAACCTTATTAACCCGATTCATTTTCGGTTCCCCTTCTAATCCACGAAATACGGACACAACGGTAACACACTGTGCAGATTCAGTGTTTTTAAGGGGTTAGCAATTACAGCTAAAAGTGATCTTTTTCCGGTTATCATGACTCTAGGTATTCTTAGAACATTAGAAAAATAGTGAATAAACCATTTTTCCAGATGAGCCTCCCACACTTAATCACCATAGACATAGAACCGATTGTTCAGAGAAACTAAGAGCCACACAACCTATTAATATCTTTAAAAAATTGCAGATTTCCTCAACTATGAAATAAATATACGGAAAATATTCTGAGCACGTCGAAGTCTTTCAAACAGTCTTCCAAAAGCACTCTGCAAAAGCTTGCTAGAACGAAAACAAAGCCGTTGTATACGTCACCAAGCTCACTAACGATCTCAATAAAATTGGCATCTTTGCTTCGTCGCCGTGTTAAGTAATTAAATAAATCAAATCTGGGGCGGGATTTTTCCCACCCCAGATTTTTTCTCATAAATTATCGGGTGCACAAACCTAGCTTCCGCTCAGTTTCATGCACCCGATAATTATTTAACCGCTACTTAGCTATTCATTTCATCGTATTTGGTCACCACCGCGCGCATCGCCTCAACGATGCCGGCGGGTACACCCTGCTTTTGCATCTCGATGATGCCGCGAATGGTCGTGCCACCCGGTGAGCTGATGCCCTCAAGCAGGTCCGCAACTCGGTAATCGCGCTCGCGCACGTATGCCGCTGATCCCTCAACCGTTGCCGTGGCGATCTGCAGGGCTTGAGCTCGCGTCATGCCGAAATCGACACCAGCGTCTGCCATCGCGGAGATGAACATGTAGATGAAAGCAGGCGCAGAACCGGCCAGCGCCGTGACCGCCCCGAGCTGCTCCTCGCGAACTTGCTGAGCCTTCCCAAAGCTGCCCAAGAACTTCATGACGGCTTCACGCTGTGCGCCGTCAACTGCGTCTTCAAACACGACGCCCGTGAAGCCCTTGCCGATCTGAGCGGGCATGTTAGGCATCGTGCGAACCAAATGCCCGCTCTTTCCCAAGAAACCGCGTAGCTGCTCGAGGTTGAACGCGGGAGTGATGCTGATCACAACTGCGTCGACACCAACCGCACCAGAAATCTGGCCTAGCACCTCGGGGTAACTGGATGGTTCTGTAGCGATCACCACCACATCAGCACCTTTGACCGCCTTGGCCTTATCGGCCTGTGCAGCTACACCGTACTTCTCTGCAAGCCTGGCCATGGACTTTTCGGTGTGCGTGTTTACCCGAACATCCGCGGCATTTACCACGCTTGCGCGTAGCGCGCCGGAGAGCATGGCCTCCCCCATGTTCCCGCATCCGATGAATGCAAGTTTCATTTTCGAATCATCTTCTTTCGAGGTTTTGGGATCCGGCCTGTGCTGAGCGGGTTCTGGGTCTTTCGGCTCAGGATCGAAACCGCCCGAGAAAAGGTCTAGCTGTTCGTCCTGGGGTTCTTCATGCAGCCCCTGGGCAGGGACCAGATTGAAACCAGGGCCTCGATCGACCTCTTTACCCTGCTGGACAGCCGTAGCCGCTCCTCTGGCGCACGTGTCCGCGGCCTCGTTCAGGTCGTGTCCGGAGTGGCCTTTAACCCACTCGAAACGAACCATGCGCCCCTGTAATGCCTCGTCCAGCGCTTTAACCAGCTCAAGATTGAGAACGGGCTTGCCGTCGGCCTTCTTCCATCCTTTGCGCTTCCAGCCAGGCATCCACTTCGTAACTGTATTAATGACGTATTGGCTATCGCAGAGGATCTTCAGGTGTTCGTCGGTGTGGGCAGTCGCGCGGAGAAGGTTAAGAACCGCTTTGAGCTCACCCTGATTATTTGTGCCGTTCTCCCAGCCGTCAGCGGCCCAATTGTTCCGATCGATATACCAAGCCCAACCCGCAGGTCCGGGATTGTTTAGAGCGGAACCGTCTGCAGCAGCAATAATCATGTTGCTTACCCTACAGCCGCGTCGGAGTGAACCTCGATACCACCGGCGACAATTCCGTCGCTGACTTCGCGGATCTTGGCTTTGGCCTCGTCACTGGAAAAACCGACGAGTTTAGCTCCCGCGTTCCTCAAAGTGCCGATGTAAGCGGTATTGCTAAACTCACCCTCTTTGGCCTGATAGATGACGTCGCTGACGGCACTCGAGTAGTCGCGGATGGCAGATGCGATGATGATGTCGCAAGCATCAGCATTCTCTGTGCATCCATCTACGCCGCTCCAGATCAACTTCGCGCCAGCAGCCTTAGCGGGCTCGATGGCGCCCTTATTAGAAACCTCGGCCACAGGCATGATGACGTCCGCGCCCTTACCGATAAGTTCGCTGGTGATCGTCTTAGCTGCGTCCGGGTTGTTGAATGGATCGCCGTCGGTGATGTAGCTACCCGACTTGGCCTGCTGATCCCACCCGACAACCTTGACATCGGCGGAATTCTTACCGTTGTAGTAGGAAACGCCTTGAACGAAACCATCCAGGTACATCGTCACGGACGGGACGAATAGGCCTCCAAAAACGCCAACAGTGCCGGATTTAGTCTGGCTAGCCGCCAGGTATCCGGCGAGGAAACCCACTTCGTGAGTGTTGAAAACCATTGGTTTGAGATTGCCGAGCTGCTGATTTGGCGTGCCGCCAAGCAGCGCGAAGTTGACGTCGGGATTAGTCTTGGCTGCCGCTTCCAACGGGGTCGTGATGTCCTCGCCAACGCCAAAGATCAACTTGCAACCGGAGCTAACCATCTGTTGCAGGGCACGCGGGATGTCGTCGGCCTCAACCTCGTTTGTTTCAATCCCAAGGTCCTCTTGGCTCTTTGACAACCCCGCCTCAGCCTGCTTACCCACCGGCGTCGAGAAGCCGCCCTCAACAGAGACCATGCACGCCTTGAAGTTCTCCTGAACCTTGCCGGTCGACGGTGTCTCAGACGGCTGGCTAGTGGCCGGAGGCTGGGCGCAACCCGCAAGCCCAACGGCGCCTAGCAGAGTCAGGCCGAGCGCTATTTTGGGGAAAACTTTTCTAGACATGGCAACCTTCCTGTTTTCATCGGACCTTAAGAATCTTCTGACCTCGTAACATCTTCGGAATGCTGAAATGCAGCAAGGTCGTTACGAGATTTTGCATCAGAAATGACGACCTGTTCATTCGTCGAACCGGCGCTATCGCCTGCCACTATTCGCCTCATTCGCAGCCACGAGGCACGGCGACCGTCCATCTCTATGACGGTGAATTTAACTGGCACCTCGTTGCCTTCCTCTTCGCCTAACGGCCCAGAAGGACGAAGACGAGAGAAGATTTCGTCGCCAAGCTCCGGAAGCCGTCCGATTTGGGCCATGAAATAGCCGGCGACCGTGTCGTAGGGGCCCTCCGGCAACACGAGATGAGCCCGCTCCTCAAAGTCCTCCAATGAGGTCAGCCCCTCCAGATCGTGCTGATCAAGGTGCTGGGCGTATTCGGCGTCCACGACGTCGTACTCATCAGTGATCTCTCCGATCAATTCCTCGATGAGATCCTCAATCGTCACCAGACCCGCGGTGCCGCCATACTCGTCAAGGACTATTGCTAAATGGGCGTTTTCCCGCTGCAGCGTGCGAAGCGCAACGAGAACCCTGACGGTGGCGGGCAAAGATTTAACCGGGCGAACCAGAGTCAGAATCGGATCTTTGAGTTGCTTCTCGTCGAGCTTCATCAAGTCGCGAACATGAAGGAAGCCGACCACCTGGTCGGGGGATCCAATAATTACCGGGTATCGGGAGTGCTCCCTATCGACTACAACGTCGATGATGTCCTCGGCTGATTCGTTGCCGTCTAGGAAGTCAACCTCAGTTCTAGGCACCATGACCTCGCGCAGGCTGCGATCGCCCGCGTCGAAAACGTCGTCCACGATACGTCGTTCGTCGATGCCTAGCGACTCGGCGCTCGCCACCATCGAGCGGAGCTCCTCCTCGCTCACCGATTCCTTACCGGCATTTGGGTCGCCGCCGAGAACTCGAACCATGACGTTAGTGCACTTACCGAGAAGCCAAATCAGCGGACGGCAGATGGTGGCGATGGCGTCGATTAACGGAGCGAGAGCAAGAGAGAACTGCTCTGTGTTCTGCAAAGCTAGACGCTTAGCAGTCAGCTCCGAAAGCACGATGGACAGGAATGAAATCATCGCTGTTACGGCGATGATAGCGATAGTGTTCGAGGCCGGGACTCCCATGGAATCGAGCCAGGGGCCGAGGTACTTGTTAGCGAGAGAGTCCGAACCGAACGCCGAACTCAAGAAGCCAGCGACAGTCACGCCGATCTGCACCGAAGACAAAAACCGATTCTGATCGCTCGTAAGTTTCTCGATCGCCTTGCCTCGTTTACCCTTATGCGAAAGCTTTCTGATTTGAGAATCACGTAGCGTAACCAGCGCCATCTCGGAGGCGGAAAAGATTCCGCCGATAAAGAAGAGCAAGAAGATGACGCCGATGGAAACCCACAAGTCACTCATTGCTATCACCGGCAAAACTGCCAGTTAGACGTGACGCCGGCCCGTAGCCGGCACGAAAACTATGAGAGTCGCTACTTTCATTCACCTGACCAGGTTATCCGCTTGGACACGCGAACCCTAGTCACAAACGCGAAATGCCCTAGCAACAACGTGCAATAACTCATTTATGTAGCGAAATGTCCTGCCCAATGATCCCCATCAGACTAACGTCAAGTGTTGACGCGCTACGCTTCTATATGTAAGCCCAAAGCCGGGTTTGGGGTCTAGCTACCCCTGGGTTTCCCTTAAGCAGGGAAAAACAATTGAAAGGATTTTGATGAACCAGACGCCATTAAAGGTTGCCGTTACTGGAGCCGCCGGACAGATCTGCTACAGCCTGCTATTCCGCATCGCTAGTGGTGCGCTTGCTGGCGATCGCCCCATCGAGCTAAGACTCCTCGAGATCACCCCCGCTCTTCCTCGTCTTGAAGGCGTCGTCATGGAGCTGGACGACTGCGCGTTCGACAACGTCGTAAACATCGAGATCGGCGACGACCCACGCAAGGTATTCGACGGCGTTAACGCTGCAATGCTGGTTGGCTCTATGCCGCGTAAGGCCGGCATGGACCGCTCCGATCTGCTCAGCGCCAACGGCAAGATCTTCACCGGTCAGGGCAAGGCCCTGAACGACGTTGCCGCCGACGACGTTCACGTCCTGGTAACCGGCAACCCGGCAAACACCAACGCACTGATCGCCATGAACAACGCTCCTGACATCCCGAACCGCCAGTTCAGCGCTCTGACTCGCCTCGACCACAACCGCGCCAAGACTCAGCTGGCCAAGAAGCTGGGCGTGCCTGTCTCCGAGGTCAAGAAGATGACCGTCTGGGGCAACCACTCCAACACCCAGTACCCCGACGTCTTCCATGCCGAGGTTGCCGGTGCACCGGTCGGTGACAAGATCGAGCAGTCCTGGCTCGAGAACGAGTTCATCCCGACCGTCTCTAAGCGCGGTGGCGCGATCATCGAGGCTCGCGGCGCGAGCTCCGCTGCATCTGCCGCACATGCAACCGTCGAATGCATGCACGACTGGCTGTTCGGCACCCCGGAGAACGACTGGGTTTCCATGTCCGTAGTTTCCGAGGGTCAGTACGGCATCCCCGAGGGCCTCATCTACTCGATGCCTGTTACCTGCTCGAATGGCGACTACAAGGTCATCGAGGGCCTGGAGATCAACGACTTCAGCCGCGCCAAGCTCGACACTTCCGCCGCAGAGCTGGAGGAAGAGCGCAAGACCGTTACCGAACTCGGCCTGATCTAAGAAAAAACTAAATAACAATTAGCGGGCAGGGGCATTCCCCTGCCCGCTTTTTTGCGACCGTAAAATGAGACAAAAGGCCGCGCTTTTTCCGAGATGTTAGATTCATCACTCGTGAAGGAAATCAAGGACAAATCGACGCGCGGTGCATTCAACAGCAGAACGGCGTTTATTCTCGCTGCAGTGGGTTCCGCAGTTGGACTCGGCAACATTTGGCGCTTTCCGTACGTGGCATACTCCAACGGCGGTGGCGCGTTCATCATTCCATACGTTTTCGCGCTTCTCGCGGTCGGCATCCCGATGCTATTCCTAGATTTCGCAATCGGACACCGCTATCGCGCCTCGTCACCTCTGGCTTTCCGCAGACTGCACAAACTGACCGAGCCGATCGGCTGGTGGCACATGTGCATTTGCTTCATCATCGGCATTTACTACGCCGTGATTTTAGCCTGGTCTGCGATGTACTTCATCTATTCGTTTACGAAGGCATGGGGAGAAGATCCCGGAACGTTCTTCACAGAACAATTCACCCAGTCTGTACCCGCGGAGCAGGCGCACATCGGGTTCGACTACATCGGTCAGATCTTCACGCCGATGCTGATCGTTTGGGTGGCTGTGATCGCGGTCTTGACGCTCGGCGTCCAAAAGGGCATCGCCGGCGTAAACAAAATCTTCATGCCGCTGCTGACCGTCATGTTCTTGATTATGGTCGGTGTTGCTCTCACCTTGCCGGGCGCGACCGACGGCATCAATGCGTTCTTCACTCCTAAGTGGGACGCGCTGCTCGACTCCGGCGTTTGGGCTGCCGCGTTCGGCCAGATTTTCTTCTCGCTATCGGTGGCGTTCGGTATTCAGCAGACCTACGCTTCTTACCTGCCAAAGAACTCCGACCTGACGGGTTCCGGCTTGGTGGTCGGCTTCGCTAACTCCTCGTTCGAATTGCTTTCGGGCATCGGCGTTTTTGCTGTTCTGGGATTCATGGCTCAGGTTCAGGGCGTTGGCGTCGATGAGACAGCAAGCGCCGGCATCGGCCTGGCGTTCATCGCCTTCCCGACAATCATCAATCAGGCACCTGCAGGAACCTTGATCGGCATCTTGTTCTTCGGCTCACTGACATTCGCCGCGTTTACTTCGATGATCTCGATCATCGAAGCCCTGATCGCTTCCATTGAGGACAAGCTCGGCCTAAAGAGGGTTCCGAGCGTGTTGCTTGTAGGCGTTCCGATGGCCCTTACCTCGCTACTGCTGTTCCCCACCACCACGGGACTCAACCTGTTGGATGTGCTGGACAACTTCGTTAACAACTTCGGCATCGTAACCGTGGCTCTGATCTCGACCATCACGCTGACCGCTGCATTCGGCGCATTGCCCACCCTTCGCAACCACCTCAACCGCTCTAGCTCGTTCAAGCTCGGACGTGGCTGGCAGGTCCTGGTCGGCGGCGTGACGCCGGTTGTATTGGGCTACATCCTCATCAACGAGGTGCAGAAAGTCCTCACCGACGGCTACGGCGGCATGCCGAGCTGGTTCATCGACGTGTTCGGCTGGGGCATGACGGTGGCGTTGGTCATCGTGGCCTTCGTCCTGAGTTCTTTGCCTTGGAGCATGAGGTCCGCGGCGTCTAAGTTCGACACCGACGGAGACAAGCTGCCGCCACCCATCCTCGACAGGCTGGTCGACTCCGGACACCTGCAAGAGGTGTTGGACGACCCGACCATTGCGTCTGAAGAGCTCGAGGCCCTAGAGCGCTACCGTCGTAGCCAAATCGAAGGCCGAAAGGATATCTAAATGACTATTACAGCAATAGTGATGTTCGTGGTTTTCGCAGTCATCCTGTGGGGCGGCCTGACGGTCTCGCTGATCAACCTGCTGCGTCACCCCGAGGGTTCGGTGCAGCTGCTGGACGACAACGGGAATCCCGTCGAACGTCCAGCCCCTTAACCGACACCGGACCAACGCGTGCATGACGCCAGGCATCGGGGCTGTCATCGTGTAAGCCGGGTCCGCCGTCCGGTACGGGTTGAGGAAGACCTAGCAGTATTCATCAATGAATTGCTGTTCACCCATAGATCTACGGACTGCTTAATGGCCTTACCGTGGAGCAGCTTGGCCGTTCCCTCGGGGTCCGTGACGGCGATCTGTGCGCTGAGCCAGGCGGAGGTGACGTCGGCACCCGTTTGCGCAACTGGCTCAATTTTTCAAGGCCTGTTTCGTGACCTTCGGTCATGAAATATAGCTCTGTATCTCAAATTCATTAGGGCAACTGCCGGCGCTTATTTGGCCGAAAATTTAAGCGTATTGACGCGCCACCGATTCGGCCTGCAACCCGTAGCCGCCGCCGAAGAGCTGGGCGTGGACGAGGAGCGGATGCAGCTGATGCAGACCGATCAGTTCCCGCCAACCGGAAACGAGCTTCGCTGCTTCGGCGTATGAAGACTTGATTACCTCCAGATGTGGGTAGCCAAATAGCTCGAGCAAGGCCAGGTCGGTGACCGGATGCCCGCCGTGCGCGGCGGAGTCAATCAACGTCAAGCCATCGGGCGTCGACAGCACGTTGCCGGCCCACATGTCGCCGTGGATTCTCGCCGGCTTTCGGTCGTCATCGAAATCCCCATTGCGTAGCTTCTCGCAGACTTTTTCGATAAGCCGCATGCAATTCTTTGAGATGGCGCCGAGCTCTAGAGAGTTTTTCGCGTATGGCATCAACCGAAGGTCCGCGAAGAAAGCTCCCCACTTGTCGTATTCGCCCAGCACCAGGCGGGAACGGCCAATCCACGCCAACTTAGAATCGTCCCAGCCGTCGGGGCCGCAACCGAAGCAGCGGGCGCCTGCAGCGTGGGTTTTAGCCAACGCCACGCCGAATTCCTCGCTTGCCTTTCGGGTCTGCGGAGCCGATTCGAGCATGGGTTCGACCAACTCACCATTATCGAAGCTGACGACGGGCACGACGTTGGCGCCATCGGCATCGGCGAGCCACTTCAGCCCAAGCGCCTCCCACCTTGCTTGATCTGCGCTGCTTCGCTTTGTGAAATTCATGCTTACATCCTTTCAGCTAGACCGCGTCGATTCGGCAGCGAAGTGGAAAACAGCGCGAAGACAAAAGTGGCCAGGCCCGAACCGGACCTGGCCACCTGTTTTCGATGCTTTAGGCGTTCAGCGATTCCTTCGCGGCCTTCACGACGTTGTCAACGGTGAAGCCGAACTCCTCGAACAGCTTGGCGCCCTTAGCGGAGGCACCGAAGTGCTCGATCGAGACGGAACGACCCTTGCAACCGGTGTACTTCTCCCAGCCGCGTGCAATGCCGGCCTCAACGCTAACGCGAGCGGTGACCTCAGGCGGCAGCACCTCGTTGCGGTAGCTCTCCGGCTGTTCGTCGAACCATTCCTGGCAAGGCATGGAAACGACGCGAGTCGGGGTGCCCTCTGCCTCGAGCTTCTCAGCAGCGTCGAGAGCCAACTCAACCTCGGAGCCGGTGGCAATCAGAATCAGCTTGGCATCGGAGGAGGCTTCCTTCACGACGTAAGCGCCCTTCGCTGCGCCTTCAGCGCTGGCGTACTCGTTGCGATCGATGGTGCGCAGGTCCTGACGAGACAGAACCAGACCGACGGGGCCATCGGTGCGCTTAAGGGCCTCACGCCATGCGATGGCGGTCTCGTTAGCGTCGGCAGGACGAACGATAGACAGACCCGGGATCGCACGGTATGCGCACAGGTGCTCGATAGGCTGGTGAGTCGGGCCGTCTTCGCCGACGCCAATCGAGTCGTGCGTCCAGACGAAGATGGTCGGCAGGTTCATCAGCGAAGCCAGACGGACCGGTGGGCGCATGTAGTCGGCAAACACGAAGAAGGTGCCGCCGTACGCCTTGGTCAAGCCGGACAGGTTAATGCCGTTCAGTATGCCGCCCATGGCGTGCTCACGAATGCCGAAGTGCAGGGTGCGACCGAACGGGTTGCCCTGCCAGTCGTCGGTGACGCGGTCTTCCGGCAGGAAGCTCGGCTCACCCTTCATCGTGGTGTTGTTGGAGCCCGCGAGGTCAGCGGAGCCACCCCACAGCTCGGGCAGCTGGTCAGCAAACTTGTTGAGGACAACCTCGGATGCCTTACGGGTGGACATGGAGCCGGGCTCGAAGGTCGGCAGCTCAAGGTCGCTAGGCAGCTCGCCTGCGCGTACGCGGTCGAGCAGCTTCTTGCGATCGGGGTTGGCCTTCGCCCATTCGTCGAACTTGGCGTTCCATTCTTCGCGAGCCGCCTTACCGCGCTCCGCGAGGTTCTTGCGCGAGTACTCGACAACCTCGTCCTCGATTGCGAACGGCTCGTCCTTAAAGCCGAGAGCATCCTTGAGGCGGGTGATCTCTTCGTCGCCCAATGCGGAACCGTGAGTGGTGTGGCTACCCTGCATGGTGGGCAGCGGCCAGGCGATGATGGTCTTGAGGTGGATGAGGGTCGGCTTGTCGGTGACCTTCTTACCCTTCTCGATTGCATCGTAAAGGGCCGGAACGTCTTCCTTGTAATCCTTGCCGCCGCAAGTCCAGTCGACCTCGTGAACATCCCAACCGTATGCCTCGAAGCGCTTGGAGACGTCTTCAGTGAAGGCGATCTGAGTGTCGCCCTCGATGGAGATCCTGTTGTCATCGTAGATCAGGATCAGGTTGCCCAGACGCTGTGTGCCTGCGAGCGAAACGGCCTCGGCTGCGACACCTTCCTGGAGGCAGCCGTCGCCAGCGACAGCGTATACGTAGTGGTCGAAAACGCTCTCGCCCTTGTTCTCCGGGTCGTACAGACCGTGTTCACGACGTGCAGCCATTGCCATGCCGACCGCGTTGCTGATGCCAGCGCCGAGCGGACCGGTGGTGACCTCTACGAAATCGGTGTGGCCGTATTCTGGGTGACCAGGAGTCAGTGCGCCCCAGGTACGCAGCGATTGGAGGTCTTCGAGCTCGAGGCCCAGGCCGCCAAGGAAGAGCTGGCTGTACTGGAGAATCGAGGCGTGACCCGCAGAAAGAATGAAACGGTCGCGACCAATCCACTTAGGATCCTTCGGGTCAGTCTTCATAACCTTCTGGTAAAGCAGGTAAGCAACCGGGGCTAGGGAGATGGCAGTTCCGGGGTGTCCGTTGCCGACCTTCTGCACTGAGTCGGCGGCTAGAATGCGGGCGGTGTCAACCGCACGCTCGTCCTGTTTTGTCCAGGTGAAATCGCTCACTTTAATTAATCCTCATTTCGATTGTGAAGATCCAACGGTGGATCAGCGATGAAATGCAATTGTACTAGACCATTGTACGTGTACTTGTAAGTGTGCTCGCTACGGTCCGAGCAAAAATATGATTGCACGATGTTGGCGCAATTTTCACACAGTCACTCCTGCGACCAGCGTAACCTTAAAGTCATGAGTTACCACGCTGACGCAACCCCGGATGAAACCCGGGAAGTTCTAACTTGGGAGCGTTTCGGAACCGCCAGCCGAGAGATGGCCCAGCAGATTGCCAATTCTGGCTTTGATGCCGAGGTGGTGCTGGCGATTGCCCGTGGCGGCATGATTCCGGCTGGCGCTTTGACGTATGCCCTGGGCAAGAAGCTGACGGATGCCATCAACGTTGAGTTTTACACTGACATTGCGAAGACATTGCCTGACCCAGTTTTGTTGGCGCCCATGTTAGATACTGATTCGATCGCCGGCAAGAGGGTTCTGGTGGTCGACGACGTGGTGGATTCTGGAAGAACTTTGGCCCTGGTCTTGAAGCTGCTGAAGGGGTTCGGGGCGGACGTGCGAAGCGCGGTGCTGTACGCGAAGCCGACAACGGTTACGGAACCCGACTACATCTGGCACCGCACCGACAAATGGATTGTTTTCCCGTGGTCAGCTCTGCCGCCTGTAACGGCAGCAGAGTGACACGATAGTTATCAGCCCTCTGTCCCCATAGCCTTCGATCAAAATCAAAAAAGTCCTTGGCCGTTTGGTCAAGGACTTTTGTTTTGCTTTAGATGAGACTGAGCAGATTTTTGGCGGTTTGGCCGTCGCAGACCAGGTCGCTTACTGCCCCGCTGCGAAGCGCGCCGAGCAGGACTCGGGCACGGCTCGGATCTCCGACAACACACATGCGTCGCGGAATCCTGGCGAGTTGGTCGGGAGTCATGCCTGTGGCTCGCTCATTTAAGTCGATGTTGTCGTAGCTGCCGTCCTCGCGGATCAGGATTGTGCAGACGTCTCCGACAGCTCCCTGGCGCTGGGCGCGCATGACTTCGCCAGCAGACAGATACCCAGAAGAGTAGACGTGCGAAGGTACGCGTGCGGTTAGGGCGCCAACTCCGAACACCGCCAGGTCGAGTTGTTCGAGTTCTTCCAGGATCAACTTGACAGAGCGTTCCTGCCACATCAGTCGGCGGGTTTCGACGTGATCGAAGAAGGCGGGCACGGTGAACGGAACTACGGTTCCGTTGAATGCCTCAGCAAATGCCTGCAGGATGCTGCCGACATACGGCAAACCAGTATCTTTTGCGTGCGCGGAGCCATTCATCTGCACGACCTGGACGCCGGCCATGTGGCGTGGCGTCATCTGACGCGCCATGTGCGCGACGGTTACACCCCAAGCGATTCCCAGCCTTGCCCCGTCGAAAATGAGGGCGGAGAGGATCTGGCTGGCGTAGGAGGTCACCGATCGCAGCCTTGCCCCAATGGGGGCCTCATCGGGCACCTCAACAAGATGCACCTTTACGTTGAAGTGGGACGAGATCTTCGCGGCTAGCCGAGACTGCGAGGCGGGCGGCTCGACGAGAGAGATTCGCACCACCCCGTTTTCGCGGGCGCGCGAAAGCATCCTGGATACGGTAGATCTCGACACCCCCATGTCTCGGGCGATGGTTTCCATGGTTTCGCCTTCGACGTAGTAAGAATGCGCTGCCGTATACAGCTCGGTTAGCTGATCTGTCATAGTGCTTGCCTCCAACGCGCCACGTAAACGTAAGAGCAAAGTTACATCAAAAAAATTTTGTGCACAATTGTGCATTTTTTCAACTATTGCAACATTGCCGATAAAATCGTGGCGCGTTTGAGGTAAGCGACATCAGCCAATCTTGAATTCGGTGATTCCGTCTGCCTTTAGCATCTCCTGCTGGGCTTCGACCTCATCCTGCATCTCCTCCGCCTTCTTCTCGGCTGCGCAGTAGCGCCTGTAGTTTTCTAGCTCCTCGCGCTTTATCTCGTCAGACCAACCGAGTATGCCGGCCGCAATCTCGGCGATTTCTTCGGCGGCAGCCAAGCCACGATCGCGACGCTCGTAGCACAGCCTCGTCCTCCTGCGCACCAGATCCTCGAGGTGCAGCGCGCCCTCGTATTTGATTCCAAAAGCTATTTCGGCGCGGAGATACTCAGGCGCTTCCTTCAGAGATTCGCGAAGGGTGGGTTCTTCGTCAATAAGTTCAAACAGGTAGCTAACGTCGCTGCCATAGCGGTCAAGAAGATCTTCCACATGTTCTATGCTCAGCTGATTCTCGCCAGCTATGGCCCGACGGTCCTCCCACATCTCTTCGTAGCCGGTGGCACCGCTCAGTGGAATATTCGTCGTCAGGCAAGGCAACTGCTTGGCTCGTTCTGCACCCAAGGCGAAGTCGACGACGTCTTCGGCCATCTTTCTGTAGCTGGTCAGCTTGCCACCGGCGATGACGCAAAGACCGGGAGCCGCCTCCGTAACGGTGTGCTCGCGGGACACCTTCGTCGATTTGGTCTTGTCGCCGTCGAGGGTGCCCGGCTGCAGCAACGGACGTAGCCCCGCGAAGGTGCCGATGATGTCGTCGACGGTTAGGGGCTTTGCGAGAACGGAGTTCGCGTGGTCGAGCAGGTATTGAATGTCTTCTTTATTTGCAACGGGCTCGCGCAGATCCTCATGATATTTGGTGTCGGTCGTCCCGATAATCCAGTATCGCTTCCAAGGAATGATGAACAGCACCGATTTCTCCGTCCGCAGGAACAATCCGACGGAAGAATCGATCTTGTCCTTTGGCACGACGATGTGGATGCCCTTTGAAGCCAGGACCTTCAAGCCACCGGTTGAGCCGGAAAGTTTCTGCGTTTCCTCAGTCCAGACTCCGGTTGAATTGATGACGCGCTTGGCGCGGATCTTGTATTCGGTGCCGTCTTCTACGTCTCGAACAAGCGCACCAACCACCCGCTCCCCTTCTTTGATCAATTCGACGACTTGCGCACGATTCGCGGCCAGCGCGCCATAGCCCGCCGCGGTGCGCAGCAGGTTGATGACGAGCCGCGCATCGTCAACTCTTGCGTCATAATAAACGAGCGATCCGATGAGTGCCTTCTCCGACAGCGCGGGAGCCAGCTTCAGCGAGCCCTTTTTGGTGTGATGGCGCTGAATGGGCACAGAACCCTTGTGGGCGAATTGAGCGATTGCGTCGTAAAGCCCGACGCCGACAGCGGAATAGGCGCGCTCGATAACCGGCATCTTCAGCGGCCATAGGAACGGCTGCGCCTTGACCAGGTGGGGAGCCGTTTTAGTTAGGAGCAGTCCGCGTTCCCTAAGTGATTCCGCGACGAGCGCGAAGTTCAGTTGATACAGATACCGCAGGCCGCCGTGCACGAGCTTTGACGAACGTGATGACGTACCCGATGACCAATCCTGAGCTTCAACGATGCCCACTCGAAGCCCACGAGAGGCAGCGTCCAGGGCGGTTCCAGCGCCAGTGACTCCGCCGCCGATAACCAAAATATCTAATTCTTCGGCTGCCATCTTCTGCAAAGATTCTTTTCGGGTTGCGACTGACAACTGTGTCTTTTGCATTGCTTCTCCATTCGTAGTTATGCAACACAATTATCACTTTATTGGTTAGCCAACCCTAACCAATGCACAAGCGTGCAGTCTTCAATCTTTTATTGAGCTATCCAGACCAAAAATCGAAATTAATGCCGCTCGTCAAAACTCTCAATTGACCAATTCACGCGCGAAAATCCAGATAGTTGATTCATCTGAACCTCTTTTTTTGAGTAATCAAAATTGCTAGTCAACTGTACAGATAACCCCTGACCCCATATCTTTTTGCTGGAATATTTCGAAGTGACAACGATCACGGCAAATGCTCGCCGCAGACCATTTAGCTTTCGATAACCCACAGCTCGAGAAAGTGATTCTCATGGAGAAAATTGTTTTTGCCCACCGTGGTCTCAACACCCTAGCGCCAGAAAATACTGAATCCTCCTTCAGGCTGGCCGCAGAAAAAGGCGTCAAGTGGTTCGAGACGGACGTCGACATCATCGGAGACGGAACCGCCATCATCTGCCACGACACCACTCTCGACCGCACCACTAACAAGTCGGGCGGATACTACGAACTGAGCGCCAAAGACCTACCCCAGATCGATGCGGGATCTTGGTTCGGTCAAGACTTCGTTGGCGAACCGCTCCTCACTTTGCACAAGCTCGTAGACATCATGAACGAGACAGGCTTGAACGGAAACATCGAGCTCAAATCGAACGAGAACGGCAAAGAGATGTCGTTGCAGATGCTCGACTCGGTCATCGCCGAGCTCGACCGTCTCAACCCGGAGCGCAAGGTAATCGTCTCCTGCTTCAACCACGTCCTGCTGGCTGAATTCAAGCGTCGTGCGCCTCAATATCCCGTCGGATGCCTCTACGAGACCTGCGCCCTCTACGACGACTGGCGCTCGATCCTCGAGCTCGTTGGGGCAGATTACATCCACCCCGAAGACAAGGGCCTGACACGCCAGAAGGTGCAAGAGTTCCGCGACGCAGGTTTCGGCGTCAACGTTTGGACGGTCAACTCCCTATCCCGCGCAAACGAACTCTTCAACTGGGGATGCACCGGCGTCTTCACCGACATCGCAGGCCAGATGGTCAAGAACTTTTAAGGAAAATACATGAGCGATACAACCACCGAAACCTCGAAGCCGAAGAAGAAACTTCCCGCATTCCTGCGAAAAGGTAAAGTTGGCGGATACCTGGCGGTCGTCGCGACCGGCCAGCTGGTCTACTCCTCTTTCGAGGCTTTTAAAGGCTCCCTGATTCTGCCAATGTGTAACGCGTTGGGCATCACCATGGCCCAATTCGGGCAGATGATGAGCGTCATCGGACTGGCAATGTTCATGTATGTGCCCGGCGGCTGGGTTAACAACCGCTTCCCCATCAAGAACATCCTTACTATCTGGGCGGGCTGGCGCCTATTCACGACGCTCGTTTTGTACCTAATCCCCGGGATGCCCTTCCAAATGATGCTGGCCATCGCCTTCACTTGGGCGGTCGGCGACGCAGTCGGCTGGCCGGCCGTTGTCAACGGCGTTAGCTACCTCTCCAAAGATTCCGACAGCGAGGGCCGTGGCCTAGCGATGGGGCTGCTGGAGACGATTCGCCGCGCTTTGGAGTTCGTCATGAACCTCCTCGTCGTTGGCGCACTGTTCGTTTTCCCCGAGCAAGCAAACATCGTTATGCGCGGTTTCGCGATCGCCTACGCACTTTTCCTCATCCCCATGATCCTGCTCATCCGCAAGTACGTTCCCAATAACGCAATTGCAAAGAGCGAGGGAAAGTCTGAGAATCAGGCAGCTTTGATCGGGCTCATCCAGGTTCTGAAAAAGCCACGTCTTTGGCTCGCAGGCCTGGCGGGCTTGTGCGTCTACTGGAGCTACGTAAACCTAATTTACTCGTCGGCACCGTACCTATCGCTCGTGTTCAACGCATCTGACGGCGTCGCTGGCGCGTTCGGCATCTTCAACACCGGATTCATCGGCATCATCGCAGGTCTGCTGGCAGGTATGCTCGCCGACTACGTGTTCAAGTCATCAACCATGATGATGGCTGTCGGCCTGTCCGTGATTGCGATCGGCTCAGGTCTTCTTCTGTTGCTGCCAGCAAACACGACTCTGATGTGGCCAGCAATGGTTCTGCTCATGCTGATGGCTATGGGCGTGTTCCTCGGCAAAGCGGTCATTTTGGCCCCGGTCGCCGAGCTCAATCTGCCCGAGGAGATCAACGGTTCGGCAATGTCCGTCGGCTCATTCCTGGTTTACGCATCCATCATCTGGGGCAACCTGGTGACCTCCGGCATAGTTGACGCCCACAAGGACAATCCGCAAACTGGTTACGCGATCATCTTCACAATCACCCTTGTCGTGGCGATCTCCGGCGCCGTTTGCGCGTTCTTCCTGGCAACTATCAACCACCGAATCAACAAGAAAGCCAAGCAGGCTTAACTAAACAAAAAGTCGCGGGCCCCGGAGGTGGCCCGCGACTTTTTTATAGGCGCTAAATCTCTAGTTAGCCCAATCTACCTGCGGAATGAGTTCAGAAAACTCCTCCAGCAACTTTGCAGACGCTTCAAGAGCGCTTGTCTGGCCGCTAATAACCTTGGCCTCCAGCTCCTTCACAAGTGGAAGGATCTTCGCGTCGCGGTGCATGATGTCCAGGACCGCAGTTTCTGCCTGCGCCCACATCCAGCTGACTTGCTGATGCCCACGATAGGCTTCGAGCCCGACGGTCTTTTCCAACCATTCGCGATGCTCGATGACGGCCTTCCAGACCTCATCCAGACCAACATCGTTAAGCGCTGAACAAGTCAGCACTGGAGGAATTCGGTCGCTGCTGTTGCCAGTAACCAGCTTCATGGCTATTGCCAACTCGCGGGCAGCTACCCTGGCCTCTCGCTCGTTCGGGCCGTCTGCCTTGTTGACGGCAATCACGTCGGCCATCTCCAGGATGCCCTTCTTGATGCCCTGCAACTGATCTCCGGCTCCCGTCAGAGAAAGCATGAGGAACGTGTCGACCATGCCCGAAACAGCAACCTCGGACTGTCCAACACCAACTGTTTCGACGATAACAACGTCGTAACCCGCTGCCTCGACGATGAGCATTGCTTCACGGGTAGCCCTGGCTACACCGCCAAGGTGGGTGCCCGATGGCGAAGGACGGACAAACGATTCATCGAGAGACGTCAGTCTTGCCATTCGGGTGCGGTCGCCCAGCACAGAACCACCAGTTTTGCTACTGGATGGGTCCACAGCGAGCACGGCCACTTTCTTGCCGTACTCCTTAATAAGCTTGGTGCCAAGCGAATCCGTAAAAGTAGATTTACCCGCGCCCGGCACGCCGGTCAGCCCTAACCGGATCGCATTGCCCGTGAGGGGTGCAATCTCGGTCAGGAGCTGCCTGGCTAGTGCACGGTGTGCAGGTTTTTTCGACTCAACAAGAGTGATGGATTGCGCCATGGCGGAGCGATTGCTTGCCTTGATCCCTTCGACTAGGGCCGGTACATCAATCTTCCTTGCCATTAGCTTCTCCTTACATCTTGCTAGTTATTATTCCTGCTCGGCTGCGATCATCTTGTCGAGCAGTTTGATCGCCGAATCGACGATGTTGGTGCCCGGGCCAAAGATATCGATCGCGCCATCCTTGCGCAGTTCGTCGTAGTCCTGCTCAGGAATAACGCCACCGACGACGATCGCGATGTCGTCACGGCCTTGCTTGTCCAGTTCCTGACGAAGAGCCGGAACCAGAGTCAGGTGGCCAGCGGCCAGCGAGGAAACGCCGACGACGTGGACGTCGCCTTCGATAGCTTCCCTAGCTGCCTCTTCCGGAGTCTGGAACAGAGGACCAACCTCAACGTCAAAACCGAGGTCTGCGAAGCCGGTTGCGACAACCTTCTGGCCACGGTCGTGACCGTCCTGGCCCATCTTCGCGATCATGATACGCGGACGACGTCCTGCGATCTCCTCGAACTCCTCGACCTTCTTCTTGGCCTCATCCATGCGTGGGGACATTCCGGATTCCTTAGAGTAAACACCACTAATCGTGCGGATCTGAGCGGTGTAACGGCCGAATTCCTTCTCCAGTGCGTCGGAGATCTCGCCCAGCGATGCCTTGGCGCGAGCAGCGTCAACGGCGAGCTTGAGCAGGTTGCGATCGGGGTCGGAAGAGTCAGGGTTGGCAGCAGCCCAAGTGAGCTTCTCCAAAGCTGCCTGGCAGTCTTCCTCGTTACGCTCAGCGCGCAGCTTCTCGAGCTTGGCGATCTGCTCGGCGCGAACGGTTGCGTTGTCAACAACCAGCACATCCAACGGATCAGAAGAATCGAGAGTGTACTTGTTAACACCGATAACCGGCTGACGGCCGGAGTCGATGCGAGCCTGGGTACGAGCAGCGGCTTCCTCGATGCGCATCTTCGGGATGCCAGCCTCGATAGCCTTAGTCATACCGCCGGCCTGCTCGACCTCCTGAATCAGGTTCCAAGCGTTCTTGGCGATCTCCTTGGTCAGCTTTTCGACGTAAGCCGAGCCAGCCCACAGGTCGACCGTGCGGGTGTTGCCGCTCTCCTGCTGAATGAACAGCTGGGTGTTACGGGCAATACGCGCGGAGAAGTCGGTCGGTAGCGCGATGGCCTCGTCGAGCGCGTTGGTGTGCAGCGACTGGGTCTGACCCTGAGTTGCAGCCATAGCTTCGACACAGGTGCGAGCGACGTTGTTGTAGACGTCCTGAGCGGTCAGCGACCAACCGGAGGTCTGCGAGTGAGTACGCAGGCTCATGGACTTCTTGTTCTGCGGGTTGAACTGGCGAACCAGGCGAGCCCACAGCATACGAGCCGCACGCATCTTGGCGACCTCGGTGAAGAAGTTCATACCCATAGCCCAGAAGAAGCTCAGACGCGGGGCAAACTGGTCGACCTTCAGACCAACCGACTCACCAGCGCGAATGTACTCAACGCCATCAGCCAAGGTGTACGCCATCTCGATGTCTGACGTAGCGCCGGCTTCCTGCATGTGGTAGCCGGAAATCGAGATCGAGTTGAACTTCGGCATGTTAGCCGAGGTGTAAGCAAAAATCTCGGCGATGATACGCATCGACGGTGTCGGCGGGTAGATGTAAGTGTTACGAACCATGAACTCCTTCAGAATGTCATTCTGAATGGTTCCGGCCAGCTGCTCAGGCTTAACACCCTGCTCCTCAGCCGCGACGATGTAGAACGCCAGAATCGGCAGAACCGCACCGTTCATGGTCATCGAGACCGACATCTGATCTAGCGGAATTCCGTCGAAGAGCTGACGCATATCCAAGATCGAGTCGACGGCCACACCTGCCATACCGACGTCGCCGGTAACACGAGCATTGTCCGAGTCGTAACCGCGGTGGGTAGCAAGGTCGAATGCAATCGACAGACCCTTCTGGCCAGCGGCCAGGTTGCGGCGGTAGAAAGCGTTGGACTCGGCAGCGGTGGAGAAACCAGCATACTGACGAATAGTCCAAGGCCTAGAGGTGTACATCGTGGCGTACGGGCCGCGGAGGTAAGGCGGGAAGCCTGGTTTGGTGTCCAGGAAGTCCAGCTTCTCCAGATCCTCGTTGCCGTAGATGTGCTCAATCTCGATCTGCTCGGGAGTGGTCCACTTCTCAGCTTCGGGGCCGAGCTTGTGCATGAAAATGTTCTTACCGTCGGCAGCCTCCTGAGGGTTACCGAGGTCTACCTGATCAAAACGTGGCAAGGTGCTCACTTGCGAACCTCCAAAGTCTGCAGAATGTCGTTTAGCCCAGCTACGACGTCTACGCCCAAGGCGATGGTGCCATCGATGACACCGGAGGCGTCAACGTCACCGAGCTCCTTGATGTTTCCAGCCAACAGGACGGTCTTCGCGCCGGCGTCCTTGAGAGCCTTGGCAACTTCCAAGCCCTTCTCGGAGTAAACCTTGCGCGAGGAGCATAGGCAGGCGACGGGAGTGGCGGATTCCTTGAATGCTGCAACAATTTCTTCGGTCGAGCCACCTTCCTGAAGGATCGTGGCCAGGCCAGCGATGTGGAAGTAGTTCGATGCGAAGCCTTCACGGGCACCGAAGTCGCGACGAGTTCCCAGACCAGCCAGGAATACCTTAGCGTTGTCATGACCCTTCGTCGCGTCGCGCATTTCCTCGAATACCTCGGAATCGCGCAGGAACGGAAGACCGCCACGCTCGAGCTCGAGACGCTCGCGGAAGCCCTCAACCGGGGCCTCGGTCGGGTTCGGGAACTCGGAAACACCGGTGATCGGCTGCTTACGAGTGGCAAGGGCCTTTGCACGAGCCTCGTTAACCTCGGCGAGGTCTTTTTCGACGGAACCGTCTGCCAAGTAGGCAGCCATGCCGCCAGCGGCCTCAACGGTCTGCAGCTCAGCCCAAGCCTTGTCGGCAATTTCCTTGGTCAGCGATTCCATCGCCCAAGCGCCACCAGCGGGGTCGTTTACGCGGCCAATGTTGGACTCTTCGGCCAGAACGATCTGGGTGTTGCGAGCGACACGACGGCTGAACCTGTTGGGCAGGCCCCAAGCGGTGTCGAACGGAAGAACGGTGACAGCCTCTGCGCCAGCAACAGCGGCGGAGAAGCAAGAAATGGTGCCACGCAGCATGTTCACGTAAGCATCGTCGCGAGTGATCTGGCGGCGAGACTGCACAGCGTGCTGACGTGCACCGCGCAGGCGCTCGTCGACACCAAATTCTTCACCAATTCGTGCCCAAGCGACGCGCAGAGCGCGCAGCCTTGCGATGGTCAACATTTGGTTGGTGGTGGCGGTGACACGGAACTCGATGGCGTTGAAGGCCTCGTCGGCGCTAAGGCCGGCCTCGATCAGAGCGCGAACGTACTCTGCACCGGTGGCGAGGAGCCAGCCGAGTTCGTGGACTTCGCCCGCACCGGCGTTGTGCCATATAGTGCCGTCGATGGTGATAGCGCGGGAAAGTTGGGTGTCAGCAACGTACTCGCTATCGGAGTTCAGCTTGGCGAACTTCTGAACCTTCTTGGCGTAATCGGCGAGCTTGCTCAGATCCGCCTTTTCGCCAGTGGTCGCAGCCTGACCGATGGGGTCGAGACCCAGCGAGATGATCGCCTTGTCGTCGCCACGCTTCTCGGCAACAGCCAAAAGCGCATCGGCGGCAGCGATCTGATCGGTGTAGCTGGACACAGCAGCGGGAGCCAGCGTCAAATCGACACCCTCTAGTGCCTTCTCAACGTCTTCCGGCTTAACCGCATCCGGATCCACACGCAGCCACACGCTCATTGCGCCGCGCTGCAGATCCTCCAGAATCTCAGTGTTGGTGAACTTAGCCTCAGGATCTTCGTGCAAAACACGAACATCCCAAGCATCCATCTCACCGTTACGAACAGTAGTGCCGCGAACGAAAGTCGCGGAGCCAGTGTAGCCAAGGTCGACAGCGTCGTCCTTGGTGTAGATCGGCTCGACGGTGATGCCGTCGACCGTGGTCTTGCGCAGCCTCTCGTAAGCTTGGTCGCTAGTCAGCTGCTTGTTTTCAGGACGCCCTCTGTTGAGAACCTTTGCAACCTCGTCCTTCCACTGCTGCATTGTAGGCGAATCAAAGTCGCCAGCAAGAGTCAGATCCTCGGGTGCAACGTCTGGGGTGGTCGTCATCTGTGTGATTCCTCCCATATGTAATTACTAAGTACCTCGCTGCTCTTAACGAGGCAATAGTAAAACCATACCAACGACCTATGATTCCAAGTAGTTAATCCCACCTAAAGCCGACCATATTAGGCATTATCTGCAAAAGCGTGCACCGATTTAGCCAAAATATTCGCAAAGATAGTCCGCATTCTGATCTGGCTGGCAAGCTTGAAGTCATGATAGGCAGAACCGAGAGCAAACAGCTCACCAACAACGTATTCGGGGTTGCCTTGATTTTTGAGGGCGGCGGTATGCGAAATAGCGCCACTGCCCCAGTCGTCGTAGAGCTATTGCGCAACAGGATCCACTTCGATTGGGTTGCGGGAATTTCGGCCGGCTCGACCCACCTGGCGAACTACCTTTCGCGCGACCAGGTCAGGGCCACCAGATCGTTCATTCATCTAGCGGCAGACCCGGGCTATTGGAAACTTCCGAACTTGGCGTCACGACAAACAGCAGATTCGTCGCGAGATGCCCGCTATCCGCGATTTTCTTGGAATGTGAGCCGAAGAGATTTTCCTACGGCTCCATAAAGATGGTTTTGTCTGACCATGGCATAACCTTGTTACGTGCAACCCATCGACCCGCAAATTGTTTTTAACACCGTAGACGTGACCGCTGTGGCCGCCAACGGCTTGATCGGAGCGGTCCTGGCCCGTTCGCTTAAATTCGACATCGTCGGGTTCGCAGTCCTAGCCATCGCAACGGGGTTGGGCGGAGGTCTAATTCGAGACGTCATGCTAGCCGGCCTCGGCGTAGTCCCGGCAGCCCTAGAGAACCCCCTCTATTTACCCTGCGCGATTGGCGCTGCAGTTCTCGGCTACATCGTCAACATGAGCGGGAAGAAGTTCAGCAAATTGCTCGGATTCTTAGACATTCTGGGGCTCGGTTGCTGGGCAGCTACAGGAACAATCAAAGCGATCAACTACGGGTTAGGCCCGGTTGCATGCGTCATGTTAGGCGTCATTACCTGCGTCGGAGGAGGAGTTATCCGCGACGTTCTGGCTGGACGCACACCGGTGATTTTCGGAGGTAACGAGCTATACGCAACTGTTGCCCTAGCCGGAGCTCTCATTGCTTACTTCATCATGCAGCTTGGCTACCCGAACCTGGCCATGGCGCTAGCAATCGTGTGTTGTGTACTCTTCGGTTGGATAGCCTCCAAAAAGGGCTGGTCGCTGCCTAGAGGCGGGATAGATCTGAAGGCTGGAAAGTTATCTAATGCGTTCAGGAAGAGGGGCATCAGGAAGGCCCGCTTATCAGAGGCACCGACCGGCAGCATCGAGGCCATTAGGCCGGAAGGAAACTAGCTGGTTACTTCGTCCAGCTCGCACTCTTGACAATTAACGCAGACTCCCCGATAGAAAACATCGGCAATTTTGATCTGCATTCCGTGATCTTCTGCGGGAGTCAGACATGGCGTGTAGCCGACAGCGCAAGAGACGTCATAAATCTTTGCGCAGCTAGAGCAAACCGCGTGGTGATGATTGTCACCGTTGTCTAATTCATAGCGAGCGGGCTGGTGGGGCAACTCGATACTTCTGACGAGCCCAGCATGGCACAAATCAGTCAAAACGTTGTAGGCAGATTGCAGGCTAACTGATTTGCCGTACGACTTGACGATGTCGACCAGCTCTTCGACGCTAACGTGGGGTCGTTGAGCTAGCGCTTCTAACACAACCAGGCGTGGGTTGGTGGCGCGCAAGCCTGCCCCGCGGATTCGCGCGACCCAGTCGTTAACCTCACTCATTGTAATAAACCTACCACTCTTTTGAGTAATTCAAAGTTTAGGTATCCCGGATCGATAAAATACCACGTCTTTACCTCTTTTGAGTAAAATCTTTGACCGGCAAGTTTCCTGACCGGTCAAAGATTTTTGGCACTACCTAACTAGCTAACTAGCGATTTCGAATAACGCGAACCGTAGCAAAGCCAACCAGCGCGGCTAGCGCGAGCATTCCTGCACCCTGTGCGCCGGTCTTAGGCAAACCCGGCTTAGAGCTTTCGCTCTTCTTGACTACGGCAACCTCGATTGCTGAAGTAGTTGCAGTAGCCGAAGGGGTCTCTGACGGAGTCGGTTCGATGACTTCGCTCGGAACCGATGTCGACGGAGTCGATACTGCATAAGGAACTACAGGACGTGGCTTGCCAAGCCAGGAAACAGTTGCCCTGTCGCAGGCCTCCAACGGCTGGCCTTCAGCGAAGAACTATTCTCGCCGGATACTCGATACCCCGAGTCGAATTCACCGCTGGGGGCCAGCGAGAATTCGTTGTTGATTTCTGCACGAGCCGGGTTAATCCCGACCAGTAAAGTGAAAAGCGTGCTCAAAAGCACAAGTAGGCTAATTTTCTTAGCAAGATTAGGCATAGTTTTCCTAACATTCACCCTGTTGAGGATTGCCAGAGGGGGTTCTGACCCGTCGAGTTTACGAGACGGAAAATCAATATTTTTCTGACAGTTGTAGATGAAAAACCGCAGTCTAGGGATCGCTATGGGCGAGCTTCGTTTGGGAACAGGACTCGCCCGAAAAACCTACAAACCTTTTGCAGATATTTTTTCAAGATAGTTAATCTCCTTGCTACAAAGCCGGTTGCGCTAGCGTCTGCGGAGCGAAACCCAGGCTCCTCCAGCAGCAAGGACGGCTAGCGCCAACACAGCGAACCCCTGCTCCCCAGTCTTCGGCAATCCAGGCGCTTTGGCTTCAGTTACCGGAGCGCTCGGAGTGGCTACGGGTTCGGGCGTTTGACTCGGCTCGGGTTCCGCCGGAGCAGGCGGCAACGCTTCCCAAGTGATCTTCCCCTCAGCCTCTGCGCTCACCTTGTGGCTTCCGCTGACGATGATGGTCTGGGTCGGGTTTTGGGCATCGGTGTCCACCAGGAGATGACCGAGGTATGCGTCGCTAATGGCAGAGACTTTGAATTGTTGGCTGGCTGCGGGGGCATCGTCTGGAATGTCCACGTACAAGTCGACATTTGTCGGTGCATTTTTGGCATCGACGCTTCGGCCCTGCGCATCGACGAGCGGCATGTCAAGACCCTTGATAGCGACGGCCTGCGTGTTGGCAGAAACCTTGATTGGGCCAAGGCGCTGTCCCGCGGTTCCCACGTCAGGGGTAGTAACTTGGACGCTCGGCCCTAGATTTGCCCCGACGTTCGCGTCGCCAGTCAGGTAGTTGTAGGCGGCCACAACGTTGGCCTTTTCACCCCCTGAGGCCCCGCTGACGTCTGCCAACTGAAGGCCATCGGTAAAATGCCATATTGCCGCCTGGCTAGCCGTAATGGCCTCCTTGACCGACAAACCATCGACCCCCGTCTTCTCCCTCATCAGCTCTAGGTCTATCTGCGGGTATGTGTTGGCCGCTATCCAAGCTGCTTTAAGACGCACTTGTTCATCTGCGCCAAAATTATTACTTCCTGGGAACTCGCCCCATTCGGACAGCTTCAGGGTGTGGTCGCGCCTAACCGCAACGGTGTTCTCGACGCAATAGGCCCGAATCGTCGTAGTGGAATCCGAGGCCGTAAAGATGCGGGTGCCATACTTCAAGTCGTTACTGCCCACCACCGCAAATCCGTAATCGGTGCCGTCTGGGTTTTGCAATCGGTAGAGGCCGTCATCCGCGAATGCCGGCCTAACGTTTAGCAACAAGACTGCTAGGGAGAAGAGAAGAAACAGCCGAGTTGTTTTTCGTGTTCGCGAGTGCATGATTTTCCTATCCATCGACTTCAATAAAAGTCCTTTCGGACACGAGAAAATCTATGGACGAAAACGCTTCGACCGGCAAGTTATCCACAGGCGAATAAGTTACTTAGTCACCGATTCTTTCAATATGTCCGCCCCATCCTGTCGGCTCGCCGAACTCGTACGGAATAACGAGGTGAAAAGACGAGACCTCCGGATCGAAAACGAGCGGGACGAAATATTTGTCGCCTTCGAACATCGGCAGGTTTGGAATCTCGCTGATCTTCTTCCATTCGAGCGGCCCCTCTTCGCTGGCTGTGTCGGGCTGCCCCTCGTATTCGTCGACGATGAAGATCATGCCGAAGACGTCGCCACCGTCGCTATGGAAGCCGGGCCAACTAACAGTGCCGCGAAGCTGCATAGATGTGGCTTTGATACCCGCCTCTTCGCGAAGCTCCCTGGCTAAACCACTCCAGACGTCTTCGCCAGGCTCAACCTTGCCTCCCAGGCCATTCCATTTGCCCAGCTGCTCATCAGATTCGCGAGCGATTCTGTGCACCATGAGAACGCTTTGACGATCACGAGAAAGCACGAAACCTAAGGTCGTTAGATCAGGCTGATAAACCATACTCTTCTCGAATCATGCAATGATCTTCTCAACGGGCATTCCGGAATCCGAGCTGATTGTCAACTCGCTGGGCGCGCGTCCAGCTTCGACAACGGCAGCGCCGAGAACGGCAATCATCGCACCATTGTCGGTGCATAGACCCGGGCGCGGCCTGCGCAGCTCGATACCGGCAGCCTCCGCGCGTTCAGAAAGCAACCCGCGTAGCCTAGAGTTGGCCGCTACCCCACCGCCTAGAACCATCGTGTCGACGCCGTAGTGCTGGCACGCGTCGATGGCCTTCGCCGTGAGCACGTCCGCGACTGCCTCCTGGAAGCTGGCGGCAACATCGTTGACGGGTACTTCTTCGCCGTCGTACATGCGCTGCTCGACCCAGCGTGCGACTGCGGTCTTCAGACCGGAGAACGAGTAGTCAAAGCGGTGTTTTTCGAGGTCGTGCTTCGCGGTGAGACCGCGCGGGAACCGGATAGCCTTCGGATCGCCCAGTTGCGCAGCCTTGTCGATGACTGGGCCACCGGGGTATCCCATGCCGAGCAGACGGGCAACCTTGTCGTAGGCCTCTCCCGCGGCATCGTCAATTGTGGTGCCGACCTCGGTGATGTCACTCGTGATGTCCTTCACCAGCAGCAGCTGAGAGTGTCCGCCGGAGACCAGCAGCGCGAGGGTCGGGTCCGGCAGCGGACCGTGCTCGATCATGTCGACGCCCACGTGTCCCACCAGGTGATTAAGGCCGTATAGAGGTTTATTCGCGACGGTGGCAAGGGCCTTAGCCGCGGCCATGCCGACCACTAGGGAACCCATCAGGCCTGGGCCCGCGGTTACGGCGACGGCATCCAACTCGCTGATATCGACGTCGGCCTTCTTTAGCGCGCGCTCGAGCGTGGGACGAATCGCCTCGAGGTGCGCCCTCGAAGCAACCTCCGGAACAACCCCACCGAAGCGGGTGTGCAGATCTACCGAGCTGGCCACCTCGTTGGCGAGCAGCTCACGACCCCAGACGATTCCGACGCCGGTCTCGTCGCAGCTCGACTCGATGCCGATTACTAGAGGCTCACTCATATTTTCCTCGTTTTCTCTTTCACCTGATTGCCCTGGCCATGACTAACGCGTCACGTCCTGGACCGTAGTAGCTTTTTCGCCTGCTCACTAGCTCGAAACCCAACTTCTTGTAGAGAGTCGCGGCAGGCACGTTGTCTTGGGCGACTTCCAAAAACATCTGTTCCGCGGATGTCCCGCAAGCCCATTTGAGACCTTCCCGAACCAGTTGCGCCGCCAACCCGTTGCGTCGGTGATTCGGTGACACGGCGATCGTTCTAAGCTCTATGATGTCTACCGCGTTGCCGAAGCTTGCGACGGCTACCGGGCTAGGTGCCTCGACGACGAAGACGTTCGTCGCTTCGGAGGAGAGCTCGCTGCGCCAAGCCTCTCGAGACCAGCGTTCTCGGGCCGTAAAGCACTCCTCTAAACTTACGATCGCGTCGAGATCGCTCTCCTTGGCCGCGCGTAACTTGTGGTCGCTCACTTTATTTCTGGCAGTGTGATTCGTCGATGTCCGAGAGTCGACTTGCGCGTCGCTGGCAGCTTAGCGTCCGGCTTGCGCAGATAAATCGGGCTCAAACCGACATCGGGCAGGAGCTCTAGCCGCGCGGCCAACAGACCCGCGTCAAGTTGCAGTTCTTTACCGCCGGTGAAGATCGTCGGATAGACGCTCACGCCAGTCCCATACGCCGGCACCTGTTCGACCTCTTCGGGGATGCTTACCTGAGGCTCGCCGTCGCGCTTGCCTTGGCGGTCGTAACTCGCCCAATAAATTTCTTTGCGCCTGGCGTCGGTGACAACAACGAACCGATCCTGGGTGCCCTCCACGCCTAGCGAGATCGCGTCCAACGTGCAGACGCCTCGAACCGGAATCTTCAGCATGCTCGCGATGGTCGTTCCAGTAACGATGCCGACGCGTAGTCCGGTGAAGGGGCCCGGGCCCACGCCGACGGCTACCTGGCTCAGGTCTTTGAACTCGATTCCGGCCTTCTCAAGGGTCTGATTTACCAGCTGCTGAGTAAGCTCAACGTGCTTTCGGGTACTCTCTTCACGAGCGGAAGCGACCGCCTCACCATCTTTCGCGAGGCCGACGTTAATTCCTGTTGCCGTATCAATGGCCAGCGTCCAGCCATTCGTCATTTCGTTTCTCCTTCGCTGATTTGCAGCTCGGCGGCTAAATCGACGTCTTGCCACCTAGGGCCGACGCCGTCGAGATATACGATCCTGGTCTGATCGGCGGGGTCAGATGCACGCAGAATCTCCAGGTTTAACCTGTTCTCGCGCAGCCCCTCGGCCAGCCCGTCTCCCCATTCGACTAGCGTGACGGCATTCTCCATCTGAAGTTCCAGGTCTAGGTCTTCAAGCTCTGCTGCGGAGCCGAGACGATACGCATCGACGTGAATGAGTGCCGGACCATTTTCGTTTTCGTGGATTCGGCTTAGGACGAAGGTCGGCGAAATAACCGGGCCACTGACTCCCATGCCAGCGCCGAGACCCTGGGTAAAGGTCGTTTTCCCCGCGCCTAGTTCGCCGCTGGCGATGATCATGTCGCCGGGCACCAAGATCTTCGCTAACTTAGCCCCCAATTTTTTCATGGCGCCAGCGTCTGGGACGATGACCCGCAGGGGCAAATTTCGGGTCAGCTCGGAAGAGCCGGTAGACACGAAACCATTGTCCAAGTACCACCCGCGAGCTGTCTTAGAGGTTGGGCAGTTGACGTGCAGTTCTGTGGCGCCCTGATCCGCTGCAAGCTCTGCAACAGCCCTGATCATCTCGGCGCCGATGCCTTCGTCTTGAACCTGAGGAATGACGCGAACGTCGTGAAGCGATGATTTAGTTACGTCAAGGAATAGCGCACCGACCGGCTCACCGTCTGCCAAGGCCAACACGCCAATTTCGGTTTCGAGCAGCTTGCGAATCTCGTCGACGCTCAACGAGGAGGGCTCCGACAAGTCTGGATGCCCGATAACGTCCACGATCCGCTGGGCGTCCTCCGGGCGCGCCGCTAATATCTCTATTTCTTGACTCACGAATGCAAATTGTACGCGTGCGGCGAGCCAATAGCACACGCCAGTCGCATTCGCTTGCTCAACGTGTGATTAGGCTGCGCAACTCGTTGATTTTTAGTGTCCTGGCTCCCCCGCGCGCAACGGTCATGACGCCCGATCTGCCGTTGGCAGACCAGTTCACCTGCCAAGTCGAGATCGCGGACACCTGATAGTCGCCTTTTCGCGTATAGGTATATCCGCACGTGGGAGATGGTCTAGGCGGATTCTGAACTCCGCTCGGGCGAGCGGTCATTGCAGAACAAGAGAAGGCCGATCCGTCGCCCATCTGCCAATAGGTATTTGCGAGGCTGGCGCTAAGTTCGATCCGGATGGCGTCCTCCACCACTGTTTGCGAGACGGCCCGTTTGGCGCCCAGATCCAGCCAGATCGGGAAGTTAACCGGAATAGCGTTCCACTCGTTGACGGAGGGCTCAGGACCGAAAACAATCTGCGTCTCGGGGATTTGCATCTTGGCGACCGCCCTTGCCGCCAGGCCCTCGTAGTCGACAGCTTCCGAGTCTCTGGGGGCCGGGTGATAACTGACGTAAGATCTGCCGCCAGCCAGCCCTACCTCTTCCGGGCGTTCCCAGAGATGCGAGTTCGCCTGGATCTCGGCCATAGTTAAAGGCTTCGACGCCGCAGGTCCGGTTACCACCGGGGCCTCGGCTACAACGCCAGGGGACGACGCCTCCACGGTGACGGTTCCAGAATCATTCCTATAACCAACTCTCACATTGTCTTGTGAAGCAAACGAGTTGCTCACATTAAAAGAAAGCACCATCACTAATACTGGTATACAAGAAAGATGCCTTCTTATGCTTCGCATTGAGCACCTTCTTCAAAAATGGACTTGAAAATTTTCAGATCCCCGTCGAATCTTTTTAAGAAGAACCTAGATCTCGTTTTTCCACCTTTTTTCTGTTGCCCATTTTCTTCAAATATCGCATTGGTCCCGTCGGAGCATTGCTGCAGTACAACTTCTGCGCCCTCTAAAGAGACTCCAGGGATCAGGGAATAGTTAGTGGTCGCGTTTTCGACTGACAGCCACTTAGTTCCCTCAGATTTAGCTACCTCATAAAAGGCCTTACTAGCATCCATAAAATCCCCGGCAGCGTATTTGCTGTATTCCTCTTCGGGGAACGGATCGTACTTGTTTTGGTAGTAGTACCTCTGATCGATCTCGTCGATAGCTTTTGCTACGGCCACGGCTTCTTCGTATAGCGGGTCGGTGGTTTCGGAGGCAGCCGCAGGCGTCGGCGTTTTCGGCTGGGTTTCGGGCGCTGTTGCGCCGCAGCCGGTCAGCAAAATTAGCAGGGCGAGTGTGGGTGGTGCAGCTTTCATTTCCATTTTCCGGGGGTGGGTGGGATATGGAAATGTTAGCCGACCAAACCGATCCCCTAGGGGGAAATTAATACCCAATACCTTATTCTGAGCCTGGCATTTTGTTCCCATTTCACTGAGTTGGAAAATCAGCAGCCAAAGCGCTCATGCAGATATTTCCCCAAGCTTTCCGCCATCCGATTCGAAAAATCGAGAAACCTGTAATTTTCCGATGCCAAAAAAATGCGCACCCTCGGGTTGGCCCATCTGTTAAGCCGCCTGGCGGGCAAGAAAAAGCAAAGGCGACAGCACTTTATCTGCAAAAAATTGGCGAGCAGATATGATCTGCTCGCCAATTTAGTCAGCTAATAGCCTTGACCAGTTCCGGGGTACGAATACGAAATCAATTCCGAGCCCCTTAATCACTTCGTTGCCTCTACCATCTGCCGCAGCTCTTGTTTTAGATCCGCGATTTCGTCGCGCAACCTGGCTGCTAGCTCAAACTGTAGTTCGCCTGCAGCGGTGTTCATATGGGTGGACAGCTCAACGATGAGGTCGGCCAACTCAGATTGCGGGATGTCCTTCGGGTCGATCTTCTTGCGGTTGTCAACGTCAAGAGCGCTGTGCAGGCCACGCGGAGCTTTTTTACCAAGCAGCGCATCGGTGTCTGCCTCTTCCCTGGCGAGCAGCTCCGTAATATCCGAAATCTTCTTGCGCAGCGGCTTCGGGTCGATGTTGTGTTCCTTGTTGTAAGCGATCTGCTTTTCGCGACGACGATTCGTCTCGTCGATGGCCGTCTCCATAGAGTCGGTTATCTTGTCGGCATACATGTGCACCTGGCCCGAAACGTTGCGTGCAGCACGACCGATCGTCTGAATCAGCGAGCGCTGAGAACGCAGGAAACCCTCCTTGTCCGCATCAAGAATAGAAACTAAAGACACCTCGGGAAGATCTAGGCCCTCGCGGAGCAGGTTGATGCCAACTAGCACGTCGTACTGCCCCTCGCGCAATTCGCGAAGCAGAGTCACTCGCTGCAGCGTGTCGATCTCAGAGTGCAGGTAACGGGCCCTGATACCGTTTTCCACCAAATAATCGGTGAGGTCCTCGGCCATCCGTTTGGTCAGGGTCGTTACCAAAACGCGCTCATACTTTTGCGTGCGCTCGTTGATCTCGCCCATCAGATCATCGATCTGGTTGTGGGTTGGCTTCACGATGATCTCGGGGTCGACGAGGCCAGTTGGGCGAATAATCTGCTCCACAACCCCATCGCAGCGCTCCATCTCATACGGCCCAGGAGTCGCAGAAAGGTAGATGGTCTGACCGATGCGCTCGACGAATTCGTTGAACTTTAGCGGCCTGTTGTCCATTGCGCTGGGCAGGCGGAAGCCATGCTCCACCAGAGTGCGCTTTCGGCTCATATCGCCCTCGTACATGCCGCCGATCTGCGGAATGGTGACGTGCGATTCGTCAACCACGAGAACGAAATCCTCCGGGAAGTAGTCAAGCAGACAGTTCGGCGGAGACGCCGGCGGACGGCCGTCGATGTGCCTCGAGTAGTTCTCAATGCCCGAGCAGGTTCCGATCTGAGCCATCATCTCGAGATCGTAAGTGGTGCGCATCCGCAGGCGCTGGGCCTCCAAAAGTTTGTGCTGGGTTTCTAGTTCCTCGACGCGCTCGTTGAGTTCTTGCTCAATGTCGCGCATCGCGCGTTCCATGCGGTCTTTGCTCGCGGTGTAGTGGCTAGCCGGAAAAACATAGATCTCGTCGTCGGAGCTGATCAACTCGCCCGTCAGCGGATGCAGCGTGGAAAGCGCATCAATTTCATCGCCGAAGAACTCGACGCGGACGGCGTTCTCCTCATACATCGGGAAAATTTCCAGCGTGTCTCCCCTAACCCGGAACGTGCCTCTGAGAGCCGCCACGTCGTTTCTGGTGTACTGCATTGTCACCAAATGCTTCAACAGATCCCTTCGATCCCAATCCTCACCGACCTTTAGGGTCAGCATCTGGTCGACATACTCTTGAGGAGTACCCAAACCATAGATGGCGCTAACCGTGGAAACCACGATGACGTCTCTCCTGGTCAGCAGCGAGTTGGTTGCGGAGTGCCTGAGCCGTTCGACTTCCTCGTTTAGCGAGGAATCTTTCTCGATGTAAGTATCCGTTTGCGGGATGTACGCCTCTGGCTGGTAGTAGTCGTAATAGCTAACAAAATACTCAACCGCGTTTTCCGGGAAGAAGTTTCGCAGTTCGTTAGCGAATTGCGCCGCCAAGGTCTTGTTCGGCTGCATGACGAGCATCGGCCGCTGGATCTTCTCAGCGAGCCACGCCACCGTTGCTGTTTTACCCGTGCCCGTCGCACCAAGCAGAACGACGTCCTTTTCACCCGCATTAATGCGCTCTGCTAGCTGCTTGATGGCCTCTGGCTGATCGCCGGCGGGCTCGAACTCCGAGTGCACCTTGAATGGGGCCACCCTGCGAGAAATTTTTTCCTTAGGACGCATGTATCCCAGACTACGCGGTAAGCCCAGGGTGCACAGATAAAAAGCGGCCCGAAGCAAACGCTTCGGGCCGCATAAATATTTAGCTAGTCAAACTGCGGGCGAACGTTCCTGGAACGCTTGAGCTCATAGAAGTTGTCGACACTCGCAACAGCAAGGCAGCCGTCCCAAAGCTTGAGGGCTTCGTCGCCACGGGGACTCTTGGCGATTACGGGGCCGAAGAAACCCACGCCGTTGAACGAAACGATCGGGACGCCGACCTCGTCGCCGACGATGTCCAGACCAGCCTTAGTGGATTCGCGAAGCGACTCGTCGAACTCGCCTGCTTCGGCTCGCTCGAACAACTGTGCATCGAGACCGCAGTCGGCGAGCGCCTCCTTCAAGATTCCTGCGTAATCTTCCTTGCCACGGCCCTCATTGTGGTACTTAGTTCCGACTGCGGTGAAGAAGTCGGAGAGCTTTTCCGGGGCTTCCGCGGCTACTGCGCCGGTGACCCTGGAGCCGATGAAGTTGTAATCGGTCAGCTTGCGGTAGTCGGGATTCAGCTCGCGGCCCTCGTTCAGAATGTAAAGCGAGAAAGGGTGCCAATTAACCTCGAGGCTTCGGAGGCTGGCCACCTCGCGCATCCATATGGAGGTTACCCAAGTCCACGGACATGACGGATCAAACCAAAAATCAACTTTTTCCATGTACTCAATGCTAGCCAATCAAAAAATCGGCCAAAGGGCTTCCTCTAAATCAACCGACCAGTCTGCGCCAAAGCTCCTCAGCCTGGATCCTCGTATGCTCGAACGAACCGGAATTGTCGATGACGAAGTCTGCCACCGCCAACCGTTCTTGCCGGCTCGCCTGCGAACGAATCCGCGATTCAGCCTGCGGCCGAGTGAAGCCATTTCGAGCCATCAGACGTTTTATTTGCACCTCTTCCGGCACATCGACGACGACCAGGCAATCGAAGTCGTCCTGCTGATTGGTCTCGACCAAGAGCGGAATTACCTGCACCGCTACCCCGTCGTCGGGCACTTGGGCTTCCATCAGCTGGGCTGCTTTTCGGACTCTGGGGTGAATAATCGCATTGAGGTCTCGCCTGGCATTCTCGTCGAGAAAAACCACCGACCCCAGCCATTGCCTATCTAAACCACCATCGGGCCCTATCGCCCTGTTGCCGAATCTTTTCACAACCTCGGCAAAACCATCCGTACCTGGCTCTACTACCTCGCGGGCCAAAACATCGGAGTCAATGATCGTTGCGCCAAGATCTCTCAACTGGTTAGCCACGGAGGTCTTGCCGGACGCGATTCCACCCGTCAGGCCAACTTTCAACATGTGCGCACCATACCGCAAAGACTCACTGATTTCCGACAAAAAAATTGCCCCCTCACTTGAGGGGGCAATTTTCTTACTGCTTACTTGTTGCTCGAAAGCTTCTCGCGCAGAGCCTGCAGCGCCTCGTCGGAAGCGAGCGCGCCCTTAGGCGAGCTGTCCTCGGTGCTCGGCTTGGAAGCAGAGGAGTAACCGGCGGCGGGAGCGGCCTCGACCAGCTCTTCCTCGGTGTGCTCGGCTTCAGCGGCCTGCTTCTTGAGAGCCATCCAGCGTGCCTGGGCCTCGGCGTACTGGGCTTCCCAAGCAGCCTGCTGCTCTTCATAGCCCGGCTTCCACTCGTTGGTCTCCGGATCGAAGCCCTCGGGGTAGATGTAGTTACCCTGCTCGTCGTAGCTGGCGGTCATTCCGTACAGCGACGGATCGAAGTCGTCGGCCTGAACGTCAACGCCCTGGTTGGCCTGCTTGAGGCTCAAGGAGATGCGACGACGCTCGAGGTCGATGTCGATGACCTTGACCATGACGGAATCGCCGACGGAAACAACCTGCTCGGGGATCTCGACGTGGCGCTCGGCCAACTCGGAAACGTGGACCAGGCCCTCGATGCCCTCGTCGACGCGAACGAAAGCGCCGAACGGGACGAGCTTGGTGACCTTGCCCGGAACGATCTCGCCAATGGCGTTCGTGCGAGCAAAGACCTGCCACGGATCTTCCTGGGTTGCCTTAAGCGACAGCGAAACGCGCTCGCGATCGAAGTCCACGTCGAGAACCTCGACGGTGACCTCCTGGCCAACCTCGACAACCTCGCTCGGGTGGTCGATGTGCTTCCAGGACAGCTCGGAAACGTGAACCAGGCCGTCTACGCCGCCAAGGTCGACGAAAGCGCCGAAGTTGACGATGGAGGAAACGGTGCCCTTGCGGATCTGGCCCTTGGCAAGATCCTGCAGGAACTGCTGACGGACTGCCGACTGGGTTTCTTCCAGCCAGGCGCGACGCGACAGTACAACGTTGTTGCGGTTCTTGTCGAGCTCGATGATCTTGGCCTCGATCTCGCGGCCAACGTAGGGCTGAAGATCGCGGACGCGGCGCATCTCGACCAGCGATGCCGGAAGGAAGCCACGAAGGCCGATGTCGACGATGAGGCCGCCCTTGACGACCTCAATGACGTTACCAGTGACAACGCCGTCTTCTTCTTTGACGTTCTCGATAGTGCCCCAGGCGCGCTCGTACTGTGCGCGCTTCTTGGACAGAATCAAGCGACCTTCTTTGTCTTCCTTCTGCTGGACGAGAGCTTCGATCTCGTCTCCAACCTGGACGACGTCGAAGGGGTCGACATCATGTTTAATGGAAAGTTCTTTGGAGGGGATGACACCTTCGGTCTTGTAACCGATGTCAAGCAGCACCTCATCACGATCAACTTTTACGACAGTGCCTTTAACAAGATCTCCGTCGTTGAAGTATTTGATGGTGGAATCGACTGCAGCCTCGAAGGCCTCAGGAGTTCCAATGTCGTCGATAGCGACCTGTGAGGCCTCAGTGGAGGACGTCATGTGTAGTAGGGCTCCGATTTGGTTGAATAGTTCGTTTTGCTGCGAATCAAGCTAAGCTCCGGACTTCATTTTACGCTTAATGCATTACTCGAAATCTGGCGTTGCCGCTACGTCTGGGCACGCGAAAACACAGCAAACTCAAGCTTAACTGCCAACCTCTGTGGGGTCAATCGAGTGTGCATTTGCCTTTCCCCAGCTTCTTACCCGTTTCCAATTCATTTAGATATTCAAAGTCATTTGTTACCCTTACAGAGCGCCTGAAATTAACCATTGCTAGGGGAAAAATGAGTGGAAAAATAGGCAAAGCAGCGGCACTCCTGGTCATTTTTTTGTTGATTGTCGCCGGGGCCATCTACGCCTTAAACAATCGCAAGGTCGACACACCCACGCCGGCTAACGTGCAGACGCCTACCCAACCTGCGATCCCTGAAGGTTGCCCTACGACCCCCGATATTGTCGATGACCCAACCCAGCTATTGGTCATCGGCACAGACACTCCCCTGAAGATGATGTCCCTCGGCCTCGACAGCGAGGGCGCTGCTCAGGCTCCCCCGCCGAACGAAGGCCACACAGTCGCGTGGTTTACTGGTGGGCCCAAGGTAGGCTCGCCCGAAGGTATGGCCACTCTGAGCGCCCATACCTATCGCTATGGTGGTGGCCTTGGAAACGACCTGATCAACGGCGCCTGGACCGAGGGTAAAACCGTAATCAAGATCAGCAACGACGAGGGCAAATCAGCCTGCTACCGCTACTCCGGCTCCAAGCACCTGTGGGTTGCCGACTACAACCCGGAGGTAAACGGAGACCTGATCTACGACGACGAGGGCTCCCCGAGGTTCTCTCTTACGGTTTGCTCCGATTATCCGGACAACGGATCGGACGTGACTCTGGGCCGCATGATCTTCTACGGCGATCTGATCACCGGTTAAACTTTTAAATAAAAATAGCACTGATTTCCAGCGCTATTTTTTTGCTCTAATGAGCCGCGGAATGCCACGTCTTTCCATAACCGACGGAAACATCTAGCGGCACCTTCAGCTCGGCAGCGTTGGCCATCTCGTGGACGACCAGTTCCTCGACGTGCTCACGTTCGCCCTCTGCCACCTCGAGCACGAGTTCATCGTGCACCTGAAGCAGCATCCGCGATTTGAACTCGCCTGCCTTCAGTTTCTCGTCGACCCGCAGCATGGCTATCTTGATGATGTCGGCCGCCGAGCCTTGAATCGGAGCGTTCAGCGCAGCCCTCTCTGCCATCTGTCTGCGTCGCCAGTTCGACGAGTTCAAGTCTGGCAGATACCTGCGCCTGCCCAGCAACGTCTGGGTGTATCCGGTCTTCCTGGCCTGCTCGACAAGCCCCTCGAGGTAGTCGCGAACCTGGCCAAATGTGGCGAAGTAGTCCTCCATCAACTCGTTCGCCTGAGCGACGGAGACGCCGATCCTGCTCGACAAGCCGTATGCGCTCAGCCCGTAGGCCAGACCATAGTTCATCTGTTTGACGTGTGCGCGCATCTGCGGAGTGATCTCGCTGGCGTCAACCCCGTAAACCTTCGCAGCAGTATCGGTGTGGAAATCGACGCCGCTGCGGAAGGCGTTGATCAGGTGCTCATCGCCCGAGGCATCGGCCATTACGCGCATTTCGATCTGCGAGTAATCGGCACTCATCAAGCCATCGAAGCCGTCGCCGACGACGAAAACATCACGAACCCTGGCCCCCGCTGTGGTGCGCGTCGGAATGTTCTGCAGGTTCGGGTCCGTAGAGCTGAGCCTGCCGGTTGCCGTCACGGTCTGCTGGAAAGTCGTGTGGATCCTGCCATCTGATGCAACTGCGGCAAGCAGACCATCGACCGTCTGACGCAGTTTGATGGAGTCGCGATATGCCAGGAGGTGCTCCAAAAACGGGTGCCGGGTGGAGGCGTAAAGCGTATTCAATGCCTCGGCGTCCGTGGTGTAGCCAGACTTGATCTTCTTCGTCTTTGGCAGCTCCAGCTCTTCGAAAAGAACCTTCTGCAGTTGTTTCGGAGAACCGAGATTCAGCTCGTGACCAATCGACTCAAAAGCCTTGCTCTGAGCCTCAACCACGCTGGCGTCGTAGTCGTCGCGCAGCTTTTCTAGGCCGTCAGTGTCGACGGCTATGCCGGTGAATTCCATCTTCGCTAGGACTTTCTGCAGCGGCATTTCGACGTCGTTGAGCAGCGAGACCTGACCAACCTTGTCGAGTTCACTGGTCAGCGCCTTGCGGAACCCAATTACCGCAGCCGCTCGATTCATGGCTGCCTCTGCGGCTTCTGCCCCACCAAAATCTAGGGTCGCCTGTCCGGCATCTTCATCGGTTTTAAGCTCTCGGCCCAGGTAACGGATAGAGAGATCCGCGAGCTGATAGCTGCGCTGATCCGGATGCAGCAGATAGGCTGCAAGTTCTGTATCGCAGGCCAACCCCTCGATCTGCCATCCCCTGTCCCAGCAGGCCAGGCATGCCGTTTTTGCGGAATGGATGACCTTCTTCTTCTGAGGATCCGCTAGCCAATTGGCGAAAGCATTTTCCTCCGTGGAATTCGACTCAGCAACATCGAACCAGGCGGCTTTGCCGTCAGGGGTTGCGAGCGCGATTGAATTTATATCGCCCTCAACGATCTCAAGATCCATGCCGAGCAGATCGCCGTTTTCTTCGAGCCAATCGGCCAATTCACCGGGTTGCAGAACGGAACCGTCGATTTCCACCTGCTCTGCGACCTCTTCACCCTCCTGCGGGAACGTGGTAAAGAGCCGTTCACGTAGGGTGCGGAACTCGAGAGCATCGAAAATCTCGTGCACCTGCTCGCGATCGTACTCCCGCATGTTTAAATCATTCAGACCAGCTGAGAGCTCCAAATCCCTGACGAGCCTGTTCAGCTTCCTGTTGCGCTTTACGTCGTCGAGGTGGGCACGCAGGGAGTCGCCAACCTTGCCCTTGATCTGATCAGGGTTGGCCAATATGTTCTCCAGGCCGTCGTAATTAACAATCCACTTGGCAGCTGTCTTCGGGCCGACGCCCGGAACACCGGGCAGATTGTCGCTGGTCTCACCGACGAGGGCCGCCAACTCGGGATAGCGTTGCGGTGACACACCGTACTTAGCCTCGACGGCCTCCGGGGTCATCAGATCCATCTGCGAAACACCGCGCTTCGGATACAAAACGGTGGTGTTCTCGTTGATCAGCTGGAACGAATCGCGGTCGCCGCTGACGATCAGGGTCTGCCAGCCAGCGTCGTTCGCCTGCTTGCTGAGGGTTGCTATGACATCGTCTGCCTCATAGTTTTCCTTTTCTACATAGACGATGTTCAACGCCGTCAAGACCTCGCGAATCATGTCCACTTGGCCCTTAAACTCGGGCGGAGTCTCCGGACGGGTCCCCTTGTAGTCGGAATACTCCTTCGTCCTGAAGGTGACGTGAGACAGATCGAAAGCTACGGCGATGTGCGTCGGCTGCTCGTCGCGCAGCAGGTTGATGAGCATCGAGGTGAAGCCGTAAACAGCATTCGTGTACTGCCCGGTATTCGTAGAGAAATTCTCCGGCGGCAAGGCGTAAAAAGCCCTGAAAGCCATCGAATGTCCGTCGATCAGAATGAGCTTAGGTCTGTTTTCGGCCATGGCCCGACTCTATCGCACAGAGTAAAAACCAGCTCGTGCCATTATGGAGGCATGGATCAGCTGAACAGCGCATTCGACGAAAAGCTCGGCCTCGAGATTACAAAGGCAACCGCCGAGGAAGTTCGGGGCCAGGCGCCGATAGCCGGAAACACCCAGCCGGCAGGCAGGTGGCATGGCGGGGCCAGCGCTGCCATGATCGAGACGCTCGGCTCAATCGGCGCGAGCGAATGGGCAGGTGACGGAAAAATTGCGCTTGGTACTGAATTATCCGTCAGCCACCTGAAAGGAGCGCGTGGCGACTACGTTCAAGGAGTCGCCAATGCGCAGCACCTGGGCTCGACCAGCGCGGTATACACCGTGGAGCTGACAGACAGCGAAGACCGGCTGATAGCAGTCGGCCGGCTGACCTGCAGACTTATCTCGGCCTAGACCTACTCTTTCTCGCCGTTCTCGTGGGCGATAACCCCACTCGCCACCTCGCGCATCGACTTACGCAGATCCATGGCGGTCTTCTGGATGAAACGAAAAGCCTCCGGCTCAGTCATGCCCAGGGCCTCCTGGAGGATGCCCTTCGCCTGATCGATGATCTTGCGAGACTCCAGACGCTCTTCCAAGCTAGCTACCTCATCGTCGAGGGCCTGCATCTCTTGGAACCGCGCCATAGCGATCTCAATCGCCGGAACGACGTCGGACGCATCGAACGGTTTAACGACGTAAGCCATCGCCCCCGCGGTCTTCGCCTTCTGGATCAACTCGCGCTGGCTAAAAGCAGTGAGCATGACGACGGGCGCGATGCGCTCGTCTGTGATGTTCTCAGCCGCAGTGATGCCGTCCATTTTCGGCATCTTCACATCCATCACAACCAAATCGGGCCGAAGTTCCCTGGCCATTTCGACGGCTTTCTCGCCATCTGCAGCCTGGCCTACCACCTCGTAGCCCTGCTCCTCGAGAAGTTCAACCAAATCAAGCCTGATCAGCGCCTCGTCTTCAGCGACAAGCACGCGGGGGCGGGTCACCTTCTCTTCTTTCTCGTTCTTATCAGCGGTTTTAGCCACTTCATCCTCGCTCATCTACTGGGCCATACCCAACGAATAAAAACAAATACAGATCATTTGCGAAAGCAAACGATAACAATTTTTCATTACTCCATTGAAAATGAAAAATCAGCGAAACAAATATGCTTTCGGCTACGACATTAACTCTATTCGCAAAAATCTGTGCAACTTATGGAAAACAAATCATCAATTTGCAAGTCCGTCGTTAGCTAGTAAGCTATCTGTCGTTCGTTTTGCAACGAGCAGCCCACTCCTTAGCCCGAGTGGCGGAATGGTAGACGCGAACGACTCAAAATCGTTTGACCCGAAAGGTCGTGTGGGTTCGACTCCCACCTCGGGCACAAGCTAAAAGATCCCTAGCCAATTGGCTAGGGATCTTTTAGCTTAAGGATTACTCCTTGCCGCCTTCTTTCCAATTCTTATCACGCAATTTATGAACGCGCATGGTGTTGGTTTTACCAGCAACACCAATCGGAGAACCGAAGACGATAACGCTATACTGGCCTTCTTCGCCGCCTAGCTGTTCCTGCAGCATCTTATTGGCATGAGTGACCATCTCTTCGTTAGTTGCGAAATCAGGACTCTGGAATACCTGAGCACCCCAACATAGGGTCAACCAGTGTGAGGTCTGCTCATCGGGGGTAATCGCGATAAGCGGAATACGGTTACGCAGTCGCGATAGGCGGCGAGCAGTATCGCCAGACTGGGTGAAAGCCACCATAAACTTGGCTTCAATCTGCTCTGCTGCCTGAGCTGCGCACATAGCTACAACGCCACCGGTGGTGTGCGGATCCCACTTAATCTTGGAGATCTGCTTAATACCGCGACGCTCGGTACTCTCGACAATCCTTGCCATCGTTTGAACAGTCTCGACCGGGTAAGAACCAACCGAGGTCTCGCCTGAGAGCATGACCGCGTCGGTGCCGTCGAGAATAGCGTTGGCAACGTCGGAAGCCTCAGCGCGAGTCGGGCGAGGCGAGGTGATCATAGAATCCAGCATCTGAGTTGCTACGATAACCGGCTTTGCGAACTTACGCGCCTTACGGATGATGCGCTTCTGGACCAGCGGGACCTCGTCGAGCGGCATTTCGACGCCCAGGTCGCCACGGGCAACCATGAAGCCATCGAATGCGTCGATGATCTCGTCAAGGTTTGCGATGGCCTGCGGCTTCTCCAGCTTGGCGATGACCGGAAGGCGCACGCCCTCTTCGTCCATGATCTCGTGGACGCGGGTGATGTCAGATGCTTGACGCACGAACGACAATGCAATCATGTCAAAGTCATTACGCAGCGCCCAGCGCAGATCGTTCTCGTCCTTCTCACTCAGCGCGGGAACGTTAACGATGGCGCCCGGCAGGTTAATGCCCTTGTGGTTGCTGACTGGGCCGGCAACGGTGACCTTGGCAACAACGTCGGTGTCGGTAACCTCAACGGCCTCCAGCGCAACGTTGCCGTCGTCGATCAAGATCTGATCGCCGACCTTGACGTCGCCCGGCAGGCCCTTGTAAGTGGTCGAGGCGCGCTGGTTGTCGCCAAGCACATCGTCGACAGTAATGGTGAAGTTCTGGCCGTAGCTCAGCTCTACCTTGCCTTCGGCAAAGACACCAAGACGAATCTTGGGGCCCTGCAGGTCGGCCAGCAGACCGATGGTCTTGCCGACCGCCTCACTGGCTGCACGGGTTTCCTGCAGCCTGACAAGGTGCTCGCTGTGGTCGCCGTGGCTCATGTTAAAACGAGCAACGTCGAGGCCAGCCTTCATTAGCTCTTCCATCCGCTCCTGCGTGGAGGTAGCGGGACCTAAAGTACAAACAATTTTCGCTCTACGCACAGTCTCTAGGTTACCTGAGAAATTCATTTATCGCGTAGCTGGTGCCAAGCTGACGACAACTCACGCGGTGGATTGCTCCGAAATTCGACATATTCACCGCTTCCAGGATGAATAAAGCCCAATTTTGCAGCGTGTAGCCATTGCCTGTCCAGACCCACCTTTTCAGCAAGGATCGGATCGCAGCCATAGAGCGGATCGCCCACACAAGGGTGTCCAAAGGCAGACATATGAACGCGGATCTGGTGGGTGCGCCCAGTTTCCAGGTGAATCCTCAGAAGAGTTACGGCGGGAGCGGCCTCGATCGTCTGGTAGTGAGTCACCGAACGTCGCCCGTCGGTGGTGACGGCAAATTTCCAGGCGGAACCAGGGTGCCTGCCGATCGGGGCATCGATAGTGCCGTTGAACGGGTCCGGGTGCCCCTGGACCAGAGCGAAATAAATCTTGTTAACCGTCCTGTCGCGGAAAGCCTGTTTCAGAAGAGTGTATGCGTGTTCGCTCTTGGCGACCACCATCAGACCCGACGTGCCCACGTCTAGGCGTTGGACGATGCCTTGGCGCTCAGGGGTGCCGGAAGTTGAGATCGCATAACCAGCTGCTGCTAGGTGGCTTACCACGTCGGGACCGTCCCAGCCGAGGGACGGGTGCGCGGCGACTCCCGCAGGCTTGTCGACGACGATGATGTCGCTGTCGTCGTAAATGACCTTTAGACCATCAGCGAGCGCGGGACGCACCTTTGCTCTGCGCACCGGCTCGGAAAGATCGATCTCGAGCATCTGACCGCCAAGCACCTTAACCGAAGGCTTCACGGGCCCACCGTCTAGGCGAACCTTGCCCTCATCGATGAGCGTGGAGACCCGCGAACGGGTCAGGCCAGTCATCCGCGAGGCTGCAACGTCGACGCGCTCTCCCTCCAGGCCATCAGGAATTAGCAGAACCTTCATGCCGCATCCTCGTCTAGCTTCTTGGCTTTGCGATCGAAAAACAAGAGCAAAACTATGAAAAGGATAGCTGCGCCAGTGATGCACATGTCAGCCACATTGAACACAGCAAAGTATTTAAGCGAGATGAAATCGATAACATGCCCCCTAAACGGGCCGGGCGGGCAGAACAACCTATCCGTCACGTTTCCAGCAATTCCAGCGAGCAAAAGACCGAAACCAAAGCAGCACCAAATACCCCTGAGCTTGGGAGCCAGAAACGCCAGCACTGCGCCAAAAATAACGATAGAAAATATAGTCAGACCGACCGTGAAGGACTCCCCCATGCTGAACGCAGCACCAGGGTTGAAGTAAAGCTCAAATTTGAGCAGGCCGTTGATGACCGGGATCTGCTGGCCGGAGCTCAATTCATAGATCGCCCACATCTTCGAGGCCCGGTCTATGCCCCAGAAAACTACAGCGAGCCCCAAAAGCACAGCCCAAGAGGCCGCTTTAGACAGCTTCGGGCCAGCATTCAGGGCCGCTATAAATCCTTGATCAGAACCTTTCGCACTCATCGAGAGTCAATGCTAGTGCCTAGCCAGGCGCTTCTTGCAGTTGACGCAGGTGGTTGCGCGGGGAAACACGGAAAGACGCAGCTTACCGATCGGCTCGCCGCACAGCTCGCAACGGCCGTAAGTGCCGTCTTCAAGGGCACGAAGAGCGATGATCGTCTGCTCGAGCATGTCCCGGGAATTGGCGTGCAGGCTCAGCTCCTGATCGCGCTCGAAGTTGGACGAGCCAACGTCGACCGGGTCGCGACCAGCGCCGCCACTACCCTCGCGCAGAAGCTCGTCAAGGTCTTTTTCAGACTCGGCCAAAGATGCCTCGAGCTTGGCGCGATCGGCCTCCAGTTCCGAACGAACCTCGGCGATCTCCTCTTCGGTCCAGGGATCTTCCCCGGGGAGAACCGGAAGCGCTTTCTCCTTCGCGCTAGAAGTCTTGGTAGCCATCGATGACCTCCTTAATAACTTGCGTGAACCTTACACTCTTTTTGCAGATGTGCAAAGGAGTTTTTGAAAATGCCATATTAGCCTCGGCTTAGACAAAAGCAGGCTAAACAAAGATATTCGGATTAAAAGGTAAAAAATATCCGCAAAAAGAAGTTGAGGGCCGAACCCATCGGGATCTGCCCTCAACTTGTTTAGCAAAAGTTAATTATTTGTTTTCCTCAAGCTTGCTTTCTTCGAGCAGCGCATCGAGGCGCGGAGTGGATGCATTCAGCTTGCCCAGCCCGTACATGGCGTTCATGTTCGGAGCTTCATCGGGAGCGAGGTTTAGCTGTTCCAGCGCCTGCAACTGGTTCTGCAGGTGGTTGTTAAGAGACTCACGGAAAGCACCCTCGTAGTTGCGGAGGTTGGTTACGCGGCGAGCCAAAACGTCACGCTCGGACTCCAGCTGGCTGAACAGCTCGGAGCGACGGTTAGTGACCTCGGTGTCGAGGCGATCAGCGCGACCGCGGGCGTCGGCAAGCAGGTTCTCGGCCTTCTCACGAGCCTCGGTGTTTAGACGATCGGACTCGTTCTGAGCGTTGTTGACCAGACGATCGGCAGTTGCCTGAGCTTCAGCGGTGGTCTGCTCAGCGTTGGACTTGGCCTCGTTGGTTACGCGCTCGGCCTCGGTCTTGGCGGTGTCGAGGCGGTTGCGCGCATCGGCCTTGGCGTCGTTTAGCAGGGTTTCTGCCTGCTGAGTGGCCAATTCAACCAGACGAACAACAGCGGGGCTTGCCTGCTGGCTAGTGGTGACCTCGATGTGCTGAACGCCGTCGGTGACCAGACCAAGGTTGGAGCTGGTGATCTCGTCGGCGGTCGGAGCATTGGCAACCTGCTGGGTCGCGGCGGCTAGCTGGGCGCGCAAATTCTCGATCTCGTCACGCTGCTGCTCGCTCTCGGAGCGCAGCCGTTCGTTCTCCTTGCGCAGCTGCTCGTCGCCGGTCTTAGCGACGTCGGAGCTTTCACGAAGCTCGTTCAACTGCGCCAGCAGCGAATCGGCTTCTTCGTCCGCGCGCTGCTTGGCTTCCTTCAGGTTTTCGTTCTCGGAACGCAGCGAGTTTATCTCGTTGGTCAAGCCTTCGGTGTCCGCGGCCTGGCCCTGATCTGCTTTCAGCTTCTCAATTTCGGCGACGAGATCGGCATAGCTGATTTCCAGCTTGTCCATGAAATTATCGACCGCGCTAGCACGGTAGCCGTCCTCGTTCGGCTTGCGCACCATCGGAAAGCGGATGTTGCGCACTTCGTCTAATGACAGCGTCATGAAGGCTCCAGTAGTTCTCACGCACTGCCCTGTCTGGCAGTACCTCGGTGTTTTTGGCCAAACCCTCGCGGGGTTTGACTCAACTAATACTTAATCAGGATAGGCCAAGAAACGCGGCTAAAAGAAAATAAAAAGGGTCAAACGCTGCGCAAAAAGCACAATTACGAAGAGAACCATAAAGCCAAGGTCGAGACTTACAGTGCCCAGAGGAAGAGGCTTGATGTAGCGATTCAAGAACTTAAGCGGCGGATCTGTAAGCGTGTAAACGATTTCGAAAAGGGAGGCGAGCAGTTTTCCTGGCCTCCAGTCGGGAGCGAAGAGAGGCACCCAGCTGATGACCATTCGGCCGATTAAAGCCCACAGATAGATCCTCAGCACCCAATAGATAGCTAGGCCGATAACGACCATTAGTCTCCTTAGCTTTGGTTAAAAAAATCGCCCTTGATGCGCTCTTTGTCCTCGGCGGTCACCTGGACGTTGTTGGGCGAGAGCAGGAAGACCTTGTTGGTCACTCGCTCGATGGTTCCGCGAAGTCCGAAGATCAGACCGGAGCCGAAGTCCACCAAGCGTTTGGCGTCCTCGCCCTCCATGTCTGTTAGGTTCATGATTACCGGCACCCCATCGCGGAACTGCTCGCCAATGGTACGAGCCTCGTTGTAGCTGTGCGGTTGAACCGTGATTATGCGAGATAGATCGGTGATCTGCGGGCCATCTTCGCTTTCGACGGGCCTGATCTGGGTTACGGTGGAGCGCCCCGATTTGTTCTCGGAACGATAGATCGGCTCACTGAACTCCTCGGCGTCGTAGTCGACCGTCTCGTCGTCGGCGACTAAACCGAGCCAAGCCGCTGTCTTCTTCAAAAACCCTGCCATCAAAACCCACCTTCGAGAACACGTGTGACACAAGGTTACCTGGTAACCGTAGCGACGGGCACGCCCGGCGCGCGAAACTCTAAGTAAAGTTTAACGCTACTTTAAAGCTTCCAGCCACACTAGCCCGACTTGCCTACCCGTCTGCGGACCATTGCCGCGGTGGCTGAAAAGGTCGGCGGATTCCCGGGTGCACTTCCCCACCGCCTCTACCTCAACGCCCAGCCGCTCGAGTTGAGCCTTAGCCCCGGCACCCAAGTCCAAGGACGGGGTGCCCCAGGACGTGGTTGCGACAGCCTCGGGGAAATCCTTCTTTGCATCTTGGACCATTTGCTCGGGCAACTCGTAGCAGGATCCGCAAATGTGTGGCCCGATCCAAGCCTTTATCTGGCCGGAGGTTCGCTCCCGAATCGCTTTGACGGTCTCTTCCAGGACGCCGTTCAGCAGCCCAGCCCTTCCCGCGTGGGCGGCTGCGACGCAACCGTCGGCCGCGAAAACGACCGGCACGCAGTCGGCGACCCTGATCATCAGGGTTCGTCCAGGAATAGTGGTTATCGAGGCGTCAGCCTGCGGAAGCGGCGCACCGAAGCGATCACCTAACCATTCGTCGCCAAGCCAATCGCGCTGGTCGGCGTCAGCATCGAATACGGTGACGCCGTGCACCTGATGGAGCGCGACGACGGAATCGAACCCCAGTCTGGACTTTAATGCAGCCATGTTGGAGCGCAAGACCTCCGGGACATCCTCGTCGGTTTTGCCCAGATTGAAACTGGCCAACGGGCCTTCAGAGAAGCCATCATTGCGGTCGGTAAAAGCAACGCCCACGCCGCCATTGCGACGTGGGCTTAGCTCGAAGCAGAACATTTACTACTTCAGGAATTCTGGAATATCCAGGCCGTCGTCCTCGATGTCCTCTTCGACTTTCGCCGCCTGAGTGAAGGGCGGGCGCTCCGCGATGTGAGTGACCTCATCGGAGCCGGTGCCCGGAATCTGGGGCTGGGCAGAACCGATCGGAGTGCGCTTGTGCTCGGTCGGAGCCTCAGAGTGCTGGTTCTGCTGAGCGGACTGCTCGGCAGACTTGCGCTCTGCGGGCTTACGAATCTGCTGAGCCTGCGCCTTGGGCTTGGGTGCGCCACCATCGAAGCCAGCAGCGATGACCGTTACGCGGACCTCGTCGCCGAGGCTGTCGTCAATGACGGTACCGAAGATGATGTTCGCCTCGTCGTGGGCGGATTCCTCGATCAGGCTTGCGGCTTCGCTGACCTCGAACAGGCCGAGATCGGAACCACCCGCGATGGACAGCAAGACGCCACGGGCGCCGTCGATGCTGGCCTCGAGCAACGGGCTATTAACTGCCTGCTCTGCGGCCTCCTGGGCTCGTGACTCGCCACGGGCCGAACCGATGCCCATCAAGGCGGATCCTGCGTCGCTCATGACCGACTTGACGTCGGCGAAGTCTAGGTTGATCAGGCCTGGAGTGGTGATCAGATTGGTGATGCCGGAAACACCTTGCATCAGCACCTGGTCGGCCTCGTGGAAGGCCTCGAGGATCGCAATGCGCTTGTCGGTCAACTCGAGCAGCTTGTCGTTTGGAATGACGATCAAGGTGTCGACTTCCTGCTGCAACGTCTCGATGCCAGACTCGGCCTGACGAGAACGACGCTTACCCTCGAAGCTGAACGGACGCGTCACAACACCAATGGTCAGCGCGCCGAGTGAACGGGCGATCTTAGCCACGACGGGCGCGCCGCCGGTGCCGGTGCCGCCGCCCTCGCCTGCGGTGACGAAGACCATGTCGGCACCCTTAAGGGTCTCCTCGATCTCATCGGAATGATCCTCAGCGGCCTGCCTGCCCTTCTCTGGGTCGGCACCAGCGCCAAGACCGCGCGTCAACTCGCGACCAATATCGAGCTTGACGTCAGCGTCGCTCATCAATAGAGCCTGTGCATCGGTGTTGATTGCGATGAATTCAACACCCTTCAGGCCTGCTTCAATCATGCGGTTAACAGCATTGACGCCGCCGCCACCGACGCCGACAACCTTGATGACCGCTAAGTAGTTCTGCGACGCAGTAGCCACCGAGCCCGCCTCATTCCTTATATCGAAAGTACAAAACCCATCATTTCAGGGCAGATAGCCCGCCAGTTGGGCTGATCTTCATTGTGTCAAAATTACCAAAACAAATGGCCAGCCCACACGGGTATCCACTCGAAAGGTTATGCGCCTGGGCGAAAACTGTCTATTGGAGGCGGATTAAATCTAAAAAGCCTAAAGCTCAACTCAAGACTTTTAGCTAATTGCGGGATTCGATGGGGCCGACACATCGTAATTTTGTCCCGGCTGAGCTAGCAGTGGCACGAGAACCCTGGCCTTCTCTGCGCTGTTGTCTGAGCTTCCCCAGTTGACCAATCGATCGCCCGTGAGCTCGAGAACGATGTGTTCGGGGCTCATGGCATTCGTCGCCGTCACCTGTTCCAAGACCTCTGCGGGCAGCACCTTGAGCACCTCTGCGACGTCCACCAGCAACTCAGCATCTGGAGACTGCGCGAGTGCCCTGGGCAGCTCCTCATTGGGCTCGCTGGCCGAGTAGAAGGCAACGCCCTCCTCGTCCACCCAATGCCACTGCTCGCCCACGCGAAGCTGGAAGAGCGGAGTTCGCTCTGTGACCTTAATTTTAATCGAGCTAGGCCAGCCACGGCTCACCTTGACCGATTTGACCGGCGGCAGCGTCGCGACACGCTCCCCGAGCTCGCCCAGATTTTGTCTGGCCAACGGAATGCCCATCTGCACCTGCGCGGCCTCGACAACCTGCTCGCTAGTGACCAGCGAATTGCCCGTCACCTTAACGTTCTTCGCGGTAAAAACCGACGAGAAAAAGGCGAGCCAAGCCAGCGCTGCTGAAAGCAACAGAACGACCAGCAAGACAGCTAACCGCCTAAGCCTCGTCTTTCTGGCGGCACGCCTCTTTAAATCAATCTTGGGCCTGATGTCTCGAACATCGCTCATCGGGCTACTACACTCGCTCCGGCTTCGGCAAGCTGATCGACGAGAAGCGGACCGACGATCGTTACGTCTCCAGCGCCTAGCGTCAGCACAAGGTCCCCTCCCCTGCAGATCCGGGCAAGCTGTGCGGGCAGCTCAGATTTGTCCTCGACGTAATGCACCTCGGGACCGTCTATCTTATCCACGACCAACCGACCGGTGACACCCTCGATGGGGTCTTCCCTGGAGGCGTAGACGTCAGTCACTACAGCAACATCCGCCAGGGACAGCGCCTGGCCGAACTCTTCGGCAAATTCCTGGGTTCTGCTGTACAGGTGGGGCTGGAAACAGGCAATCAAGCGGCCATTCGGGTTCACCTTTCGGGCAGCCTTCAGCGCGGCCCGCAACTCCGTCGGGTGGTGGGCATAGTCGTCGTAGATGTGGACGCGACCATCGGGCAGGTCAACCGCGCCGACCGCCTGAAAGCGCCGGAACGTGCCAGTGAATTTCGCCGCAGCAGCCGAGATCTCCGCAGGCTCGCAACCGAGTAAACGCGCCACGATGAACGCGGCAGCAGCGTTTAGCAGGTTGTGCTTGCCGGGAACCTGCAGGGCCAACCGGAAGTCGCCGTCCGCGGTGTGCAGCGTCGTCTGGGCGTGCAGGCCATCGAAGTTAAAGTCGCTTAAGCTAACATCTGCTTTCTCGGATTCGCCGTAGGTCGTGACCTTGCCGCCTCCCGACCGGACGATCTCAGCCAGTTCTGCGGCGCCAGGGTCGTCGGCGCAAGCAACGACGTGGCGTACGGAGGTTGCCGTCGCAAACTTAGTGAAACCGTCGTGATAGTTGTTGGTAGTGTGCCAGTTATCTAGGTGGTCTGCCTCGATATTCGTGACCACCGCGATATTGGTCGGATACTGCAAGAACGAACCGTCCGACTCGTCCGCCTCGACGACGAACGCGTCCCCCTCCGCAAGTTCAGCGCTGGAGCTAGTTGACGCCAGCGGAGAACCGATGACATATGAGGGCTTGGCACCCACCTCGGTCAGGATCTCGGCGATCATCGCGCTCGTGGTTGTCTTACCGTGTGTACCGGCCACGGAGATACCGATCTTTCCGATCATAAGGGCCGCCAGTGCAGCGCTCCTGTGCCAAACGCGTAGGCCGCGCTTCCTGGCTTCGACGAGCTCGACGTTTTCTTGGCGGATCGCAGAGCTAACCACCAGCGTGTCGACGCCGTCCAGATGGTTGACGTCGTGGCCGACGCTGACGGGAACGCCCGCGGCCGCTAGCCTGCGGAGGTTCTTAGACTCGACCTGATCACAGCCGCTGACGCAAGCACCAAGCTCCTGATACGCGAACGCGAGGCCGCTCATGCCAGCACCGCCAATCGCCAGAAAATGTAGCGACCCCGCCTGGCTAGCAGGCACCAACTCAACTGGTTCGATCAGACTCATGCCAACTCCAAAATCTCGTGAGCTAACTTTTTCGCGGCATCAGCAGGCATCAAGGCGCTGGCTGCCTTACGCATTTTGCGAAGTCTTCCGGGTTCAAGCAGAACGTGCACCTCATCCATCAGCCGGGCTGCGCTCAGCTCGCTGTTTGCAATCAAAACTGCGGCCCCGGCTGCGACGCTCTCATGGGCGTTCAGTGCCTGCTCGCCATTTCCTATCGCCAGCGGAACAAAGATGGCAGGCAACCCCACCATCGCGGTTTCCACAACGGTGCCTGCGCCTGAACGTGCGAGCATGAAATCTGCTGCGGCATAGGCATCGGGCATGTTGTCCACGTAATCAACCGGCACATAACGCGCACCGGACTCGTGCTGACGGATCACGGCGTCCTTTGGGTAGTTCTTTGGCCCCCACACGTGTAGGACGCTGATGCCTTTCCACAGCAGCTGATCCAACGCGCCAATCGTGGCATCGTTTAGCGTCTTTGCGCCCTGCGAACCACCACTGACGAGCAGCACCGGTCCGTCCTCGGGCAGACCAAACTGTTTACGGGCAAGCTTTCTGACCACGTCTCGATCTTCGGCAAGGGCAAGCTCAGTGATCTGCTTGCGCGCGGGCAGCCCGATGCGAACCCCGCCGGGCAGCGCCGTCGCCGGGAAAGTGGTGAACACCTTTGCCGCGAACCTGGCACCTAGCTTATTAGCCATGCCGGGACGAACATTCTGCTCGTGAATGACCACTGGAATCCTCAGACTACGGGCGGCAAGATAAGCCGGCGTCGATACGTAACCGCCGTATCCGACGACCACGTTGGCACCGGACTCACGCAAAATCCTACGGCTCCTGCGCATTGCGTTAGAGAGTCGCACTGGCAGCTTCACTAGGTCCGCGTTTGGGCGCCTGGGCATCGGGACTGCGGGGATTAACTCAAGATCCAATCCGGCCGCGGGAATGACCTTGGTTTCGAGCCCGCGCTCAGTACCAATACAGGTCAGCTTCACATCGGGGCAGGCGTCCTTAAGCGCTTGTGCAGTCGCGATCAATGGCGACGTGTGTCCGGCAGTTCCGCCACCGGCCAAAACAATGCTAGGGGTGCTCATCTTTTTCGACCGCCTTTACCGGTATCGACGACGCTAATCAGTTTGGGATGCTTCGCCGTCTTTGCCTTTCTAAATTCTATTGCTGCGGGCTCGTTCCTGGCAGCAGCCAGCAACACGCCGATGCCAGCCACGTTAGAGATCAGCGCGGATCCTCCCTGGCTCAGGAACGGCAGCGGCACACCGAACACCGGCAGCAGCCGCATGACCACCGCGATGTTCAACACAGCCTGCAGGCAGATCCATGCCGTAATCCCTGCGGCTGCATAACGGAAAAACGGCTGCGCAGAACGAAGCGCGATGCGCATCCCCACATAGCCGAGCAACGCGAATAAACCGATGACGATCATCGACCCCATCAGGCCGAGTTCCTCGCCCAAAACCGCGAAGACGTAGTCGGTCTGAGCGCCGTTGTAGAGGCCTCCCCACTTTTGCAGGGAACGACCCGGCCCGAGCCCCCACCAGCCACCGCTGGCGAGCCCGTAGATGGCGTTCAGGGGCTGATCCGAGCCGTCGGTGGAATTGCCCAAGAAGCTGGTGAATCTTTTCACTCGCTCGGAATCGAAGAGGATTAGCGCGCCCACCCCAACAGCCGCCGCCCCGCCCAGGCTGAGCAGAATCAGTGGCGGAGCTCCGACGAACCACAGTGTGGCGAACATGATGATGAAGATGATCACAGCGGTGCCGAGGTCGTGCTGGGCCAAAACCAGACCCAGCACCACGCCGTAGCCCAGCAGCAGCGGAAAGAGCAGCCGCTTAGGCTCGTCGAGCGTTTGCCTGCGGTTAGCGAATATGCTCGCTGCCCACAGCACCAAAGAAAACTTCGCAAACTCGGAAGGCTGGATGGAGCCCAATGCCCCTAGTCGCAACCAAGACCGGTTTCCGTACTCGGCATGACCCAGCGGTGTGAAGACGAGCACAAGAAGAAAGATGCTAACACTCAGGGAGATCCAGCTGAGCGCGTGATAGTGCACCATTTTGAGCCGAGAGAGCAACCAGGCAACCGGCAGCGCAAGAATCAGGAACACGAGCTGACGGACGAAAAAGTGATACGGATTGCCATAGTTAACGCTCGACCAAACCGTGCTGGCAGAAAGCACCATGACCTGACCGATAGCGATCAGCAGACCGGCGACGACCATAAGCATGTAGTAGTCGGCCATCGGATCGTTCAGCCGGTTCGTCAGCCTCTTAAGCCTATTGTTGGCGCGCAGGCGTTCCTCAATGACGGGATTTTGTGCTCGCATATTCGTCGAACGCCGTACACTCGCCATCCGAGCCCCTCCCGTTTATCTCGAAGTGATGTCTTTAACTGCTTTTGCGAAATCGTCTCCGCGCGCGTCGTAGCCGGTCCACATGTCGCGGCTGGCTGCTCCCGGTGCCAGTAATACTGTGTCGCCGGGTCTGGCCATTTTGGCTGCTTCGGCAACCGCGTCGGCCATAACTCCAGTGTCGCCTCGATCGAGCACGATCAGCGGAACCTCGGGCGCGTGTCGTCTCAACGCGTCCGCGATTACCTCGCGGTCTATGCCAAAAACGACCGCCCCGGCCAGCCTGTCGGCGTGTTCAGTGACTAGTTCGTCAAAGGATGTGCCTTTGGTCTGGCCACCGGCCAACCACACGATGCTGTCGAAAGCCTGCATAGAGCTGTTCGCGGCGTGCGGATTCGTCGCTTTCGAGTCGTCGACCCAGGTGACGCCATCGCTAGTGGCCACGGTCGCGATTCGGTGCCCGCCAATGTGCAGGTCGTTCAGACCCTTCTTGATGGCACCGCCGGGAACTCCGAAGCTGCGGGCTAAAGCAGCCGCAGCCAGTGCATTCTCCACGTTGTGCGGCGCGAACGGCACCACATCCGAAAGCTCGGCTAGCGGAAGCGCGGAACTCTGCCGTTTTTCGACGAAAGCTCGATCGACGATCGCGTCGTCCACCACGCCGATCATGCTCAAACCAGGGATGCCTCGAGTGAACCCGATGGCCCTTGCGCCCTCGACGACTTCGGCCTCCTCTACCATTTTCATGGTTTCAGGTTCAGAAGCGTTGTATACGCAGCTGTGCGTGACGTGTTCGAAAATTCGAGCCTTGTCGTCGCGATATGCGCGATAAGCGTGCGCCTTGTCAGCAGTCCACGGCTCGTACCACTCCAGGTGGTCCTCGTGCAGGTTTAGCACCGCCGCCGAGTGGAGACTCAGCGAATGAGACCAGTGCAGCTGGAAGCTGGACAGCTCGATGGCGAAGACGTCGTAGTCGATCTCGTCGTTGATGGCCTCGATGATCGGACGACCGATATTGCCGACCTCGGCAACCTTAAGCCCAGCCGCGCGAAGCATCGAGGTGAGCATCTGAGTGGTGGTCGTTTTGCCGTTAGTGCCGGTTACACCCAGCCACGGCACGACACGATCGGGGTGCATGAAACGCCAAGCAAGTTCGACGTCGCCCCAAATCGGAACGCCAACCTCAGCGGCCTGAGCAAGAAGCGGGTAACTGGGACGCCAGCCCGGAGAGGTGACCACTAGATCGGTGCCTCCAGGAAGCTTCGCCGAGGCGCCTGGCCCAAGACAAACCTTGCCGTCCAAAGCCTCAATAATCTGGGCGTGCTCCCTGTTGACGTCGGAGTCGTTATCGTCGAGCACGGTAACGTTTGCGCCCGCCTCCAGTAGCGCGTCCGCGCAGGCGTAACCAGCGGTTCCGATGCCCGCTACGACGACGTTGGCCGCCGACCAATCCGAATTACGGTCGGCGTCAGCTAGCCAATCTTTCACTGTCCTATTACCCATCCCGTGTAGAAAACTGCGAGGGCCATGCTGACCGAGATGCCGCAGATGATCCAGAATCGAATCACCACGGTTACCTCTTCCCACCCGAGCAACTCGAAGTGGTGGTGGAGCGGAGTCATCTTGAAGACTCGTTTGCCCTTAGTGGCTTTGAAGTACGAAACCTGGATGATTACGGAGGCCGCCTCGATGACAAAGAGCAGGCCGAGAATGACTAGGAGCAGCTCGGTGCGCGTCATGATGGCGAGACCGCCGACTGCCGCTCCAAGAGCCAGAGAACCAGAGTCGCCCAAGAAGATCTTCGCAGGCTTCGCGTTCCACCAAAGGAACGCAAAACATCCTGCCGCGAGTGCCGCAGAGATGATTGCCAGGTCCCAGGGATCTCGCGAAATGTAGCACTGGGGATCCGCACCTGCGCCGGAGCCACACCACTGGTTTCGCTGCCAGATGGTGATCAGTGTGTACGCGCCGAAAACCATCGTCAACGAACCAGAAGCTAGGCCATCCAGGCCGTCAGTGAGGTTCACCGCGTTGGAGGACGCCGTAATTAAAACAATCATAAAGATGATCGCGAGCACGATCGGCAGCTTCAACCAGGAGATGTCCCTGGTGAACGAGATCATCTGTGATGCCGGACGAACGCCATAACCGTCGGGAAATTGGAGGGCTAAAAACCCGAACACGCCACCGATCAGCGCCTGGCCGATCAGCTTTCCCCTGCCCGTTAGCCCTAGCGAACGCTGGTGGCTGATCTTCGTCCAGTCGTCGATGAACCCCAACAGCCCCGCGGCAACCAGCAAGAACAATAGTAGAAGCCCACTGATCGAGGGTGGCGTCCAGAAGACAAGGTGAGAAATTGCGTAGGCCAAAACCACAGAGAAGATGATCACGATGCCACCCATCGTCGGGGTGCCACGCTTGGTTTTATGAGTGGTCGGGCCATCATCGCGGACGAACTGGCCGTACTCGTGTTTGGTCAGAAACTTAATGAAAAATCTAGTGCCGACCAACACCATCAGCAGCGTAAGCACGCCAGCCGTAACGATGAGTTTCATGTTCTCCTCGCCTGAACCTAGTTGCTAAACCGTTCGGTGAGCCTATCGGCCACCTTCTCTAAGGCTAACCCGCGGCTGGCCTTCACCAACACAATATCGCCTGCGCTCAGCTCGAGTATTTCGGCAATCTTTGCAGGATCCGCCACCTCAGCCGATCCGCCGGCTTTAGTTACGCCCTCGGAAATGTAGGATGCGAACTCGCCGACTGCATAAACCTTGGTGATACCCAACTCCGCAGCCATTCGTCCAACGTTGCGGTGCAGGTCATAGGACTTATCGCCCAATTCGAGCATGTCGCCGAGAATCGCGATTGTTCGCCTCCGCCTGCCATTGCGAGATCCCATACCCGACAGGCTATTTAGCGCTGCGGCCATCGAGCCTGGGTTGGCATTGTATGCGTCGTTGATGATGGCGATGTCGTCTGAAAGCTCTGTCAACGCCATTCGCCAAGACGACCTTGCTTCTGCAAGGCTCAGCCCCTCCGCGATCTTCTCAGGTGCCAGCCCAGCCGCGAGAGCTGCAGTGGCTGCGGCGGCGGCATCGATCATCTGCGCTTTGCCAAGCACTTTCAGCTTGACAGGATGACGCTGTATGTCACGTCGCACGGACGTGACCAGAATGAAAGAGTAACGGTCGTAATCGTCGCACTCGACGTCCTCGACGCTAACCGCGATCTCGTAATCCGGGAGTTCCCTGATGCTAAACGCAGCCAAGTTGGCGTTAGGACACATCTTCGAGATCAAGTCGTCGTCGGCGTTCAGCACTGCCCAGCCGTCTTGCGGCAGCGCCTCGAAAATCTCGGATTTGGCCTCGGCGATGGCCTCGCGCGAGCCGAACTTGCCGAGGTGGGCCATTCCGATGTTGATGATCATCGAGATTTTCGGCGGCACTATCTGGCAGAGCTTTGCTACGTCGCCCTTGGCGTCAGCGCCCATCTCCGCAACAAAATACTGGGTTGCCTCGTCCACCTGGCAGGCGGTTAGAGGCACTCCGATCTCATTGTTATAGCTGCCCTGCGGGCTGACCACATTGCCCGAGGCGCTGTGCTCGAGAATCTGAGCCAACAAATCTTTGGTGGAGGTCTTGCCGGAGCTGCCTGTGATGGCGAAGTTGGTCAGACCGCGCTCGATCTCGCGAGCCACCACTCCCCTGGCCAAACCGCTGAGCCCAACAAGAGTATCGGGGCAGATGACGTGAGTGGCGTCAGCGTCGGTGGCGCGATTAGCCAAAATAACGCTGGAGCCGGCCTCAACGGCTTTGGACGCAAAATCGTGACCGTCGAACTTCTCGCCCACCAAAGCAACAAACAGCGACTCCTTCGTGGCTTCCCGGTTATCTCGAACGACGTCAGGGCCAACGACCGTGCGGTCGTCACCTAAAAGACGACACGGCGTCGCGACGGAAACCAGCCGCGCTATTTCCGCGGCGGTGGTTTTACGCATCTAGGCTCTCCTTAAACGACTTAATACGACAGTGGCTGAGAATACTCCGGAACCGCCTCTTGGGGTAAAACTCCGTAACGCGGTAGAAGATATTGCATCAGATTCTTGGCAACTGGAAAGGCAACCGCCTCGCCATAAATCCCCTTGCGGGGCCTATCAACCATGACGTAAACGACGAATTGCGGATCCTCAACCGGAGCGACCATGGCGTATGAGGCAATATATGTGCCGTCGTATCCACCATTGGCACCGACCTTCTGCGCCGTACCCGATTTACCTCCGACCCGATAGCCGGGCATTTTCTTCTTAGGCGAGGTCAAAATCTCTGGTGAAGCAATCTCCGCCTCCATGATATCGACGAGTTGCTTCGACGCTTCCTCGCTGACAACCCTTCGCGGCTCCTTACGGGCGATCTCGACATTTTTGCCGTTGGCGTCGGTGGCGCTCTTCAGAAGAGTCGGCGCGTGATATACGCCACCGTTCGTCACCGATGCCAGGGCTGTTGTCATCTGCAAGGCACTAACAGACAGACCTTGACCAAAAGAAATTTGATCACGTGTGTAATCGGCCATGTTCCCATCCGGAACAATGCCCATCTGTGGCTGTTCTCCAACGACCTCGATTCCGGTGGGTGAACCCAAACCGAAGGAGTGCAGATAATCAGAAAGCTGTTGTTTATCCATCAACCTGGCAAGCTGAACAGTGCCGATGTTCGACGAGTGCGCGATCACTCCCCTGACGGTCATCGGTTCTGTGCCGTGCCCCCAAGCGTCGCGAATGTATCCGCCGCCGGAGGAGATCTGAGCCGGCACTTGAACCTGCGTGTCGGGACTAATCAGACCTGCATCAAGCAGCGCCGCGGCGGTCAGCACCTTCTCGACAGACCCCGGCTCGTAAACGTCGCTAACCGCTTTATTACCGAGGTGAGAGGTGTCGGCCTTTCCGGGCTCATTCGGATCGAATGTTGGGTTGTTGGCCATCGCGAGCACTTCGCCGGTTTTCGACGACATAACGACGACGCTTCCGCCAAGCGCTTCGGTATCTCTGACGGTCTTGTTCAGTTGTTGCTCGGCGAGCAGCTGCAGCTCTGAATCGATCGTCAACTGGTAATCGACGCCGTCCTCCGCGGGCTTGAGCGTATTCTCGCCCAGCGGAATAGTGCCGTACGCAGACCTCTGGAATGTCTGCTTGCCATCGACGCCTGCAAGCTTGTCGTTCAGCGAACCTTCTAGGCCCATCGCCCCGTCGCCTTCGAAATTCGTGTAGCCCAAGACGGAGCTCGCCAGCGTACCGTTCGGGTAGTAGCGAACAGGATCGTCAACGGAATAGACGCCGTACCATCCGCCTTCTTTGAGTTTCTCAGCCATCTGCCGATAGATGTCGGCCGAAACCTTGCGCTTGATCACAACGTAACGGTTAGGCGTGCCGTCCTCGTTCGTGGTGTTTTCGAGCTTTGGCAGGTACTCGTCCTTCTTACCGCCCAAATAACTGATCAAGATGTCCGCAATAGCTTCGGGGGCCTTCTTAGCTTTTTCCGCCTGCTCATCGGTCATCGAAGCAGGGTTGTAACCGTTGGTGCTGATCGAGGTTGGGTCCGCGATAACGCTGAAAGCTGGCTGGCTTTGAGCAAGCACCACACCGTTGCGATCAACTAACTCGCCACGTTTGGCTTTGATGGTTTTTGTCTGAGTAAGTTTTTCCGCAGCCGCCTGGGCATTGGCGTTGGCGTCGATTCCCTGGATCGAGATGGCTCTCCAGGCAAGCACTGATATCGCCATGGCGAACAACACGATAAATACGTTGATTCGCCTGGCGCTGGAGGCCAACTTAAGTCTCATCTACTCACTCTCAGGCGGCGTCACCGCTCGGTGCTTCTTCACCGTCGTCAGTCTTCTCGTCGGTTTTTTCCTGTTCCTTGGCTTCGTTAACTTTTTCCGCGGCCGCAGGCTCGCCTTCGGGCTTAGGCATGGTGTGGACGGGAAGCGCGGGCGGCTCGGCAAGTGGCACCTCATTGCCAGCTACAGGCTGCTGGACACCGACGACGGAACCGTCCTCGACGTTCAGCACTGCGGGGTAAGGATTAGGTCGCATGCCGAGCTCCCACGCCCTTGCAGACAGATACTGCCCGGACGCCTGCTCCTCAACCTGGCTCTGCAGCGCGGCCTCTCGGTAACGCAATTCGTTTGCCTGAACCTTCAGTTCGGCGAGCTTCGCGGACTCGTTTTGAACGGTAGTGGCGAGTCCGTAGATCAAAGCCACGCCCAATCCGAGCAAGCAAATAATAAAAATTAAAAACGACTTATCAGGAATCCGACCGTTAGAACCAATCAGCGGTATCAACCGCAGCTTAGAACTAGTTTCGGCGTGCTCCACAGGCGCAGCACTCATATTTCCCCCTTTTCATCCTGTCTAATTCGCTCAACAGCACGCAGCCTCGCTGATGCGGAGCGAGAGTTTTCCTCCACCTCGCACCTTGTCGGCTTCTGTGCCCCCTTCGTGAGCAGCTTGAACTTTGCCGCCCTATCCAGCGGCACAATAGGTAAATCTTTCGGAACGTCGTCACTACATGCTTTGCCGAACGTCTTCTTGGCGATCCGGTCTTCGAGAGAGTGGTACGACAAAACGGCGATACGTCCGCCGAGGTTCACCTTCTCCAAAGCTGCGGGAAGCGCGGCTGAGAAGGCATCAAGTTCTCCGTTAACCTCGATCCGCAAGGCCTGGAACACCCTCTTAGCCGGATGTCCACCGCGGTGACGCACGGCAGCCGGAAGCGAATCAGCGATCACTTCGACCAACCGGCCCGACATTTCGAAGGGTTCCTTCTCCCGCTCTTTTACGATCGCCGTGGCGATTCGCTTAGCATTCGGTTCCTCGCCGTACGCCCTGAAGATCTTGACTAGCTCCTGCTGGCTGTACGTATTGACGATTTGGGCTGCGGTCAGTTCGTTGCCACCCATTCTCATGTCCAGTGCGGAATCGTGGGAGTAGGAGAATCCTCTGCCAGTGCGGTCGATCTGCAGGCTGGAAAGCCCGAGATCAAACAGGACGGCGTCTACCCTCGGCAAATCCAGGTTCACCAATTCATCGAAACGCGCCTGCACGAACGTCGTGCGGTCCGAAAACTCTGCAAGGTTGCGAGAGGCTACCTCTAGCGCCTGCGGATCGCGATCTATACCCACGAGCTTCGCCTGAGGATTGGCCTTCAATAGCGCCGAGCTGTGGCCAGCCATTCCGAGTGTGCAATCCACCAGAACGGAATCGGGCCTATTCAGCGCGGGCCCCAGCAGCTCGAGAATTTCAGACAACATGACAGGGACGTGAAGCGCACGGTCGTTTTCGTCTTGCAACTTCATCTCCTTGTTCATAATTGAGCTAACTGGGCATGGAATCAGTCGAAGTCGCGACTTGCCGGCAGGTTACCGACCAGACCGTATGCCACCTGGCACAGGGGAAGTTGCGCCAGGGTGCACAGGCCTGATCGGCAGCCAACCGGCAAGTTGCGCTAGCCATCGGCACCAACCGTGCCGAAGTCCGGCAGGATCTGATCGTTGAGTTCCGCAAAGCCCGGCTCTTGCTCGGCCATGTAGCGCTGCCATGCGGCCTCGTCCCAAACCTCGAGCCGGTTAATAGCGCCGATGACGACGATCTTCGATTCAAGGTCTGCGTATACGCGCAGCATCGGCGGAATCGTCAGCCTGCCCTGTTTATCGGGCACCTCGTCGCTTGCGCCTGCCGCCAACATGCGTTGAAAGTCACGTACCTGCTTGAGGGTTGAAGGGGCGGTAGTAACTTGCTTCGTCATCTCGGCGAACGTAGCCATCGGGTAGATGGCCAGCGAGTGCTCCTGGCTTCTAGTGATTACGAGGCCATCGGCTAGTTCTTCACGGAACTTTGCAGGCAGAAAGAAGCGTCCCTTGTCGTCGAGTTTGGGTGTGTACGTTCCCAAAAACATTCCAAGGCACCCCCTTTCGCACCTTAAATAGATCCCAAGTCATCCATTTCGCTCCACAATACTCCCTTTTCCTCCACCAATGCACCTCGGGGCCACATTTAGACCCAAAAACACTCCACTTTCCGGCAAAAGGCATGAAAAAAGAGCGCCGGGCGAACCGGCGCTCTAAATATTTAAGATCTGTCTATTAAAAACCCTGGCGACGACGCCAACGGTCCTCCAGGCTCGAGGAGGGCCTACTGGGCGGTGGATAGTCCTTTAGGCTCGGGGCCTGAGCACCGTCGACCTTCTGCCACGCGGTTAGGGCTAGAACGGTGGCCGCAAACATCGCGATGAATCCGACAAGGCCAATAACCCAACCGAAAGACCATGAGTTAGCTAGCCCCAGAACTAGGAGGGCAACTCCTACCACAAAGACAATTCCCGACAGCGTGGCACGCTTTCGTTGCACACGATACGACGAGCGATTGCCCATCTTGGAGGCAAGTTTAGGGTCGTCAGCAGTAAGCGAGGCTTCCAGTTGGTCAAGAAGCCGCTGTTCTTCTTCGGATAGCGCCACGATCACCCTCCCTTAGGCTTTGTATGAAAGATAGCCTACATCACCGCAGGTAATCGAGAAGATGATGAATCGCAGCGCTTGAGTGGTGAGTCGTAGAAGATTGTTATTGACGCCCTTATTAATAAGGTGTCAGCGCAAGTCAACGGCGTTCTTCGAAAGCTACAGCTCAACTAGAAACCCTCAATTACAGAGGTTGAGCTTTTCCACGCTCAGGAGTCTCTAGCTAAATCTAGGCTTTAGGGTTTTTCTAGCTAATTTCGCTCAAACCCTTAATACTCGGCTTCGAGGGTTAAAGGGGAGGAATAACTTTGCAATCCAACAACGAGAAACCCAAGAGCTGGAAGCTGCTGTCCATGCTACTTCCCGCCAGCATGGCGACGGGAACAATAATCGGCGCAGCACCTGACGCTTCCGCGAACCAGGGGTTTATTAACGCAGTCGCGCCAATGGCGCAAGCAGGCCAGCAGCAGTACGGCGTTCCGGCGTCCGTATCTATTGCTCAGGCAATCCTGGAATCTGGCTGGGGCCAAAGTGGGCTAACCCGCAGCGGAAACGCGTACTTCGGCATCAAATGCACAGCACAGCGTAGCCCGCACCAGGCCGGATGCACTTCCATGCCGACCCGCGAGGTAATCAACGGTCGAAGCATCATGATCGTTGACGGCTTCCGCACATATGCGACCGGCGCCGACTCGTTCCGAGACCACGGACACTTCCTACGCGTCAACTCGCGATATGCGCCGGCATTCCAGACGAAGAGCGCAGACGACTTCGCGCGAGCAATCGCCAGGGCTGGATACGCGACGGACCCGAACTACGCAAACGCGCTAATTAGGTTAATGAATCAGTACGACCTGCGCAGGTTCGATGCCTCAGCCGTCCCTGCCAAGCCGAAGTTGAACGAAAAATTCAAGGACCTGGCTGGCAAGTACTCTGGCATGCTGGGTTCCGTCAGAGCTAACTCTACGAACGCCAACGGTGGCACCTGGCAGGAGTTCGACAATGGCCTGCTCGTCGAGACCCCGAACGGCCAGTTCGTCATCCGTAACGGCATCTACACGTCTTATCGGAATGCAGTTAACCAAGGCGTGAAGCTGGGTTTGCCGCTAGGCAACGAAGGCTCTGTAACGGGCGGTTGGAAGCAGTCATTCCAGTACGGCGATATTTTTTACACGACCGGCGGCAAATCGCTGAACGTCCGTAACGGCATGGCTACTCGCTATCGCGATACGAATAAGCCAACACTGGGAGTGCCGCTCAATAATGAGCACGCCGAAGGCAATGCAATCGTTCAGGACTTCACCGGCGGCAGGATCTTTTGGACCTCGCAGCGTGGTGGTATCGCCGTCGTTGGAAAGACCTACGAACAGTTCAAGGCTAACGGTGGTGTCGGTCGCTACGGCCTACCTACTGCCGAGCAGAAGGAGAACGCCGAGGGCGCCGGCGCGCAGACATTCGAGCGGGGCGCCATCACCTGGTCGGCCGAGAACGGCTATCAGCCCGTTGTCGGCGGTATCTACACCACTTTCAACGCCGCCGGCGGGTTCGACAAGCTGGGGGCCGCGAAATCTGCCGAAACCTCCACCAAGGGCGGCTGGGTGCAGACATTCGACAACGGCCAGGTCTTCTTCTCCAATAAGCCGAAGCAGGGCGGGGCTGCAGTCACCGGTGGCATCGCATCGGCGGTCGAGTCCATCGGCGCAGACAAGGTCGGAATGCCGCTTTCCGCCGAGAAGGCAGTGCCGGGCGGCTGGTCTCAAGAATTCGAAAATGGCACCGTCTTCACCGGCAAATACGGCAGCTTCCTCGTTTCCGGCGACATCGCCAAAAAGTTCAAAGAGTTCGGTGGCGTCGAAAAGCTGGGCGTTCCGACTTCGGAGGAAACCACTATTGGCGATACCGTCGTCCAGAAGTTCCGTCACGGAGAGATCCGCATTAGCAACGTCGAGACAATCGTCGTTCGTGGCGCTATCTTTGCAGGCTATGACTCCGCTGGTGGAGCCGAGGCAACCGGTGCCCCGCTTAGGAACGAATACGAGTGGAACGACGGCTGGCGCCAAGATTTCGAAAACGGCAGTGTGCTTGGCGGCGGCAGCGCTGACTTCAATTTCGTCCCAAGCCAGATCATGGAACGCTACGAACAGCGCGCCAAGGAGCTAGGCAAGCCGATCGCACCGGCCGAAATCACCGAGACGCAGATCAGCCAGGTGTTCCAGAACGGATCGATCACCGTCACTATTTCCTAGCCCGTAAACCCTCAAAGACCGCCGAACTTGCCAATAAAGTTCGGCGGTCTTGTATTTGGGCATAAACTAGGTAGTCAGCCTTTTAGGGGCGACCATCAAACTGTGAGGATAATCTGTTGAGTTCTGAAATCGACACGGTTAACGGCGAGGCGAGCGCCAGCGACGCTGCGGATATCTTGACGAAGGAATTAGCCAAAGAGCAGAAACACGTAGATAGGGTCTACGAGCAGCTCGACGTGCTGACGGAATCTGCCCGCAACGTTGAGGCAGAGGCCGAAGCCAAGTTCAAAACCGACCGCTCCGACTGGATGCGTGAAGAGGACGGCACGGCCATCTTCGAGCGCGACGCATTCGCCTACCAGGCGGCGAAGCGGCTGGCGGTTTTGGACGCGGAACACGACGGCCTAGTTTTCGGCCGACTAGATCTCACTGAGGAAGAGATCCGCTACATTGGCAGGCTCGGCGTCAGGGACGACGACTACGAGCCCCTGGTAATCGACTGGCGCGCCCCCGCTGCGGAGCCTTTCTACCGGGCGACGGCGTCGAATCCGATGGAGGTCGTGCGCAGGCGTGTGCTTCGCTGCCGCGGCGAAAAAGTGGTTGGCATCGAAGACGACCTGTTAGATGAGAGAGCCGGCGACGACCTGGTGGTAATCGGCGAGGGCGCTCTCATGGCCTCCCTCAAACGAGCCCGCGGCCCCCACATGAAGGACATAGTCGCCACGATTCAAGCCGAGCAGGACGAGGCAATCCGCGCTCCCTACCAGGGCGTCACGCTCATTTCTGGCGGGCCTGGCACGGGCAAGACCGTGGTTGCTCTGCACCGCGCGGCCTACCTGCTGTACACCCACCGCAAGCGTCTCGAACAAGGTGGCGTGCTGGTAGTCGGACCATCAGATCTATTCGTCAATTACATCGCCCGAGTTCTGCCCAGCCTCGGCGAAAACGCCGTCGTGCTGCGCGCGGTTGGCGATGTTCCGGGCGACGTGCTCGGCTTCACCTCTGCACGAGCCGAAAATGCCCAGGCCGCCATTTTGAAGGGCAGCATGCGGATGCTTCCGGTGCTCAGGGCCGCCGTCAACGAGCCGTTGGTTTCCGGCCCGGAGTTGAACCGCCTGCGCGTCAGTATCAAGGGTGAGGTGCTAACTCTGGAGCAAGACGAGCTTAACAAGATCAGGCGCGCCATCCTCCTCAACAACAAGCTGAACCAGGCCAAGAAGGCCGCGCAGCAGGCGCTGCTCGATGCGCTGTGGGCGAAGCTCCCCGAGGAGATCGCCGCGCTGCTGGATATCGATCGAGAAATCTTCGACGAGAAGATCACCGACCAGGCAAGCTACACCATGTTCTTAAATGCCTGGTGGCCGATGCTCTCCCCCGAACAGGTACTTGCCAGACTCGCCGATCCAAAGTTCTTGAACTCCATCGCTCACGGACACATGAGCGACGAGGAAGAGGGCGTGCTGACCGACTCGCTCGCACACGCTCGCGGGTACGTGCCCGACTCTGGACAGCCGAGACCAGACTGGTCTATGAGCGACATGGCGCTTCTCGACGAACTCGCCCACATGCTCGGCCCGGTGCCAGCATCCGAGCAGGACGATCCCCTGCTCTTTCTAGACTCCGTCGCCGATGCAAACGAGATCGTCACTATATCAGACAAGCTGCGCGATGATCGAGAGATCGACGAGACACAACCCAGGAATTACTCTCACGTGCTTGTCGACGAATGTCAGGACATCACACCGATGCAGTGGAGGATGCTTCGCCGCCGCGGGCCACAGGCGTCGTGGACACTGGTCGGCGACCCAGCTCAGAGTTCCTACCCCGTGCAAGAAGAGTCCGACCGCGCGATCCGCGACCTTATCGGCCGCGCTCCCATGCGAGAATTCAGGCTCTCCACCAACTACCGCTCCCCAACCGAGATCATGGATCTCGCGGGCAAGGTAGTTCGCGCCGCCTACCCGGACGCGGTATTGCCGAATTCCGTCCGCGAAACAGGAGTGGAGCCGCTGCTGCTCAGCGTCATCCCGGATGAATTGGCCGGTGAGCTCAAAAAGCAGATCATGAACCTTTCGCAGCAGGTGGCCGGGTCGATCTCATTGATCACTGCCCCAGACGATTACCGCAAGTTCATCGAGCTGGTCGAGCAAATGAAGCTGCCAGAAGAGGTGGACCAGCGCGTCGTCGTGATCACAGCTCTCCAGTCGAAGGGCCTGGAATTCGACGCGACAATCGTAATCAGCCCCGACGACATCGTCGAGCAAACCCCGGGTGGGGAACGCGTCCTATACGTTGCACTGACCCGTCCGACGCAGCGTCTGGTGACCATCGACCTAAGCGGAAAGCACGTCGCAAGGTGGCGCAGAACGTTAACCGAAGTCAACTAATAAATAATGGCCGGAGGGTTTTCACCCACCGGCCATTACTATGGCTGCTCTGTTACCTAACGTTTAGGCCCTGAACCAAGGCACAGCGGCGCTTCCTAGCGAAAGAGCGAGCGCTCGTCAGGCCCTCGCCAGTGGGGCCTGCAATGGTGAAGGTCGGGTAACCCTCGCCAGTGATGCCGATGCCAGCGTACGACGGGCCGTTCTTGACGAAGATAGTGGTCTGGATCAGCTTGCCGAACTTAGTCAGCGAATTCACGTTCTTCGAATGCATGATCGCCGTGTGACGGTTGCCGTGCTCGAGATCAACTGCCCAATCGATCGCGGTATCCACATCAGGAGTGCGGATGATGGCCAGAACCGGCATCATCAGCTCGACCTGAGCAAACGGGTGGTCCTTGTCTACCTCGGCGATCAGCAGCTTGGTACCAGCCGGAGCCTTCCCGCCAACCTCAGCAAGAATCTTCTCAGCCGACTTGCCCACCCACTCGGTGGCAGCCTTGTTGTTCTTGACGATGATCTTCTCAAGCTTGGAGATCTGATCGGCGCTCAGCTCGTATGCGCCGTTGCTGGTCATCTTGAACTTGAGCAGATCTGCGACGTCCTCAACAACCAGGCATTCCTTCTCGGAGGTGCACGGCAGGTTGTTGTCGAAGCTTGCGCCGTCGACGATGGACTTCGCGGCCAGATCGAGATCGGCGGTTTCGTCCACGACAACCGGCGGGTTACCTGCGCCAGCACCGATGGCCTTCTTGCCGCTGGAGAGAACCGTGCGGACGATGCCGGGGCCGCCGGTGGCGACGAGCATGCGGACGTCCGAGTGGGCCATCATCTTGTTGGTGTTGTCGATGGACGGCTCGGCGACAGTGACAACCAGGTTCTTCGGAGCACCAACGGCTGCGAGAGCCTTGTTAATCTCCCTGATCTGCCACAGCGAGATGTTCTTGGAACGCGGGTGCGGGCTGAACACGACCGCGTTGCCCGCGGCGAGCATGCCGATCGAGTTGCAGGTGATGGTTTCGGTGGGGTTCGTCGTCGGTGTGATGGAGCCGATCACGCCGAACGGCGAAAATTCGACGGTGGTCAGGCCGTCGTCACCGGACCAAGCCTCGGTGGTCAGATCTTCAGTGCCGGGAGTCTGAGTGGCGGCTATACGATTCTTGATCTTCTTGTGTTCGACGTTACCCATGCCGGATTCAGCAACCGCCTGCTCGGACATGTAGGCAATGGATTCCGGCTTGCTCATTGTGTCACGGATGGCCTGCACGAAGCGCTCACGGTCTGCCATAGAGCAGCCCATGTACTCCTTCCAGGCCTTCTGAGCAGCATTCACTGCGCTGTCCATGTCGGCGAAGATGCCGTCACCGGTGGCGACATCACTTGACTTTTCTGGCTCACTATCGAATTTGTTGCCCGGAAGCTCGGAGAGCACCTGGCGAATGGTCTTCTCGATTAGTTGAGGATCGATACTCATTTTGTTACTCCCAATATCTTTTTTAATGCCGAGTTCATGATTGTTACGTCTTGTTCGACGGTGCCGCCGGAGATGCCGATCGCACCCACGATGGTTCCGTTGCAGTAGATTGGTGCGCCGCCTCCGAAGAGCACTACCCTGCCCTTGTTCCCGGCCTCCACACCTGGCATCACGCCGTTAGGCCCCGCAGCTGCTTTGCCGAGGTTTTGCGTGGTCTGTTTGAACGCCAACGCGGTCCAGGCCTTGTTCATGGCGATATCGTGGCTGGCCAACAGTGTGCGTTCCATGACCTGCATGCAAACCAGGTTTCCGTGCTGGTCTACCGCCGCGAAAACGATCGGGACCTGCATCGCCTCGGCCTTCTGCTTTGCGGCTTCGGCAAGTTTGTTGGCAAGCTCCAGGTTCATTACGAAGTGCTGCGGAACTTCCGGCTTCTTTTCTGCCGGCTTTACCTTTGCGGACTCTTCCAGGCTGACGCCGAGCACACGCTCGACGGCGCCACGAACCATCTTCGTCAGTCTTTCGACGTCCCAACGATGCTCGCTGAGTCTCGCCAACGAATAGATCGCGTCGGAACAGCGATTCAAGTACTTGATTACCTCGGGCCGAACGTTCTCTTGCTCTGCAAGTCGAAGCACTTGTCGCTCCGCTCTGCGCACAACCGTCCTGGCAACGTGCAACTTTGCGGAAGGCTCGTCGCGACCGGGAATCACGAAATTTTTTTGCGGGCCAGTAATCTCTAGGCACTCGTCGATTAGATTCTCTAAATAAACGACGTCGGCATCGCTGATTTTGTTAGCGAGGATCTGGGTGCCCTTCGCGTCAGATGCCAGTTCAGCTGCGAGAACAAACAGCCTTTTTTGAATGTGGTTAAGCTTCTCTCGCTCATCGGCTGGTAACAGCACCTTAGCTTCGCCGAGCCAAGCGTTGGCCTCATCTACGCAGCCGTAGGCCTCAACTCGCAAGCTCTGCTTGGGTACTCTAGAACCGCCGAAAAGGCCAGTGCCGCCCTTGTCCCCCGTGCGTGTGTAGATAGCTGGCATGATCAGTCGTCCATTTCTACGGTATCGACGATTCCGACGATCGTGGCGTCGATCGGAGCGTGTTCGCGATCTGCGGCGAACCTAGCGCTGGAGCCCTTCGTCACTATGACGACCTCACCCGTGCCGGCGCCAACCGTGTCGACGCATACCTCCGGGTTGTCCACCGGCTTTTCTTGGTCATCCAGCCGACAGGTTAGCAGCAGCTTGAAGCCGACCAGCCGCTCGTCCTTGCTAGTCGAGACGACGTTGCCAACGACCTTAGCTAGATACATCTCTAATTCCTTTTCAACAGTTCGATGCCCGCATCGGCAGCGACTTCTTTGGCTAGATCGGTGACGATGTCATTTTCGCCGATCTCTAGGACGCTTCCAGGCGCTAACCCCTCTACCACCTCGGCAGTTATCAGCTTGCGCTTACCCTCCGGCGCCTCCTGCGTCTTTGGTGCGCTATAGGCTCTACAAAGGTTTTTTGCACGAACCGTCTGCACCCCGATGTCTTTTAGTGTGGATAGATTCCTGCGCATCATCGCCGCGTAACCGGCAGGAATGTTCGGGAACCACTTGCGCTTCTCTGCGCCGTCTGGGCAAACGCCATCGATGGCAGCGGTCACCTTCTTACCTGCCAGCAAAAAGTCAGATATCAAATTCGAGCCCAAGCAATCGCAGATGCCGTGGGCGGCCTTGCTTGCCAGATTAAGTGTCAAAGTTGCGACGACCAGCTCGTCGTGCGTCTCAACGAGGTGCTTCGGGTCGACCTTTCGCCCAATCTGCTCGATCTTCGATTGATCGAGAATTCGCAGAGCGGAATCGGTCTGAATGGTTTCAATGTCAACTTCACGGATCTGTTTTAGAGACTCAATCGCGTCATCGAAGCCGATGAGCGCACCGGAGAACAAGACGAGAATCTTCTTGTCACTCGGTGCTGCCTGCACGTCAGATAATTTTTCGTGGTTGAGCACCTCTTTAACGATCTGCTGCACTAACCCGACGAGCTGTTCCTGGGTCATTAGAGCATTCCTTCCTTCCACGAATTACCTGTATTACTCGGATGTCGCCGGCGGGGTTATCCCCCGCCGGACAACATAATTTCGAAGTCGATTACTTAGCCGGGTGCGGCAGCATCTTCTCGACGTCCGCGTGCGGGCGCGGGATGACGTGCTGACTGACGAGCTCGCCAACGCGGCTAGCTGCAGCAGCACCTGCGTCAACAGCTGCCTTAACAGCACCGACGTCACCGCGTACCATGACGGTCACCAAACCGGAACCGATCTTCTCATTGCCGATCAGCTCGACGTTTGCGGCCTTGGCCATGGCGTCAGCAGCTTCAATCGAACCTACGAATCCCTTGGTCTCGATTAGACCTAGTGCCTGGCTCATTATTCCTCCTAGTTAGTTATTGTTTTAGAGCCCTATTGCGTCAACCAGCGGCTGACTATTTTTTAGCGGCCACCTTGCGAGTGGCGTGATTATTCTTAGCCGCCGGCCTGCTGGTCGCGGTTTCTTTCTTCACCGGAGCAGCCTTAGGCTGCTGAGTGCTCGCCTTCGTCGTAGCCTTCTCGCCAGACTCGGACTTTGCCGGCTGGCTATTCGGCTTCGATTCAGACTTTAGCTTTTCCGTTTTGGGAGCCTCGGCTTTCACAGCCGGAGCTTTTTGTAGCTCAGGCTTAGCGGCCGAAGTCGTTATGCTCTCAGTCTTGGTGGCAACTGCCTTCGTGGTCGAGGCCTTTGCAGCCGGAGCCTTGGGAGCTGCGACCTTCGTGGCCGAGACCTTTACAGCCGGAGCCTTGGGAGCTGCGACCTTCGTGGCCGAGACCTTTACAGCCGGAGCCTTGGGAGCTGCGACCTTCGCCTGCTGAGGAGCCTTAGTTTCCTTTGTCTCCTGAGCCTTCTGTGGCTCAGGAGCTCCAGCACCGACTGTGTCAGCACTGAAAATAATCTTTTCCATCTGAGAGCTTGGCCTGGCGATGACCGACAAGCTGATCACTTTGCTGATCCTTTCGGCTGCCATCTTGGCTGCGTCCATAGAAGACTGGACCGCGTCGACCGCGCCCTGCACCTTGACGTTGACATAACCGCCGCCGCGAGTCAGCTCGTAGCCGATCAGCTCAACGTTTGCGGCTTTAGCCGCTGCATCGGCTGCTGCGATAGCTGCGACCATCCCAAGCGTTTCGATGGTTCCTAGCGCCTGCATTAAGCACTCCTTTCCAAAGCTAGCCGCAGTAGCGGCGTCCTTTTGACCAACCGTGCGGCGTTTTCCCCCACGTGGCGGTCGTTGATCCAGCTATCACCCAACCAGGTGGCCATGTATGGCCGCTCAGTGGGCAACTTCTCCGTCGTCACTACTACGTAGTCCAGCGATATACCGATGCCGATACCCAAACTCGAAGCAATCGCTGCGTTGTGGGCCAGTTCGAGCGGGTTGAGCTCGTCTTCACGAACGACCTCAATGGGTACGCTCTCCTCTTCAACTCCAAGCAACACCTGAGTCAACTGATCGTCGGTGATCTTGGAGTTCGCGTGGAGTTTGATTGTTGGCACCTGGGCCGGAACGTTTCGCATTTAGCCCTCCCAACTCAGGGCTAGGCCGGTTGCTACCGCGTTTCGTGGGCCCTCGCTGCCCCGGATGTTTGCGCGTCCTGCGACGACTCGATAGTCGGCCAGCGCATGAGTTACGAGCTGGGGAATCTCGAAGTCGAGAGCGGAACCACCAACTAAAACAACGAAATCGATGTCTCGCACGTTCTCTGTCGGGCTGACCTTGCGCAAAGCACGCACCGCGTTTGTGACGAACACCTGCTGCTTAGCGCGGATTCTCACCTGCCCGATAGTCTCGACAGGCAGATCGATGTCCAGAGGAACCAAACCATCGGGCTTCATGATTACGACCCTAGCGAACGTCTCCGGCGGTAGCGGGTCGTTGAAGAACTGGACCGTACCGTCCTCATGCCTGATGGAAAAAATCGTTTCCACCTTGGCCAGAGGATAGCGCTTGATGTCCTCGGCAATGTGCGTATCAGAAAGGCCGAGTTCGGTCTTTATCATCAACGTCACCATATTGCCTGCACCGGCAAGGTGGGTCGAAACGATCGAACCATCCGCATGCATTACAGACGCATCTGTGGAGCCCGCACCCATATCCAAAACCGCGATCGGGGCAGCAACACCAGGAGTTGTCAATGCACCCTGAATGGCCATGTCTGCCTCAACGCCACCCACCTCGACGGGAATGCCTATTTCAGCAGAAATCTCGTCGGCAATCATCTGCATCTGCAGCCGATCGGCGTGCACCATGACGGCTATACCGACGGCAGCTTCCATCGAAAACTCGTTAGCGATACCGCCCGCAACCTGCTTAGGAGTGCGGGTATCAATCGCCAACAGATCGGTAATCTTGATGTCCTTCGGGTTCTGACCGGTGAGCGTGCCCATCGATACTCGAACCTGTTCCATCATTCCACCGACGTTGGTGCCCGGTTCGCCCGTGATGTCGGTGACATCAGTCACCTCACCGAGGGCCGCCATGATCTTCTCTGCACCGTTATCGACATCAACTTCGACGAAACTGGTGTTCTTCCTGGTAGGCCCGTGAAACGTCAACTTGCCCGCAGGAATCCTGCGTTCCTTGACGTCTCCCTTCGGGGTCTTGATGACAACTGCGGAGCGGTTGCCAACCAGCGAGCGGGCCAACGGTACTACCTGCTTGGTGTCTTCGGAACTGAGCTCGAAGAGAGTGGCGATGCCGTACGGATTGGACAGCGTCTCCACGATTCGACCAACATCGGCCACCTCCACCGCGGCCAACATCCCTAAAGGCACCTTATCGATGTAGGCAACCTCGTCAACGATCGGGATCTTCTCATCGAGCCGGTTGTGCACCAGAACACCGTCATCGAGTTCGCAAATCGCGCCGGCAACCTTCGCCGAAGCGTTATTGATTGTTTGCGCGGCATCCGCGAAATCGTGGCTGCGGTCAATAACGACGATGTATGGCCCCTGGTTAGCAGAGGCCAGATCGTCGATGCTTATCGTGGTGCCGACACCGATGCCCAACCCGCCCGGTGTGGACGGGTTGTGACCGATCATCGTCGATTCGGTGATGATCGTTTCAGTGATCGTCTCCATCGCGACGTCGCCGATAACTGGTGCGGCTTCGTTGATCCGCACCAGATCGACGTCGTCGAGGTTAAGCTCTGCCTTTCCGAGGGCATCTTTAAGACCACCAAAGACACCCTTGATGTTGTCTTTGGTGCCCTTCATGCCAGTCGTTCTGACCGTAGAGGACGCGAGGAATTCAAGATCGGGGCCGCGACGACGCGCCAGCGCAACCTCGGTGGTTGCGTTGCCGATATCTATTCCTGCCACTACAGACATTTCGACTCCTTAGTCGCGACGCAGACGGTCGCGCTTCTCGTAAACGTCAGCTGCCTCGCGCACGAAGTCTGCCGAGATGGCGGCCTTGTGTACGTTCTGCAACTCGTCTGCGATGTCAAGCAGTTCCTGCTTGCTGCTTCGGTAAGGACGTAGAGCGTCGTAGATCTCCAGAAGACGATCGTCGGGAATCGCGATCAGCTCTGCAGCGCGACGAAGGTTACGCGCCAGCGTCGGACGTCCAGCCGCTTCAGCGACCTCGGCCTGCAGCTCAAGGGTGTCAGCCGAAATCTTGAAGTCGTCCGCCTTCAACTCTCCGCTCTTAACCTTCTCGAAGGTCAGATCAGACAGCACCTTGCCGGTGTTGGACTTAACCCTATCCGGGTGCTTCTGCGCCAGCGGATAGTCTGCCACAGTCAACTTCGTGCCTGAAGATACTGGAGCGGAAGAAGTTGAAGGTGCCGGAGAATTCTTGGTGAATTCGACGTTGTTACTTCCGAGGTCTTTCATGACCTCAGACATGATCTGACGGATCAGTTCTTCTTGGTTCATGCTTTGCCTCACTTGTACTTAATGGTGACTGCTTGCGCCTTCTTGTGCGTGTCAGTCAGTCGGGTTTCCTTGTTGTGCAGCAGAGCCGCAACAGCCTGGTACTTCGGACGAGCCATCTGGTCGTTACGAATCGGTACCGGGTTGGGCGACAGACCCTTGGCGTACTGCGCGGCGTTACGGCCTAGCGCGCGGAAGGTCTCAAGGTCCATCAACGGTGCCTGGCTGAACAGCTCGAGGTTGCTCAGCGGTGCCAGGTCGCGCTGGTGGATGATCGATGTGCCGCGGGACTGCAAACCAATGCCGATTCCGGATCCGGACAGCTTTGCTGCGTCCAGACCGATGAAAGCGACGTCTGCGGTGCGGTACACCTTGATGAACCTGTAGTTCAGGCCCTCTTCCTCGATACCTGCGCAGATCTGGCGAAGAACCTCGCCGTGCTTCAGGCCGATGATCGTGCTAGTCAGCTCAGTGCCGAATGCCGGAGAAAGACCGATTACGACTTCCTTCGGGTCGGTACCGCGCTCGGCTACGCCGGTCTCAACAACCTCGATATCGCCGGGATCTGAGTAGCTGATCGCCTTGGACTCAGGCTTCTCAGACTTGGGTGCCGGTGCGTGCTTGCTCGCCTGGCCGGCGACAACCTCAGAAACTACCTTTTCGATAAGGCTTTTAAGCGTTGATTGGTCCATGATTACCTCAGATGCTTTCCGGGCTTACCGCGTTGCGGATGGTCTTGATCTGCTCCCAGCGCTCTTCACTGATCTGGTAGCCGGTCATCGGGCCCTCGTAGCTGTTCGGGTTGTTAACTGCAGAGTCAACGCCCCAGTTCTCGTCGAAGATCGCCGAGGTGTGCAGGTAGTCGCCCGCGCAACGCTGGACGTTGAGATCGAAGATCGCCTTTGCGACGTCGTCGAAGCCACCCTCGTAGAGAGCCTTGCAGACGTCCAGGCCGGTAAGGCCACGCTCGAGGACTTCGGCGCAAGCCTTAAGGTCCTCAACGACATCACGCTTCGGCATATCCTTCGAGCCGTTAGCGTAGGTGGCTGCCTCAACCTCTTCATCGGTGATGGCAGGCAGGCCCAGGCCACGGAAGGTTGCCTGCAGAGCACGGGCCGCCTTGTTACGTGCCGCAACCACGTCATCTTCTTCGACAGGGTTCAAGCCACCGTCGACACGAAGGTCACGCTGGATGATATTCCAGTCGTCGAAGTCTTCGGCATCCCAGTTTGAACCAGCGAACATGTTGTCGTAGTTCGGGGTTGAAGAGTAACCGGAGCAGATGAAGTCGGTACCCGGAACGAACTGCATCAGAGTACGAGCCGAACGGCGCAGATCGGAGTGCGTGAACGTCTGGTCGTTACTGGATGCGCATTCCAGGTCGAGCATCATGGCAATCAGGTTCTCGCCGAGAACCGCACGGATACCGCCTGGAACAGCAGCAGGAACACCAATGCAAGAAACGGAACCGTTCTGGATGCCCTGCGAGCCGGCAGCACGCGTGACGAACAAGCAGCGGGACTCAAGGTAAAGCATCGACTTGCCCTCGGCAAAGCCCATCTGAACCTCAGAACCGGTGCCCGAAGTGAAACGCATCTTCATGCCGCGAGAGGCGTAGCAGGAAGCTAGGAAAGCCTTCGACCATGGAGTGTCGTCGCCGTCCATGAAGACGTCCTCAGTGCCGTACACCGAAACGGTCTCAGCGTAAGCCGTTAGGCTGCGCATACCGAGCTGAAGCTCAGTAGCTTCCTCAGAGGAGCACTGCGTGAGAATGCCCGGACGGCCAGTCTGAGCGCCAACCATCAACGAAATCGCGTTGAACGGAGCGTAACGGGCGACACCCATCGTGGTCTCCATCTCAGCGAAGCCACGAAGTGCAGCCTCTGCGGCATCTGCCGCAATCTGCACCGGGTTGTCGGCGACGTTAGTCACGTGGCACTGGTTAGCCGGCTTCTTGCGGGCGCGCATCTTCGTGACGCCCATCATCATTTCCAGCACGCTCATGTTGCTGATGACCTCGGTCAGCTTGGCCGGGGTCATGGCAGTAGTTAAAGCGATAACGTCTGCACGCGGAACGTTGATGTCACAAAGCATCCGAGCCATGTCGACGGAATCAACGGACATCGCCTTTTCGGCATTTTCCAGGTTGATGCCGTAACGAGCGATGAACGAATCGAGCATGTCAAACTCGTCGACTCGCTTACCGTCCATTTCGACGACCTCACCGTTTTCGATCTTGATCGACGGCTTAGGGTCGCTAGGCGAATCAATCGCGATTAGACCAACTTCTGGCCACTCGGTGACGAACCCGTCCTGGTTGACGGGACGCGCATCGAGAGCCTCAAACCTCTTTGATCTCATTTAGCGTCCTCTTTAAATGTACGGAGTGGTGGTCGAAGTCGGGGTATCACCGAGCGCGCCGAGCAGCTTGATGCCGACCTCGCGAGCGGCGATAATCGCCTGGCGAACAGCTCCGGAATCGCCGCTGAAGGTAGCGGTGACCTCGTTGGAGAAGCTCTGGCCGTTGGTCGGCGTGGCGAGCGACACGACGTCGATGGTCGATGCCTTAACTGCGGTATCAGCCAGCACGACGCCGATGGCGGCGGGGGCGCCAACGGTGATACCGAAGCTCTTGCCGATCGGGGCACCGAATGCCATGTTCAACGCATGCGAGGCGCGGGCTGTGTACTGGAATTCCAGGTGGCCCGCGTCGTTGCCCCAGACATCACCGAAGGTGCGGTCGATGTCTTCGAGAGCTACCTCTACGGCGCGGCGGGCGTCGGAAACATCCTCAGCCGCAAAAACCACCAACGAACCGTGGCCTGCCCCGCCCTTGGTGTCTCGGGGAAGCTCGATCTTTACGATCTCAGTGTTGGTGGCTTTGACTGCCTCATCGGCTGCGAAAATCTGTGGGCCGGCGCCGGTGCGTGCACCGAGAATACCGATTGAGCGGTACTTCTTGTCGAGCCCGAACAGCTTAGCTACCTGAGCGTCCAGGTTTGCAATAACGAGGCCGATAGTGTCGCCCTCTGCGGTACCGACAAACTCGGTGATACCGGGATTTACCTTAAATGAAGAGCTTGCGGGCTTTTCCTCGCTACCCATCTGCTTCATTACTTCCTTCATTACCTGGTCAACTAATTCATTGGACATTTTTTACTCCGCGTTCTTTGGAAGGATGGTCTCTACATCGCCGTGCGGACGAGCGATCACGTGCTGACTTACAAGTTCGCCAACTCGAGACGCGGATGCGGCACCTGCGTCAACAGCTGCCTTAACTGCGCCTACATCGCCTCTGACAGTAACTGTGACGAAGCCGGCGCCGATTTTTTCGCTGCCGCAAAGCGTCACATTTGCTGCTTTGACCATTGCGTCTGCAGCTTCTACGGCCCCGACGAAACCTTTGGTTTCAACCATGCCGAGTGCTTCTTGCATCAGAACTCCTTTGTCTGTGGGCACCTGCAATTACAGGCAACTTGTATTTGACAATACGCCAACTCTGATGAAACAAAACAGGCACCTTTGTACAAATTCCTGCTCAGGCTTAAGGAAACCGGTTTTCACGGCATACCATGAAGCAAACGACGATGGAGTGAAATGAGTGACGAAGTCTTCGCAAAGCAGCGAATAATCCAGGAATTTGTGCCGGGCAAACAGGTCACCCTTGCGCACGTCATCGCTAACCCCGACGAGAGTCTATACCAGAAGATTGGCCTAACTAGTGATCACAATGGGGCCATCGGAATCTTCACTATTACCCCTGGTGAAGGCGCAATTATCGCGGCAGACATTGCCACTAAGGCGTCTGCAGTTGAACTGGCTTTCGTGGACAGGTTTTCCGGCGCGGTGGTCATCACGGGCGTCCTGGCAAGCGTGGAGTCGTCGCTACGCAGCGTAGTGGACACCCTCGAAAATGTGCTCGGATTCACCCCCACCCAAATAACCAGAACGTAATGTCGGATACAATTCTGCTCATTGGGAGTATCACGGCTGGCAAAACGACGCTCTGTCAGAGGCTTAATGACGCCTCAATTAAGTACGCTAAAACGCAGGCGATCGAGGCTCTTGGCAACATTGTTGACACTCCTGGGGAGTACTTCGATCACGGTAGATTTTGGTCGGCTCTTCAGGTAAGCGCCAACAGCGTGGGCATCGTTTTGTTGCTCGTGGACCCGACTGCGCCCGAGACCCGGATGCCTCCAGGCATCGCAGGAACGTTCGCTCCCCCGGTTTGGGGCGTAGTCACGAAAGCAGACAACGCAACCGAAGAGCAGATCGAAAATGCAAAACAGACCCTCGCCCAAGGTGGGGCTAGCCCAATATTCGTCACTGACGCCGTCACAGGCAGAGGCCTCGACGAGCTGCGGGAGGTGCTGTGGCAGAGCTAATTAAGCTTTCGGGCATCGGCAATCTGAGCCTCCGCGACGTAATCGACATCGAGAAGCTGCAAAAAATTCAAGACGAATTCGCTGCGGAGACCGGCCTGGGAATGATCACCGTTGACTCCATGGGCCGTTCCATCACCGATGCTTCGGGCTTCTCCGCGCTCTGCCAGTTGCTGCGTAGAGACCCGTGGGTGCGTAAGCGCTGTATGAGTTGTGACGCACACGGCGGGTTGCAGGGCGCACTGGACGGCCGCCCGGTTGTTTACAAGTGCCACGCCGGATTAGTCGACTTTGCGGTGCCCATCGTCTCGGACGAAAGATTCATCGGAGCGGTTCTCGCCGGTCAAGTGCTGATGCGAAACGAGCGGATGCCGAAGGAAATTTTGCCTAACAAAGGCCAGTTCGCTATTCCGGATGAGACTGAAGATCTGATTCGTGACGTCAACACCGTCAATCTAGAGACCATTCATCGCAGCGCCGATGCCATTATCAAGATGGTTAACGAAAAGATCGGAAACAACGGCAAGAAGCTCACTATCCTGGCTCCTAGCCCAATCTACGGACGCCTCAACTCCGTGCCTGACGTGGAGAGAAAAGACAGGTTCGCTCCGCTGCTTGCGGGCAGGCTAACCCATAAGGCGCTTCCGCTACGCCCGATCACGCAAAAAAACGATGCGCTCGATTCCATCCTCGACCCGTACCTGATAACCGGAAACGTCCTTCGCCGCGATCTGGGCGCGAACATGCAGGTGCTCGAACAATTCCTCGATGCCACCCTGCCGAGTTGGATCATGAAAATGAAAACAACCGACATAGCACGCTTTGAGGATGTGCTGATCGGCATCGCGAGCAGCGACTCCGTGAGCACTGGACGCGATATTTCGCAGATGGTCATTCAGCACAGGATGCGCACCAAGCGCGAGATGAACCGTTACGATTCCTTCAGGTACTGCGAGAACCTACTCATCGCATTGCACAACCTGATGGAACCCACGCTGAAGGTGCAAGAGCGCACGGTCAACACACTGTTGAACGAGATAGAGAAGGATCCGACCGCTTTTCTGACCGTCGAGGACGGCGCGGAATACCTGAACTGTTCACACTCGCACTTCTCTAGAACCTTCAGAAACCACACGGGCAGCACGTTCATTCAATACGTCACAGCGAAGCGCCTAGAAAAGGCCAAGATGATACTCGCGCATACCGATAAACCGATCTCTCGCATCGCTAGTGCGCTCAAGTTCCAGCCAGAAAACTACTTTTCCAGAGTATTTAAGAAACACGTCGGAGTAACTCCGGGTGAATATCGTCAGCAGTATTCGGAGGAGAATAATGCCTAATTTCCAGATCCCTACCAAAGTCCATATGGGCGATGACAGCCTAGACGTTTTGGACGAATTTGCCGGCGCCAAAGTACTGGTCGTCACCGACGGCTTCTTAGCCACCACAGACCATTTCAAGGAGATCGTCGCGCGCCTCGACGACGTGAAGGTTTTCGACAAGGTTGAGCCGAACCCGACTGTCGATTTGGTGGCGCAGGGCGTCGCCGAATACCTGCAGTTTGGTCCGGAAATCGTGCTGGCTTACGGCGGCGGTTCTGCAATCGATACCGCTAAGGCGGTTCACTTGATCGCTGGTGAAGACGGACGTGGTGCACCGGGCGGAATCGTTGTCATTCCGACCACCAGCGGCTCGGGCTCCGAGGTGACTTCTTACGCGGTCATCACCGACGAGGCTAACGAAACAAAGATTCCGTTGCTGTCGGAAAAGATGTATGCCCGCATCGCCATCCTGGACCCCGAGGCCGTGCGCTCATGCCCGTCGAAAACCACCGCAGATTCCGGCATGGATGTGCTGACCCACGCCACAGAGGCTTACGTTTCTACCGACGCCAACGACTTCACCGACGCGCTCGCCGAGAAGGCCGTCTCGCTGGTTTTTGAGAATCTGCATGAGTGCTTCGTCGATGGCAACGACATGGACGCGCGTAAGCACATGCACAGCGCCTCTTCCCTTGCAGCTTCCTCCTTCGAGAACGCGGGGCTAGGCATCACGCACAGCCTGGCGCACGCGCTGGGCGGCCACTTCCACGTGGCACACGGGCGGCTGAACGCTATCCTGCTGCCGCACGTCATCGAGTACAACAGTCAGGACCCGCAGGCCATGAGCCGTTATGCCCGCCTAGGCAGGATGGTTTCGCCCGACTCTAACGGCCCATCTGCGGTGCGCATGTTCGTCCAGCACATCCGCAGGATGAATGAGAAGTTGCAGATTCCCGACAGTCTGCACCTGGCCGGTGTCGATTCCGACGAGTGCCGTAAGAAGCTCGACGAGATGACCGCCAGCGCCATGGTCGATCGTTGCACGCAGACGAACCCGGTTAAGCCAACCGAGGAAGACCTGCGCCAGATCATTCTGCGCGCTCTCTAGACAAACGATAAGGGTGAGCCCGACCGGGCTCACCCTTTTGTCTGCGTTATTAGTATCCCCTTGCCCTCAGCATCGCCAGGATTTCCCTGGTGGCCACCGAGCGGTTCTGCGTGTAGAAATGCAGGCCGGGTGCTCCCCCGGTCAGCATTTCTTTGCACAGGTCGGATGCGATGACGGAACCTGCGACTCGAACCATCATCGGATCGTCGGGCACCCGAAGCAGTGTCTCGGCGACCCTAGCTGGGATGTCTGCGCCGGAAAGTTCAACGAATTTGCCCAGCTGCTTGACGCTTGAAACCGGCATGATGCCAGGCACGATCGGCATCGTCACGCCGACATTTCGTACCCTCTCCACCAGATCGAAGTAGTGTTTAGGCTCGAAGAACAGCTGGGTGACGGCGAACTCAGCACCCGCCTGTTGCTTGCCAAGCAAAATTTGCGCGTCGAGCTCGAAGTCGCTAGTCAGGTGCCCGTCTGGGAAGGCGCCGACGCCGACACAGAAGTCACCGCGAGATTTAATCAGCTCGACCAGTTCGGTGGCGTTCTCTAGGCCTTGTGGGTGCTTTTCCCAAGCCACACGCGGGCCTCCCGGCATGTCGCCACGAATAGCCAGAATGTTCCTGATGCCGGCCTCGCCATATGCGTCAATCGCCCGCTTGACCTCGTCTACGCTTTGTGCGGTGCAGGTGATGTGGCCGATAACCCTCAGGTTGCTTCGTTTAGCCAGCTCAACCGTGACGCCCAGAGTGCGGTCGCGGTTGGTTCCGCTAGCGCCGTAGGTAACTGAGACGAAATCTGGCTTGAGTGGCTCGAGTTCCTCGACCGCCTGCATCAAGTTTGAAGTGCCCTGTTCGGTCTTGGGAGGGAAAAATTCAAAGCTGTAGGTCGGCCCGTTGCTCTGGTTGAGCACCTGAGCAACCGTAGTCATGCTGCGTTGTTCGGTCACGTCCGATATCTTAGACGAGAGGCCCAAGAATGCAGCTAGACTTTCAGGTTATGAGCTTCGATGCCGTTGATCCCACTTCGAAAGATTTCCGTGACGCCATCGCCGTGCGCCTGGAAAAATCCGCTGCCCAAGCAGACAAAGACCTAAAGGGCTTGAATGCAAAATGCGGCGAACTGAGCGACGCCGCCGCTCGCTACTACGAGGGCGGCAAACGGCTACGTCCCGCGTTTTTGTATTGGGGTTACAGCGCCTTCGCTGGCCAGCCAGAGAATCCGGATGCAATCCTCACAGCGGGCGCCGGCTTCGAGATGCTGCACGCCGGGATCCTCGTACACGACGACCTGATCGACAACTCCCCCACGCGACGTGGCCAACCGAGCGCGCACAAGCATTTCTCCGAGCTGGGTAACGAAGAGTTTGGCAGGCAATCGGCCATCGTGCTGGGCGACGTCATGCTCGGGCTGGCGAACGACCTGGTTTACGGCTGCGGGCTGGAGCGCCTATCGGATGCGCTGCCCTACTGGCGGCTGGTCCAGAACGAGGTTAATGCCGGACAGTATCTGGATGTCTCCAACCAGTTCGGGCTGTTGGACGAGATGAGCGCTCGCGAATCGGCCGAGCTCGTCCTAGAGGCCAAGACATCCCGCTATACCGTGATGCGTCCGCTGCAGTTCGGCGCAGCGGCCGGTGGTGCCGGCGAACGCGAGCTGGCCAAGCTAGGCGATTTCGGCTCAGCGCTGGGTAAGGCTTTCCAGCTTCGTGACGACCTGCTGGGCATCCTCGGAGACGAAGGCGTCACCGGCAAGGCAACTGGCGGGGACCTCGTGGAAGGCAAGCAGACAGTGCTGCTTGCCATAACCATGGAGAAGTCACCGCACGCCAACGAGCTCGCCTCCCTAATCGGGCGCGAAATGAGCCCCGACGCGCTCGAGCGCGCGCTGAATATCATCATGGAATGTGGCGCTTTGGACGACGTGGGCGAACTGATCGGAGGCTACGTCAAGGCCGCCTACGAGGCGCTGGACGAGGTCTGCCTATCAGAGGAGGCCCGAGCCCCGATCGCGCAGCTGCTGGTGCAGTGCGTGGACAGAGAAAAATGAGAGCTTAAACAAAAAATTGGCGGCGCTACCGAGTAGCACCGCCAATTTTTATTGACTTAAACGCCTTTCATTGCCTCCGGGATGGTGGCCTCGCTGGCTTCGCGTAGCTCGTCGAGGTCGAGTTCGCAGATGCCGTCGATGCTGAGCTTGTTGCCCTGAGCTACGGTACCAATGCGCGCCATCGGGACGCCGATGGACTCGCAGAGCTCGTGAAGCTTCTCGACATCGTCTGCGGCTACCGTGACGACTGCCCTAGCGGGCGATTCGCTGAACATATTCGCAACGTTGTCTAGCCCGGTGTGAGGCAGGCTAACGTGGGCTCCGAAGCCGTTTCGCCAGCAAGCTTCGATCAGGCCGATGGCGATGCCACCCTCGGAGAGGTCGTGGGCGCTGACCAGGATCTCGGATGCTTCCCTGATCAAGGTCGCCAGCTTCTGCTCGGCGTCCAGATTCGGCACAGGCGGGGTGCCGCCCAGGTGCTCGTGGATCACGCGGGTCCATGCGGAGCCGCCGAGTTCGCACTTGGTCTCGCCCAGCAGCACGATTGCGTCGCCCGCATTCGCGAAGCCCATCGGGATTCGATCCGCAACATTCTGGATTACGCCCAAGGTGCCGATTGCCGGTGTCGGGTGAATATCGACCCCGTCGGTGTTGTTGTAGAAGCTGACGTTACCGCCGGTGACTGCGATGCCGAGCTCGCGGCAGGCGTCAACCAGACCGAAGATCGTCTCGACAAACTGCCACATGACCTCCGGGTTCTCAGGGGAACCAAAGTTCAAGCAGTCGGTGATCGCAACCGGGGTCGCGCCGGTCATTGCGACGTTACGATAACTCTCCGAAAGCGCAAGCTGCGCACCCCAATAAGGGTTCAGGTAAGAGTAACGGCCGTTCGCGTCCGTAGCCATCGCGATGCCGAGCCCGGTGTTCTCGTCGATGCGGATCATGCCGGAATTCTCCGGCTGAGCTAGCACAGTATTGCCACGCACGAAGCGGTCGTACTGGTTGGTGATCCACGTCTTGAAACAGAGATTCGGCGAGGCTACCAGGGCTTTTACCTGCTCGGCGATGGTCTCATTATCCCTCGGCAACGCGTTAGCGTCGTCGGCGATGACCATATCCATCCATTCCGGACGGCGCTGTGGCCTGTCGTATTCGGGGCCTTCGTGGGCTACCGTGCGGGGATCGACGTCGACGATTGTCTCACCGTGCCAGTCGATGACCAAGCGGTTGCCCTCGGTGAGTTCCCCGACGATGGTTGCGGAGACCTCCCATTTGCGACAGATCTCCATGAATTCGTCGATGTTCTCAGGAGTAACGATGGCCATCATGCGCTCCTGAGACTCGCTCATCAGAATCTCTTCGGGAGTCATAGTCTCGTCGCGCAGCGGCACCCTGTCGAGCTCGCAGTGCATGCCCATGTCACCCGCGGAAGCCAGCTCGCTGGTGGCGCAGGAAATGCCCGCGGCACCGAAATCCTGGAGCGCGGTGACGACGCCGGCCTGGAACAGCTCGAGCGTGCACTCGATAAGCAGCTTCTCCATGAACGGGTCGCCGACCTGCACGGCCGGGCGCTTGCTGCTGCTGGTCTCCTCGAAGGTCTCCGAGGCCAGAATCGAGGCGCCACCGATGCCGTCGGGGCCGGTTGCGGAGCCATAAAGAACGACGTAGTTGCCGACGCCGGAGGCCTTCGCGAACTTCAGGTCATCGTGACGCATGATGCCGATGCAGGTAGCGTTAACCAGCGGGTTACCCAAGTAGATCGGGTCGAACTCTGTCTCACCGCCAATGTTCGGCAGGCCGAGGCAGTTGCCGTAGCCGCCGACTCCCGCGACGACGCCAGGCAGCACACGTTTGGTGTCGGGGGCGTCGAGTGGACCGAACCGCAGCGAATCCATCACGGCAATCGGGCGCGCACCCATTGCCAAGATGTCTCGGACGATGCCGCCAACACCCGTTGCTGCGCCCTGATACGGCTCCACATAGCTAGGGTGGTTGTGCGACTCGGTCTTGAAGGTAACCGCGTAGCCCTGGCCGACGTCAACGGCGCCGGCGTTATCGCCGATGCCTGCGAGCAGCGGCCCCATCGGGGTTTCCTTACCCACCACACCGAACTTCTTTAGATGAATCTTCGAAGACTTGTAGGAGCAGTGCTCAGACCACATCACCGAGTACATCGCCAGCTCGGCGCCGGTTGGGCGGCGGCCCAACAGGTCGCGGATGCGCTGGTATTCGTCCTCTTTAAGCCCGAGCTCAGCCCAAGGCTGGGCGGCGTCGGGAGTCTGCTTAGCGTTGTTAACTGTATCTAACACGAATGCCATCCAAATCAGTTCGCCGCGCGTTGCAGGAATGCCAGAGCAGACTGGAAGAAGCCCAGGCCGTCGGTCGACGAGCCTATGAGAGTCTCCACGCTGTGCTCGGGATGCGGCATGAGCCCGACCACGTTTCCACGCTCGTTAGTGATGCCAGCGATGTCGTTGACCGAGCCGTTCGGGTTATCCAGGTAGCGGAAGACAACCTGGTTGTTATCCTCCAGGCGCTTGACGGTATCGGCATCAGCCTGGAAGTTACCCTCGCCATTCTTCAACGCGATCTCGATTTCCTGACCCGGAGTGAAGTTGCAGGTCCAGACGGTATCGACCGACTCGACTCGAAGCCGCTCGGGGCGACAGATAAACTTCATCGACTCGTTGCGGATCATCGCGCCCGGCAGCAGGTGGGTCTCACAGAGCATCTGGAAACCGTTACAGATGCCAAGGACCGGCAGCCCCTCTTTCGCCTGACGGATGAGTTCGTCCATGATTGGGGCGAAGCGGGCGATGGCGCCGCAGCGCAGGTAGTCGCCGTAGCTGAAACCTCCTGGCAAAACCACGGCGTCGACGTCGCCCAGTTCGTCGGATGCGTGCCACAGCGGCACCGGCGTGCCCCCGGAAAGGCGGATCGCGCGCAAGGCATCGTGATCGTCAAGAGAACCAGGGAAGGTGATTACACCTATTTTTGTCATGCCATCTCCACGGTGACGTCAAACTTTTCAATGACGGTGTTGGCCAACAGGGTCTCGGCGGCGTGCCTGATCTGCTCGAGACGCTCGTCCGTGATCTCACCTTCGACCTCAATCTCGAAGCGCTTGCCTTGGCGAACGCTGAGGCCCTCGTAACCGAGGCGACGAAGCGAGGCGCTGACCGCTTTGCCCTGCGGATCGAGGATCTCAGGCTTTGGCATCACGTTTACGACGACGCGCTTGGCTAGATCGGTCTCCGACACCTGCCCCGGAGCAACCTGCTCTGGCTGGGAAGATTTGTTGTTGTCAGCCGACTTGTTCGACTTAGACCTGCTGAAAAAACCCATGGTTATACCTTAAAGTACTCGTCCTGTTAGGCGGGAATAGGCGTCCCGGTAGCGCTTGATAGTGGCTGTTACGATCTTTTCGGGGAGAGGCGGCGGCGTAGAGTTCTTGTCCCAGCCGGAGTCCTTGCTCAGCCAGTCGCGAAGATACTGCTTGTCGAAGCTCTTCAGCTTGCCAGCAGCGTAGTCTTCGGCGTCCCAGTAGCGGGACGAGTCCGGGGTCAGAACCTCGTCGGCGAGCACCAGGGTGCCGTCTTCACGGCGACCGAATTCAAACTTGGTGTCAGCCAGGATCAGACCTTTTTCTTCGCACTTGGCTGCCGCCAGTTTGTAAATCGAGATGCTGGCGTCGCGCAGCTCGGCTGCAGTCTTTTCGCCTACCAGCTCGACCAACTGACCGTAGCTGATGTTCTCGTCGTGTTCGCCGTATTCCGCTTTAGCCGCCGGAGTGAAGATCGGCGCTGGCAGCTTAGAGCCATCATTCAAGCCATCGGGCAGCGGAATGCCGCATACGGTCTTCGAGGCCTGGTATTCGACCCACCCAGACCCGGTCAGGTAGCCGCGAACCACGGCTTCTACCGGAATCATCTGCAGCTTCTCGACGACCATCGCCCTGCCCTCGACAAGTTCTGGGACGTCAGTCGAGATCAGATGATTAGCCATCGGAATTTGCTCGAACCACCAAAGCGAAAGTTGGGTAAGAACTTTACCCTTGCCAGGAATCTTGGTGTGGAGGATGTAATCGAAGGCAGAAACGTTATCCGTAGCCACCATCAACATGCGTTCCGGATCGGGCAGCTGATAAAGCTCGCGAACCTTTCCTGCGTTGATTAGCGGCAATCCGAGATCGGAATACTGGCTCATACTAGATATTGTACGCTGAGCACCCACAAAATTGTCATTCGAGGGTTCTAGACTGTTTCCTGACCTGATAAGGAGACTCGATATGCGACTCGACATCATCGTATTGGTGATCGGACTGGTGTTTCTGTTAGCCGCCGTCGTTCTGACCGTCATGGTTCGCCGGGCAATTCGCCCACGAATCGTCGCCAGACGCGAATTCAACAGGCATGAGCTGACTAACCGCCTCAAGCAGATGCTGCCGGACGCACACCGTCCACCAGCCGATACCACGCCGGCGATGGTGAGCACGCTTAACGGCCAGGGCGTCTCCGCTAAGGACGTAAACCTATCGCTAATCGATCTAGCTACGAGGGGCTACTTGTGCATCTCACCGCTCAACGAGCGTAAGGATTCCTGGCGAGATTGGGTCTTCACTAAGGTCGCCGACGCGGATGATCAGCTTCTGCCCTACGAACGCACACTCGTCGAGGCGCCGTTTGCGGGCAAAGACTCCGTCACGCACTCGAGGATGTTGCTGTCTGCCAATAAACCGCTCGAGCTGGCTCACAAACAACTGATCGAAGAGCTGCGAAAGAAAGATTGGGTGGAAGGCGACGAGCCCAGAAGCAGCGTCTGGGGGGTTATCGGTGGCGTCCTGCTGCTTGCCGGGTTGGTGCTAACCGCCGCGATGATCTTCGATTGGCTGACCACCTCCAGCATGTTCGGTTTGATCGGCGCGATAGCGCTGGCAGCCGCGGGCGGCGTTGTGGCCTCCCTGGGCAGCAGCTGGTATCGACCTGAATCTATGGAAGCGGTCGCCAAACACCTGGAAAGATTCAAGCAGCAGACGCTAGATCAAAAGATCAAGGCGAGCTCCCTGGCTCGCAGTTTCTCTCAGGACGCGCCATGGGCGATAAGTCTTGGAATACAAGAGCAGCTCGCCCAGAAATACGAGGATTTCCTGGCGAGCCACTCACGATGCAATTTTGAGTTGGATTGGTACAAGACCCCCAACTCCATCTCCCCCGCAGAGGTGCTTGAGGATCTGTCCCAGCTAGTCTCAGAAGCCGACTAAAGCAGGGACCCCGGTTTGTAGGCCGCCGCCTGCGGGTACGCGTCGACGATTTTTTCGACCTGCTCGGCGATCTTTGCCACCTGGGCGCCCGCGGCTCCAGTGAGCTCCAGCGGAACGCTAACCAGGTGGTCGAGCTCATCTCGGCTTAGGCCGACGCGAGAATCCTTCGCGAGCCTGTCGAACAGATCGTTCTCGACAGCCTTCTCGCGCAGCTCGAGCGCCACGGCCACTGCGTTCTCCTTGATTGCCTCGTGGGCATCCTCGCGGCCAACGCCTTTCTTGACCGCAGCCATCAGAACCTTGGTGGTGGTCAGGAACGGCAGGTAGCGGCTCAGCTCGGCATTGATGACGGCGGGGAATGCACCGAAGTCGTCGATGATGGTGATGAACGTTTCGAACATGCCGTCGATGCAGTAGAAGGCATCGGGCAGCGCGACGCGGCGAACCACGGAGCAGCTGACGTCTCCCTCATTCCACTGGGTGCCGGCCAAATCAGCCGCCATGTTCGCGTAACCACGCAGGATGATCATCATGCCGTTGACGCGTTCGCAGCTTCGGGTATTCATCTTATGCGGCATGGCAGAGCTGCCAACCTGGCCAGGCTTGAACCCCTCCGTGACGAGCTCGTTGCCAGCCATCAGACGAATGCTGGTTGCCAGGCTGCTCATCGCCGCACCGACCTGAGTCAGAGCGGAAAGCACGTCGTAATCAAGCGAGCGCGGGTACACCTGGCCGGTTGCAGTGAAGATATTTTTGAAACCGAGTTCGTCGGCGATTCGGCGCTCCAACTCGGCAAGTTTGTCGGCGTTTCCACCGAGCAGATCGAGCATGTCCTGGCTGGTGCCGACCGGGCCCTTGATGCCGCGCGCTGGGTAGCGGTCCAGCAGCTCCTCGACTCGATGGAAAGCAATCAGCAACTCGTCGGCGGCATTGGCAAAACGCTTGCCGAGAGTCGTCACCTGGGCCGCAACGTTGTGGGTGCGTCCGGTGATCGGCTGGTCGGTGTACTCCACAGCACGCTGCGCGATTCGCGAGAGAGCAGCAACAGTGCGGTCACGAACGATCTTCAGCCCCTCCAGCACCTGGTGCTGCTCGATGTTCTCCGTCAGGTCGCGGCTAGTCATGCCTTTGTGAATGTGCTCGTAGCCGGCAAGCGCGTTGAATTCCTCGATTCGCGCCTTCACGTCGTGTCTAGTCACGCGCTCCCGTTTGGCGATGGACTCCGTATCCACCTGCTCAACGACCGCGCTGTAGGCATCGATCACCTTGTTCGGATCGTCGCCACCAAAGTCGACGCCCAGATCGCGTTGCGCTTGCAAAACAGCGATCCAGAGCTTGCGCTCAGCGATGATTTTAGCTTCTGGCGCCCAGACGTTGATCATCTGTGCGCTTGCGTAACGGCTCGCGAGTACGTTTTCGATAGACATTGGTTCCCTTAGTTTCTAGACCGGACGGTTGCTGGCTGCGCCGCTCAGTTTCTTGTCGCTGGCGATATCCGTGCGCCAGATTGCGTCGGCGTATTCGATTTCGGTTAGCTGATTATAGGCGGCGTTCCGGGCTGCGGGGACGTCCTTTCCTAGGCCCACCACGGTTAACACGCGGCCACCGTTGGCGATTATGTCGCCTTCAGGATCTCGCGCGGTTCCAGCGTGGATGACGTGCGCGGTTTCGGTGTCGGCGGGCAGATCCAGATGGCCGCCCTTCTTGGGTGCAGCCGGGTAACCTTCTGCTGCGACTACGACGCAGACCGCGGCGCCCTCGAAGATCATCCTGCCAAATTCGGCAAGCTTGCCGGTGGCAGAGGAGTAGAGCAGCTGCCCCAGCGGCGTGACGAGCGTGGCGATCAGTACCTGCGTCTCCGGATCGCCAAACCTGGCGTTGAACTCGATCACCTTGGGGCCATCCTTGGTGACGGCGAGGCCGACGTAAAGCAGACCCACGAATGGCATTCCGGCGTCCCGCATGGCGGCTAGCACCGGGTCAGCAACCTCGCGCTGCACCTGGTCGACGAAGTCGTCGTCCAGCCAGGGTAACGGAGTGTATGCACCCATGCCGCCGGTGTTGGGGCCGCGGTCGTCGTTTAAGAGCCTCTTGAAATCTTGAGCGGGCATCATCGGCAGCGCAGTCTGTCCGTCGGTGACGAAAAACAGGCTAACCTCCGGACCCTCCAGGTATTCCTCGATCACCACTTCGTCGGCTTTAGTCGCATGCTCGATGGCCTCTTCGAGATCGTTGGTGACCAGCACACCCTTGCCTGCCTCCAGACCGTCGTGCTTAACGACGTATGGCGCACCGAACTTCTCCAGCGCAACCCCGACGTCCTCCGGACTCTTGCAATCCACGTAACCCGCGGTCGGGACACCAGCCTTCTCCATGACGCGCTTGGCGAACGACTTGCTCGACTCCAGCTGAGCTGCTGCCTTCGACGGGCCGAAAACCGGAATCCCGGCCTGGCGCAAAGCGTCGCTGATACCTGCTGCCAACGGGGCCTCGGGACCGATCAAAACGAAACTGGCCTCGACTTCACGGGCGAGTTCGACTACCGCTTGCGAATCCAGTGGGTCGATTTCATGGTTGGTCGCCAAATCCTCGCAGCCTGGGTTGCCTGGGGCGACGTGTATCTGCGCGACGGTTGGGTCTGCAGCCAAGCCGCGAACCAGCGCGTGCTCGCGGCCACCTGAGCCCAAAACCAAAACAATTAAGTTGCTCACGGGCCATATCCTAGCGCCTATTACTAAGCCCTTACCCTTAAAATTCACCCATCCTCGAATGCGACTAGGCGAAACAGGGCAGCACACGCATAACCGGGCGCTGCCCTGGCGGATACTTTTCGATGATTGGAATCTCTTTTTTTAAAACAGGTTCGGAAGTTGACGAAGGTTTGTCCTAGCCATGTCGAGAAGTTCCGATCCCCTGCCGGAGAGCACGGTACGCATCGCGTAGAGTGAGAAGCCCTTAACCTGATCCAGCTCTAGGGTCGGCGGGATGGTCAGCTCCTGACGGTCGGTGATTACGTCCAGAACCGCGGGACCGTCGTGGGCCAAGAATTCCTTGACGGTCTTCTCCAGCTGTCCACCCTTCTCAACGCGATAGCCCTTCAGGCCAACAGCGTTGGCGATATCGGCGAAATTCGGATCCTGCAAGTCAGTTGCGAAGTTAACGTAGCCCGCGGACTTCATTTCCAGCTCGACGAAATTCAGCGACGAATTGTTGAACACCACGATCTTCACGGGAAGGCCGTTCTGCTTGAGCGAGAGCAGGTCTCCGAGCAGCATCGACAGACCGCCGTCACCGGACATCGCGATTACCTGGCGGGATGGGAACGCCGCTTGAACGCCCATCGCCATCGGCATGGCATTTGCCATCGAGCCGTGGTTGAACGAGCCGATGATTCTGCGCTTGCCGTTCACGTCGATGTAGCGGGCGGCCCAGATTACCGGCGAGCCGACGTCGGGGATGAAAACTGCGTCGTCGGTTGCGTAGGTGTTGAGCAGGTCGGCGAGGAACTGCGGGTGAATTTTTCCGCGCTTGGTGGGCTTCGCGAGCGACTTCAGGTCTTTGGAAGACTTTGCATAGTCCTTCTGGATGGACTTCAAGTGGGCAGAAGATTTATTGCCCTTTAGCTTCGGCAGCAGCGCCTGGACGGTATCCCTCACGGTGCCAACGAGTGGCAGATCGACGTCGACGCGGCGACCGATGTGCTGGCCATCGATGTCGACCTGAATAACCTTGGCATCCTGCGGATAGAACTGCCGGTACGGCAAATCACAGCCGAGCACGAGAAGGGTGTCGCATTCCTTAAGCGCGTTGTAACCGGAGGTGAAGCCAAGAAGGCCTGTCATTCCGACGTCGAACGGGTTGTCGTATGCCACCCACTCCTTGCCGCGCATTGAGTGCACCATAGGTGCCTGCAACTTATCGGCGATCTCGACGATTTCGTCGTGTGCGCCCTGGCAACCTGCTCCGGCGAGGATCGAGATCTTCTTGGAAGAGTTGAGGATCTCAGCAGCTTTATCCAGTTGATCGTCGGTGGGTGCAGCGCGGAATGGAGCGCTCTCTATCTTTTCGGGTTCTGCGTCGGTTTCGGATAGCAGCACGTTTCCGGGGATAACCAGAACCGCCACTCCCCTCTTGTCCAATGCTGCGCGCATTGCCGAACGTAGGATCCTGGGCATCTGCTCCGGCATCGAGACCAGCTCGCAGTAAACCGAGCACTCCTGGAAAATTATTTCGGGGTGGGTTTCTTGGAAGTACGAACCGCCGATCTCGTCGTGAGGAATATGTGCGGCGATGGCTAGCACCGGAACTCGGGATCGGTTGGCGTCGTACAGGCCGTTGATCAAGTGCAGGTTACCGGGACCACAAGATCCGACCGTCACTGCGAGTTCCCCAGTGGTGGCGGCTTCCGCACTTGCAGCGAAAGCCCCAGCCTCCTCGTGACGAACCGGCACCCACTTTATGCCGTCTGTGCGGCGAATGGCATCCGTAAGGCCGTTCAGGGAATCTCCGGCGACACCCCAGACCCGCTCGACGCCGCTATCCTTTAGCGTTTCAACAATATGCTGCGCGATCGTACTCACAATGCTCCTTATTAAATAGCTAGGCGCAATTTTCAACGCGCCCTCTTTACAATCGGCGGCGGAAATTTGTCACCACAAATTAGAGCCGTAGATATAAGCAATTCTACCATTATTTGATTAGCTCAAAATAACTAGAGACAATGGCTGCATGATCAAACTAAAGATCACATCCGCAATCTGCGCTGCACTACTCGCAGCCACCGTGACTGGCTGCTCTGGCGATGGCGCAAACACTGAAGTTAACACCACAGTCGCCTCAAAGACCGAATCTTCCGGCGCACAGACCCCGGCCACCACCAACCAGCTTGACACCGACGGCGCTCTCAATGCCATCAAGAAGGCTGAAGAGGTTAAGGACGGCGTCGCGCTATCCGTTTCCACCGAGGACAACAGCCACTGGGAGGTAGCTGTTCTCGAGGGTAACGAGAAGGTTGAGTACGACGTAATGCTCAACGGCACCGTAATCGAGACCGAGCGCGAAACCGCCGATGCGAAGGATCAGAAGATCAAAAACGGCATCACTCTGGTTGAGGCCATTGAGAATGCTCAAGGACAGGCTGCCGACGGCGGAAAATTCCTAGACGAGGCCGATTTTGATGAAGAGGACGGCAAGCTGGGCTTCGCGATAGACTTCGACGACGCCCAGGGTGACGACCTGGACTCCTTCTTTGCTGACGCCACCGGAAACATCTCAAAGAAGTAATTAAAGACAAACAAACGGCGGGTGAGCATTTTACTTACCCGCCGTTTTTAAGTTCTACTGCAGCCGCTGGCCGTCTTTCGTTGGGAAACCACCGACGGCGATTCGAATGATATCGATTACCGTGCCGACTCCGAATAGCCCCCCAGTCACAAGCCACAAGATTCCCGTGGCCACCTTGCCAGTGTAGAAGCGATGGATTCCGGCAACTCCGACCAGACCCAAAAGTGCTAGTAAAAACGCAGTCATGCGGCTCATAATGCTTACCTCTCGTCGGCTGATACAACCAATCTAACCAAAAGAGCCCGCGCTATCCGAAAGTTAATCGGAACAGGGGGGCCGATCTCGATGCGTCTCAAATTGTTACTGTCGGCAGAGTCAGTCAGATGTTTTTGACTGACCAAAAACCGGAATTCCAGCCTGGCATATAAAATCGCCGATGACCGCAACCAGCGGAGCATCAGGTTCGATCAAGACGAAGCTGGCCCTTATTTGGCAAGCCAGATCTACCACCGCTGAGACATCCATCGCGCATAGTAGCTAATACTGGGATTACCTGGCGCAACAAGCACTTAGGCAACAGTTGAATCAGCTAAACCACGCATCAACGCGTACTCTCGTCCACCACTGCGCAAAACCAAAACAATTAGGTTGTTCAAGAAGCTTATCTAAATCGCAAATTTTGGGTACTAACCCCAAATTTTTAACCGAGCTTTCTCGGATAACTTCTTTGACCAGACAAAACCAGCAGCGGTGCCCGATCTACTGATCAAGACACCGCTGCTGATTATTTAGCTATTAACTTCTGCGCCGACGAATTACCAAACCAAGAGCCGCCACTGCGATAGCAGCTAAGGTAAACATCGCAGCGCCCTGAGCACCCGTAGTAGGCACTCCAGCACCATGTTTGCCTTTCGCGTTGCTTGTGGTATTCGAGTTTTGCCGAGGATTGGTAGGCTGACCTGAGCCCGCAGTATTTGGACTCTGGTTAGACCCATCTGGCTTCACCGACGAGTCCTTAGACTCACATGGCTTGCAAGCGTCGCATTCTTTCTTGACGTAAATCAATACATCAGTTGTTCTTGTGGCTCCATCAGGGAAAGTTACCTTGATTTGTGCTTTAGCAAAACCTTCCTTGCTGACGTCTGGTTCTGAAACAAGTTCAATCTTCCAATCGTCACCCTTATTTACGACCGCTGAAATGTACTTATCCAGTTCAGGTTTTTCACCTAGCTTTGTCACGAAAGGCTCGGTAGTTACCTCTGGAATTTCAGTTATCTGCGTAGCAGGAAGCGAAGTTTTTACCTTAAATTTAGCGGTCACAATGGTTTCTTCAGTGAACTTACCTTTCTTAGGTTTATCCCAACCGTCAAATAGGTAAGTACTTGTTTTTCCATCGACTGTTTTTTCGATGCCCTCAGGATCAGCAACATCAATGTCGACCTCAACAGTCGGATCTACATAGAATACTTTATCGCTGCTATCTTTCGCATTCTGTGTAGGTTTGAAAGTTACCCGCACATAATTATCCGGCGTCCCCTCAGGCTTTTGCCCATCTTTTGAGGGGATGACAGTGTCACGAACGATAATTGGTATCTGCAGGTCATGTACTGCACCATTTGTGTACTTGACCCGTACCTTCGCCAGAGTGTCACCAGCTTTGCTGAGGTCAGGGAAGCCATCCGTCAGCAGCGCCACATCAGCTATCGTCAAACCGTCAGGAGCAATGATGTGTGCCTTGTAATCAAGTTTTTCAGCACCATTTCCAACGAATGTTTCGATAACTTTCACACCAGACTTATAGCTAACTTCTGGATTAGTTTTCTTCTCATAAGAAGCTACGATCTTGGTCTCTTCGACAAACTTCCTCGCTGTTTGAGGATCATATGTTTCGTCTTTGATAGACCACTTGACGAATTTTGCGCCTTCCTTCGGATTAATCTCAGGCATCGGGATGGTTACCTCAACCTCAGGATTTACGAAGTAAACCTTCTTGTCGCTATCTTCATTGAGACTGGTAGGAATCACAATTACTTTGACGTAATTATCCGGAATGTCTCTAGTCGGCCGACCATTAGTCTCGGCAGGGATTAAGTTGTCATAAACCTTTACCGGAACCTTTACCGTCACCTTCACACCATCGGTGTATTCAACGGTTACCACTACCTCGCTATCGCCGGCCTTGCTGACGTCAGGTTTAGCAGTGATCTCAACATTCTTAACATCATTATCGAATGTCTTGCCATCAGGTAACTTGATGTGCTTTTTAATCACATCAAGGTTCGGCTCATTACCAACGTAGGTAGAAATTTGCTCTACGCCAGGTTTAGGCACCGGTTTGATATCGATAGCTGGCAGCTTATAAAGCGCTACCAACTCACTCGGTTTGGTAAAAGCGTAGACAATTTTGTCACCAGCAGGCCACTTTGCGGCCTTGATGCCTTTAGGAGCCCAACCGGTGAATTCATAGTTGTACGCCTTACCAGAATTGTCTTTGAACTTTTCCTTGCCTTTAGGCTCAGCAATATCAATGGTTACTTCTTTAGCAGGATTAACCCAGAAAGTTTTAACCTGTTGGGCACCTTCTTCGACCACACCTTTATCAGTGATATCGACTGTAACCTTGACAAAATTATCTGGCACCGTTGGTTTATTGCTACCATCTTGGGACACAACATCCTTTGTCACCGTTATCTTCGAATCGATAACAACTTCATCGCCATTAGGATAAGTTACCCGAACCTTGACTGGCTTATCGCCAGCACTGCTTAGATCTGGCTCTTGTACAAAGGTGAACTTCATGCCTGCCGGTAGGTTATTTGGGTTATTCGGGTCGCCATCATTGTATTGGTTGATGACGAGATCCTTTGCACTAACAGAACCGCCCTCTGGTACGACGATCTTGTCGGTAGTTTTGACCGCCGGCTGCAGGGGAAGTTGGTTGATGTTATATCCAGCACTAATCACCGTATCTTTAGTGAACTTTCCGGCTAGTTTGGCGCCCGACTTCCACTCTCTTGAATCATCAGACTTCCAAGAAACAAAGTTATAGGTCAATCTATCCTCAGTTTTTCCGATAGGTTCGACCACTGGTAGCTCAACGTCGCTAGCTGGGTTAACCCAGAAGACAGACTGTTGATCTTGACCTTCCAACTTTGCTTCTTTACCGCGATCAACGGTCACTTTGACAAAGTTGTCTGGCGTCCCAGCAGGCTTTTGCCCATTTTTTTCTGGAAGAACGTTGTCAGAGTATTTAGCAATGATCTCATTCTTAGAATCGGTAAACTGGTGACGCGCTGACAGATCATATGCCTGGGGTTCTGCCTGTCCAGCACGCAGCTCCCAGCCAACATGTGTTTTACCTGGTATGGGCTTCGGCGTGATTGCAGGGATAGCTACCTTAGCTTTCGGATTCACATAATAGTAAGTACGCTGCGCATCTTGTGCATTATTCGTTGGGTCCAAAGACACCCGCAGATAGCCTCCAGGCACGTACCTGGGCTGCCCATTTTGCGTCAAAGCCTCATAAATATTTTTCACGACGGTAATTGGGACGTCAACAACCGTGCTGGCGCCATTAATGGTCACCTTGACTTTGATTTTTTCCTCACGTGTTGGCTGATTGCCAGTGTACTTTTCTTGCAGTTTCTCGTATAACTTCTCAACTGCTTCGGTATCGGAATAGCCAACCCAATTCTGGACAGTTCCTTCGCCGATTTCGAGCTTGGCGTTATCAGGCAAAGCAACAAAATTGCCGTTATCGTTCCTGACTTTTAAGTTAGCTTTCAAATCATCAATTGAGGGGAGGAAATTATTAACCCAATTTCCTTGCTCATCTTTGAAAGATTCTGCAACTTGCATCGGAGTTACCCGAACGACAGGTGCCGGTGGAACATCGGTGAACTCAAGTTTCCATTCGCGGAAACCGCAGTAACTATCGTCGATAGTGTAATAGGGGTCGGTCATACCATTTTTGGTTACCGTTCCACCCTTTGGATTATTAGGGTCTGGATGGCATAGCCATGGATAAGCACGAACTGTAACCGTGGCTTTGCCATTAACGTATTCAGCTACGCCCTTGACGTTGACCCATTTCGTAGTATCGCTACCCTGCCACTCTAGGCTGCCATCTTTTTTAACTACGTAGTAGTAGAAGCCGCGCTCATTTTCAGGGATTCTATGTTGAGCCAGTGGCATACGGAATCTATCGCCATTTTTACCGATTTTATCCTCGATCTCCCAGCCCCACTTCGCGGGTTTGGGGTCATTAGGCCCGTCCGGCTCAAGGTTTCCATATGCTGGCCCATGAACATTCGGCTCCATGCGACTATACGGTGAGGGATAGTCAATGTTGCCATGACGATCAACCGCTTCTATGAAGGAGTAGCCCTCAGCCGGCAACGAACCAGCATAGTCAAATTGTTTAGCTTTACCATCGACATATTTCAGAATTTCATTGAAATATGTCTGCTTCTTTTTAGGCAGGGTAATTTGCGCGTACTCTTTACCCTTGACCGTGATTTGAGTGCATCGATCTTTCGCAGCATCAGCAGCTACGTCAGCACACTTGCCCTGAGCCCACACTGCATACTCGGTATACGGTGTTTGGCTCGGGTCTTTATCAAAGTAAAATTTGTCGCCAACGCTACGGCCAGTATTTTCAGAATCTGGCCATGGATCAACAGGTTTATCTGACGCATCAGTTTCACCTTCGCCATACTTATAGTTGACTCTTAAAACATCACTACGATCAAGCAGCTTACCGCCTGGAACTTCAACTGTTCGTGAAGCATATTCTGCAGGAATTGTGCAGCTACCATCAATGCGTTCCAGAGTGATTTTGATTTTAGCTGGCCAACCAACACGGCTTTTATCTACGGCAGATTCAGGTGGCGTAAAGCGCGGCGGCACGCTACTGCTTAACTCTATTTTTTCCTTGTGTTGGACACCATCTTGGTCTTGCCACTCAGCGTACGGGGTAAAGACAAGATTGCTGCCGAGTTTAAGTAGGTTATACGAAAGCTGTATGTAAGCTTTTTGGTTTTGTTTCCAAGTGACGACTTGAACATTATCTCGGCGCTCATATGGCGGCATATAAGGATCATCAGTCATATCCCACTTGGGAGACTCGCCATAGCCACATTTTCTAGATGAAGTTTGTGCTTGAGCTGCTGGCAGATTAGGCAACCAAGTAAAAGCCATTACTACTGCGATGAGTCCGGCAAGAAGTGCGCGGGAAAATTTCTTGCCTCGCGCAGAGTTGTCTTTTTGAGTCACTGCCCCCCCCTGAAGGTGAATATATAAGCCAATTAAACAACTGTAATAGTTTCTGCCAGGCCTAAAAAAATTCTGACGGAAACTGTTACGCCCCCCAAACCACTTTGTACCGAGAACTTCTTAATCATTTAGTGCGAAACAGCGCACCGCGTCATCAGCAATTGACCTGTTGAGTGAAAAAATTTCACTCAACAGCAACAAAGCTAACTCAGTTAGCACGATTCGACACAAGATTAAATTAAGAGCCTGCATCCTCCAGCTAAAGCGAAACGCACAGGCTCTTTTATCTCTGGCCTAAACCAGGTCGTTAATAATAATTGCCTGGTCGCGACCCGGGCCGACGCCGATGCCGCTGATCCTGCAGCCCATCAGCTCTTCCAAGCGATGCACGTAGGCCTGACAGTTTGCCGGCAAATCGTCGAAATCGCGGATTCCAGAAATGTCCTCGCTCCAGCCGGGCAGCATCTCGTAGACGGGCTTAGCGAGCTGGAACTCGCGTTGAGTCAGCGGATAGTGATCGATGACGGTGCCCTCGATGTCGTAGCCGACGCAAACCGGAATCTCGTCCCAACCCGACAGAATGTCGAGCTTCGTCAGGTAGATGTCGGTACAAGAGTTAGTCATGACCGCCTGCTGGGTGGCCAGCGCGTCGAACCAGCCGCAGCGACGCGGCCTCCCCGTGGTGGCACCGAACTCGCCGCCAAGCTGACGCAGCCTCTCGCCAACCTCGTCGTGCAGCTCGGTCGGGAACGGTCCCTCACCCACGCGGGTGGTGTAGGCCTTAGCGATGCCAATGATGCGATCTATGCGGCGAGGGCCTACGCCGGTTCCGGTGCAGACGCCACCGGCAGTCGGGTTAGAGCTGGTGACGTACGGGTAGGTGCCGTAGTCGATGTCCAGGTGGTGCGCCTGAGCGCCCTCGAACAGGACGGTCTTACCCTCGTCCAAAGCCTTATTGATGAGCCTGGAAGTGTCCACGACGTACGGCCTGAAGCGCTCGCCGTGGGCAAGCAGGCTCTCGATAATCGGTTCGGCATCAATAGCGCGGCGGTTGTAGATCTTCACCAGCTGCTGGTTCTTCTGCTCAAGGCTCGCCTCCACCTTGTCGCGCAGAATCTGCTCGTCGAGCAGGTCCTGGACGCGGATGCCGATGCGGTTGACCTTGTCCGAATAGGTCGGGCCGATGCCACGACCGGTGGTGCCGATCTTCTTCTTGCCCGCGAACCGCTCGGTGACTCGGTCGAGCACCTGATGGTACTTCGTGATGATGTGGGCGTTAGCGCTTAGTAGCGGGTGTCTGACCTCGACGCCCCGCTGAGCGAGAGCATCAAGCTCCTCGGCCAACACATCCGGGTCGATGACGACGCCGTTACCGATGACTGTGGTGGCGTTCTGGTTCAGAATGCCCGCAGGCAGCAGATGCATGACGAATTTTTCGTCACCAACCACCACGGTGTGCCCCGCGTTGTTACCGCCCGAATAGCGAACGACGAAATCGACCTGGTCGCCGATTGCGTCCGTGGCCTTGCCCTTACCTTCGTCGCCCCACTGGGCTCCCAAAATAACGATTCCTGGCATCTATGCCTCCTAATAGCGCGGCCTAACTCTACTCCAAAATGAGCAGGTGTAGCCACCAGCGAGCAACTACACGCCTTCTACTCGGCGTTCGCGTAAGTCGGTTCACGCTTCTTCAGCCACTTAATCAGGGTTACGGTTACGGGCATCATCGCGTACTGCACAAGGATCTTCCAAAGGAAACCGAAGATGGTGTAGTTGGCCCACTGCCCCACCGTCGAGATGCCGATAGCACTGGCGGCAATGGTGCAAAAGACGATGGTGTCCAGCAGCTCGCCGACACCGGTTGCCGACATCAAACGTCTAACTAGGCGACGCTCCAGGTGGCGCTTTTTACCGAACCACATGATCGCCGAGTTTGCAGTCTGGCCGATTGCGAAACCTGTCATGGAGGCGAGCACGATCTGCCAGACGGGCCCGAGAGCGACCTCGATGCCGTGTTGTTTCTCGATGCCGTAATCGTCGCTGAAACCGGGAAGGATGATGATCACCCAATAGATGAGCGCGGCGATGACGTTTGTGATGAAACCCATGGCAACAGCTCTGGTTGCCGCCTTCTTGCCGTACAGCTCAGTTACGGTGTCACCCATGATGTAGGCGATTGGGAACATGAAGAAGGCTCCGTCGGTGATGATGTCGAAGCCACCGATAGTAAATACGACGCCCTTTGCCCCACCGATGCCGCTCAGGATCACGATGATGCACATGATCGCCACGAGGATCGCGTAGTTTCCTGTCCCGTAGTCGGCGTATTTCGGCTGGCTATGTCGACCTGTCGAACCATTTCGCTCGGAAGCGGCGCTAGCGGCAAAAGTGTCGTTGGCTAGCTGGTTTTCGTTCAGGTCTTTGTTTTTCACAGATCAGATTCTTGCACCAAAGCTGCGCGAACCACGATTCGAGTCCAAGATCCGACATAGACGCGGTGGTGCGGGCCGATCTCGACTCGTCCCGTGATCGGCTCGGCAGGCAACGTCTGATCTATGACGCCCACGAACGTCCCATTCGAGCTTCCGGCGTCCTCCACCCACCAACGCTTGCCATCGCTGATCAGGCGCGCGTGCTGACGACTTACGCCCGAATCTGTTGCGCAGTTGATTTGGGGAGACGGCTGTTCGGCAGACGGACGACCGATCGCAATCACGTCCTCGTGCAGCCCGATGATTTCGGGTTGACCCGGTGACGGCAGCTGGTCGGGGCTGGACTGGGTGCGGTACCACTCCGGGTCGATCCACACCTCTGCCGCCCACTTAGTTCTCGGCTTCTCCTCGATCTGAGCTGGTTCTTCGTCGGGCTCACTGGCGGGTTTCGGGGACTCCCAAAGCCCCAGGCCGCCGGTTTCTTCCGGCTGATTCAAGTCGTAGCCGCATGTCATACAGAAGGACTCCTCACCGGTCAGGAAAACGCCACACTTAGGGCACTGGCCGGTGTCCTTGCTCTCAAAATCGTTGCTCATATGTCCCTCCGAGGCCAATTATGGCCGCTGCTGTTCGTCTTTGCCACGATTATGGGTGCGAGTCGTCTTCGTTGATGCGGTGTCTAAAGCCATTTCGTCAGCCTTGTTTACTTGCTGACGCAACCTAACGGTTCCGGTGCTGATGTCGACGACGTCGACCACCCGAGACAGTTTTTCTGCGGCTTCGTCGTTTCCGGTCTGGTCTGCAAGCTGCACCGCCCTGCCCAACCGAGCCGTGGCGGTCGAAAGATCGCCGACCTTTCTAGCAGCCAACCCCTCCTGAATTGTCTGGGCCAGCTCCGTCTGACCAGTGTAGTGCGCTACCTCGCTGTTTATTTGGGCAGTGAGGCTATCGTTCTGAGACCAAATAGCCTTGACCAGCCCTTGCGTTTTCGGCTGGTTGTCCACCACCAACTGCACACGCGCGGCCAACTGCTCCATCCCGATATTTTTGGCGGGTATCCGCACGCTTACGTGGTATTCGCGGGTTTCGTCGCCCCAGGCTCCTGTCGGATACTCGACGACTAGCGGGCTAACCGCCCTGCCCTTGTTGGTCATGTCGTCGACTTCGGGAGAAACCTGACGCACAAAAAGCAGTTGAGCACCCTGAGGAGTCCACACTCGCAAATTAGCCTCGGAAACGCCTCGGTTCATGGACGCCTGCATGATCGAAGCGAACTCCTCGCTCAGGCGGTTCGGATCGGAGATGAAACCAAGCGTGCCCATCAGCGCATTCGAAATTTTTCGGATCTCCGAAACCACCCAGTAGGTTCCTACGCCACGACAATCGCACTGGAACTGACCACGGCAGGCCTCGATGGCTGCGTTGAGCTGGGCCGGCGTCTCGTGTTCGTCAGCGCCATCAGTTAGCAGCAGCGCATGTTTTTGGCTGAAGATATCGCCCATCGACGAAAACAGTGCCCGCGTCAGGTTCAGCCACTTACCGATCGCCGTGCCACCGTCTGCAATCAGCCGAGACACAGCGACTTTGGCCTGCTGACGCGTAAACTCGTCCATCTTTACCATTCCGGGGCCGGATTGGACGACCGGATAGGCAAGGAATGCCTCGTGGGTGCCAGAGACAACGGCAAAGTAGGTGCCGTCGAGGATGTTGTCGATCGCGGTAATTGCAGCCGACCTCGCTGCCGACATCGTGCGCATGCCCATGGAGCCGGAGCAGTCGATGATGATGATCTCACCAGCCGCGCCATCAGACCCCGCTTTTCCGGCATCGTCGACGGTGATAGACACGATCGCGTTTACGTCGGTGCCGCCATCGGGCAGAAACTCGTTTTGGAAAACCTCGGAAGAATAAACCGCCATCAGGCCTGCTCCACGTTTCTCACGATCTTCGTGGTAGGGATATCCAGCGGATCTGCCGAGCCCTCCAACCTTGCGATGACGGCCGTCGCGTTATCAATCCCACCCTGCTGATTGGCCCAATGGATCAGGTCCTTCGTGCCCTCGGCGAGCCCGTCAGCCTGAGCCATTATCTGGCGCACGACGACAGCAAAGTCTTCCGGTTCGGATGCGTAGTTCCACACTCCGTCGCTGCAGACGACTAGCCAACCAGCGCTAGTTTGTGCAGGCATCAAGTGGACGTCCGGCAGAATCTGCGGACAGTCTTTGCCGAGCCAACGCGTGATTACGTGTGCGTCTGGGCCTGACTCGGCGGTCTCTCGGGCGACACCGGCAGCAATATGTTCTTGGGCGATGGAATCGTCGATGCTTAGCAGCTCCACCTCGCCGTTTTCGGGGACCCAATAGACCCTGGAATCGCCAACCGAACCGGCGATCACCGAGCCATCTTGGATTGCCGCCATCGCTACCGTGCAGGACGGCGGATTGGTGTCCTCGGGGTCGGTATTTTCGAGCACGGCCTCGCCTGCCGCTTCGCAGGCTGCGATGAACGATGCTTGCAGTTGCACGGAGTTCTCCTCGACCATTCGAACATCTTTGGCCAGGTCTTGAAGCGCGCTCGCTCCGGCCAGCGCGGCCGCCCTCGAGGCGACGTCGGAATCGGACGCGCTGGACACGCCGTCGCAAACCACCAGAGCCGCCCAGCATCCTGGTTCGTCGCTGGCAATTGCGTGCATGCCGTCCTCGTTTTTTGCGTGCCGAAGGCCACGATCGCTGACCCCCGCAACCCAGCCTTGCGGCTGGATTTCAACGTGGTCGTACATCGACGGAGCCTTCGCACCGCACTTGGAGCAGTAGCCGTCGACGTCGATTGCTCCCCCGCACCTTTGGCAGCTTGCGGGCTGGCTCTCAAATACTCGTGGCGCGCTCTGGTCTTCTGGTTCGAGATGGGCCTCGAGCTCGGGCTGTGCCTCGACGTCCGCTTTTTCGACCAAGGGCGGCTGCCGCCATTCATTCTCGTTCAAAACAGGCTCCACTTTCTTTTCGTGTCGGCCTTACTAAGCAGACTATTTCTCTCACTGCGGTCTTGAGTCCAAGACGCCGCAGCCCGATATGCGGCCTCGAGCTGTGATCGGACGTTTCTTAACGTCGCAATTTGCCCACCGATGCGCACGCCTGGCTGGCTCCCGGATTCTTCCAGCTTCTTCAAAGCGGCCTCAAGGATGCGCACCTGGGACCGCGCCCGCTCCTTTTCGCTTAGGTCGGAATGGCCCACAGCCTCTAGCGCCTGTGCGAGATCTGGCAGACTCTCACCGCGCTCCAGAAGCAGCTTCGTGCGCTTTTGTCTTGCCAGGGAGAATCCCCTGGACTTCGCTGGCACCAAGTCGAGCGCGTCGAGGGTGCCTTGGACGTCTCCTCTGGCGAGCCTGATCCTCGCGATCGCGAATGCGCACGCGGCTGCATAAGCGGAATCGGTGCTGGCGCAAATGGCAAAAAGCTGTTCGGCAACTTGGCTCATCCCGGCTCGCTCGCAGGCCAAAGCGAGGGCGAACTTGGGCGCCACTTCGCCCGGCAGCTGGCCGTAAACGGTGTTGAATGCGGCCACGGACTCGTGCCAATTGCCGGTTTGGACGTGCGAGATCGCCTGCATCCACACCGCCCGCCAGTCCCAAGGGTCGAGCCGTTTCAGTTCGCTGATCAGGCGTTCCACTTGACGAGTTTTACCGAGCTGCAGATTCAGTTCGAGTTCCGCCAAGACGACTGCCGGACTGCGCTGCGGCGCCTTAGCGAGGGCCTTCGCCCGAGAGGACGGGTCTTTCGTCGGCAGTCTGGTCAGCCACTCGCGCATCGGGTCGTTGATGTCCGCGCGGATCTGCGGCAGCATGTGCCAATCGATTTCGGTTTCGTCAAGCAGATCGGGCGTGGTGAAAAGCGACGATTCGTGTGAAGTAATGGCAGCGCCTCCCGACGCCCTGCCCGCGACCTCCCTGAGCACGCCTAAGCATTGGGCGCGCAGAATTTGGGCAGACTGGAACCGATCCGTCGGTTCGGGCGCACAGGCCCGCTTCACCAGTCTGTACAGCGAGTCGTTTTGGGAAAGCTGCGGTATCTTGCCGGCGGGCGGCAGCTTGTCTACGTAGTCGGTTTGGAAGCCTGGGAAGACCGTACACATCATCAGCAGCGTCCGGCCTATCGTGTAAATGTCGCTGGCGACGGAGCAGCCTTGCTCGGCGACCTCCGGGGCCTGATAACCAACTGTGCCGTAGATGGGCGAGATGTCGTCGTCGACCCTCCGAACAGAGCCAAGGTCGATCAGTTTGAGGGAATCTTGCACCTGCATCAGATTATCGGGCTTGAAATCGCAATACAGCAGGCCTCTATCGTGCAGATAGCTGAAGGCAGGCAGGATCTCGATGACGTAAGCCAGCGCCCAGTCTGGCGGCAGTGGATCGTGCACGCCGTCGTTTTCAGCCTTGCGTTTCTTCAGCAGATCGGTAATGGAACGGCCCGGAACGTATTCCAAGACGATGTAGCGGGCGCCCTCGTGCGCGACGAAGTTGTAGATCTCGACGATCATTGGGTGTTCTACCTTGGCGAGGAATTTACCCTCGGACTTCGCGGATGCGGCGGCGTCGGCATCGGATTCGTTCAGCAGCCCCTTCAGCACCACCCAGCGGTCGGAGACGTTCTTATCCCTAGCCAGGTAGATCCAGCCCATGCCTCCGTATGCGAGGCAGCCGACCGCTTCGTATTGACCCGCCACCAATTCACCCGGCGATATCACCGGACGAAAATCGAATGAAGTGCCGCACGAATCGCAAGTGCCTACCTGAGCACCCTCAGCGCCGTTTTGCCCGCGCCCGACAGATTTTCCGCATGCAGAACAGAACCTGCGTGCCTCGGGCACGACTGGATTATCCATAACCGCGTCCAGCGGATCGAACGTAGGCGCGGGCGGCACAATGGTGATTCCGGCACCGATGCGCGTTCGGTTACTCTGCCACGAGCTAAGCGGGTGTTTGTCGTCTCCTTCGCCGGCGATTGCCGAGCCGATAGCGACGGTGCCGAGCTGCTCGCTGGAGATTCCCACCAGCGGCGCACCCAACACGTTTGGCACCTGCTGCACAACGGGAGGTTGCCCGCAGACGTTGCAGTAGCCGTCGATTATCTCGCCTCGGCAATAAGACTGCGGGCATGGGCCGGTCGAGACCCCCATCGGGCCACTCTGTCGCGGACTAGCTTTGTTCGGCGTCGAAACGGTTTTGCGAGTCGGTGCTCTGAGCGGCATAGGCTCAGGCGTTTCGATAGAAATTTTTGCGGCACCAGGAGGCATCCCGCAGTAGTCGCAATAGCCATCAACCACTGAGCCCGGACAACCGGGCTGCGTACATTTTTGTTCGCTCATTGGGCCTCCTTTCACTCGCCAGACCGGCTGCGTTCGGCTAGCCAGCAACGGTAGTTTTCGACTGCTGTATCTAGGCTATCGACGACCTCTGACAATTTTTGATCGCTGTTCACCAAGCCGGTAGAAATTGCGTCCGCGATGGCGTCCAAACCTGCCTGCAGCTGCGCCAAACCAGGCGACGGAGTCAGCGCTTCTTTATAGGCCTGCTCCACCTGTTCCATTGCAGACTCGAGGCGACGCAGCCTGTTGAGGTAGCGCTCGATTGCCTCCTCGTCTTCGGGAACCGAACCTAAAACGGCGACGTCCGGGACCACCAGATCGGGTGCGCCGGGAATACCTCTCGCCTCTTGTACGAGAAGGTCGAGGTCTTTTTTCCGCTTTGCTAGGCGGTCTCTGACAGCGACGGCCGTCTGCGCAGACGGAGAAGCAAGCTGCTGACGCTTCTGATGCTTCGCAACCCCGACGATCAAGTCGCGTTCGAGCCTTGCGGTATCGTTTTCGAGCGGCCCCAGCAGACCGCCCACGTCGGCTCCCCTGCCCGAACGTTCGAGAACGGCGGAAAGCCTTGCGTCGAGTTCTTGGAACCGTGATTGTGCCTGCACCAGATCGTCACCAGAGGTCAAAGTTAGTTGGTCACGGATTCGTTCCAGCCCGGCGCGAATCTGACGGGTCCTGGCCAGCACCTCGCTGCCGGATGGATCGATCATCAGGTTCTGGCGCAACTGGCCTGTTAACGCGTCAGATAGTTTGCAGGCTTCGGGTAGCGATAGCCCGCTGGCCGCGGTGTTGTCGGCCTCGTCCAGCTTGCCCCAGGTTAAGTTGGCGAGTTCCTCGCACTGCCTGGGCCCGACCCTGCCGCCGTCCCAGATGGCAAGCAGCCGTTGATACCTGGTCTTGATTGCCTGCCAGAGCGCCATCCCGAGCGCAATGTCGGAAACGAGGCGTTCGGGATCCTTGTCCTTCTGTGCGGCAGCGTCCAGCTCGTCGAGTTCGGCCCGGCGTTGCCCCAACCACTCGCCTAACTCGATCAGGTATTTGCGGTTATCCATTGGCGACGCCCCGCGCCCGATCGCTCCGGGGGCCGATGGGGTCAACGCGTAACTCATCGCAGGTACTTTCGCAGCGGCTGCGAAAGCCCCCACCCGGCGAGCAGCACGGCAGCAGCGTTCAGCCCGACGGCCAAAAGACGATTTCGGTTGTTGGCCCGTCGCTGGTCTTCGGCCTGTGTGCTCACTTCAGATCTGCTCGATTCGCTCTTCTGCGAAAGCTTGGTAGCCAGGGCTTCTGCTGCTTCGTCACTTGCAGAAATATTCTGCGCGCTCGGCTCCTCGACGGCCTTCGACTGCGCAGCCTTGTAGGTGTCGAATGGCACCTCGAAGCTGGTATCCGTGACGAGCACCCCAGCAGAAATGTCTTCGATCTGTCTCGACCAGTCCTCCGAGATCTCCTGGGCTCCTGCGTCGAGGCTCGCAGCCGCCACCGCGCGGTTTCCGGTAGATCTTGCAATGGCGAAATCGCTTAGTGTCTGACTATCAATGCGTAGCCTCGCGTATGCCTGCTCGTGCTCCGTGCCGACCATCTTTGCTGAAGTCAGGCCGCTGGTGCCAAGCAGATACATGCTCCCGGCGCTCAGCAGCGTGGCAAGGAGCAAGCCGAGGTTAAACACCCGGCGAGTCAACTGGGCGTGCCGGACGTTGACGTAAATCAACACAGCTATTGGCATGAGAAGCCACATGAAGCGGTACGTGGAACCCTTGGGTAGCGAACTTATCTTGTCCGAAAGAGCGTTTACCTGGGCGTTCGTCTCCGCGCCAACCCCAGAATCGTTAGACTGCTTCGACTTGTTTAGAGTCTGGGAGTCGCCGCTGGCGGAAAGCTTGCCGAGTTCGGCCGCCGCTACTGGCAGCTGCTTTGACAAGGCGACGGAGGCTTGCGCGTCCCTCATCTGCTGAGAAAGCATGACTGCGGCTTCTTGAAGCGGCTGCAGATAGTCGTCGTTTTCGTCCGCCACGATGCTTTTCGCCGCCAACGCGTCAGCCGTGTAGACGTCAGACTTCACCGTCTGGACGTCTACGATGCTGGACGCGGAATCGCTAAAAGACTGGACGAATTCATCCGAGCCCGCGGCCGACCAGATGCCGAGCATGCTGGAAACGAAACAGGCGAGAACGCTTATAGCCCGTAGAAAATTTAGGCTGCGGGGAATGTTTGGAGCCTTTTGTAAAGACGCATCCTTGCGCAAGACCGCCGGGTCGATCGGTTTATTGGACGCAACGGAGAAGTCTTTGCCCTTCGTCTTCGCTGATTGCACGACTTATTCGATGTCCAGCGGCCCGGACGCCTTAGCCGTCGGTTCCGGGTCGTCGAGTTTGGTGGGAGCAAGATTCTTTCCGCCAAACTTGGCGTCCAGGAACGCACCCTGCGCGACGAGGGTCGCCGCGTCATGACGGTTGGCTGCGTCCGCCATGCGCGAGGTGGTCAGCGCGAGCAGATCGAGCTGATCAATCAACAGCAGCAGGGAGGATTTGCCGTTTGCCACCGGGCGGGTGTCGGCCCAGTCACGAGGCAGAGCTAGGTAGCCGGCAAGCGATTCAGGCAGGTACTCGGTGGCGGTGGCCACCACTGTGTAGGCTTCCTCGCTGGACACGCCTAGATTTTCCAGCCTTGGCAGGATGCCCCTAACCAGGTGCGTGACCCGCAGCACCCTGGCGAGCACCGGCGTCGAAACCTGGTTATTCTCCACCATATCCTCGGCCTTACGAAGCGCGCGCTCAATGTCTACGTTCGAGGGCGGAGCGGGCATTTCGGGCTCAGGCTCCGCCTGTGGTTTGGGCTTCAGCCAATCAAACAGACCCATTTATATTCCTTCCTCGCCTGCCTACCTGTCGAGCTCGGGGACGTCGAGCGGGTTGGTGATGACGCGGTTGTTCTCCGAGCGTATTGCCCGATCCAGGTACAACCGCGACTTGGACACCTCGCTCTCGAGCGTACCGATGGTCTGCTCCATTGTCTTGAGGGCCTCCACTTTGAAGTTGTCGATGGAGTCCATCGTCTCGTAGACGTTCTCGAAAGCCTTCTGCAGGCTCTCCATGCCGATCGACGAACTGGCCGCCTGCTGCTGAATGCCAACGGAGTTGTTTTTCAGCATCTCGCTGGTGGATTCGATCATGGAGCTGGTGGTCTGGTTGAGCGCGGTGATCTGGTCAAGCACGAGCTTCTGGTTGCCCAACGCTTGCGAAACGAGGACAGCAGTTCGAAGTGCGGATACCGTGGTGGTCGACGCCCTATCCACGCCCTTGATCAATTCGATGTTGTTCTTAATGATGATGTCCATAGAGAGGTAACCCTGGGTGGACACGGCAAGCTGCGTCATCAAATCTTGATGCTTCTGTCGCACGTAGAACAAGACATCCTTGCTCAGCGTGTCGGCCTTAGCCGGGTCAGAGTATTTCAGCTCCTCGATCTTTGCGCTCAACTGCTCGTCCAGCTGCCCGGCCATGTAGATGTACTGGTTGAGACGCTCCATCGTTTCCCACAGCTGCACCTTCTCCATGTTCAGGCTGGTGTTGTCGCGGGTCAGCTCGTCCTGGCCGGAACGAAGCGAGTGCAGGATGGCGTTCAGATGCTGCTGGCTGGACTGGTATTTGCGAAAGTAGTCCTCCACCTTCTGACCGACCGGGAAGATGCCAAGGATCTTGCGCTTGGGCTTGGAGACGGCAGACGGATCCAGCTCCTCAACAACGCGACGCAGTTCAACCAGGCTCTGACCGACTTGGCTGACTTCGCTGATGCCACCGGAATTGACCTCCTGGATTGGCGTTTCCAGCAACCTGTTGGAGGCCTCGGCAGCGCGACGAATATCTGCGTCGCCCATGGCCCGAACCACGTCGGCCTTAGCCGCGAAGTTGGGACTGCCGATCTGTTCGCTAAGCAAGGAATCAACGAAAGAATCCACCTTACGATCCAGCTCCGGCTTCTTCGCCTCGTCGACGGGCAGCGCTATCGAGCTTGCCTGCTCGGCCACCACCGGCTGCGGGGGCTCGGGCACGGAAAGATTCAACTCCGTGCTCGGTGCGGGCGGAGTCAGCGGTGTATTGGTCGGTTCGCTCATCTTGCCTCCAAGTAGCTTTTGCCTTCTACTTTAGCCACCGGCTAAACATGCCGGAAGAACTTGGGTGTTGCACGGGCGAACTCTTTGCTTTATTTCGCTGTCATTCATTGGCCCTAATATTGAGGGATGCAAACTTCGTCCTTGAAGAACAATCTGTGGCGGTGGAGCGGGGCGATAATTACCCTCCTCGCGTTTAGCGCCTATTGTTGGCTTTCAGTCATCCGCCACGTCGACTTCAAGACCGCAGGCTATGACGTCGGGATCTTCGACCAGGCAATCCGCCATTACGCCCACTTCATGCCGCCGTACTCGCCGCTGAAGGGCATCGATTTTAACCTACTCGGAGATCACTTCCACCCGATCTTGATTCTCATTACTCCGCTCTATTGGATCTGGGACGATCCACGCGTGCTGCTAATCGTGCAGTCGGTGCTGATGGCTGCATCGATCTGGCTGGTTTGGGTTTTTGCCAGGCGCAAGCTGCCCGGCATGCTGGCTGCGCTGGTCACCGCGATTTACGCCTTCGGTTGGCCGCTGCAGGCGATGGCGGATTTCGAGTTTCACGAGATCGCCTTCGCACTGCCGCTGCTGGCATGGGCGGCGCTTTCTTTAGATGAAGAGCATCCGCGAGACAGGCAGCTTTTCGCCTCCTGCCTGCTGTTGCTTTTGGTGCGCGAGGACATGGGCGCGTGTGTTTTCATGCTCGGGTTCATCCGGGCTTTGCGCAAGCCGCGGAAGCAGGGAATCGCGCTTGCGGCAATCGGTTTCGTCGCGTTCTTTTTGGTTACGATGGTCATCGTCCCGGCGTTCGGTGACGGCTTTGGCTATTGGCAATACAGCGTCTTAGAGGAGGGGCCGGTCACCATCCTCAAAGCGCTCTTCCTGCCGTTCGACAAGACCAGGACGCTGCTCGCCCTGCTCATACCACTCGGGTTTTTGCCACTGTTTTCTAAGTTCAGCTTGGTTGCTCTGCCAATTGTTTTGCAGCGCTTCCTAGCCGACCGCGAGTCGCTGTGGACCACCGAATACCACTACAACGCGCCGGTTTGGACGATCATCACGATGGCCGCGATCCCGGTTTTAGCCAAGTTGATCGCCAAAGATCGAATTCGTAAGGTCTCGACCTGGCTGGCCTCAGCGATTCTTCTCGCTCAGGCCGTCTTGAGCACGGGAATCAACAACGACATGTTCCCGCTCGGCACCATGTTTGACAGGTCGCCGCAGCTGCGCGAGCAAGTGGCCAACAAGAAAAAGATCATCTCCCAGATCCCGGACAATGTTTGCGTCACCGCCTCCGAAAGATTCGTGCCGCACCTGACCGACAGGACGCGGGTCACCGTGCCGGGGGTAGAGGCCCCAAAACCGGACTTCATCGTCCTGCACGCAGACGAGCTACCCCACCCCGTCGACGAGTCGATCACCGCCCAAGGCGAATACAACAAGGCGCTCGCCAACGGATACACGCAGATCGCTCGCGAAGGTGGTTCTATACTTCTGCGATCTGGTGACTACCAGGGCCCGCGCACAGAATGCGGCCCGCTCGCAGGATGATCGCGCAAGAAAATTTTCTACTAAATAAGAAAGCCCTCGTCACCGAGGGCTTTCTTATTTAGTTAATTAGTTTTCAGTGTTTTCCAGGTATTTGGTGGCGCTGCGACGGTAGAACATCGCGAGCAGTGCGCCGGAAAGGTTGTGCCAGACCGAAAACACGGCGGCCGGCAGAGCTGCCGCAGGGCTAAAGTACTGGACGGCCAAACCCGCAGCGAGAGCCGAGTTCTGCATACCGACCTCGATGGAAATCGTTCGGCTAGCGCGCTCGCCGCGCTTGGTGACCTTGCCCAGGCCGTAGCCCAGCAGGTAGCCGAGGCAGTTGTGCAAGATGACGGCTAGGAAAATGATCCAGCCAGCCTTGACCAGCTGATCTGCGGAGTTACCGACGACAGCCGTCGCAACCAGGGAGATCGCCACAACGGATAGCCACGGCATTGCGGGCAGCACCGGGGTGACTACCTTCGGCAGCAGCGTGCGGACGACCAGACCACCGACAACCGGGATCAGAACGATCTGGACGATCGACAACGCCATCGACTTCGCGTCAACCGGCATGTACTGTCCGGCCAGCAGCAGCGTCAGGATCGGGGTGAAGATCGGGGCTAACAGCGTCGAGATGGAGGTCATCGTCACTGAAAGCGCGGTGTCGGCCTTAGCCAGATAAGCGACGACATTGGACGCCGTGCCACCGGGCGCGCAGCCAACCAGGATGACGCCGGCGGCGATTTCTGGGGGCAAGCCAAGCAGGCTGGAAACGCCCCAACCAACCAGCGGCATGATGACGTACTGCGCAACGATGCCAACCAGCACCGGAAGAGGGCGGGTGAAAACGAGTTTGAAGTCTTCGAGCCTCAGCGTCAGACCCATGCAGAACATAATGACAATCAGCAGCGGGTTGACTGCGGGCACGATGCTCTTCGCGACGTCGGGCACGAAGAATCCAAATAGCGCCGCAGCAATAATCAACACCGGGAAAAGGGTGACGGCGATGGTCGCCGAGCGGTCTTCCTGGGTCAGCTTGCTGGTTTTGCTCTGTCCGGACCGGTTCTTTTCCAGAACCCCGAGGTTGTTATTAGACATGAAGAAAATGTTAAGCATTTCCCAAAATTTAAACCACAATGTTCATTTTGTGAGATTAGTCCGCAAACACTAGATGTTTTGGTTTTCCAAATCTGCAAAAACGGCTTAACCCACCTCTTGTTGCATCGTGTTGCTCTTTTGTACACGTCTAGTAAACATTCGTTAGCTTTGCCGCGTTGAATACGCAACACTTACGTGGTTCAATGAAGATTGCCCGGGGTCAGTGAAAATCTGAACCGGCGGTGATAGTCCGCGAACCTGCACCAGCAGGCCGATCCGGTGGAAATCCGGAACCGACGGTTAAAGTCCGGATGGGAGGCGCACAAAATCTTTGCGAGGTTTTTTCTCGCGAGGCCCCGAGCCTATTGGCAGAAAGGGGCTTTAGATGTCGAAGCAGAATTCGTCTGCAGATCAACTCTTCATTCGCCGCGCCATAGAGCTCGCCGCCCGCAGCCCCCAGGCAGACCCCAACCCGCGCGTTGGTTGCGTCTTGGTTCGTGACGGAAAAGTACTTGGCGAAGGTTGGCACAAGGGTGCCGGAACCGACCACGCAGAGGTAGCCGCGCTCAAGGACGCCGGCGACGCTTCCGGCGCTACCGCTTACGTCAGCCTCGAGCCATGTAACCACACCGGACGCACCGGCCCTTGTGCGCAGGCGTTAATCAAGGCCGGAGTTAAGCGTGTCCGCTTCGCCCAACCGGACCCCAACCCGGACGCCACCGGCGGCGCCGAGACTTTGCGGGGCGCCGGAGTGGATGTTCAAGGCGGCCTGCTGGCTGAAGAAGCAACCAGGCTGAACAGATACTGGACTTTCTCTTATCTTGAGGGCAGGCCGTTTGTCACCTGGAAGGTGGCCGCCACGCTTGACGGCAGGACGGCTGCCACCGACGGCACCTCGCAGTGGATTACGGGCGAATCCGCTCGCGCCGATGTTCACGAGCGCAGGGCAAGCGCCGGAGCGATCGCGGTTGGCACCGGCACGGTGCTAGCAGACAACCCGCGTCTAACCACCCGTCACCCAGACGGTAGCCTCGCGAAACGCCAGCCGATTCGGGTGGTGTTTGGCGCCCGCGAAATACCGAAAAACTTCAACGTTTATTCCGACGAAGCACCCACCCTATTCGCCACTCAAGGCATCCGTGCCGGCCTTGCAAAGTTGAGCGCCAGCGGCGTCCATCACCTGTGGCTGGAGGGCGGCGCTAACCTTGCCGCGTCCTTCGTGCGTGAGGGCCTGGTTGACGAGGTCGTCTGCTATTTGTCCGGATCGCTGCTGGGCGCGGGCAAGCCGCTGATCGGGGACCTCGGGATCTCCACGATGGCCGACATCAAAAGGCTTCACATCACTCACGTTGAACAGCTCGACGACGATTGTCTAATCATCTTGAAACCAACAGATAGGAAACCATGTTCACAGGAATCGTAGAAGAGATCGGCGAGGTCGTCGCCGTAAATAAGGGCGCAGAGTCGATGCGTCTTAGCGTTCGCGGCCCGATCGCCACCTCTGACGCCACTCTTGGCTGCTCGATCGCGGTTGACGGCGTCTGCCTGACCGCCGTCGATCTGGACGGTGACGTATTCACTGCGGACGTCATGGCCGAAACCCTTCGGATGACCATGCTCGGCGACCTGCAGACCGGCGACAAGGTGAACCTGGAACGCGCGATGGCCGCGAACGCGCGTCTGGGCGGCCACATCGTCGCCGGCCACGTCGAAGCGCTGGGTGAAATCGTCAAGCGTTCCCCCGGCGAGGACTGGGAACTCTTCGAGATCGGTGCCGACGCCGACTTCCTGCGCTACCTCGTCCCGAAGGGTTCGGTGACGGTCATGGGTGTTTCGCTGACCGTCGTCGACGTTTTGGAAAGCTCCTTCACGATCTCGCTGATCCCTGCAACTCTTTCCGACACGATTCTGGGCTCCAGCCCCGTCGGCACCAAAGTAAACCTCGAGGCGGACATGATCGGCAAATACATCGTCACCTATCTAGAACGAATGAACGAAGGCAAGTAAATGCACCCCGCAATCAAGAAAGTGAACGGTTTCGCCACCATCGAGTCCGCGTTCGAGCAGCTTAGGGCCGGCCGCCCCATTTTGGTGCTAGACGATCAAGACCGCGAAAACGAGGGCGACGCCGTACTCCCTGCCTTCAACGCCGACCCTAAGTGGGTTGCTTGGATGGTTCGCCACACCTCCGGTTACTTGTGTGCGCCGATGCCCGAATCGCTGGCGGAAAAGCTTGGCCTGCCGCTGATGGTTGAGAACAGCCAGGACCCGAAGCTGACCGCCTACACCTTCTCTTGCGATGCGGCCGAGGGCGTGACGACGGGCATCAGCGCGGCAGACCGCGCAACCACCCTGCGCGCGCTGGCTGATCCCAACGCAACCCCGCAAGCCATCATTCGTCCCGGCCACATCCTGCCGCTTCGCGCCCGCGAGGGCGGCGTTTTCACCCGCCGCGGCCACACCGAGGCAACCGTCGACTTCTGCCGCCTGGCCGGGCTGCCACCCGTCGGCGCCATCGGCGAGCTAGTCCACGACGACGGCCGCATGATGCGCACCCCGGACGTCCTGGCGCTCGGGGAAGACAACGACCTGGCAGTCGTCACGATCGACGAGCTGGAGAAATGGCGAGAGCGCTACGACCGCGTCGAGCTGGTCGCAAAAACGGTGCTGCCCACCCATTTCGGCAAGTTCAAGCTGCTCGGCTACCGAGACCTGCGAACCGGGGCCAGCCACGTCGCTCTGATCAGCGGCGAGTTAGGCGATAACCCGGTGGTTCGCGTCCATTCCGAATGCCTGACCGGCGACGCGCTCGGCTCAATGCGCTGCGACTGCGGCGAGCAGCTGGAACTCTCGCAGGAGATCATCGGCAAGGAGGGCGGCGTGCTCGTCTACCTGCGTGGTCACGAGGGACGCGGCGTCGGACTGATGGCCAAGCTTGAGGCGTACAGCCTGCAAGACAATGGCGCAGACACCGTCGACGCTCAGACGCTTCTGGGCATGCCTATCGACGCCCGCGAATACGGCGCGGCAGTCGCGATTCTGCAGGATCTCGGTGTGGACAAAGTACAGCTTCTGACCAACAACCCGGAGAAGTCGCAAGAGCTTGAGAAGCTCGGCATCGCGGTCTCAAAGGTCCGCCCGATCGTCACCGGGATCACCGAAGAAAACGCTAGGTATCTATCAACCAAACGAGACCGGATGGGCCATAAGTTGCCCGAGCATCTACTGCCTAAGGAGGCATAAATGTCCAAGGAAGGACTCCCCGAAATCTCCGTCAACAGTAAGGGCCGCAAGGTGGCTGTGATCGCAGCCCAGTGGTACGGGAAGGTCACTGACGCGCTGACCGAGCGCGCCTCGCAGACTCTCGAGGAAGCCGGCGCAGAGGTAACCGTTGTTAGGGTACCCGGAACGTTCGAGTTGCCCGTCGCCTGCGCCCGGCTGGCCGACAAGTTCGACGCCATGATCGCGCTGGGCGTCGTCGTGCGCGGCGGCACCCCGCACTTCGACTACGTGTGCGAGGGCGCAACCCAGGGCCTGATTCAGGTGATGGTGAACACCGGAAAGCCCATCGGTTTTGGCGTGCTTACCTGCAACACCGAGCAGGAGGCCATCGACCGCTCCGGGCTTCCTGGCTCCGCAGAAGACAAGGGACGTGAGGCCGCTGAGGCCGTCCTAGCAACCCTAGAGGCCATCGAAAGCGTCTAAAAATAAACTATCGGGTGCATGAGCTGAGCAAAGTCGCTCATGCACCCGATAGTTTTTGCGCGGTTTTAGGCCTGGTCTAGCTTCCTCAGTTCCTCGATTGACAGGCTCGCGAGGCGGTTCAGAATCTCGCGACGCTCGTCATCGGGGGTTGCCTGGGGTTCTGGGTCCGGGCTTTCTTCATGGCCGTTGGCCGAGCCGCCACCCTTGGGGACGGTGGTGGTGATCGAGACGATCGCGGCCAGCAGGAATACCAGTGAAACGCCGAGTGCCACCATGGCGGCTAGTCGCAGGGACGCGTTGTCGCTGCGGCCGGCCATGGCGAGCACGTCGGGCACCTTAGAACCCTGCAGGCCGTAGAAGACGGCCAGGGAGATCGCTGTGCCGATTGCACCGCCCAGAGACGACGCCATCTTGTAGATGCCAGAGCCCGAGCCGGCTTGAGCAGCGGGCAGGTTTGCCAGCGCAGCGTCGGTTGACGGCGTCGCGTAGAACGCCAGGCCCAAGCCGAACAAGCAGTAGGCGATGATGGCGAGGATTACGTACTGGCCGATCAGCAGGTGGGTCATCATCAGCAGCACGCAGGCGAGGATGGTGATCATGCAGCCCCAGATCATGGGCTTGCGCGGCCCGAAGCGCTGCAGCAGCTTCTCGCCGATTCGGATGAACGCGATGATGCACACGCCGTAGCCGAGCGAAAGCAGGCCTGCGTCGAACGCCGTGTACAGCGAGCCGTCGGCCTTGTGGCCGGCAAGCTGAATCACCTGCTGGCTGATGATCAACATGCCGATGGTGCCGTTAACCAGGAAGTTCGAGATCGTCGCACCTGTGAACGTGGTGTTTTTGAACAGCGCGAAATCGATGAAGGGATTGGACTGCTTCTGCTCCCAGTAGATGAACAGCGCGTAAGCGACGATAGCTATAGATGCCAAGCCGAGCGCAGTGAAGCTGGTCCAGCCGAGCTTGGAGCCGTACAGCAGAACGATCATCAGGCCAAGCGTTCCGATGATGAACAAGATGAGGCCGAAGATGTCGAACTTGTGGTTCTGACCCTCGGATACCACCTTATTTTCCGGAGTTCCCACAATCATCAAGAAAGCGATCACCGAGATGATGATCGAGGCGATGAAGATGCCCCTCCAGCCGACGAACTGCACGACAGTGCCGCCGAAGATCGCGGCCAGGCCGGAGCCACCCCACGAACCAATCGACCACATCGAGACGGCGCGCTGGCGAGCGGGGCCATCCCAGTATGCCTTAACCAAAGCCATCGAGGCCGGCATGATCGCGCCAGCACCCAGACCCTGAATTGCTCGGCCGACGAGCAGCAAAGGCAAAGCGGCAGCGCCGGTCGCAAACACGATCAGCAGCGAACCAGTGGCGTTAAGGATAATGCCGAACAGCGTGATCTTCACGCGCCCGAAGCGGTCGGCAAAGCCACCAAGCAGCACCATGAACAGGCCCGAGAACAGGCCGGTGATGGATACGGCCAAGTTCATTCCTGCAGGGTCGATGTTGTCGCTGCCGATGTCCTGCATGATATTGGGCGCGACGGTTGCCGCGGTTCCGGCAAATAGCCAGAACGTCACCACCGCGAGGACGATGCCCCAGAGCAACTTCTCTGTGCCCTGATATTCGGTTTTTGGTGTGGTAGTTGTCATTTTGTTAGCCCTTCTTGTTAGCCCTTCAGCCAAGCCATGCAGGCGACGATCGCCGCCTCGGTGCCGGTGCGCAGGGTCGGCTCCATTACCGGCCCGAACGCGGGGTTGTGATTGGGATATGTCTGGGCGCCCTCTTCGAAGCCGCCGAAGCCCCAGTAGCAGTATTCGATTCCGAATGCGTCCGGAATGAAGCTGAAATCTTCTGATGCGGAAACCTCGCCGCAGTCCATGACGCGTTCTTCGCCGAAATGCTCGACGAAAGCCTTCGTCACCTTCTCGGTGATCTCCGCGGAGTTGTCGGTCAGCGGGTAGGAGTCGTACACCTCGAACTCCGGGGCCTGCGGACAGTTCGACGCCTCGCACTCGCTGTTTACGACGCGCTTGATGCCCTCGAGCAGCTGTTCGCGCACGTCCATGTCGTAGGCACGGATGTTGATCAGCAGGGTCGCCGTGTCGGGGATGATGTTGGATTTGGAGCCCGCCTGAATCGAACCGACCGTCAGCACTGCCATGTCAAACGGGTTGATCTCGCGCGAAACCACCGTCTGCAGGCGCAGCACGATAGACGAGGCGAGCACCACCGGGTCGACGCCCATGTGCGGCATCGAACCGTGCGAGCCCTTGCCGTGCAGCGTCACCTTGATGGATGCGCCCGTCGAAAGAATCGGGCCTGCGTGGGTGCCAACCTGCCCGGCGCGCATCGGGCCAGCAAGGACGTGCTGGCCGAAGGCCACGTCTGGCTTGGGTAGCTTGTCCACCAGCCCGTCGTCGACCATCGACTTGGCTCCCGCAGCGGTCTCTTCGCCCGGCTGGAACAACGCGATGTGGGTGCCACTCCAAGAGTCGGTGTTATCTGAAAGCACCCGGGCAGCGCCCAGATTGGCCATGATGTGGAAGTCGTGGCCGCAGGCGTGCATCGCCGGCACCTCGTTACCGTTTTCATCGGTGCGGGTGATGGTGGAGGCATAATCAAGCCCAGTGTTTTCCTTGACGGGTAGGCCGTCGATATCCGCGCGGAAAAGAACGGTGGCTCCCTCCCCGTTTTCCAAGACGCCGACTACTCCCCCACCGATTCGTTGAACTTTGTAACCAAATTTTTCGAGTTCTCTTTCGATGAACTCGCAGGTTTCAGATTCCTGCATCGAAAGCTCTGGGTTCTTATGCAGGTGGACGTAAGACTCCTCCTGCCAGTCCTTGATGGAATCCAGTGCCTTAGCAATATCGAGTGTGGCCATCTCGTTCCTTTCTCAAGCCTCCCAGAGACTCACTTATTTAGTTGAACTAATTTTCAATCTTATTCGTTGCTAAAAACTTAAACAGCCCGTTAATTGGCGAATGTTGCATGACAAAGAGGGCAGGAGCCGCTTGGCTTCTGCCCTCTTTAGTGGTTTGTTTTGATTAGCCGAACTGGCCGGTGATGTAGCGCTCGGTTTCCGGCTGGGACGGGTTGGTGAAGATCTTCTCGGTCTGATCGAATTCAACCAGGTGGCCCGGCTTGCCGGTGCCCTCAATGTTGAAGAAGCCGGTCTTGTCGGAAACGCGCGATGCCTGCTGCATGTTGTGCGTCACGATGACAACAGTGTAGTTCTCCTTCAGCTCGTGAATCAGGTCCTCGATTGCCAGGGTGGAGATCGGGTCGAGAGCCGAGCAAGGCTCGTCCATCAGCAGCACCTGCGGCTGGATCGCGATCGCGCGGGCGATGCAGAGCCTCTGCTGTTGACCGCCGGAAAGGCCGTTACCGGGCAGATCCAGGCGGTCCTTGACCTCTTCCCACAGGTTCGAGCCGCGCAGCGAACGCTCGACTAGGTCGTCCTGCTCGCTCTTGGGCATCCTGCGGTTGTTCAGCTTGATTCCGGCCAGAACGTTGTCGCGAATGCTCATGGTCGGGAACGGGTTCGGCTGCTGGAAAACCATGCCGATCTGCTGACGAACCCGAACTGGGTCTACGTTGGATGCGTAGATGTCCTGGTCGTCGAGCATGACCTGGCCCTCGGTGCGGGCGCCCGGGGTCAGCTCGAGCATGCGGTCGAGGCAGCGGAGAACGGTCGACTTGCCACAGCCGGACGGGCCAATGAACGCGGTGACGGCGTTGGGCTCGATCACCATGTTGACCCCTTCGACGGCCTTGAAGTCGCCGTAATAGACGTTCAAGTCCTTGAGTTCCATGCGCTTAGCCATATTGATTGGTCCTTCTCTTTATTTAATGTCGTTGGGGTCAGCGGTTGATCTTGGGCGCGAACTTCTTTGCCACCCAGCGTCCGACGATGTTTAGCAGCATTACGATAAGCACCAGCACCAGAGCGCCGGCCCATGAGCGCGCATACGACGCGTCGGGATTGCGTCCGGGGGCCTGCATGTACTGGTAGTAAACCATAACCGGAAGAGCGGTCATGTTGTTGATCGGCTGGTTAGGCGTCGGGATCGGGTTGGTGTTCATGCTCGCCGTGTAGCCCATGGTGATTAGCAGCGGAGCGGTCTCACCGATGATTCGGGCGATAGCGATGATGACCGCGGAGACGATACCGGAGATCGACGTCGGCAGCACGATTTTTACGATGGTGCGCCACTTGGTTACGCCGAGCGCGTAGGAGGCCTCGCGCAGCTTGTCGGGAACCAGACGGATGATCTCTTCGCAGTTACGCACGATGTATGGAATCATCAGCACGCAAAGTGCGACGGCGCCGGCCAGGCCGGACTTCGACGGGCCGAGCACCAGGCTGAGCAGTGAGTAGGCGAACAGGCCTGCGACGATCGACGGAATACCGGTCATGACGTCAACCAAGAAGGTGATCGCACGCTTCAGCGTGCCCTTTCCATATTCGACGAGGTAGATAGCGGTGAACAGGCCGATCGGAACGGAGATGATGGTGGCCAGGCCGGTGACGATCAAGGTGCCAGTGATGGCGTGCAGCGCACCGCCGTGGTCAGCGGTCGGCTTAACGTTACGCATCGTCTCGGTAAAGAACTCGATGTCGAAGCGGTGCAAGCCATTGGTGATGGTCGTGTAAAGAATCGAGAACAGTGGCAGACATGCCAGCAGGAACGCACCGAAGATGACGAACGCCATAGTACGGTTCATCGCACGCCGGCGGCCTTCGACCGACCAGCTAAGCGCGAAGATCACGACCAGCGCCACCAGGCCACCGGAGATGATTCCACCAACCAACAGCCCGAACATTTTTGCGTCTGGGTTGAACATAGCCATCAGCGCGGTCATGACCACTACGCAGACGACGAGCGTCGCCAGCGGGATCCATTTATTTAGCTGCCCACCGGTCAGGCTTTGATCAACCTCGGGGGCTACAGGGCGTTCTCTAAGATTGGTGCTCATTCTTCGTCCTCCTTGCCAGCGCGCTTCGCCACGCCGAACGAAGACTTCTTTCCTGTGATAGCCCGGCCGGCCATGTTGACGACGAACGTCAGCACGAACAGCACCAGGCCGGTAGCTAGCAGCTGAGATACGGTCAGCTGGCCGGCCTCGGGGAACGTGTTAGCAATGTTTGCGGCGATGGTGTTCGGGTTCTGGCTTGTCAGCAACTGGAAGTTAATGACGTTCGCCGGCGAGAGGACCATGGCGACAGCCATGGTCTCACCGAGCGCGCGGCCCAGGCCGAGCATCGACGCCGAGACGATGCCGGAACGTCCGAATGGGAAAACCACCTGATTGATCATTTCCCAGCGGGTTGCACCCAGCGCCAGGGATGCTTCTTCCTGAAGCTTCGGCGTACGCAGGAAAACCTCGCGGGAAAGCGAGGTGATGATCGGCAAAATCATGATGGCCAGAACCAGAGCCGCGGTCAGCATGGAGCGACCGCTAGTCGCCACAGTTCCGGAGAACAGCGGAATGAAGCCGAGGTGTTTGTTTAGCCAGGTGTAGACGGGCACCATCATCGGCGCCAGCGTCATAATGCCCCACAGGCCGAAGACGACCGACGGCACAGCGGCCAGTAGGTCGATGATGAAGGCGATCGGGGTCGAAAGCCTCTTCGGTGCGTAGTGGGAAATGTACAGTGCGATGCCGACGGCAACCGGAACTGCGATCAGCAGCGCCATGAACGACGACCAAACCGTGCCGAACAGGTATGGCACCACGTACAGCAAAGTGTTGCCGCTAGGCAGGTCTTCTGCGGGAGTGGTGAATGCCGGCATGGCTTCCGAAAGTAGGAAGAAGGCAACAGCCGCCAAAATAACCAGAATTAGCAAACCGGAGCCAACGGAAATGCCTTTGAAGATGGCATCGCCGGCGTGGCCGCGATTGCTGATAAGCGAGTCTTCAGGTGAAGACTGCTCCATCTCACGAACTGGAGCAGACATGTGTTCTATTCGCTTTCTTTGTTTAGAAGTAATTCGGGTGTGGCGTGAGCCACCTTTGACACAAACCGAGCCCGACCCTCATTTTGAGGAGTCGGGCACGGCATTGTGCAGATGTTTACTTGATGCTTGCAGCGGCCTTGCGGACGTTGGTCGCGAGGTCGCCCGACAGCGGCGCGGAGGCAACCTCATCGGCTGCGGCCTGCTGGCCGTCCTCGGAGACTACGTAGCTAAGGTAGGCGTTAACCAGTTCGCCAGTGGCGGCGTCGGTGTAGTTCTGGCAAGCCATCGCATAGGCAATCAGAACGAACGGGTAACCTGCAGCAGTGCGGTCCAGATCGATCGAGTAGTCGTTCTCGGCGCGGCCTTCGACCTTCTTGGAGTTGTCTACGACCTGGGCGGCAGCCTCGGCGGTCGGTCCAACGAAGTCGTCGCCAGACTTAGGGGCGTAGTTAACGGTCTTCAGCTCGGAGGTAACGCCGGAGGCGTCGATGTAGCCGATGTAGCCCTTACCGCTGCTCAGCGCGGAAGCGACCCCGTTGGTCTTCTGGGCCGCCTCGCCGTTGGTCAGCTCAGCCGGCCATTCCTTCGAGGGCTTGTAGGTCCAGACGTCCGGAGCAACCTTGGAAAGGGTGTCGGTGAAGTTCTGGGTGGTGCCAGAACCGTCGCCACGGTGTACCGGGGTGATGGCCAGGTCGGGAAGGGTGGCTTTGGAGTTGAGCTCAGCGATGGCCGGGTCGTTCCACTTGGTGATCTGGCCGGTGAAAATCTTGGCAATTACTTCAGCGGTCAGGTTCAACTCGTCAACGCCGTCCAAGTTATAGGCGATGGCGATCGGAGAAATGTAAACCGGGAGGTTGATGACGCCACCCTCACCACAGTTCGGGTGCTTCTGAGCCATCTCCTCGTCATCCATGTATGCGTCGGAACCACCGAAGTCGGCGCTACCCTCGGTCATTGCTTTGATACCAGCGCTGGAGCCTTCAGGTGCGTAGTTGACGGTAACACCAGGGTTGTCGGTCTGGAAGTCAGCAATCCAGGTTTCCTGGGCTGCGCCCATCGAGCTGGCGCCCTGGCCATGCAGGTTGCCCGACAGGCTCGAGGCAGCGCTTAAAGTATCGGTGGTGGTGCCGTTGGAGCCGCCACAAGCGGAGAGGGTCAGAGAGAAAGCCAAAGCGGCTACTACAGCCGCACCAGTACGCAAAGTCTTCACGAGTCCTCCAGGACTTTCGGTTCAAGTCTTCATTCTGCAGATTTCTACAGTGGTAGGCATTTGCCCAACAACTCAAAAGGTAATGACTGCTTGTAACCAAAAACCCCACGCAAGGTTAACGGAAGGTTAACAGAACACTATTTTTTAGGCTTTTTGATAACGTTTGCGTTTCGCGGAGGCTTAAACCTCTGGCGGTAGGTAGTTCGGGTTAGTTGCTTCACCCTGCTCATCGATGTTCACGTAGAGCAGTTCAGCAGGCTCGAGGGTGTGGTCGAATTCGATTTCCAGGAACTCGATCATGGTTGGCAGCACGGGTCGGTGGCCGCAGATGGCGGTGGGCTGACGGCTGTCGATGGCTTGGCCGCGGATCTGGCTCATCGCCCACTCGGCGCCTCGCGGGTCTTTCTCGAAGGCAGGCTCGGTGAGCTCGTCGTATGCCTTGATCTCTATGCCGCTCGACTGTGAGTAGGGACGAAGCGTGGCCATGCAGCGTTCGGCGCTGGAGCTAGCTAGCGTCGTTATCCCGAATGCCTTAAGCAGTTGCGCAAGCGCGGTGGCCTGCTTATCGCCGCGCTTGTTCAGAGGACGCAGCTTGTCCTTGCCGTCCCAGTTCTTGCGTCCAAGCGCCTTGGCGTGACGAATGATCAGGAACGGAATCATCCTCGGCGAGCGCACACCCTCGACCAGCACTTTGACGTCGTCATCGTAGGTCATTTTGCGGATGGCCTTGCCGATCGGCCACCACTCGATTAAATCGGTTTCGTCGTCGTGGTTGGGGTCTTGCTCGTCGCTGACCAGCTCTCCCAGCCACCAGGTGACCACCTTCGAGCGCTTCTTCACCTGGTAGTGGATAGCGCGAAGCTGCGAGAGCAGCCGAATGTCGTATCCGGTCTCCTCTTTCACCTCGCGGACGGCGGTAACAGCGTCGGGCTCAGCCTCATCGACGTGCCCTTTGGGTAGGCTCCAATCGTCGTAGCGAGGGCGGTGCACGACTAACACCTCGCAGTCGTCGCCCTTCCCACGCAAAACAACCGCACCGGATGCCCTAGATGTCTTGGCCATATTCTTCACCCTTCTGCTGTTATTCCTGTTTACCCGAATCTACTTTTTGCGACGCGTGCGGGCTGTGGTCTGCTGAATCAGGTAGTCCTGGATGTGCAGCTTGGGGGTGCCGTCTTCCTTGTAGATATTCACCTCGTAGTCCTGATCGTGCAGGCGCCACTGGACGGTGTTCTCGTCGAAGGCGACGTTAAGCATGTCGTCGATCTGGGCGATATGCCGCGGGTTGCTGATACCGACGATCGCCTCGACTCGGCGGTCTAGGTTGCGGTGCATCAGGTCAGCGGAACCGATGCCCACGATCGGCGTACCGCCATTCTCGAACCAGTAGATTCGCGAGTGCTCCAGGTAGCGGCCAAGCACCGAGATGATCTGAATGTTTTCGCTTAAGCCAGGCACCCCTGGACGAACCGCACAGATGCCGCGCACCCACATCTGCACTTTGACGCCCGCCTGCGAAGCTCGATAGAGCGCATCGGTGATTGCCTCGTCAACGATCGAGTTGACCTTGATTCGGATGCGGGCGGGCTTGCCCGCCAATGCGTTGGCGGTTTCGCCGTTAATGCGTTCGATGAGCCCGGTGCGGATGCCCTCGGGCGCCACCATCAGCCTGCGGTAGTGGTTCTCCTGCGTCATGCCGGACAGATGGTTGAACAGCCTAGCCACGTCGTCGGTGATGATCGGGTTGCAGGTCAGAAGACCCATGTCTTCATACTGGCGGGCCGTCTTGGAGTTGTAGTTTCCGGTGCCGATGTGGGCGTAGCGACGCAGGCCGTGCTTGCCTTCGTCACGAACGATGAGCATCAGCTTGCAGTGTGTCTTGAGGCCGACCATGCCGTAGACGACGTGGACGCCGTACTTCTCGAGCTTGCGCGCCCAGGCGATGTTGGCCTGCTCATCGAAGCGGGCTTTAATCTCCACCACAGCGAGCACCTGTTTGCCGGCCTTCGCAGCTTCGATCAGGGCGTCAATGATGGGTGAATCTCCGCTGGTGCGATACAGCGTCTGCTTGATCGCAAGCACCTTCGGGTCGCTTGCGGCCTGCTCGATCAGCCTCTCGACGGAGGTCGCGAACGAGTCGTACGGGTGGTGCAGCAGCACGTCGTGCTTGCGGATCTGCGTGAAGATATCGGCCGGGTTGCTGGTCTCGATTTCGGCCAGATCTGGGTGCGTCTTAGGCAAGAATCCGGGGTATTTGAGGTCTTCGCGGTCGATGCCGTGTATATCGCCCAGGCCCGTCATGTCTAGGGGCGCAGGCAGCTTGAAGACTTCTTTTTCTGAGACGTCGAGGGCTCGAACCAGCATGTCTAGCATTTTCTCGTCGATGTCGTCTTCAACCTCAAGCCTGACCGGCGGACGGCCAACCTTGCGCCGCAGCAACTCCTTCTCCAGCGCGGTGAGGATGTTCTCGGCGTCGTCTTCTTCCATCTCGACGTCCTCGTTACGAGTGACGCGGAACGTGACGCAGTGCATGATCTCCATGCCGCCGAAAATCAGACTGAGGTGGTGGCTGATGAGCTCCTCGAGTGGCAGGAAGCGTCCTGGCGTCACCTGCATGAATCGGTCGATGATGGCCGGCACTTTGATTCGGGCGAACTGTTCGCTACCGGTTTCAGGGTTGCGAAGCAGGATTCCGAGGTTCAGCGAAAGGCCGGAAATGTACGGGAACGGGTGGCTCTGGTCGACGGCCAGCGGGGTGAGGATCGGGAAGATCCGCTCGGTAAATACCGTTTGCATCTCGTCTTGTTCCTCTAGGGTCAGGTCGTCCCAGCCGATGATGTGGATGCCTTCTTCGGCAAGCTGCGGGCGAAGCTCCTCGTTGAAAACTCGAGCCTGCTCGGAGACCAGCTCGTGCGTGCGACGAAGGATGGCGTCGTACAAGTCTCTCGGCGTGATGCCAGCTGCGGACTTGACGGCAACCCCCGCGTCGATTCGGCGCTTCAGGCCGGCGACGCGAACCATGAAAAATTCGTCCAGGTTGGAGCTGAAGATACCGCAGAACTGGACACGTTCCAGAAGCGGTGTGCGCGGGGCATCCTTAGCCAAATCGAGCACACGGTTGTTGAACTCCAGCCAGCTCAATTCGCGGTCGGTGTAGCGGTTGTCGGGCAGGTCTTTATTCAGCGGATCGTCGCTCACGCTTTCGCCTTCCGTTCTTGCATCGTCGCTTAAAAGTATTGGTTTCTCGGACGCTGAGTACGAGGTGTCAACGTTCAGAGTGTCGAAACCCGAGTTTCTATAGAGGGTGACGACGCGGTCGTTGGCCGCCTCGACAAATAATTTAGCTGTTTTAGCTCCGCGAGAAATCATGTGACGTAAGCCGGACAGCAGAAGCGCCCTGCCGAGCCCCTTGCCTTCGTGCTCAGGGGCGACGCCGATGACGTAAACCTCGGCCTCTTCCGGGCTTTCCGGCTCGATCTTGATCCAGTGGAAACCGACCAGCTGACCGCTGGCGTCTCGCGCAACGAGCAGGCTTTCCGGCTTGAACCAGTCCTCGGAGAAGCGGCTGCGGAAGTCCGTCTCCGTCATCGCGCCCTGTTCCGGGTGGTCCTTGAAGGCCTCGGCATTTACCTTGACCAACCTGTTGATGTCGGTGTTCTTGTAGGTGTCGATGGCGAAGCCTTCGGGCGCCTGGAAGTCCGGCACCTCGTTTAGCTCGCGGCCCATGAGCAGCAGCTGACGGGTCTGCTCGAAACCGAAACGCTCCGCGAGCTTGCGGGCGGGTTCGAGCGTGCTGAAAGACCAGCAGGTTGCCGGAGAGTAGCGAACGATCAGTTGATTGAGCAGCTGCGTGCCCAGGCCCTTGCCGCGATGCTCTGGGGAGATGAAGAATTGCGCTGAGGCGTCTCGCGGGTCGAACTGCGCGTAACCAACTAGGGCGCGGTCTTCGTCATCGAGTGCCAAAAGGTGACGGGCCCTAGACCAGTCGGAAGTTATCGCCAACTGGGCAGCCTCGTTGAGCGGGCTGGCGCCGTCGGCCTGCTTGACCTGGCCCGCCATCTGCAAAATTTTTGTGGGATAGTCCCCGGCTAGAAAACCCGTATGCTCAATAACGATCACGCCCTTAACGCTACGTCATTTCGCCGGATTCTAAACTCCCGAACGCATAATTGGTGTTGCCCGTTTCCGCTACTTTGCGCTTCCCCAATCCGCTGAATCGAGGATTATCGTCACGGGCCCGTCGTTGACTAGGGAGACCTGCATTTCTGCCCCGAACTTTCCGGTCTCGACGTGCGCGCCCAGCCCGCGCAGGTCCTCAACGAACTGGTTGAAAAGAGGCTCGCTGATTTCGCCGGGGGCTGCCTGGTTCCAAGACGGGCGCCTGCCCTTTCGGGTGTTTGCGTAGAGGGTGAACTGGCTGACCGCGAGGACGGGCGCGTCGACGTCAGACGCAGACACTTCGCCTTCGAGGATGCGCAGTTTCCAGATTTTCTCGGCCATGCGCCTGGTCAGTTCTGGGGTGTCGTCGTGGGTGACGCCAACCAGCAGAACCAGGCCTGGCGAATCGATTTTGCCGACGATTTCGCCGTCGATGCTTACATTTGCGCTTTTGGCGCGCTGCAGAACAACTCTCACACTTTTAGCTTAGGCCCGGGCAGGTAATGTTTATTGCATGGCTTCATTCATCGTTGGGCTAATCGCAGCGTCATGCGCGGCCGCGGGCGCCTTGGCGGTGGTAGTTCAAATTGTTCGCAAGGCTTCGGTCGAAAAGTAGGAGTAAGAATGGCGTTCACGATTCCAAGCGATCTAAACCCGGCGCTAATGCCGCTGGCGTGGATGATCGGCACCTGGCGCGGCAATGGTCACGGCAATTGGCCCGGCCAGGGCGAGTTTGAGTATGGCATCCAGGTTGAGTTTGCCGACAACGGTTCAGGCTATCTGCACTACCTTGCCCAGACCTACGAGACTGATGAGGACGGTAATCCGGTTAAACCGCTTTCCATGGAGACTGGTTTTTGGCGAGCGAACGAGAAGGATCTTGAGGTTGTGCTTGCTGCCCCAGAGGGTCGCGCGGAGGTTTGGGCCGGAAAAATTGACGGCGCGAAGATCGAGCTGACTACCGATCTTGTCGCATCCACCAGCACGTCCAAGCCCGAGGTTACCGGCGGCCAGCGCCTTTACGGCCAGGTTGAGGGTGACCTGCTGTGGACGTATGACCGTGCCACTACCGACGACAAGCTACAGCCCTATATGTGGGCTAGGTTGCAGCGGGCATGATCGAGGTTGAGCATGGCCCAGATAAAGGGCTGGCCTGGCATTTCGGTGATCCACTGCGTGAACAGCGCGAGTTGTTGGACGGGCGCGGGGTTGTTGATCTCGGTAACGGCTTAGGTGGCCGCTGCGTCCTAGAGCTGAGTGGGCTGGCGCGTTGTAGCTGGCTGTCTGGGCTTTCTACCGACACATTTGATGAAGGCAGACAGGCTGGTGCGCTGATTTTAGACGGCAATGGCCACGTGTTGCACCGGCTACACGTCGTTGATGATGGCGAAACAGCATTCGTTTGGGCTGATCAGACGGGTTCCTTGCTTGAGTTTCTTCAGCGCATGAAGTTCTGGACGAAGGTCGAGATTTCAGTAAGCAAACGTCATGCTTTCTTCGTGGGCAACGATGAAGAAGCGCTCGGCCCCGAAATCGATTACGGCATCAAGGGCGGCCGCATCGTGCTGGCTTTTCCTGATGCCTACTTCCCTAATGCTGGCGTCTGGGCTTTTGAGGCGCTACGCATAGATGCCGGCCTGCCGCGCATCGGCGCCGACACCGATGATAAGACCATCCCCAACGAGCTGGGACTTTACGCTACCAAGCTAGACAAGGGCTGCTACCCCGGCCAAGAAACCGTCGCGAGGGTGCACAATGTTGGCCGCCCGCCGCGACGCATGATTCGCCTGTTAATTGATGGTAGCGAAAACCGGTTGCCCGAACTGGGCGCGCCAATTTTTCTGCACGGCAGCGAGAAGCCGGTTGGTTTTGTTGGCGCTAGCGAGCAGCACTGGGAGCTAGGCCCGATCGCACTTGGTTTAATTAAGCGCTCGACTCCGGTGGAGGCACAGCTAACTGTTGATGGCATAGCAGCTAGTCAAGAGGTGCTGGTGGATCCGGAGATTGGCATCCACTTCAAGGCTCCTAAGCTGGGTGGGCGGGGCAAGTCTCTGCTATAGAGCTATTTGAGCGACGAAGGTTGCTCGTAGCTCACCGGCTCTAGCAACTCGTTCGAAGTGTCGGTTGCGGACGCCCCGAGCTACCAGATAGACCATCACAGAGAGGACTCGGACGTTGAGGTCTGCGCGCTGATAGTGGTGGCGCTGTAAAGCATTGTGGCGCAGGGTTACCAACTGGAAAGTATTGCGACCTGCTCGAAAAATTAGAGCAGTTCTTAGCTTTACTAAGTCAAACTTCGATCTAGGAAGTATCCGCAACCGAAGCCTCAGAGCCATCGAAGCGAGCTTTAAGTTTTTAATCAGGCAAAGCAGATAGCCAGACGTAGTTCTTTGTACTACACTTTTATGTGGAGGTGTTGTCCATGGCTTTTTCGATCCGCCTAACTGATGAGGAAAAATCACTTGCCACCAGTTACGCGAAACTGCATCGACTCTCGCTAGGTGAGGCTTTTAAGCGAGCTCTTTTTGAACGCATTGAGGACGAGTATGACTTTGCCATCGCCGAGCAAGCACGAGACGAATATGAGCGGGACGGGAAAGTCAGCCGCCCGATCAGCGAATTTTGGGATGAGCTGGAGTTGTGAGCTGGAACGTCGAGTCCGCTCGTAGTTTCGAGCGTGAGTTCAAAAAACTTGATAAATACACCCAGCGCATGATCAAGGGCTGGATTGATAAGAATCTTGTTAGAACTCAGGATCCTCGCCAGCACGGCAAGGCGCTTACCGCAAATCTTTCAGGGCTGTGGCGATATCGCATAGGCGGCTATCGATTGATTTGCGAGATTGTTGATGAGCGCCTGGTGATTCTTGCTCTTAGCATGGGGCATCGACGCCAGATATATAAATGAACTTGCTGAAGGCAAGGTCTTGCTGACAAGACCTTCACAAACAGCCATTCCCCTTGCCAAAATTTGAGACCTAAACTTTCGCACCAATAATGGTGGTGCCGCGAAAATTGCAGCATAGGGTTTTAAGCGTGCTGATCTGGGAACTATTGAAAAAATTCCGATGGTTCAATGTGCAGGTGACGAGCTTGAATGAAAGCGCGAAATAACTATCCGGAAAATCCGGATAGTTGATTTTTTATCACTGCATTCAGCTATAAAATTGCTAAGCCAATATCTCTACCAAAAAATGTCAGTGACGATCTTTACGCTTATTCTGGTTGGGTCTGAGCTAGAAAATCAGATTCACCGATAAACTTAGTTGGCGTACCTACACCTGGAGGGTTTCATGGCAGCATCGCAGCAGCGCGCTAATCTTCACCGCACTATCTGGCGGGTCGCTAACGATTTACGTGGCAGCGTCGATGGTTGGGATTTCAAGGCCTACGTGCTGGGCATGTTGTTTTACCGATTCATTTCGGAGCACATCACCACCTGGGTTAACGAGGGTGAGGCTGAATATGGCAACGCCGGCTTCGACTACGCACAGATTTCCGACGACATGGCCGAACAAGTTCGCAACGACGCGGTCAACACCCTTGGCTTCTTTATTCTGCCGTCAGAACTTTTCGAGAACGTGCGTCGCAGCGCCCCGCGCGACCTCAACCTGAACGAGACCTTGGCCAGGGTGTTTGCGAACATTGAGGCTTCGGCTATCGGCAGTGAGTCCGAAAACGACATGAAGGGCCTATTCGACGACATCAATGTCAACAGCGCCCGCCTGGGTAACTCGATTGAGCAGCGCAACGACAAGCTAGTCAAACTGCTGGATGCTATTGGAGATTTAGAGTTCGGCAACTACCAGGACGCCGACATCGACACGTTCGGCGACGCCTACGAATATTTGATGACCATGTATGCCTCGTCGGCAGGCAAGTCGGGTGGCGAGTTCTTCACCCCGCAGGACGTCTCGGAGCTGATCGCGCGCATTACCGTGTTAGGCAAAAAGCGCGTCTCCCGCGTGTATGACCCTGCTTGCGGCAGTGGGTCGCTACTTCTCAAGTTCGCGAAGGTGCTGGGCCGCGAGAACGTGGACGAGGGTTTCTTTGGCCAAGAGATCAACCTGACCACCTATAACCTTTGCCGCATCAACATGTTTTTGCACGGCATCAACTTCTCAAAATTCAACATCGCCCTGGGTGATACGCTCACCGACCCGGCACATTGGGACTACGAGCCGTTTGAGGCGATCGTGTCGAATCCACCCTATTCTACGCGCTGGGTTGGCTCCGATTCGCCCACCCTGATTAACGATGAGCGCTTCTCCCCTGCCGGCGTGCTGGCGCCGAAGGGCAAGGCCGATCTGGCGTTCACCATGCACATCCTGTCGTGGCTGGCCGAGGACGGCACGGCGGCCATCGTTCAGTTCCCCGGCGTGCTTTACCGTGGCGGCGCCGAGAAGAAGATCCGCAAATACCTGGTAGACAACAACTATGTAGACGCCGTGATCCAGCTGCCCGTCGACCTTTTCTATGGCACGACCATCGGCACCTGCGTACTGGTGTTAAAGAAGTCAAAGAAGGACTCGAACGTTCTGTTCATCGACGCCTCGCAGCTTTTCGAACGCTCAGGCACGAAGAACCAGATAACCGAAACCCACCGCAACCAGATCATCGACGCATACGCTAAACGCGAAAACCTCACTCATTTCGCCCAGCTGGTGGCAATCGAGGACATCGCCGAGGCCGACTACAACATGTCGGTATCCAGCCACGTCGAGCCGGAAGACACCCGCGAGGTCATCAACATCACCGAGCTAAACAAAGAGATCGAGCAGATCGTTACCCGCCAAGCTAAGTTGCGTAAAGCCATCGACGCGATCGTGGCAGAACTGGAGGGCGTGAAATGAGCCGGATTGATGAGCTGATCCGGGAGCTTTGCCCGGATGGTGTTGAACATTCCCCAATGGGCGAAGTGGGTGTTTTCGAACGTGGCACGGGACTTCAAAAGAAACAGCTTGTTAATGCAGGCGTACCAGCGATTCATTATGGTCAGATATACACGCAATATAGCTACGCAATAAAGCACACAACAAGTTACGTTTCCGAGACAGATTCGTTGAAGCTAAAACACGCATCCCCAGGCGATGTATTAATAGCAACAACAAGCGAGAACGATGAAGATCTTTGCAAAGCAGTAGCATGGTTAGGAAAAGAAAAATTAGCCTTTAGTGGCGACTGCTGCAGTTTTTCTTCATCTTTGAACGCGCAATTCGTATCTTACTTTTTTGGTTCAGCACAATTTCACAAAGCAAAGCAAAAATTTATTACTGGAACAAAAGTTAGAAGAGTTTCTCCTACTGCTCTTGAGAAAATCGAAATTCCAGTTCCACCACTCCCCGTCCAGGACGAGATTGTCCGAATTTTGGATTCATTTACGCAGCTAGAAGCGGAGCTAGAAGCTCGTCGCAAGCAGTACGAGTACTACCGCGACTCGCTTTTGAGCTTTGAAAATCTTGAAGCCCGTCTAGGGGGGGGTATTAGGCTAATGCCGCTTGGCGAAGTAGGCACTGTGAGAATGTGCAAACGAGTACTGAAAAATCAAACAGAAAAAAGTGGCGACGTCCCATTCTTCAAGATCGGTACTTTCGGTAAAAAAGCTGACGCTTACATCAGTAAAGAGCTTTATCATAAACTAAAAAATGATTTCTCTTTTCCGAAAAAATGTTCCATTTTAATCTCTGCTTCAGGAACTATTGGAAATACTGTTATCTATGATGGCAAGCCTGCCTATTTCCAAGATTCTAATATAGTTTGGCTAGAGCATGACGAATCACTAGTTATAAATAAATTTCTCTATTACATCTACCAAGCCAAACCTTGGATAGTTCCTCAAGGCGGAACGATAAAACGTCTTTACAATGAGATAATTTTGAATACAAAAATCCCTATTCCACCACTCTCCGAGCAGGAACGCATCGTCTCTGTCCTCGACAAGTTCGATGCGCTAACCACCGACCTGTCCTCTGGCCTTCCCGCCGAAATCCAGGCGCGTCGTAAACAGTATGAGTATTACCGTGATCGTCTTCTAACTTTCGAGGAGGCGAAGTGAGCAGCACGTATCTTCCTATTGCCGCTGGGCCGGATGCCACAGTCGTGGCTGAATATGAGATTCCTGAGCGCAAAGAAAAGGCTTACCAGTCTGAGGCAGACCTCGAGAACGCGTTGATTGCCCAACTTCGCAAGCAGGAATACGAGTTCCTGCCCATCAAAACCGAGGATGATCTGGTAGCAAACCTTCGCCGCCAACTCGAGGCCCTGAACGACATCCAGTTCACTGAAACCGAGTGGACACGCTTCTTCAAAGGTCAGCTAGCTAACCCATCCCAGGGCATCCTGGATAAAACCGCGATCATTCAGGCCACGCCCGCCGCCCTGGTGCTCGAACGCGAAGACGGCACCCAAAAGAACATTCATCTGATCGATAAGAAAAATATTCACCGCAACCGGCTGCAGGTGATTAACCAGTACGAGGTCGAGGGCAATTACAAGAACCGCTACGACGTCACCATATTGGTAAACGGCCTACCGATGGCTCACATCGAACTGAAACGACGCGGAGTTGCCCTGCGCGAAGCCTTCAACCAGATCAACCGCTACCAGCGCGACAGCTTCTGGGCTGGGTCTGGGCTATTCCAGTATGCGCAGCTATTTATTATCTCCAACGGCACTCATACCAAGTACTACTCCAACACCACCAGAGCCCAGCACACCAGCGGAACCAAAAATCGAGGCCGCTCCGGGTCGGCAAGTTACGAGTTCACATCGTGGTGGACGGACTCGCATAACCACCACATCACCGATCTGATGGACTTCGCCAAGACGTTCCTTTCCAAGCGGACGCTGCTGAACGTCATCATCAAATACTGCGTGTTCACTTCCGACCAGGCGCTAATGGTGCTGCGCCCCTACCAGATCGTCGCCGCCGAACGAATCATCAACCGCATCCAACTGGCCACCAACTACAAGAAACTGGGCTGCATCGAAGCCGGCGGCTACATCTGGCACACCACCGGCTCAGGCAAGACGCTGACCAGCTTCAAAACCGCACAGCTCGCCACCCAGCTCGAGGGCATCGACAAGGTGCTGTTCGTCGTTGACCGCAAAGACCTGGACTTCCAAACCAAGAAAGAATACGAGAAGTTCCAGAAAGGCGCGGTCAGCTCAAACAAGTCCACGAAAGAACTGCGCGAGCAGCTCAGCAACCCTGACTCCAAGATCGTCATCACCACGATTCAGAAGCTCTCAAACTTCGTAAAGACCACAAAGTCGCACGCCATCTACGATGCACACGTCGTGATCATCTTCGACGAATGTCACCGCAGCCAATTTGGCGACATGCACAAGGCAATCACCAAAGCCTTCCGCAAATACCACCTGTTCGGCTTCACCGGCACACCTATCTTCAACGAAAACAAGAACGCCGGCTCGGCAGTCATTCGCACCACCCCGCAGGTGTTCGGCGACAGGCTGCATTCCTACACCATCTCCGACGCCATCGCCGACGAAAACGTGCTGCCGTTTCGCATCGACTACGTCAACACCATCAAGGCAAAAGACGACCTGGAATACGAAGAAGTGTCGTCCATCGCCACTGAGAAAGCCCTGCTGGATAGGCGCAGGATCGCCATGGTGGTCTCTTACGTTCTCAACCACTTCGACCAGAAAACCAAACGCAACTCAAACTACGTTCTCAAAGACAAACGGGTGCGCGGCTTCAACTCGATCTTCGCGACGGCCTCGGTGGACGCCGCAAAGACCTACTACCTGGAATTCGCCGACCAGCAACGAGACATCAAAGACCCGACGAAGCGGCTGAAAATCGCCACGATCTTCACGTATGCGCCCAACTCCGATCAATACAGCGAAGGCCTGCTGCCCGAAGAAGAGTTCGACACCGACTCACTCAACCAGATCGACCGGCTTTTCCTCGACAGGGCGATCAACGACTACAACGCCATGTTCGGCACCAGCTTCGACACTTCCGCGCAAGGCTTCAGCAACTACTACGACGACGTCACCATGCGCATGAAATCGCGCGAACTAGACATGGTTATCGTCGTTAACATGCTGCTCACCGGCTTCGACGCGCCGACGCTGAACACGTTGTGGGTAGACAAATTCATGCACCACCACGGGCTGCTGCAGGCATTCTCGAGGACGAACCGCATCCTCAACTCGGTGAAGACATACGGCAATATCGTGTCGTTCAGAAACCTCGAGGACGAAACCAACGAAGCAATCGCTTTATTCGGCAATAAACAGGCCGACAGCATCACGATCCTGCAGCCATTTAGTCATTACTTCGACGAATACCTGACCAAACTGGACGACCTGGGCAAGTGGACACCCGGCCAGATGATTACCAGCGAGGCCGAGAAAGACGAATTCATCCGGATATTCGGCGAACTGCTTCGGCTGCGAAACATCCTGACGGCATTCGACGAATTCGAAGACGCCGATCCGCTACCCGCCCGCGATCTGCAGGACTACCAGTCCACTTACCTCGACCTATACCGCGACCGCCGCAATCAGACTCAAGGCGAGCCGGAAGAAATCAACGACGACCTCACCTTCGAGATCGAGTTGATGAAGCAAGTCGAGGTTAACGTCGACTACATTCTCATGCTGGTCGAGAAATACCGCGACGAGCACGAAGAGAAATCGAAGGAAGAAGTGCGCGAAGAAATTCGCCGCACGGTCAAGTCCAGCCCCACGCTGCAAAACAAGATCGACCTCATCGAAAGGTTCGTCGACTCGGTTTCCGCCACCGGCGATATCAACGAGGAATGGAAGCAGTACCTGGACGAGCGGAAAGCCGAAGAGATCAGCAAGATGGTGCAGAAGGAGAGGCTCAAGCAGCCCGAAACCGACCAATTCATCGAAACGATGTTCCGACTTGGCAGGCTACAGACGTCCGGCACTGACATCGACAAGATGCTGCCTGCTGGCTCCCGTTTCGACTCCGGGCCAAACAGCCGCCTGAGCCGCAAGAAGCGCGTCATCGGCTGGTTGACGGACTTCTTCGACCGTTTCCACGTGCTGGGATAAAGCTCGTTAACGCCTTAGTTCTGAGAAGTTTTCGGATAATCCGTTAGAAACTTTTCAGCAGCTAAAACAGTGAGATTTTCCGCTCTGCCGCGGCCCGGTAACAGAAACTACAGGAAACCATTGGCCCAACCGTGCGAGGTATTCACTAGCGATCCGCGGAATCACAACCACACCTTCTTACCGAATCATTGCAGCAACTTGTACCAAATCTTTGCAGTAGAACTAACCAAATCATTGCACTACCTTCAATTCGCAGAAAACCTCACGGCCAATGCGCATGGGAGAATTACTGCGTTACTCTTCTAGGATCGGCGCAGATTACGCCTCAAGGCTGTTAGAGACTTGCGGGACATTCGACCAGAAAAATTTATGCAAAAAAGTGGCTGCCTCCCGAGGAAGGCAGCCACACAGTATTTAAAACCCTGCTATTTCAGGTCCGCAAAGAACTCATCCCACGGCATTTCCAGCGGGTGGTCCTCCTCGACAACCGAATACAGGAAGCGGCACAGCGGGAAATCCTCTTCCTTGATCACGCCACGCTTGGTCAGCGCACGCAGTGCCTTACCAACCACTGAAATAGCTGCGACGCCCTCAAGCGTCACGCCCTTCATGTGGACGCTACGCACCTCAGAGAACGGCACGCCCTGACCGACGAAAGTGCCGGCCTTCACGTTACGTCCGCCCATGGAGGTGACGAACATGTCGCCAACGCCACCCAGGCCGATGCCCGTATTCGGATCGCCGCCCATCAGCTTGATGAACTGGATCAGCTCCTTAGCACCCTGAGCAAACACGGCCGAGGAGTAGTTGTACATGACGTACTTGTCGTTCTCCTTGCCTGCCGCCTTAAGCATGCCCTTGGCGAAACCGGCAGCGAACGCGTAGATGTTCTTAGTTGCAGCGCCAGTCTCGTGGCCAACGAAGTCCAACGAAGTCCACACGTGGTAGTAATCCGTGCGGAACATGTCAGCCAGATAATCCAGATCGTCCTGATCGTGGCCGCAGAACACGACGCAAGTGTCGTGGTGAACGGCAACCTCGCCAGCAATCGACGGGCCAACAACCGCGTTCCAAGAAACCTGATCTACAAGTTCCTTGGGTAGCGCGTTCTGGATAATGGTTAGCAGCAGATGCAAAGTGCCGTCCTCGTCTGCGCGCATGCCCTTCGTCACGCAAAGCAGCTTCTGACCCGGCTTAAGCAGGGTCTTGAACTGCTCAGCGATCCACTCGATACCGAACGAGTTAACGCCACACATGACGACGTCCGCACCCTCAAACGCCTCGGCAGCGTCCTCGAGCTGGTAAGCCTTGATGCCCTCGTTGACCTTCAGGCCAAGATTCGGGTGCACCCCGGTCTTCTGGATTGAATCGATGATCTCGCGGTCAAGATGCGTGCCGACAAGGCGAACCTCGTGGCCGTTCTCAGTGACCGGGAACGACAGAGCGGTGGCCATAATTCCACTGCCCAAGACAACCATCGTTGCCATAACAAATCCTTCCTATTGATTGAAGCTTTAGTTCTGGCCGTAGACGTTTTGGTAGCGTTCCCAGAGCTTGTCGATGGCCTCGGACTCAACCGGCACCACCTCGCCCAGGGAATTAGCGATCGCCACGGTCTTGGCGACCTCTTCCACCATCACCGCCGCCTTCACGGCTGCGGTTGCGTGCTGGCCCACAGTGAACGGGCCGTGGTTTGCCATCAGCACAGCTGGGGACCGCGAAGACTTGAGCGTCTCGACGATTCCCCTGCCAATCGAGTCGTCACCGATGATCGCGAACGGCCCAACGGGAATCTCGCCGCCGAACTCATCGGCGATCATAGTAAGCACGCATGGGATCGGCTTGCGCACGGCAGAAAAAGCGGTGGCGTACGGCGAGTGTGTGTGCACAACCCCGCCCACCTCGCTCATGTGACGGTAGACGTATGCGTGAGCGGCAGTGTCCGACGACGGGTTCAGACCCTTCGAGGTGTCGTCGTCGATCTTGTTGCCGTCAAGGTCACAGACCACCATCTTGCCGGGCTCTAGCTCGTCGTAGCGCACACCCGAAGGCTTGATGACGAACAGGTCCTCGCCCTCAACGCGCTCGGAGACATTGCCCGCCGTCCATACAACCAACTGGTTTGCCGGCAGTTCGGCGTGCAGCTTTGCCACCTTCTCGCGAGTCCACTGAATGCGGTCGCGGATATCGGACGAAAAATCAGAAATGTGCATTTACTACTTCTTTTCCTTCTGCTCGCTCTGGAATGCCTTCATCCTTGCCATGATGTCAGTCTCGCCACGCCCGAAGTGATCGTGCAGTTCCTTGTAGAAGCTGAAGACCACGTCATACTCCTTGGAGCTGGGCTCGTTCGGCTTGTACTTGTACTGCTCGGTCTGTGCCATTGCCTCAGCAGCTTCGAATACCGATGGGTAGATACCGGCGGCAGTGGCAGCGAAGACGCAAGCACCCAAGGAGCCAGTCTGCGGAGCCGTCGAAATCGTGATCGGCTTGCGGGTGATGTCCGCGAGCATCTGCATGTAGAACTCGTTCTTCAGCAGACCACCTGCGGCAACAATCTCGTCGATCTTGACGCCGTACTGCTCAAAGTTTTCGATAATCACGCGCGCACCGAAGCAGGTCGATTCGAGTAGTGCTCGGTAGATCTCTTCCGGTTTTGTAATTAGGGTCAAGCCCATGATCGTGCCCGAAAGGCGCGAATCGGAAAGAATTGAACGGTTGCCGTTATGCCAATCCAGCGCTACTAGACCGTGTTCGCCAATCTTCTGCTGCATGGCTAGTTCGCAAAGCAGCTCGTGGACGGAAACGCCCTTCTCCTTGGCGAGATCCTCGTACCTTACAGGGATGCAGTTCTCGGTGTACCACGCGAAAATGTCGCCAACTGCCGTCTGGCCTGCCTCGTAACCCCAGGCACCGTCAACAGCGCCACCATCAACAACACCGAAGGTGCCAGGCACCTCGTGCAATTCCTTATCGTTAACTACGTAGCAACTGGAGGTGCCCATGATGGCGGTCAACTGACCAGGCTTGACGGCGTTAGCACCAGCAACAACAACGTGCGCGTCAATATTGCCAGAAGCGACTGCGATTCCTTCAGGCAGCCCCAGAATTGCTGCAGGTTCGCTATGCAAACCACCAACTTTGGCTCCCAACGGCAGAATCGGGCCAGACATCTTGTCCTCGAAAACAGTGCCGAAGCCCTTAGAAACCGATTCCAGGTATTCGTGCGAGGGGTAATGGCCATCCTGGTACATGCGCTTGTAGCCAGAGTCGCCAGCCGCGTAAGTCAATTTTCCTGTCAACTTCCAGGTCAGCCAGTCCATCATGTTGACGAAGTAAGAAGCTCCGTCGTAAACATCGCGGGCCTTCTCGTAGGTCTCCAGGACCTTCGGCAGCAGCAGCTCGGAAGAAAGGACCCCACCGTAACGTGCCAGCCAAGGCTCGTTACGTTCCTTAGCGGCGGCAACCAGGCGGTCCGCCTGCTCCTGCGCACCGTGGTGCTTCCACAGCTTGATCCAAGAATGCGGATTATTCGCATACTTGGGTTTCTTGCAAAGCGGCACGCCGTATTTGTCCGTTACCAAGACGGTTGCCGACGTGCAGTCCACGCCAATTCCGACCACACTAGTGGGGTCGATTCCGGCGTCCTTGACGGCTCCAATAACTACACGGCGAAGAACGTACTCATAATCGCCCGGATCCTGCAGCGCGTAGCCAGGCGGCAGCGCCTGGCCATCAGCGCTATCCAACGTCTCGTCCATGACGCCGTGCGGATACTCGGCAACAGCAGTGCCAAGCATTTCACCGTTGTCTGCGCGAACCACAACAGCACGCCCAGATAGTGTTCCAAAGTCAATACCGACTAGATACTTAGTTTCTGGCATCTTCGCCTTTTCGTACTCGGTTCCTCAATACGAGAAGTTTTCGCTAGTTAACAAAGCAATGACCCAGCCCTTCCTTGAGCTGAATCACTTATGCTCTACAACTTTACACGAATCTGTTTTCGCCATAGCTGACTCTTCAATCTAAAAGCTAAAAAGACAGGTCCCCGAGCCCACCCTCGCCTCGCGATTTTCAGCGTCCGGTAGTAAATCAATAAGCCATGCCACGCTCTCGCGTAGTGCTCTTGTGCGCCGTGCATAGGCCCTGAGTGATTTCGGGCGGCTTGAACGCCCTAGTCCGGGCCTATGTCGGACTGCCATGTGGCCGAAGCCGTCGGCCGCGGTGACGCTCGCCAAAATCGCGAAACTACCAACAAGTCTTTTTAGTTAAGTTCGGTCAGCCAGTTCAGCTGCTGGATTTTCGTGTCCAGAAGGCGATATTCTTTCGCCGCCTCATCGGCCTGGGCGCGCAGCTTGGGCACGTCCACGGAAGAGACATAACGCACCTCGGAGCGCGAATAGACGTCTTGACGGGTGCTCGCAGCGTCAGCCGTCTCGGCGAGCAGACGCCTGCGCATCAGAGCGACGTCCCGAGCAGCTATCGCGTCGGTTAGCGTGCGGGTCTCGTCGAACTTCGTCACAGAGTTAGTGGCGTTAATTCTGCAGATTAGTTCTTCGAGTTGACGCATCAGCTCTTCGCTTTCTGAAAGCAGCTTGGCCGGATCTTCGTCGGGCCTCTCCCCTTCTTGGACGCGGGCCACCTTCAGCAACCTGCCCTTAAGGGAAGTCAGCCTGCGTTGGATATCGGCGCGCATTGCAAGCGCTTCGGCTAATAACATGCGCCAAGTTTATCTATGAGCAAAAGCACCAGCGTAAAAACCACAAAGTAACCGGTCTGAGCTCAGATTGCCCGGAAAGCAGCTAAACAATGGGGGTGCAACAATCTCGAAAAGGCACTCTGACATAATTCTTAGTGACGCTTAGCGCGTCTATTTGTCATTTTGAGGAACGAGGCCGTTCTTTATCAGTGGCCTCGAATACTCTCATATTTGTTTAAGAAATTGAATGAAGGGGAAGAAAATGGCGAAGCCTGACAACGCAGTTTCCAAATTTTCTATCACGGCTTTAGCAGCCGGAATCGCCGCCACGAGCGCTTTCACTGGGGCCGCTACTAGCTTCGCGGAAGATACCGCGCCTGCCACCAACGATTCGCAGGTAAAACCAGCCAAGGACGGCCACGAGGCTAGAGAGCTTGTCGACGCCGACGCTAAGGCGCAGCAGGCCGCTGAGACCGAGGCCAAAGCCCAGAAAGCCGCAGACGATGCCACCGCTGCCGAGCAGGCAGCGGCTAAAGAGGCAAAGGCAGCTAAGCAGGCCGCTGTCGACTCCGTAAACGAGGCTAAGAAGAGCACGGAAGCTGACGCAGTCGCTGCAGAAACCGCAGCAGCCGAGGCAGACAAGGCTAAGGAAACCGCGGACGCCGATGCCGCTAAGGCCGACGAGAACGTCACCTCCGCCACCACCGCAAAGGAAGATGCCGATAAGGCTCTGGCCGATGCTCCGGCTCCGGATCAGGCAGCTTTCGATAAGGCCAAGCAGGACGCCGCGCAGGCCAAAGCCGGGCTTGATGAAGCCGCCTCCGCCAAGACGAAGGCTGACGCCGACACTAAAGCCGCCCAGCAGGCTCTGACCGTAGCAAACGAGGCAAAGACCAAGGCTGACGCCGATGTGGTCAACGCAACCAAGGCAAGCGAAGACGCAGCCGAGGCCCAGGACAAAGCAGAACAAGCAGTTAAAGAAGCTCAGGCAAAAGTTGATGCCACTTCAGGAGAGAGCGACGAGATCGTCCAAAGAGCTGAGGCGGCCCTAGATACAGCAAAGAACGAGCTGCAAACAGCACAAGCCAAAAAGGCCGCAGCTGACAATACTCTCGCCGTCGCTGAGGTAAAAGCTAAAGAAACAGCAGCTAGTGCAGCCGAGAAACAGCAGGCGGCCGAACGTGCAGATGTCCTTAAACAGGCCGCTGAAAAGGCGTTAGGCGAAGCTCAACAAGACAAAGAAGCTGCTGAAATTGCCGCTGAAACTGCCCAGCAGAAGCTGAAAAAGGCTAAAGAAAACCAGCAACAAGCTGAAGCTGCTGTTAATGCGGCACAAGAACAGATTAATTCTGCAAAAGACAAGGTGGAAAAGGCCACCACAGCCAAGACTCAAGCAGAAGCTAAGGTTTCCGCTGCCGAACAGGCTCTAGCCGAGGCTAAGAAGAACGCTGGCCCAGGTCACACTTTTAAGGAAGGCTCGCGCGGCTTCTTTGAGAGTGTTGGAGCAACTGACGCGGTAAAGATTCTAGATTCTGACACCTATGGCCCAAATACGGTTGGTAAAACTGATTCGTACAAGACGTCAACGTATGGCACAAATAACGCTCCGGTGAACGAAGTAGGTAACCCCGTTTACGGCAAAACTTTCACCGGCTATAACGATTCAACTGACGCAACCAACGCCACCAATCTGGACAATATGAAGGCCTCTTTCCAGTGGATTAGAGAAGGCAATAGACTACGCGCTTTGCACGGCCTAGCCCCACTGAAAGTAAGCCACACGTTGATGGCAATAGCCCAGTCGAGCACAAACCTTTCGGTAAAATTATTCAAAGCTGGAGCTGGCACTCCTCACTCTAACCATCTTGATGTTGGCGAAAACGTGAGCATGGCTGCAAACACAAAAATGCCAAATCCATTTGGCGACCAGTCCATAGCGGGAACCAGCAAAGAGCGTTTCGATGGTGGAAGCACTGGCTACAATAACGGCTGGTATTGGGGTGAAAAACGCAATCTTGAGGAAAACAATGGTGGCCAAACCGGCCATTACGAGACAATCATCGATCAAAATAGCGGAGCAAAATTTGTCGCGACAGGTCTAGCTATCGCTCAAGATGGCCCCTTCGGTGCTCATTTAGCCATGTATCCAGGGCTCAACCAGTGGACAACAAATCAGATTTTCGTCCAGAAAAAGGGCGCTGGCTTTTGGGATTTAGAAGGCGATGAGACTCTTTACGATGTCGACGAGTACGAAGCTATCTTCGACAAGTACTACAACGCGGTAAAGAGCGGTAACGCTTCAACTACTGATCCTGCGGTTGTTAAAGCTCAGCAGGATCTTGATACAGCGCGGCAGACAGCAAAACAAGCCCAGCAAGACCTTGATGACGCTAACGCTGAGCTGACCAACACTAATAAGACATTTACCGAGGCGCTCAACGCTAAGACGCAAAAAGCTGCAGCCGTCGCTGCTGCCCAGGAAGAAGCTAATACCAAAGCCCAAGCTCTGCAGAGTGCTATAACAGACCTGGCCAGCAAGACAAATGATGCCAAAGTAACAGCTGAGCAAGCAGCTCGGCTCAACGATGAAGCTAAAACTGCTAAACAACTAGCCGATAGTGCTAAGCAGGCAGAAACCGAAGAACGGGCTAAAGTCGCTAAGCTAGCCGTCGAAGTTGCCAATAAGCAAGCTATCGTTGAGCAAAAACAAAAAAACCTTGAAGCTGCTGTCTCAGGCACTGCTGCGGCACAAGCAGTTGCAGAGCTGAAGAAAGCGAAAGCGGATCTTGAAGTCAAGAAAACAGAAAAAGCTGCAGCCGATGAAAAATTAGCACAAGCCACTGCAACAGCAGGAGCCGCCACTACCAAGGCTGCGGATGCACAGACCAAACTTGACCAAGCAAACATCGCTAAGCAGACCGCCCAAGATGAGCTTGCTACAGCTACTCAAGCTGATAATCAGGCCAAAGAGGCTCTGCGCGTAATTGCAGAGCAAGAGACCAAGTATCAGCAGGCCAAGAAAAACGCCGATAAGGCTGCCACTGACCTAGAAAAAGCCAACGATGCTAAGCGTGCCGCTGACGACATAGCCACCAAGGCCGCAGAAAAGGCAACCACGGCAGAAACTACGGCTAAAGCCAAACGCGCACTGGCAGAAAAGGTCAACTCTATTGATCCGGCTATCGGCCTAACCGAACAACAGGCTGCTGATGGCGACCTAGCCAAGCTAGGTGAAAAGTTTGCCGTTGCAAAGCAAAAAGCTGAGCTTCTAGCAGCCAAGGCTGTTGCTACTCAAAAGGCACAGACTGCTCTCAATTCAGCAATCACAAAACTTGCTGGCGCCAAGTCCACTCAGGCTAAGGCCAAGGAAGCCTGGCTGGCCGTTGCCAAAGTCACCACTACGCCAAGCTCGGAGTATGCGGGCATTAATGTCAGGGTAACCGGTTATGGCTTCTTACCTGGCGAAGAGGTGCGGCTGGAGTTCCACTCTGTGATTGTTCAGTTAGGTAGCACTACTGCAGACGGGCAAGGCGCAATTGCTGAGCCAATCACTGTTCCGGCTGGTGCTACAGCTGGTCAACACAAAGTAGTTGCTACCGGCCAAACCAGTGGCTTGACGCTTAACGTAGACGTCAATGTAAAAGCTAACTCGAATGCTTCTAACCAGCAGCAGCCAAAACGTGCGGCAGACGCAAACGCTTCCGAAAAACAAGGCACGAAGCATGCGGAGAACACCAAGGCCAAGCGAGCTGGGCGTGGCCTACCGGATACCGGCACCGCAGGTAGTTTGCCGTTCGCTGAGCTGGCGCTGCTTGGCCTGATCGTCCCTGCGGTTGCGGTCGCCATTAGGCGTCGTGACAACTAATTTTTCATAACAAAGCGGGGTGCGGCCGGCAGATAATCCAGCCGCACCCCGCTTTTTATTTTCTAGTTTTTGATACTCCAAGATGCGTTAGACGCCGCCTCAAGGAAGTCACGGAACGGTCCTGGGATAACAGCCAACTGCGAGGGCGAACCAACCTGGGCCACGTGGGCGCCATTCTCGCCGGGCTGCAAGAACACAACCTGATCGGCGTCTCGGATCGTAGATAGCCGGTGTGCAACGACGATCACCGTTCGCCCGGCTGAAAGCTCGCTGACCACCTTCGTGATCGCCGATTCATTTTCGCTATCGAGCGCGGAGGTGATCTCGTCGAGCAGCAGAATCGGTGCGTCTTTCAGGAATGCCCGCGCAATTGCGACGCGCTGGCGTTCGCCTCCCGAAAGGCTCAACCCAGCAGGGCCGACATTCGTTTCCCAGCCATTGGGCAGTGCATCAATAACCCGATCTAGCTGGGCGCGCCGAGCAGCCACTTCCAATTCGCCGTCGGTGGCATCGGGCTTGGCCAGGCGCAGGTTTTCCCTAATGGTTGTGTCGAAGAGATAAACGTCTTGGAACACCAATGATATGGACGCCATCAGCTCCTTTGTTGGGATGTTTCTGACGTCCACTCCCCCGATCTTCACCGACCCCGAATCGACGTCCCAGAACCTGGCTGCCAGCCGAAGGACGGTTGATTTACCGGCCCCCGACGGTCCGACGAGGGCCGTGACTTTGCCCTGCTGTGCGCGTAGCTCGACGCCGCCTAAAACTCTGCGCTCGGAGCCGTAGCCGAATGTCACACCGTCGAAGACGATCTCTTGGCCCTTCGTAACCTGAGCTTCGTCCCGATCAGGTTCGGGCAATGGCCGAGCGTCCAAAATCTCGCACACCGAACGCACGGCCACCTCGGCGTTATTGAGCTCCGTGGACAACAGTGCGGCCTCGGTGAGCGGCAGCAACATCCGCGCGCTGATAGCCAACACCACCAGAAAACTGATCGGGTCTAGGTGATAACCACTGACCATCGAAACGCCCAGGCACAGCACGCAGGCGAATGCCAGGTTAACCACCAGGCTGAACCCCTGGGCGGGCCGGCCCTTGATTCTCAAGCCCGATAGCGTGGCGCGGCTGTCCGCATCGAGCGCCTGCACCACAGGCTCCCAATTCATCACTCGACCGGTGGCTCGCAAAACTGGTTGCAGTCGGGCGAACTCAATCAGGCGGCCAGCCACCAACCGCGATGTTCGGTCCTCCAGCTCATTAGCCCTGGTGGTAGCGGCCGACATCTTGCGCCAAATCAGGTAGAGCGGGACGATCACCGCGGCCATTATCAAAGCAAGCGGCCAAGACACGAAGGCCGTGGCCACCAGCACCACCAGAGGCGTGATGAAGGCGTTGCACAGGCTCGGAATAACCAACGAGGCCAAGTGTGAAAGCGTGTTAACCTCTTTCGAGTTGGCGTTTGCCACGGCTGCCTCGCGTTGGGCGTTGAACCAGCCGAGCGGCAGCGCCAGGACGTGTTCGGCGAGGCTCGAAATCATCGAGTCGCAGATCACGTACACGCTGACCCGATAGGACAAGAACATGGCCACGGCGTCGATAACGAAGGTGACGATGCCCAACGCAACCACCACTATCAGCCAGGTTTGACTCTGGTCTGAGCGGGAATAGAAGGAGCGCAGGAACGGGATCATCGCGGCCAGCGTGAGACCCTGAAGGATGGCCGAAGCCACGAACCAGGCAATATTCGAACGTAATTTGCCCGCATCAACGATTCGAATCATTAACTTCCACATGTTTATTCACTTTCCATCTGGAGGTTCCACATGGCGGCGTATTTGCCGTCTTCGGCCAGCAGCTGTTCGTGGGTTCCGCGCTCAACTATTCGTCCGCCATCGACGACGAGGATTTGGTCGGCGTCGCGAACCGTGGCCAGCCGGTGCGCGATCATGATCACCGTTCGTCCCTTGGCAAGCCCAGACAGCGCCAGGTGGATCTGCCGCTCAGACTGCGGATCTGCCTGGGCGGTGGCCTCGTCAAGAATCAGAATCGGCGCGTTTTGCAAATATGCCCTAGCCAAGGTGACGCGCTGGCGTTCACCACCGGACAAGAAACCGCCTTCTTCGCCGAGCACTGTGTCGTAGCCGTTGGGCAGTTGTGTGATTCGCTCGTGGATGCAGGCCTTCTTCGCGGCCTCTTGCACTTCTTCGAGACTCGCAGTCGGTTTGCCCAAAGCTATGTTGTTAAACACGGTGTCGTTCGACAGCGCAATGTCTTGGAGCACAATTGCCACTTTGGAAAGCAGCCAAGAAAAACTCACCCGACGCACGTCCATGCCGCTTACCTTCACCGTGCCCTCGTCGAGGTCGTAGAATCTGGCGATCAGTTTCGCCAGAGTGGATTTTCCGCCGCCTGACGGCCCGACCAGCGCGGTAACCGTTCCTGGGCGCGCTACGAAAGAAATCCCGTCTATCACCGGATCTCCTGGCTCGTAGGAGAATTTCGCGTCGATCATTTCGACCTGGCCGGGAGCCTCGCCTTCGCCTTCGGCGAAGTCACCGGCGGACATGGGTTCTTCAGATAGCAGCTTTGCCGTGGTCTGCGAGGCCAGCCTGGCGTCGTAAATATGTTGCGTCATGCCAAGCAGCACCGAAAGCCCATCGGGAACTCCCGGCGCCACCAGGAAGAACGGCAGCGTGGCGGAAAGCAGCATCCAGTCGTTGTTGACGAATATCACCGAAAGAATCGCCACAGTGACGAAAATGACGGCTGGGCGAAGCAGCGCCCCTGTCGCGCTGATCGCCTTGCCGGACTGGCTGACCCATTCGTAGGAGATGTCCGAAAACTTTTCTCGGGCCCGGTTAAAGCGCGTCCTAGTGGCATCAACGGCCTGGAAGTTTTTGATCTCTTTGATGCCCTCCAACATCTCGACCGTCGCCGAGGCCAGATCAGTCTGGGCGACGCCGAATCGTTCGGTGATCTTCGCGTAGCCGCGCATGTGGGCGGCCTGCAATCCAACGACCACCACAATCCAGATGCCAAATAGCGCCAGGCACATCCGCCAATCGACGACCATCAGATAGACAAACCCGGCCAGCAGAGAAACGACGGCGTTCGTCGCATCGCCTGGCACATGGGCGACGAGCGTGTGGATGGCGGAGGTGTCGTCGCACACGATCTTTCGCAGCCGCCCGTGCGGAATGACCTCCACTTTGCCCAGCGGCAGCGACCCGATCGAGTCAACCACGCGACGACGAAGCTTGTGCCTCAGCTTCGCCTCAGAGACGTGTGTTACGCCAAGCCCACCCATATAAAGCAGCTGGGAGGCGAGCAGGCAAACCAGCGCGACAAGGGCAAGCACCCAAGGGTTGCCAGACCAGCCTTCGGGGTGTTTTTCACCCAGCCAGATTGCTGCCATCTGTTGCATCGCCACGAAGGGAAGCAGCCGCACAACCGCCCCTGCCGCGGTCAGCAGCGCAGAAATGATCATCGAGGTCCGCGCCGGCCTCAACATATCGCAGATAGATACACTCATCATTTTCCTCTTTATCTAAGCCAGCCAGAAAAACCACAGCGCAAAAGCCAAACCCCACAGGGCCGCCACCACGATCCAATCGAGCAGGCGCCAAGGCACGTCGAGCAGCTCGGTGCGATGGCGGTAGGCTCCGAAGCCGCGCGAATCCATCGACAGCGCCACCCGCTCGCCGTGCTGAACCGCAAGAATCGCCAGCGGCAAGAAGGAACCGAACCATCTGAGCGCGGGAGCCAACGGTCCTGCCTTGTCCCCCACCCCGCGAAGCGCTTTCGCGGTTCTAATCAAGGCAAAATCCTTGCTAAAGCGGGTGACGAAGGCCACCGCAGCAGTGCCCGCCGAAGTTATTCGATACGGCACTTTGAATGTCGTGCTCATCGTCACCAACAGTTCCTCCGGCTGGCTGGCCATGCCGGATAGGAAGATCAGCGAAAGCAACGCTCCGATGCCGCTGCCGGCGGTTAGTGCGTCGCCGGGGTCCTGCATTTTCGAGATGTTTTCCAGCACGTCTGCCCGCGAGAAAACCCAAAACAGAAATCCGGTGGCAGCCCAAGGCGCCAAGACGCCGATTAATGTGCGCATTCGCTGCGCCCTAGCTGCAAACATCAGCACAGTTTCCAGGCATAACAAAGTCAGATTCAGCGAGGCCTGTTTGACTACGAAGATCGTCACCATCAGCGGCAGCAGCGCGAAGAACAGCGTCAGCGGATTCAAAGCACTAAACAGCCCGCGACGATTCTCTCGCACATTATGCCTAGACTCGGCCGGCTGACTTTGCCTAGCTGGCAGGGCAATCAGGTGGCTGCAGTTATCCAACGCCAACTCGATGTCGTGAGTGGCCATCAAAACAGTGTGCCCCTGGGCGCAAAGTTGGCCAATGAAGTCCATCAGTTCACAGGTGTTATCCCAATCTTGGCCAAACGTCGGCTCGTCTAGGACGATGATAGCCCGCTGCTCGGCCACCATCGTCGCAACCGAAAGTCTGCGCTGTTGGCCACCAGAAAGCGTCAACGGGTGTTGCTGACTGACCGCCTCCAGATGAAAGCGAGCAAGCAGATCTTCGACGGTTTGCGCATCGGCCCCGCCAACCGCCAGCTCTTTCTCGACGGTTGCCGCCACCATTTGATGTTCGGGGTTTTGGAACACGTAGCCGATGCCATGTTTGCCTTTGCGCATACGCGAACCCTCCAACTGTGCTTGCCCATCGAACCTGAGCAGGCCGGCAAGCGCTGAGAGCAGAGAAGTTTTGCCTGCGCCGTTTTGCCCAAGCAGCCCGACAAATTCACCACCCGCCAACCGCGCTCTGATGGCAGGCGAACGTCCGGGAACCGCGAAGTCTTTCAGTTCCAGTTGCGGCTGTCCCTTCGGGCAGTTGTCGATTTCTTCGACCAACCTCCAGCCCGATGTTTCCTTGCGCCAGTAGCGCACCTGAGAGCCACAAACTCGCTCCAACCCTGGCAGCTCAATTTCGGCTTCCTGGCAGGTCAAGGCTTGAGTATTGCCTGCCCGCACTGCCCGCGGTAACCAGATGCCGGCCTGTTCGAGCTGGGTGGTGTGCTGATAAAAAACCTGCCTGGGTGGGCCAGCGGCAATGACTGCGCCCTCGGCATCAAGGGCAATTACCTGATCGACGATCGGCAGAATCGGGTCTAGATCGTGGTCTATCACCACCACGCCAGTGCCGGCAGCCACCAGCTGGCTGATTAGCTGATAAAACTGTTGACGTCCAAGCGCATCAATGTTTGAAGTTGGTTCATCTAAGACCAGCAGCTTAGGACTCATCGCCAACACAACTGCGATCGCCAGCCGCTGACGTTGCCCACCCGAAAGCGTCCAGGGGTCGGCCCAAAGATAATCCGTCAGCCCAACCTTTTCGGCCGCATCGCGAACCCTCGTTTCAATTTCACAGCCGGGTAAACAAAGATTTTGTAGCGCGAAGGCGATGTCGTCATGGACGCTTCTAGTGATGATGGCAGCATCCGGATTCTGACCGACATATGCCACCCGCTCGGCAATGAACTGGACGCTCGCGTCGGCGATCTCGACACCCTGCAGTTTGACGCTACCGCGATATTCGCTCGGCAGGCAGTGTGGCACCAGGCCGCAAATCGTGCGCACCAATGTAGTTTTGCCACATCCCGATGGCCCGACCACCGCGCTGACTTGGCCGGCTAAATTGCTCAGGCAAACCTCATCAAGCACCCAACGTTCCTGCCCCAAATAATGCGCCGATAGACCCTCGACACTTAGCTGAACGTCGCAAACTTCGGCGGTGCCCACCAGCGACTCAGGCACGGTTAGCCACGCCAACACCGGCACGGTTAAGCAATTTGGTGATACCGATTGTCGCCAGGCCGCCCAGTAAGGCCGAAACAATGGACGTAACCACAATTAAGGAGTTCATTTTTGCGCTTGTAATGGAACTAAGCAGCGCCAGGTACATCGTTCCATTCAGGGTGCCGAAAAGGGCAGCGCAGATCATGAACATCCAGTTGTTCCACTTTTTGTAGAGCGTAAAGGCCAAAGGCAACTCGATGAATGCGCCTCCGATCAGATTACCTATCACGGCGGACGGGCCGGCCGGAGTGGTGAAAATCGATATCACGCCCATGATCAACGAAGCCACCATCGTCGCACCTGGGCGCCGCACAACCGTCGAGGGCAGCAGATACGGAATCACCCAAAGGCCCATAATGGAGCAGCCGATCCAAACAGATTTAGGGGATGCTCCGAACGCTGGGGCGATGTAGTTCAGGGGAATAAGCAGTATCAATCCGACGACGGAAAGCGCCGCCACCATCATCAGGTTTCGGGTGCCCAAAACCGAATTCGCTAGCCCCTTACGCGCGGATGTGTGGACGGTCTCGCCGGCCTTTTGGTCTTGCGCCACTCTGCACTCCTAAGTTAAAAAGAAAACGATTCTCAACTAAGGGTACCCTCGGTGCTTAATTTTGTGAATAGCTTTCGATATTCGTTTTAGCGCATTCCACTGCCACGCCGGCCAATAGTGTTGCTGGCACATCAATCAGTCGCTGATTGGTGGAGCCGCGCCAAGGAAGGCTCAACGTTCTCTTAGCTAGAATGAAAGGGCCATCCACCAACACGTCGAGAGCATTCAGCCATGCGCGGATATCGGGTTGTGTGCGTGAACGTTCGAGCAGCCGCTCGATTCGGTATCCCGAGTAAGACCACACGCTCATGCCCCTAGACTTTGCGGCTTTAGCTAGCAGTGCGCAAGCACCGGCCTGCAGGCTGGGTTCTCCACCTGAGAGCGTCAGACCGGTCAGCATCGGATTTGCGAACATATCCGCGCAAATCTGCTCAACATCTAACTCTTTGCCACCGTTGGTATCCCAAGTCGCCGGGTTGTGGCACCCCTTGCAAGCAAGCGGGCAACCCTGAGTGAACACCACGTAGCGCAGGCCGGGCCCGTCCACGATGGAATCACTCAAGGTGCCCGCGACCCTGATCTTGACCACTAGATCAGGGGGCTTCTTGAGCCGTGCTTGACGCGGTCTGCTTCTTCGGCGCGCTTGGCGTCGTTGAAGCGGTCGAGGGTGCCAACTAGGTATCCGGTGATTCGGCGGATGCGGTCAAACGGCTTATCGGGAGTTTCGTGACGGCCACAGTTCGGGCACTCATCATCGATGCATCCGGTGAACTCGCAAACCGGGTCGCGGTCGACCGGGTGGTTGATGGCCCCGTAGCCAATTCCAGACGCATACATCTGCCTTACGACGGCCTCAAATGCACTGAGGTTCTTGGTTGGGTCGCCGTCAAGCTCGATGTAGGAGATGTGCCCTCCGTTGGTCAGCTCGTGGTAGGGAGCCTCGAGACGGATCTTGTCAAAGGCGCTGATGTTGAATGCCACCGGAATGTGGAACGAGTTGGTGTAGTAGTCCTTGTCGGTGACGCCCTCGATGTCACCGTAGCGCTCCTTATCCATGCGGACGAAGCGCCCTGACAGCCCCTCGGCGGGAGTGGCAATCAACGAGAAATTGAGCCGGTATTTCTCTGCGGCTTCGTCCGTGCGACGACGCATCTGGCGGACGATCTCCAGCCCCAGCGCCTGGGCCTTCTCCGACTGGCCGTGATGCTCGCCGATCAGCGCTGTCAGGGTCTCGGCCAAGCCGATGAAGCCGATGGCTAAGGTGCCGTGCTTTAGCACTTCCGCCACTTGATCCTTCCAATCGAGCTTCTCAGAGTCGATCCAGACGCCCTGCCCCATCAGGAACGGGAAGTTGCACACTCGACGCTTGCTCTGGATGGCTAGTCGCTCGAGGAGCTGATCAATGACCAGATCGATTTTGAAATCTAGGCTCTCGAAAAACTTGGAGATAGATCCCCTAGCCTCGATCGCCAGTCTCGGCAGGTTGATCGACGTGAAGGACAAGTTGCCACGTCCGTGAGTGATCTCGCGGGTGGGGTCGGCGACGTTGCCCATGACGCGCGTGCGGCAGCCCATGTAGGCGACCTCGGTTTCCGGGTGGCCGGGCTTGTAGTACTGCCGGTTGAAGGGCGCATCCAGGAACGAGAAGTTCGGGAACAGCCTCTTGGCGCTGACCCTGCAGGCCAACTGGAAGAGGTCGTAATTCGGGTCGCCGGGGTTCAGATTTACGCCCTCTGCGACACGAAAAATCTGGATCGGAAAGATCGCAGTTTCGCCGTGGCCAAGCCCTGCCTCCGTCGCCAGCAGCAGCTGCTGCACGACGAGCCTGCCCTCCGCGCTGACGTCCGTTCCGTAGTTTATTGAAGAGAACGGAGTCTGCGCCCCCGCACGGGAATTCATGGTGTTAAGGTTGTGCAGGAAGGCTTCCATGGCCTGATAGGTGGCACGACGGGTCTCGGTTTCGGCCTCTTTAAGCGCGAATTTCTGCACTTTGACAACGGTCTTTAAGTCGATTCCGAGTGCCTCCGAGAGCTCTTCGGCCTCTTGATTCAAAACGTCTTCGGTTGCAGAAAGCCTTGCGCGCAGCTTGACCTCACCGAGCTTTTCGGCGGCTTCTTCCGCACCGAAAAGCCTGAGCGCCTTCGCGAGGTTCGAGCGGTAGTTGGAATTGAAGGTCATGCGCACACCATCGGCCATGTCGTAGTCGAAGTTCGGCACCGCCTGGCCGCCATGCTGATCGTTCTGGTTGGACTGGATCGCAATACAGGCCAAAGATGCGTAAGAGGTGATCGACTTGGGCTCACGGATGACGCCGTGTCCAGTGGAGAAGCCACCCTTGAACAGATCGCGAAGGCTGATCTGGCAGCAGGTCATGGTCAGCGTCAGGAAGTCAAGGTCGTGGATGTGAATATCGCCTGCGACATGAGCCGCGGCGTGATCGGGGTTAAGCACCCGAAGGATGTTGAACTGCTTGGCCGATTCGGAACCATACTGGAGCATGGTGCCCATTGCGGAATTTGCGTCGACGTTGGCATTCTCGCGCTGAGCATCCGAGATCTCGGTGCCGAAGGTGATCTTGTCGAACGACTGCATCAGGCGGTTTTGCGCCTCCCGGGCGCGAGTGCGCTCGTTGCGATACAGAATGTAGGCCTTCGCGGTGTGCGGATAGCCGTAGCGCATCAGGGTGTCCTCGACGATGTTCTGCACATCCTCGACACCCGGGGTGCTCAACTCGCGACGCTGCAACTCTGCGAGCACTCCGAACGAAACCTGGTGGGCGTGCTGCTTTGGGTTCTTCTGATCAGTTGCGGCGAATGCCTTGGTTAGCGCGTCGATGACTTTGCCCAGATCGAAATCGACGACCCTGCCGTCGCGCTTGTGAATGGAAATCGGGGTAATGACGTGCGTGTGCGCGCGCGTTTCTACCGACATGCTTTCTCCTCGAAGCTCGGATTTCATCGCAAAACCTCTTTGCGATATGCCGGCAGGTATTCGGACTTAAGGGCTAAAACCTACTTAGCGCGCTTCCCAGCCCTTTTCGGCCAGTGCTTCTGTTCGCCGTTCGTTCCCTATTACCGCTGCGGGACAGCTCCGGATTCTCACCGGATTCCCTCTTGCATCACCCCAAAACCACTGCATCTAGTGGCCACCGTGGTGAACCAGCACTAGATAAGGTACTCCTGATCTTGTGCCATATCCACCCGGACACACCATCGAATCGGTTAAACGAAAAGATTCTTGCGTCCGCCGTATGGGCCAAAATAGTCGATGCACGTTCGTGCGGAGTGGGCCAATTAATAAAGATGTGGGCCACGCCCGAAAGCATGACCCACACGTTTAGAGTTTATTCGATTAAGAGTTCTTAGCTCGGTTGCGTGCCTTCGCGCGGTCGCGAGCGTCCAGCAGAACCTTGCGGACGCGAACAACGTCCGGGGTGACCTCTAGGCACTCGTCGGCAGCACAGTACTCCAGCGACTGCTCCAGGCTCATCCTGCGTGGCGGAATCAACCGCTCCAGCTCGTCGCCGGTGGACGAACGCATGTTGGTCAGATGCTTTTCCTTGGTGGGGTTGACATCCATGTCGTCGGGACGAGAGTTCTCGCCGACAACCATGCCCTCGTAGGTGTCGTCGCCCGGAGCAACAAACAGAGTGCCGCGCTCTTGCAGGTTGAACAATGCATAGCTATTGACGGTGCCCTGCCTGTCAGCAACCAGCGACCCGGTCTGACGGGTGCGCAGCGTGCCAACCCAAGGCGTGTAGCCCTCGAAGACGTGGTTCATAATGCCGGTGCCTCGAGTGTTAGTCAGGAACTCAGTGCGGAAACCGAGCATGCCACGGCTAGGCACTACGTATTCCAGACGAACCCAGCCCGAACCGTTATTCGACATCTTCTCGAGCTGCCCCTTGCGCTGACCAAGCAGCTCGGTGACAGCACCAAGGTGCTCTTCGGGGATGTCGATGGTCAGGCGCTCGGTCGGCTCCTGAGTTACTCCGTCGATCTCCTGGGTGACGACCTGCGGCTTACCGACGGTAAGCTCGAAGCCTTCGCGCCTCATCATCTCCACCAGGACGGCGAGCTGCAGCTCACCACGGCCCTGAACCTCCCAGGTGTCTGGGCGCTCGGTGGGCAGAACACGGATGGATACGTTACCGATGAGCTCGGCGTCGAGCCTGTTCTTAACCAGACGAGCCGTCAGCTGAGTACCGGAACGCCCGGCAAGCGGCGAGGTGTTGATACCGATGGTCATTGAAATAGAAGGCTCGTCGACGTGGATAAGCGGCAAAGCAACCGGGTTCTCCGGGTCGGCGAGAGTTTCACCTATGGTGATCTCTTCGATACCAGCGACTGCGATGATGTCGCCAGGGCCTGCCTTCTCTACGGAGACGCGCTCCAGACCATCGGTCATCAGGAGCTCGGAAAGCTTAACGTTCTTGACTGAGCCGTCACGACGGATCCAGGCGACCGTCTGGCCTCGGGTGATTTCGCCTGCGACGATGCGGCAAAGCGCTAGGCGGCCAAGGTACGGCGAGGAGTCGAGGTTTGTTACGTGGGCCTGCAGGCTCGCGCCTTCCTCGTAGGTCGGAGCAGGGATGGTGTCCATGATCACCTTGAACAGCGGCTCGAGCGTGTTGCTGTCGGGCAGTTCACCGTCTGCGGGACGGTTCAAAGATGCCTTACCGGCCTTGGCGGAGGCGTAGACGACCGGGAAGTCGAGACCCGTCTCGTCGTCGTCAGCGATTAGGTCTAGGAACAGCTCGTAGGTTTCCTCCTCAACGGCCTCGATGCGGGCATCAGGACGATCCACCTTGTTGATAACAACGATGATCGGCAGCTTCTTTTCCAGTGCCTTGCTGAGCACGAAGCGAGTCTGCGGCAGCGGGCCCTCCGATGCGTCGACTAGTAGCAGAACGCCGTCAACCATCTCTAGGCCGCGCTCAACCTCGCCGCCGAAGTCAGCGTGACCGGGGGTATCGATGATGTTGATGACCGCCTCGGCGCCGCCAACGTTGTGACGTATTGCGGTGTTCTTAGCGAGAATGGTGATGCCCTTTTCGCGCTCAAGATCCATCGAATCCATCACCCGTGTGGCAACATCCGCGCCCTCTCGGAAAACACCAGACTGCCAAAGCATGGCGTCAACGAGCGTAGTTTTGCCATGGTCGACGTGTGCGACGATAGCGATGTTACGTAGATCTTCACGTACTGGCATCAGTCTCCTTTAAGTTAAACCTCAAAAAGTGTACGCCCCGTAGGCCCGCTCGCTAAATACGGTTGACACCACCACTTTCATAACTCGCCCTAAAGGACGCAATAGTCCTGTCTAGACGTTTAGTTTTTCGGCTTCTTCTGCGACGCCGAGCAGCGCATTTTCCACGACCTCGACGGGCGCCGGGTGCGGCCAGAACTGCCTGTCCGCTGCCTCCCTGGCGCTAAGACCGGCCACCATTGCGGAAATAATCGGCTGCAGCAGAGAAGTCGCCTGCGGGCCGACGATGTGCGCGCCGAGCAACGTGCCATCCGGCTTGGCCAGGATCTTGGCGAAGTGACCCCCGTCATTCATTGCCCAGCCCCAAGCCGTGTCGGAGAACTTCTGAGTGAATACCGCGTAGGGACCGATTTCCTTGGCCTCTTGCTCTGTAAGGCCGATGCTGCCGACCTCCGGAGTGATGTAGATGCCCATCGGCACAACGTCTTGATTACGCGGACCGGGCCTATCCTCAACCTTCAGCTCGTCGCCAGCGAGCTTAGCCTTGATGTCTGCGAGAACGACTCGAGCCTGCACGTTAGCGAGGTGCTTGAGCATGTGCGTGTTGCAGATATCGCCTATTGCCCAAATATGGTCTGCGCTGGTGCGCTGCAACTCGTCGGTAACAATCAGACCGGAATCGTCCAGCTCCACGCCAGCTTTCTCCACGTCCAAAACATCTGCGTTGGGCACGCGACCGATGACCGAAAGTACGATGTCCGCCTGATAGGTATACTCGATGCCAGAAGAGTCCTTGGCCGTGACTACCACCCCGCCCTCGGGAGCCGCGTCCACGCTCTGATAGCTCTGATTCAGCCTAACGGCAACGCGCTCGCTCAGCGCATCGGTGACGGCCTTGGCAATATCCTCATCCATCTTGCGAAGAAGAGTACCGCTGCGGTTAATCACCGTGACCGTCGAACCCAATGCGGAGAAGATGTGGGCAAACTCGACGGCCTCGGTACCGCCGCCCAGAATCACCAAGCGCTCCGGCACCTCCTCAATGCGCATGACGGATTCACTGGTGTGGATGAACGGCTGCAGATCACGCTCGTTGAAGCCCGGCTTATCCGTCTGCCTAGGACGAGAGCCCGCAGCGATTACGAACCGATCGGCAGTTATGATTTCGTCGCCAACCTGGAGCGTGTGCTCGTCGAGGAAATGCGCGTAGTCACGGAAAACCTGCACGTTTTCGCGGCTCAGCTGCCACTCAAGACCGCCATCAGAGATGGCATCCGTGCGGTTGAAAGTGCGCTTGCGAAGAGCATCGAAATCGATGCCTTGCGAGGTTAAGGAGACATTCATTCGTTCCGCGTCCGGCACCTGAGCGACGCTAGACGCAGGAATGGAGAGCATCTTCGAAGGGATGCAACCGGCATTCAAACATGTGCCGCCGAAAGCTTGGGTAGGGCCCGTGCCCGGATCGATCAGAGCCGTCCGCCAACGCTCGGTAACCTCGGGCGGCATCACCGCAAGCCCGGATCCCGAACCAATTACACAAAGATCGAAGTGCTCACTCATGGTTCAATCATGACAGATGCCACCACCAAAAAATGAGCGCGTGTTCCAACGCCACGCCAAACCGTTATTTTCCGGAAGAAAATGCCCGGTTCGCATCGGCCCCTAACAGGTGCTTCGCCGGCTCCAGGTATCCAATACCCAGCAGCTCATCGTCACGGAACGCAAACGTCGTGACGCTACCAACCCGGCAGGTGCGCTTGCGGGGGTCGTGGTAGAGCTTCTTGCCCTCGAAAGCCAGCCGGCAAACCCAGATCGGCAGCTGATGGCTGACCATCACAGCCTGACCACCCGGGCCGACCTTCTTAGCTGCGTCACGAACAGCAGCCTGCATCCGCTCGGCAATCTCGGCATAGGGCTCTCCCCAGCTCGGCTTGAACGGGTTGTAGTAGTAGCGCAGGTTGCGCGGATCGAAAATCGCTTTGTTGTTCTTTCCGAACACCTGACCTGCCAGCTTGTTACCAGCCTCGATCAGGCGCTCGTCGATCTCCAACTCGCCGTCGTGGCTGGAGACAATGGGGGCAATAGTCTCCCTCGCGCGCTCTAGGGGGCTAGAGATGAACGCGCCCAACTCGTAGTCGGAGAAATGCTCGGCAAGCGCGTCCGCCATCTGCCGCCCATTACTTGAAAGGTGGAAACCGGGCAGCCGTCCATAAAGAATGCCCTCGGGGTTGTGCACTTCTCCGTGCCTGATCAGGTGAACCTTGGTCAGAGTCATATAAATATAGCCTTAACTGCGTTTCTTACGACGCCTACGCCGCTGCGACGGGCGAAGCGGAAGTTTGCCGTCGGCAATCTGAATTGCTCTGCGCTCCTCCACAAAATTGGTCAGCACCTCTACCAGGCAAGAAGGATTAGGCTCGGGCGCGATAGCAGCAACCTCTAGCCCCATCTCCTCGCACGTCTTCGCCGTGGCATCGCCGATAGCGACGACCACCATGCTGGCGTGCGGCTTGCCCGCGATACCGATCAGGTTGCGCACAGCGCTCGAGCTGGTAAACAGCACCGCATCGAAGTCGCCGCCCTTGATCGAATCTCGAACCTTGGGGGACGGTGGAGCCGCGCGAACTGCCCGATAAACCGTAACTTCTTCGACCTGCCAGCCAAGCTCTTCGAGGCCAGCCACCATAGGATCGGTCGCAACCTCCGCCTTAGGAACCAAGACGCAGTCGATAGGGTCGAGCAGATCATCGTGGAACGGAAATTCTTCCGCAAGCCCAGAAGCAGTGCGCTCGTCGGGAACGAAATCGGGGTTGATGCCCCAATTCTTCAATTCGTTCTCGGCCTGTTCATCCGTAACAGCCACCCTGATACCAGCGAAGCAACGAGCGTCCAACCCGTACTCCTGCATCTGCTTGATGATGATGCGAACAGAATGGACGCTAGTAAAAACCACCCACTGATAGTTGCCCTCGACAATGCCGTGGACGCAGCGTTCCAAAGCGGTCTTGCTGCGCGGCGGCTCGATCGACATGGTCGGAACCGCCGTGTGCGTGGCGCCATAAATCTGCAGCCGGCGCACCAACGACGGATCCAGCGAATTCGTCACGGGAATCAGAACTTTCCAGCCGTTCAATGGGCGGGTCTGTGTCCACTCAATACGCGGGTTGTTCAGATAAGGGCCTACGGCGACAAGATGGTGACTGCCGTACTCATCCTTGATTCTCGCTAGCTTACCGACGGTGGTCTGCTCTGGCGGAAGAATGTTTTGATCGCATGTAACCAGAAACACTGGCTCGGACGCCTTGTAGCCGGCCTTGCGAAGCGACTTACTCGCCGCCTCCAGTGCCCCCGGTAAAACATGCAACAGCAAATCTCCCGTTTTAGGAAGGGAGACCTCCTCTTCCGCACCAATTCGAGCGCGGACATACGTGTTCGGCAAATGCATGCCGAACCGCATAGAGCCGATTTGGGGATAAGTCAGACTCGCAACGACGCCGACCTTCATGCCGGCGGCAGAGCACAGCGCCATTACCTCGTGGACGGGACGGGAACAGATCTCGCCGTCCGAAAGCGGATCGCCAACACACAGCCACGCAACGATTTCGTCGCATTGGCTGTTGCTTCTGACCGATCTGACTGCTGCGAACACCTCATCGAAATTGTTTACCTCGATTAAGGTGTGGTCTCTCCGCAACTGCATCTCTTCCTGTTGAAGGATGTGTCGCAATTGCGGTTCGATAATAACCAGACTCGCCTCAGCCAGCACTCGTGTGCTCGATAGTGGCAGGTAGGCGGGTAGCCCGCCGGCAGAGCCCAAGAAAAATACTCGAGCTGCTGCGTTACTCGTGCGCTCCCGAGCTGGCTCGGCGCTCATGCAGAAGTCTTAGCTACTTACCTGCGCGTCGACGCTGGATACGAGTCTTCTTGAGCAGCTTGCGGTGCTTCTTCTTCGACATCCTCTTGCGACGCTTCTTAATAACGGATCCCACTAGATCGCCTTCCTTGATTTTCGAAAATGTTTACTGCAGAACCTTAATCGACGCGTTGCGTCCCTAGAAAGTTCTCGACAGACAGTTGACCAGTTTAGCCACAGGGCAAACTCTAAATAAAGTTACTTTTTATCCGCTGCAACGATTTCGGCGATCTGAATGGCGTTCAGAGCGGCACCCTTACGCAGGTTGTCGCATGCAATGAACATGGTCAGACCGGTCTTGTCGGGCACAGACAGATCCTGTCGGATGCGGCCAACGAGGCTGAAGTCAGCGCCGGCTGCGTCGCGAGGAGTCGGGGCGTCGAGGAGTTTAACCCCGTCGGCGTTCTCGAGCATCTTCATTGCCTCTTCGGGCGTGATCTCATCAGCGAACTGGGCGTGCACGACGAGCGCGTGACCGGTGAATACCGGGATGCGGACACAGGTGCCGGAAACCAGCAGCTCGGGGATGTGCAGAATCTTGCGCGATTCGTTACGCAGCTTCTGCTCTTCGTCGGTCTCTAGAGTGCCGTCGTCAACAAGGTTGCCGGCGATCGGGACTGCGTTGAAGGCGATGGGTGCCACGTACGGGCCGTTGTCAACGTCGTCGATTGCGTGGCCGTCGAGAGCCAGCTTAGCGAAGTCCTGCTTAACGGCGGCCTCGGTCTGGTTTTTCAGGGTCTGCACGCCGGCAAGACCGGAACCAGAGGTGGCCTGGTAGGTAGCAACAGTTAGGCGAACGAGCTTCTTGGCCTTGTGCAGCGGGCTAAGCACCGGCATGGCAGCCATGGTGGTGCAGTTCGGATTGGCGATGATGCCCTTCGGCGGATTCTTGACGTCCTCCGGGTTTACCTCGCTGACGACCAGCGGCACATCGGGGTCGCGCCTCCAGCAGGAGGAGTTGTCGACGACGGTGGCACCAGCGGCTGCGGCCTTCGGAGCATACTCGCGCGAGGCGGTTGCCCCTGCGCTAAAGATCGCAATGTCCAGGCCGGCGAAGTCTGCCTTGGCCATATCCTCAACGACGACGGGCTTACCCTTCCAGTCCAGCGTCTTGCCCGCGGAACGCGAAGACGCAAAAAAACGGATGTCATCGGCAGGGAAATTACGTTCGGCAAGAAGTTGACGCATGACGCCGCCAACTTGGCCGGTTGCTCCAAATACTCCAACTCGCATGGGGCAAGCCTACCCGTTATCAAGATATTGAGAATATTCGTCCAGATATCGTCAGCGCTTGCCAATGAGTGAACGCATGAACAGGAGCAGGTTCGAGGGCCGATCCTCAGCCCTGCGCAGGTAGTAGCCGATCCAATCGGGGCCGAATGGCAACTGGGTGCGGCAGGTCCTACCGGTGTCCACGAGCCGACGCTGCTCGAACGTCCGCACCCCGTAGAACATCTGGTACTCGTAATCGCTGTAGCCGTGCTTCTTGACCAGAGCCTCGCTGATCTCGATCAGGCGCGGATCGTGGGTCGCGACCAGCGGCACTCCCCCGCCCTCGAACGCTTTACGCAAGCAGTGCACGTAAGACTGGTCGACCTTCAGGCGGTTATCGAAACTGTCGGCGTCCGGCGCCGCATAGCTGCCCTTCACGATTCTTATTCGGGCGTTCTTTTCTGCCAGCCGTTCAACGTCCTTCAGGCTGCGCTTCAAGTTCGCCTGCACGGTCACACCGATCCTCGGGAAGTCTTGGTGGAGTTGATCGTGAACGACTAGCACAGTGTGGATGTGCTCGAAATCTTCCATGTCCAGGCAAACATCGATATCCAGATTTGTCGCCGTGCGGGTGATCTCCCTGGCAAGCTCAAGCGTGATCTCCGGAAATACCTGCCCCATCCCCAACGTCGAAAGACGCAAAGAAAGCTCCGCCTTATGCGAGAAGCCGCCGTCTGAGATGCGCTGCAGAATCTGCTTATAGTCGTCCACCACGTAACGCAAATTTTGCACCCGCCCCAACTGCTTAGGCAGGTAATTAATCGAGACATCAAGGCCCTTCCAAACGTGATTGTCCACGACGGGCATCAGTTCGTCGAGGTCACGTCCAGCGATGTATCTGCTGATGAGCTCTCGAGTGGCTGGGCTTTTCTCGACGGCTTCGCGTACCCGCTCGTCGCCGGCTAGCTTATCGATGAGCTTCTTCATGCAGTTCGCCTCGCATTTTCGATGTGCATTCTTGTGGTTTCCAGACATTCTCGCAGCTTTTCCCGCCTAGCCTGAACCGACGGCATTTTTCGGGTGCTGATTTCGTGAATCACATGCCCGGCATAGCCGCTGCGCACTATGTGTTCGAGCACCTCCCAAGAGCGCATGTCGCCCTCGCCTGGAAAGAGGTGTTCGTCCATCATCGAATCGTGTCCGTCGGTTAGGTGTAGGTGACGAAGCCGCGAGCCCCACTCATCGACCATCTGAAACGGATCAGCACGGCCAATGGCTGCGTGAGACAGATCGAATGTGAGCGCATCATAATTGAAATTTGTCGGGTCCCAGTGCGGGTGGTAGGCCAAAATTTCTCTGCCGAGCACTCGCCAGGGATACATGTTTTCGACGGCGATAGTCACCCCGGACTTCTCTGCAACCTCCCGCACCCCGGTGACGAAGTTGGCCGCGTAATCGTGTTGCCAACGAAACGGCGGATGCACGACGACCACATCGGCACCCAGCCTCTTGGCGGCCTTGGTGGAGACCTCCAGCTTCTCCCAAGGTTCGGAACTCCAGGTGTTTTGGGTGATGATCAGGCACGGCGAATGCACGCTGAGCACCGGCACCTGATACTTATCCCTGAGGCTCTCCACGTAGTTGATGTCCGTGCTCGAGCGGTCCACACCGACCATAAGTTCAACGCCGTCATAGCCCAATTCGGCAGCTGTCTCGAAGGCGCCAGCGGTGGTTTCTGGGTGAACAGTTGAGGTGCCCAATCCAACTTTTATTTTCTCGTGCACAGTTACACGCTAGCCCACTGTGGAAGATTCAAAAATTGCATTTCAACAAGCGCTGATCGGCCGGCTAACTGCAAATCTGATTCGCTATTGAGAAAAGAAACGGTCAAAATGGTGTCATGCATGTCGATCACCTAACTTTTGTTGCAGGGCCGGAGGGATTAGCCGATACCGTCGAGCAACTAAGCCACATTTTTGGTGACAGGTTCAAAGACGGTGGCGTTCACCCGAGTTTCGGAACACGAAATAACATCATGCCGCTAACTGATGGCCGATATTTAGAGATGGTTGAGGTTTTGAACCATCCGGCAGCAGATAAGGCTGTTTATGGGCAGGCGGTTCGTCAGCGCCAAGAGACTGGCGGCGGCTGGTTGGGCTGGGTCGTCTCCGTCGACGATCTGAGCCCATACGAGAAGCGTCTCGACCGCAAGTCGGTGAAGGGTTCTCGTCGTTTCCCAGACGGCAGGCTGCTGGAGTGGGAGCAGATCGGCGTTAAGGGCCTGATGACCGACGCGCAGTTGCCTTACTTTGTGCACTGGAAATCCGATGCAGAGGTGCTGCCGTCCGCGCTTCCCGGCGATGTGACTCTTGCGAGCATCGATATCGCCGGCTCGAAGCAGCGCGTAGAGGAATGGCTGGGCGCCCCGATGGATGCCAATTTCGACGGCGTTCACTTCGATTTCACCGCCCCGCACGGCGCGCCCGCGATCTTGGCTGTGACGTTCGACGTCCCTGGCAAGGGTTCGGTGCGAATCTAACTTTCGCTTTTTAGTTAGAGGCTCGGCCTGGCATTTTTTGTCAGACCGGGCCTCTATTGTTTTATCCATGGCTAAGAAACAAGACTCCTACGAGTGCTGCGAATGCGGCTGGACCACCGCCAAATGGGTCGGTCAGTGCGCCAGCTGCAAGGCTTGGGGAAGCATAGTCGAGCGAAGCGACTTCGAGGTTAAGGCTGCCTCCATCTCTGCCCCTTCTGCTCCAGCGGTGCCCATCACCGCTGTGGACGCCGAAACCGCCGAGCATTCTCCCACGGGCATCGGGGAATTGGATCGCGTGTTGGGCGGCGGGCTGGTGCCGGGTGCAGTCGTCTTGCTGGCAGGCGAGCCGGGCGTGGGTAAGTCGACGCTGCTGCTCGAGGTCGCTTCACGCTGGGCCAAGCACTCAAACAAGACGCTCTACATAACCGGCGAGGAGTCTGCCGCACAGGTAAGGCTGCGAGCGGGTCGAACCGATTCGCTTTCGGAAAATCTTTACCTGGCTGCCGAAACGAGCCTAGCGACTGTTCTTGGCCAGATCGAGCAGGTTCGTCCATCGCTTTTGGTTGTCGACTCGGTGCAGACCATAATTGCGGACGAATCAAACGGCGTGCCGGGTGGTTTGACGCAGGTACGCGAGATCACCAGCGCGCTGGTTCGGGTGGCCAAGCAGCGCAACATGGCTGTGCTGATCGTCGGGCACGTCACTAAGGACGGCAACATCGCAGGCCCGCGCACTCTGGAGCACCTGGTTGATGTCGTCCTCGACTTTTCGGGCGACAAATCCAGCGGTTTCAGGATGGTCAGGGCGCAGAAAAACCGGTTCGGTCCAGCCGACGAGGTTGGCTGTTTCGAGATGGGCGACCATGGCATTTTCGAGGTGCCGGACCCATCCGGAATGTTCACGACAGGGAAGGGCGAGCCGTCGCCCGGCACTTGCGTGACGGTGGCGATGGAGGGCAAGCGCCCGTTGCTGATCGAGGTGCAGGCGCTCGTCGCGCCGATTCCAGCGGAAGCGCCCGCCAGGCGAGTTACTCACGGCATGGACAATTCGCGGGTGGCAATGATCCTGGCGGTTCTACAGCGAAAGGCACACTTCCCGCTCTCGCGTCAGGACGTGTACGTATCTACGGTCGGCGGGGCTCGCATCTACGATCCGGCCGCAGATCTTTCAGTTGCGTGCGCGGTGGCTTCTGCAGCATTGGACAGAAACTTTCCGCAAAGAGTGGTCGCGTTCGGAGAAATCGGGTTGGCGGGCGATCTCCGCAGGGTTCCCGGCCTGGAAAAGCGCGTCGGCGAAGCCGCGAGGCTAGGTTTTGACCTTGCGCTGGTGCCCGCAAATAACAGGGACAAGAATCAACACATACCGAATCTGGGTGGGCTAAAAGTCGTCGAGGTCGACTCGCTCGCGCAGGCCCTCGCCACGCTAGACCTACGAAGAGCGCGTTAAACACAGGGGCCGGCACACGGGTTAGATGGCTGTAGCTAGGATTACCAACATGGGGAAACTTTTGGGGCACGACGAGGAAAGATATCGTCACTACCGGGCTTTATTGGCGCCCGGCACACCGCTACGTAGTGGCCTAAACCGCATTTCACAAGGCCATACGGGGGGCCTGATCGTGCTCGGGAACAACGCTGTCGTCAAGGAAATCAGCACTGGCGGCTTCGAGGTAAACACACCGTTCACCCCCACCGCGCTTCGCGAGCTGTCCAAGATGGACGGCGGAATCGTCCTTAGCGACGACCTCGATGTCATTGTCAAAGCTGCAGTGCACTTCGTGCCGGACGGCTCCTTGCCCACCATCGAAACCGGCACCAGACACCGCACGGCAGACCGAATCGCCCAGCAGGCCGAGATTCCTGCAGTTACGGTTTCAGCCGCAATGTCTACTATCACGCTCTTCATGTCCGGGCTGCGTTACCCAATCGAATCCTCCGAACAGATTTTGATGAGGGCCAACCAAGCCCTTGACACCCTAACCAGGTTCCACGAGAGGCTAGACGAACAATCTGCCAACCTCTCCATGCTCGAGGTGGACGACCGCGTGACGGTCGCAGACTTCATCAAGACGATTCAGCCGGTTGCTATGATGCGTCGGCTCAACCAAGAACTTGAGACATACGTCGAGGCGCTCGGCGTCGACGGGCGCTTGCTGCAGCTTCAGCTCTATGAGCTGACCAGCGACATCGACCAATTCAGTTCGATGCTCGAGCTCGACTACAAGCCCGAGGGAGCGGAGGATTTCCACCTCGACGACCTCTCCAACCTGCCCACCGGCGACCTCCTAGACGGCGTCACAGTCGCCGAGACGCTAGGGTTGCCCGCAGAACTAACTGCGCACATGACCAGCCGCGGCTTCCGCCAGGTGACGCAGGCAGCCCAAATGTCGACGAAGATCGCCGGGTATCTTCTGGAGCACTTCGGCGGCCTACAGGCGCTTTTCACCGCCACACCTAAGGAGTTGCGAGAGGTTAAGGGCGTCTCCGAGGCCCAGGCAAGAGCCATTCGAGACGGGCTGACCCGCCTCGCGGCCCGCCTTGAGCGTCAGCACGGCTAGTTGAGGTCACTCGACCCTTGGAATCGACTCCGTAGCGTCAGGCACCTCGGCGGTGATGCGGCTGCCATCGGGACGCGTCCCACCGATGATCGGGTGGGTCGTCGCCAGATTCGGCAGTCTCACGCCCTGTCCTTTAAGCTCAACCTCGAGGGGCACGCCGGGCATCACCAAGTATTCCTTGTCGCGCACGCGAACCGGTTTCTCGGTGCCTTCGAGGATCTCGAAGCGAATCTTCTTCCGCTCAACTCGAACCTCGAATAGCGTGTCTTCCTGCGTGAGCCGCAGCTGCAGATGATCCCAATGCCTCGGCAAACGCGGATCGAATTCCATAACCGGACCCCACTGGCGCATACCAGCGAAGCCGCAGGCGAGCGAGTGCCAGACACCGCCAGCAGATGCGATGTGGACGCCGTCGGATGCGTTGTGATGCAGATCTGCCAGGTCGACGTAGAGTCCCGCCAGGAAGTATTCGTATGCCATATCTTGATGGCCGACCTCGGCCGCAACAATCGACTGCACGACGACGGAAAGCGAAGAATCACCCGTGGTGATCGGGTCGTAGTACTCGAAGTCTGCGCGCTTCTGCTCGCGGGTGTAGCGGTTGCCGAGCAGGAAATTCGCGAGCACGACGTCTGCTTGCTTTAGCACCTGGAAGCGATAAATCACCAGCGGGTGGTAGTGCAGTAGCAGCGGGAAGCGCTCCTTCGGGGTGTTTTCGATGTCCCAGAGTTCCTTGTGGATGAAGACGTCGTCTTGCAGATGGATGCCCAGCTGCTCGTCGTAGGGAATTTTCATGCCTTCCGCGCAGTGTGCCCATTCCTCGATTTCATCTGCGCGAAGATTAAGGTTTTTCCGCAGCCTGGAGAGTTCCTCGGGGGCTTCTTCGTGCATCGTCTCGACGACCTTGCAAGCCAGTTCCAGGTTATTTTTGGCCATCACGTTCGTGTACATGTTGTTATTCACGACCGTGGTGTATTCGTCGGGGCCGGTGACGCCGTGGATCTCGAAGGTGTCGCCGCGCCAGAACCCGAGGTCGGCCCACATTCTGGCCGTTTCGATCAGCAACTCTGCACCCTCGCCGTAGATGAACTCCGTGTCGCCCGTGACGTCCCAGTAGCGCCCAATCGAGTAGGCGATGGCTGCGTCTATGTGGTATTGCGCGGTGCCTGCAGCGTAGTAGGCGGACGCTTCCTCGCCGTTGATGGTTCGCCACGGGAACAGCGCACCACCAACGGACATCTCGCGCGCCCTCTCGCGGGCCTGCTGCAGCGACGTGTACCTGAAACGAAGCGCGTTCCTAGCCCAAATCGGGCTGGTGTAGGAAAGGAACGGGATGACGTAAACCTCGGAGTCCCAGAAGTAGTGGCCCTCGTAGCCGTCGCCGGTGACGCCCTTCGCCGGGATACCCAAACCGTCGGAGCGGCCACCTGCCTGCGCCAGCTCGAATAGGCACCAGCGAACCGCCTGCTGGATGCGCTCGTCGCCACCAACCTGGACGTCGCTTCGGCGCCAAAACCCGTCGAGCACCTCTTTGTGGGAGGCAACCATCTGCTCGAATCCGCTATTACGCACGCGGTCGAGCGTACGACGAACCCGGTCGCTTAGTTCCCGAACGGGAACGGACCTGGAGGTGTGGTAGGCGATGGCTTTGGAGATCAGTATCGGCTCGCCCTGTTTGGCACCGATGCGGTAGATCTTGCGCCCCATGTCAGCGGTGGTGTCGTCGATCTCTTCGAACTCGTTGTTGGTGATTATCTGGTGATCAGCGCCCACCCCGAGCGTCATGCCGGAGTTTGCCACTTTGTAGCCAAGGATCATGCGTCGAGGGCTGCACCAGTCGAGTTCGCCAAGTAGCACCCGGTGGCCGAAGCCATGGTTCTTGCGCGGATCCTTGATGCCCACCTGCTGGCTTTCAGCGGTTATGGGCTGCTGGGCGAGGCTGTCGAAGTCTTCCTGGTTGACGATCTGCGAGCTGATGACGATCGGCGCGTCGCCCTCCAGCATGGTCACCTCGAAGGTCATTAGGGCCAGGTGCCTGTCGGCGAGGCTGACCATTCGTCGGCTGCGCACCTGGACGCGCTTACCCGAGGGGGTGCGCCAGATCAGATTGCGCCTCAGCACGCCATCGTGAAAATCTAGGGAACGTTCATAATCTACTAGGTCGGCCATAGAGATGATCAGCGGTTCGTCGTCGACGTAGAGCTTTATGATGTGCGAACTTGGCGCGTTGACCAGCGTCTGTCCGGTCTTTGCGAATCCGAATGCGTTCTCGGCGTGTTTGATCTCCCAGGTCTCGTGGAACCCGTTGATGAACGTGCCGTTTTTATAGCTAGGACGGGTCTCTTCCGGGGTGGCGCGGATGCCGAGATAGCCGTTCGCGGTTGCAAAAAGCGTCTCGGTTATTCCCAGGTCATCGTTGCTGGGATATTTTTCCACCAGCCGCCAAGGATCGATCGGAAAACGCTCGGCATCCATCGGATCTTCGCGAGGTTCGGGAACGATCATTTCGTAAGCTCCTCAAGATCGGATACCACCAGTTGCGCTCCTGACGCCTCCAGAGCCTCGACGCCTGCTCCCCTATCAACGCCGATAACAAGACCGAAGTTTCCTGCCGCTCCGGCCTGGACGCCTGAGATGGCATCCTCGACCACGACCGCAGCCGAGTTCTGCTCGCCGCAAAGATGTGCTGCGTAAGAGTATGTGTCGGGTGCCGGCTTTCCGGCCAGCCCCTGTTCGCGAGCGACGTTGCCATCGACAACGTGCTCGAAGTAATCGCGAATGCCTGCGACATCGAGCACCGCCAGCGCGTTTCTCGAAGAGCTGACTACGCACATCTTCACGCCCGCATCGTGAAGCTGGTCAATCAGCCTCTTCGATCCCGGGTATGCCTCAATTCCGTCGCGTTCAAGCACTGCTGAAAAATCGTCATTCTTCAGGTCACCGAGACGAACCACTTCTTCCTCGCTGAGGTTCAGCCCCAGGCTCTCGAGGTAGTTTCTCACGCCCGCGTATCGGGGTTTGCCGTCGACAAACTTGTAGTAGTCGTCGTCGGTGTAGGTGCGGTCGTCGCCGATTTCGCGCAGGTAGTCGTTGAACATCTTCGACCACGCCTTGCGGTGAATCTGAGTTGTGGGGGTTAGCACGCCATCAAGATCAAAAAGTATGACCCGAAATTGACTCCATTCCATGGCTCTACCCTAAGCCAGCCGCACATGCTCACCAAAGTGCTGCACCCACGCGTGCAATGCCTACATCATCGGCGAGAAGGTTCGAAGGATCGCGCGCATCACCCTGCGTGGCACGCTGACCGACCGCGCTTCCTCCAAAGTGACGGGTTTGCTGAGGCGCTCAAGCTCATCAAAATCGGCCGCCATGTCCGCGATTGCGGTGGTTTTGAACATCCACACCGCGTTCTCCTGGTGCAGGTAAAAGCTACGGAAATCAAAGTTGATGGTTCCGATGATGGCGAATTCGTCGTCTGCAACCATCTGCTTGGCGTGCAGGAACCCTGGGGAGTATTCGAAGATTTTGATGCCTGCTTCCAGCAGCGGCGCATAGTTGGATCTGGTCACCTCGTAGACGACCTTCTTGTCGGGTATCCCCGGCACGAAGATGCGGATCCTTACGCCAGATTTTGCTGCAGCGACCAGCACATCGGTCTGCTCTTGCGACGGCACCAGATAAGGAGTCGTCAAATCGACGTAGTTCTGGGCGCGCATGATGAGCTGGCGGTATCCAGCCCAGCCTGTCGATGTGTTATCGAACGGTGTGTCGTCGAAAACCAATGTGGCGCCGGGCTCGTCCCCGTCCCACTGCCGATCGGGTTTGTAGGCGTCGAGTTCGGTTACCTCGCCTGTGTTCAGGTCCCAGAACGAGAAGTAGAGGGTAGCTAGGCCCCACACGCCCGGCCCCTCCATGCGCAGGACGGTGTCTCGCCAGTGGCCGAAGCGCTCGATGCGGTTGACGTATTCGTCGGCGATGTTGATGCCGCCCGTGTAGCCGATTTCGCCGTCGATGACGAGCAATTTGCGGTGATCGCGGTTGTTATAGCGAAGGGTCAGGCCAGGGCCGAACTTATTGATCGGCTGCGCCTTGATGCCCATCTTGCGAAGCCGTTTCTCAAAGCCGGAGGCTACCTTCAGCATGGAGCCGAAGTCGTCGTACATGAAGAAGATCTTGACGCCCTCGGCGATTTTGCGCTCCAGCACCTCGAGCAGCTCGTTGAGCATCGAGCCCTCGGCGACGATGAAGAATTCCAGTCCGATCCATCGCTTTGCTTTCTCAAGGTCTTCGAGCATCTGGACGAAGGCGTCGTCGCCCACCGGGTAATAGGTGGTCTTCGTGCCCGCGTAGCCGATGAACGGGCCTGCGGCTTCGAAATATGCCAGCTGACGTCGGGCTCTCGGGTCGACGTCTGGGCCCACCGGGATCATGGAACTTTCCGACTTGATCTGTTCCAGCTCAGCCTTGCTGTCGGGGAACTCGGCGTCTTTCTTATTGCCTTCCGCCCAAGACTCGTGGACGGCAGCCGGACCGGCGGTTATCGCCTTGGGAGAGTTCACCTGGTGGCGTCGAATGTCCTCTTGGATCTCCATGTAGCGACGCATCTGTTTACCTGCTCCGCTTCGAGCACCGAATAGCAGGTAGAAAACACCGCCAGCCAGCGGCACGAGCAAAATGACGATCGACCACGCCAGCTTGTATTCGATCTGCATGCGCGAGTTGAGGATGTAGGCGACCACCAATGCGCTGACCAGGACTCCAAGGGCGGCGACCCAACGCATGTAGGACGCGCCGACGAAGATGAGCATCACGAATAGAACCAGCTGCGCCAGCAGAGCTAGGGCGGTTAAGCCAAATCTCAGCCAGGTTGCGGCGAACCGCTGCCCCCTGGGGTGCTTGTTCTGGTTACGCGAGACAGCGCGCTTGCCTTGAAGATCTACAGACACATTCAAATTATCTAACAGAAGTTATGCTTTTCACATTGTCCCCCACCATTGACCAGTCTTCGGAGCGATACGCAAGGTGAAAATGCCACCCGAATTAGTGCTGCCAACAGATTTCGAGACGCTTGTGACCATGATGTGCTCGGTGGATTCGCCACGCCCTGTTTTCCTGCTCGACGGCGGTTCCGGAGCTGGGAAATCAAGGCTTTCGGGGCTGCTCATGCCGAGGCTAAAGGAGCGGTTCCCGGGCATCGAACTTCTAGCCTTGGACAGCTTCTATCAGGGCTGGGACGGGGTCTTCGAGGCCGCAAGTCACCTCGTCGACGGAATTTTGACCAGCCCAAATCCGGGGTATCGCACCTGGGATTGGTATGAGAGCAAGCCCGGCGAATGGGTTTCGCTGCGCCCAGGCGTCCCACTGCTCGTGGAGGGTTGCGGGGCGATCACTCGGCGAAGCGTTGAACTGGCAGATTTGAGCATCTGGCTCGAGCGTCCCGAAGAGGACCGCAAGCGGCTGGCGCTAGCGCGCGACGGCGACACATTCGCACCTTGGTGGGATCGCTGGGCTGCCAACGAACGTAAGCTACGCGAGAAAAATCCTCCGTCGCAATTGGCCGACGTCAAAGTCACGTTTAGTTAAGGCTAGGCTTTCGCTTGTGACTTCGACGCGAATTGGAAACCTGAGTCTCGCCCCCGGCCAGCGACCGAAGATTATCGTCCCCATCGCCTGCGCATCGCCAGAAGAGGCAGTGGACGCGGCCGGGACGATAGGGGCTTCGTCAGCAGACATGGCCGAGCTGCGCGTCGACGTGCTATCCGAAACCGACCTGCCCGCGCTTTTGGACGAGATCCGAAACGCGCTAGCCGGCAAGCCGCTGCTGTTCACGTTCAGGACCGCTGCCGAGGGAGGCGCAGAGGTTACCGCTGAGCGTTACCTCTCGCTGATCCAAACCGCAGCCGGCCATGACTGCGTTGACGCGATTGACATCGAACTAGCCTCCCCCGTCTTCGAAGAGGCAATGAAGATTGCCGGGTCCAAGCCGGTCGTGGCGTCGTTCCACGATTTTTCCGCCACTCCGTCCAACAAAGAGATGGAGGCCAAGCTACGCAAGATGAAAGAGGCCGGCGCCCAGATAGCGAAGATCGCCGTCACCGCTAATAGCCCAGTGGACGTCGCCAGGCTGCTAGAGGTTACCGCCCGCTGCGCGAAAGATTTTTGCGTGCTGACGATAGCCATGGGAAAGGACGGTGCGGTAAGCCGGATCTGCGGCCAAGCCTTCGGTTCCGTGGCTACCTTCGCAACGATCCGCGACTCCTCAGCCCCCGGTCAGCTAAGTCTGGAAGATACCCAAGCGGGCCTCGATCAATTCGACCTTTAGGCAAAAGTAGCGGGACCCGCATCTGCGTAGCGCTCGAGGAAGAAGTCGAGGATCGTCATGTCCTTGAAGATGTCGCCGGAGGTTTTTACATATTGTTCCGTGGCGGGACGCGGGTCGCGCGGGCACCGTACTGGGTGGCCAGCTTCTCTGCTGCGTCACCGAACGGGTCTGCCACAATCTCGATGGAATGTTCCGGCATGGATGCGAAAGTACGAGCATGTACCTGAGCAATGCGCCCAGCACCTAGAATTGCAAACTTCATTGTTAGACCTTCCCGAGTGTTAATGTAATTACATTATGCAGCATAAAGACTCTTTTGTAACGTCTACTGAACGAATTTTCATCTTCTAGGTGCTTGGCGCGTGCCAGCAGAAACATTTAGTTTTTTATTTGCACATTTGGTTTAGCCAAAGACGCTTACCTTCATGTCCAGGTATTCAAAAATGCCTTCGCTACCGCCCTCCGCGCCAAGGCCGGATTGCTTCATGCCACCGAATGGCGAAACCGGGTCGGAGACCGCGCCCGTGTTCACGCCAATCATTCCGGCGCGAATGGCACGTCGGGCGCGCATGGCGGCCGCGTAATCGTCGGTTACGACGTAACCCGCAAGCCCAAACTCGGTGTCATTTGCCAGCTTGAGCGCCTCCTCCTCGCCATTCACGCGGTAGATAGCGACGATCGGCCCGAAGATCTCGTTCTTGAAGATCTCGGCGTCGGTGGGCACATGGTCTAGGACGGTCGGAGCCATGAAACGGCCCTCCTTGTCGAGCGGCTTACCACCGGTCAGTACCTTCGCGCCGCGCTTAACCGCGTCGTCCACCAGCTCGGTCATCCTCGCCACGGCCTTCTGATCGATCATCGGGCCAATCTTGACGCCCTCATCCATGCCGTTGCCCACCTTAAGAGCCTCGGTTTCTTCAACCATGCGCTCGGCGAATTCGTCGGCGAGGCTTTCGTCGACGATAAACCGGTTGGCCGCGATGCAAACCTGACCGCCACCGCGGTATTTAGCAGCCATAGCGGTTTCGATGGCTGTGTCCATGTTTGCGCCCTCGAGCACAACCAGTGGCGCGTTTCCGCCAAGCTCCATGGAGGTGTGCAAGATGTTGGGCGCGCTGTCTGCCAGCAAGCTAGAGCCGACGCCCGTCGAACCTGTGAAGGAGATTTTTGCCAGGCGCGGATCAGACAGGAGCTGATCGCTGATGGCTTTCGAGCCGTGCATCGGCAGAATATTGACCACGCCTGCGGGCAACCCAGCCTTCTCAAGAACCCGCACGAACAGCAGGGCGGTTAGGGGCGTGTTTTCCGAAGGCTTGAGGATGCTTGTGCAGCCGGCCGCGAGTGCTGGCCCCACCTTGCGGCCGAACATGGCAACCGGGAAGTTCCAGGGGCTGATCAGGTAGCAGGGGCCAACCGGCTCGTAGCTGACCACGCCCTCCTTGCCGTTGGGCAGGGTGAACTGACGTCCATGGCCGCGCAGCGCTTCGGCGGCGAACCAGCGCAGAAAGTTAGCGCAGTAGTCCACCTCTCCCCTGGCGTCGGACAGCGGCTTGCCCATTTCGAGGGTCATGACGCGCGCAATAATTTCCTTGTTCTCAAGCATGATCACGTATGCATCGGAGAGGATCTGCCAGCGCTCGTTGGGGGTGGTGGCTCCCCAGGAATCCTGGGCCTTAACTGCGGCATCGAGGGCGGTTTTTGCGTCTTTAGCGCTTGCCGAGGAGACTTCAGCAAGCACCTTGCCGGTAGCCGGATTTTCGACCTTAAAGGTCTCGCCAGATTCTGAGGCACGCCAAACCCCATCGATGTAGAGCGCCTTAGAAAGGTCCGGAAGAAACTCCAGCTCGGAATCCGAAAGTAGGTAATTAGCGTTTGCCATGTGTCCCTCCCAATAAATAAAACTGCGCCGCACCGCGCATTTGTAATTACATGTTACGGACCCCGATTCTTTTTAGAGAAGAAATACACATAAAATACGGAATAACCAGCCAACAGTCACCACACTTTATTCCGCGTCCGTAACCCCATCTTCCGGCTTCCAGCACCTCTTCGTGCCGTCAATATCGCCCCAAGCAATGCTGCGCACTTTCCATCTCTCAGTACTCATGACGGGTTCATACTCTGACCAGTCCGAGACAGAACAGGGCCTGCCCCATGTTTCATCATTATGACTAAGAACAAAGTAGTGCCCTGGCGGCAGCAGATTTAATTTAATCGGATCTTTGATACATGGTTTATTATGTGAAACCCAAAAAGACTCCGCTTTGATTTCTACATTTGCAACAAGCCCCCTTTCGCCGCCAGTATTCACGATAAACAATCCCCAAGCATTTTTCTTACTATTTTCCTCGTCCACCACTTTCTGGACCCAGTATGCATACACCGTTGCCGCAAGGCGTTTCCTCTCCAACTCCTTCTCATTTTCATCTGCTTTACGATTGGCTCTAATAGATAAAAACAAAGCAAATAAGCTAATTCCAGCACTTATTATTCCCGCCAGTAGTTCTGTAAGACTTCCGACCTCCATCACAGATCTCCTTAAACTTAAAAGCTAAATATCTAACAAAAGAATAATTTACAGCCATTATCACTAATGTCTTCGAATTTTTTCGATTCGCTTTCTTCACTTCTCGCTCCATCGCGTTATAACGCTAGACTTACCCCATGACATTTCACCTTTACGACGAGCAGCTTGGCAAGGTTGTCGAATTCGAGCCAATCATCCCCGGCCAGGTTTCGATTTACCACTGTGGGCTGACCGTACAAGCACCGCCCCACCTGGGCCACATTCGCAAGGAGATCGTCTTTGACGTGCTTCGGCGGTGGCTCGAAGGCTGTGGGCTGAAGGTGAAAGTGGTGGCCAACGTCACCGACATCGACGACAAGATCATCGCCAAGTCCGCCGAACAGGGCATCGAATGGTACGAGCTCAGCTACGCGATGGAGCTAGAGCTACACCGCGCATACACCGCACTCGGCTGCCGTCCGCCGGACTACGAGCCGCGCGCAACCGGCCACATCCCCGAGCAGATCGAGCTAATTCAGCGCCTGCTCGAGCGTGGACACGCCTATGTTGCCGACGATGGCTCGGCAAACGTTTACTTCGACGTGCGCAGCTGGCCGCAATACGGCGAACTGTCCCACCAGAAGATTTCTGAGATGGTCAACGACGAAGGCGCCGACAACAAGGGCAAGAGAGACGCCCGTGACTTCGCGCTTTGGAAAGGCCACAAGGAGGACGAACCAGAAACCGCTTCCTGGCCGAGCCCGTGGGGTCGCGGTCGTCCCGGCTGGCACCTCGAGTGCTCCGCGATGAGCCTGAAATACCTGGGCGCCGAGTTCGACATTCACGGCGGCGGCATGGACCTCAAATTCCCCCACCACGAAAACGAGCTCGCGCAGTCGCGCGCGGCGGGCTTCGGCTTCGCCAAGTACTGGATGCACAACGCATTCGTCACCGCAGCCGGCGAGAAGATGAGCAAGTCACTAGGCAACTACGCTCGCGTCACCGAGGTCACCAAGCAGTACCCCGCCCGCGCGGTTCGTCTCTACCTGGCTCAGACCCACTACCGCTCGGTCATCGAGTTCTCCGACACGTCTTTGGAAGAGGCCACGGCACGCCTGTCCCGTATCGACGGGTTCCTGGTGCGCGCGGGCATCTCCGGGGCTCCACAGTTCAGGTTCGAGGACCTGCCAGAAGAATTCGTCAAGGCTATGGACGACGATCTCAGCACGCCAGCCGCGGTCGCCGTCATCTACGAGACAGTAAAGGCAGGGAACAAGGCCCTCGACTCGGGGCATGATGCAAGCGAGCAGCTGAAGGCGCTCCGCGCGATGCTGCACATTCTCGGCCTCGACCCGCTAGCCCCAGAATGGGAGAACAGCGCATCCGGCCCAGACCACACCGAGATCATCGACGGCCTGGTGAAGCTGGTTTTAGACCAGCGCACAGCGGCCCGTGAACGTAAGGACTGGGCAAACGCCGACGCGATTCGCGACACCCTGACGCAGCTCGGCATCAAGGTTGAAGACACCCCCGCCGGCGCCCGCTGGCAGATCGGAGGTTAAGCATGGCACGCAAAGTAGGTTCCGGCGGAAAGCATAAGCGCGCGCTACGCGGACGCGGCAACACGCCCAAAGCCGAAGACCGCGTCTACCACAAGGCATACAAGGGCAGGAAGAACGGCCAAGGCAAGCCGCAGCAGAACCGCAAACCGTCCAGCACGGGACGCGGCGCCGGCGCCGATTGGGTCGTAGGTCGCAACCCGGTGCTGGAGGCCATGAAGGCGGGTCTGCCGGTTAAGGCGGCATACGTCGCCGAAGGTAGCGACCGCGATAACAGGCTCGCTGACATCTTCAAGTATGCAGCCGAAAACTCCATCACCCTGCTGCAGACCACCCGTGGCGAGCTCGACCGCCTTACCGGCGGCTCCGTGCACCAGGGCGTCGCCATGCAGTTGCCGAGTTACGAATACGCCGATGCCCAAGATCTGATGGCAGATGCGCTATACGACGACGATAAGCAGGCGCTGGTTGTGATGCTCGACGGCATCACCGACCCGCACAACCTCGGCGCGATCGTCCGTTCCGCAGCGGCTTTCAACGCCCACGGCGTCGTAATTCCGGAACGCCGCTCGGCTTCCATGACGGCAGTTGCGTGGAAGTCATCTGCGGGTGCCGCAGCGCGCATCCCCGTGGCTAAAACCACCAACATCAACCGGGCAATCGACCAATACAAGAAGGCCGGATACACCGTCGTCGGCCTTGCCGGTGGCGGCGACGCGGATATCGCGGCGACCCCCGGACTAGACGGTCCGCTCGTTATCGTTGTCGGCTCAGAAGGCGCCGGAATCTCTCGTCTCACCCAAGAAAAGTGCGACGTGCTGGCCTCCATCCCAATCAGCAATTCCGTCGAGAGCCTGAACGCATCCGTCGCCGCAGCAATTGCACTATACGAAGTTTCTCGCGTTCGCGGTTAGCACGGAAACAAGAATCGACCAGCGCGCTGCGATGGGCAATAATTCAGCGTAGCGCCTAACTAAACCGCTTTTTAACTACTTTTAGGAGCAAAATGTCAGACGTCGCCACCGCGAGCACTGCTTATCAGGCAATCTTGTCTCTCATTAACAAGACGGAGCCCCGCGTGGGTGCGGCAATCGCACAAGAGCTCGGAGACCAGCGCGAATCGCTCAAACTAATCGCCTCTGAGAACTACGCTTCCCTAACCACCCTGTTGACCATGGGAACGTGGATGTCCGATAAGTACGCCGAAGGCACCGTCGGTCACCGCTTCTACGCAGGCTGCCGCAACGTCGACACCGTCGAGGCTGTTGCCGCTGAGCACGCACGCGAACTGTTCGGCGCAGACTACGCATACGCGCAGCCGCACTCCGGCATCGACGCGAACTTGGTGGCCTACTGGTCGATTCTTTCACACAAGATCGAGACCCCGGCGCTGGAGAAGGTCGGCGTGCGCAACATCAACGACCTCTCAAACGAAGACTGGGCCAAGCTCCGCGCCGAGCTCGGCAACCAGCGTCTCATGGGCATGAGCCTGGACGCCGGCGGCCACCTCACCCACGGCTTCCGAAACAACATCTCCGGAAAGATGTTCGACCAGCGCAGCTACGGCACCGACCCGAAAACTGGTCTGCTGGATTACGACGCCCTGGCGAAGCAGGCCCGCGAATTCAAGCCGCTGATCATTGTCGCAGGCTACTCGGCCTATCCGCGTCGCGTTAGCTTCGCGAAGATGCGCGAGATCGCCGACGAGGTTGGCGCAGTCCTGATGGTAGATATGGCGCATTTCGCTGGCCTGGTTGCTGGCAAGGCGTTCACCGGCGAGGAAAACCCTGTTCCATACGCCGACGTCGTCACCACCACCACTCACAAGTCGCTGCGAGGCCCGCGTGGTGGCCTAGTGCTGGCCAAAGAAGAATACGCCGAGGATGTCGATCGCGGCTGCCCGATGGTTCTGGGCGGCCCGCTGGCTCACGTGATGGCCGCCAAGGCCATCGCGCTGGCTGAGGCAAGGCAGGAGTCCTTCCGCACCTACGCCGCGCAGGTTTGCGCGAACGCGAAGGCGCTGGCAGAGGGCTTGATGAGCCGCGGGGTCAAGCTGGTCACTGGCGGCACCGACAACCACATCTGCCTGCTCAACGTTTCTAAGAGCTTCGGCATCACCGGCCGCCAGGCAGAGTCCGCGCTGCTTGAATCTGGGATCGTCACCAACCGCAACTCGATTCCGCGCGACCCGAACGGCGCCTGGTACACCTCCGGCATCCGCATCGGCACCCCTGCGCTGACCTCTCGCGGTTGTGACGAGAACGACATGGATCGAGTCGCCGAGCTGATCGTCGAGGCACTCAAAGCAACCGAGCCGACCACCACCAGCAACGGAAACCCGAGCAGGGCCAAGTACAAGATGGCCGACGGCGTTGCGGAGCGCGTCCGTGACGGCGCAGCCGAGCTGATGGCGGCCAACCCGCTTTACCCCGGCCTGGAGCTTTAAACCGAAAAGGAGGGCGGCGTTCAAATTCGTTTGAACGCCGCCCTTACTGTGTCAACAATTCTTTGTATCACATGCCGCAAAGTTTTTTAGTCGCGTCAGAGAGCTTCTTCAGTCTTACGTTGGCTTTATCCCAGTCAGCTCCATCTGCAGGATCTAAAACAACTTCTAAATAGCATTTGAGCTTCGGTTCAGTTCCGCTCGGCCTTATAACAACTCGGGAATCGTTTTCGGTGCGTATTAGAACACCGTCGGTTCCAGGAGTCTCTCCGTATCCACCATTAAGGTCTACATATTCGGTAATCGGATTATCTGCTAATTCGCTAGGCCCCAACTGATGGAGACGTTGCATTGCTTTAGTAATAAGTGATTGATCGCTGACTCTAAAAGTGAGTGGGAAGGTTTTGTGAATCCCGTACCGTTCTGCCAAAGCATCAAAAAACTCTAAAACGTCTAGGCCACTGTCTATTAAACTTGAAACGATGGTGGCTATAACTACCGCGGCAGAAACCCCATCCTTGTCTCTAACGTGATCAGGGTCTACACAATGCCCGATTGCTTCCTCATATCCGTAGACTAAGTCAGGTACGCGTGCGATCCACTTGAAACCAGTCAACGTGGTGACGTGCCTGAGGCCATGCGCTTCAGCGATCTTACCCAGCAACCTGCTAGAGACGATAGACGACGCCAGCGTGCCCGTTTCGACGCGTTCCGCGACGTACTTCCCGATCAAAGCACCCGTCTCGTCTCCGGAAAGTTTCACCCAACCGTTAGCCAACGGCATACCAGCGCTAGGGGTCTGCCGGGCAGGAACAGCTACAGCACAGCGATCGGCGTCGGGATCAATTGCAATGATCAGATCGGCATTGACCTCATTGGCTTTCTCCACTGCAAGATCCAAAGCACCGTCTTCTTCGGGGTTGGGGAAAGCAACCGTAGGGAACTCGGGATCCGGCTCCCACTGGCTATCGACCTTAACGACGTCATTAAACCCTGCAGCTTTAAATACAGAAAGGGCGATTTCCCCACCAACTCCATGCATTGGAGTCAGAACTATCTTCAACTTTTTTGCGCGCCCCAGAGCACTTACAGCCTTCTGATAAGCATCTCGAGTATCGACATCGCTGACCTCATCGGAAAGCGGAATCTCGTCAGCGGGTGGCGCCGCATTGATACATTCGAAAATTTCCTTATCAGCGGGCGGCACAATCTGAACGCCCGAAGCTTCCCCCGTGGCCACACGTCCGCCTAGATAAACCTTGTAGCCGTTGTCCTTTTTAGGGTTGTGGGATGCCGTTACCATGATGCCGGCATCGGCGTTTAATTCTTTAACGCTGAACGCGGTGAGCGGCGTCGGCTGTGAGAATGGCAACAACAGCGCCTGGCCACCAGCTCCTGAAACCACTTTTGCGACGGCCTTAGCGAACTTAACTGACCCGTGCCTTGCATCGCAGCCAATCACCACCCTTGGACGATCTACTTGAGAATTAAGCCAACTCATCAACCCGCTTGTGGCTCGCATCACAACAGCCTGGTTCATGCGCGATTCGCCAAAACCAATTTCACCGCGCAAACCCGCAGTACCAAATTCAAGAGGGCCGGAGAATGCCTTTTCCAACTCTTCTTCATCTTCTAAGACATTTGCAAGAGCCTTTCGTGTTTCTGCGTCAGGATCGTGCCGAATCCATTTTTCAGCTTTTTCGCGAATGTTCACGATTTTCCTTTTTAGGTATAAACAATTTACCAAAATGATTCATTTACGGAATGCCAAATTTTTTGTGACTTAGTATTCGAATCAATCCAAAAAATCTTCAATTAGCCGCACGGCATGAACATTAGGAGTCTCGGATAGAGCTGCTACGAGTTCAGAAGGTTGTTTACGTTTGTGAGCTTTAACGCTGATGTGAGCTATAACATCGTTGTCTTTCTCAGAAATTGACGATTGAATAGCGTTTACACTCCAACCTGCCTTGGTTACTTTAGATAAGACGACCCTCAGAGCGCCTTTACCCTGCGGATAAGCAACTCTTAAGGTAGCTTCGGGACTCACTCTGGACCGGATACACATGTTCACTATTGGAGCAACTACCCATACGACTACGAAATGAAAACAGGTTCCGGCAAGTCCTAGCCACCACATGCCTGCACCACATGCCATACCGATTGCTGCAGTTTCCCAAATTGTCGCTGCAGTAGTCAGCCCATGTATGGCTCCGTGACGGGTCATGATGATGCCTGCACCCAAAAAGCCAATGCCAGAAACAATCTGGGCAGCCACCCTAGAAGGATCCAAACGAACAACGCCTTCAGCAAGAACATCCATGAAGCCGTACTTTGAGATGATCATCATCAGAGCTGCGGTCATCCCAACGATTGCCTGCGTTCGTAGCCCTGCGCTTTTACCTTGTATCTGCCTCTCCAATCCGATAAGAGCAGAGAGAAATAGCGCTATTAGCAGCAATACGACCTGATTCAAATATTGATTTTCGAAAATGATCATTTCAAATAAAACTCTGCTATTGAGCTAAACACATACGCGCCCTCTTCCGGACGTTGATGGACTGTTACGAGCGCTACATGATCAAGACTCGCGGCGTAGAAGGAGACTGCTCCGGACCTGTGCCTTTTTTCCTCAACGTTCTGAGCCTCAATGGCTTTAGCCAAATCTTCGGAGGAGCCATCTTTCACTCCGTAGCCGAGAGTCAAGTGGGCCCTAGGGACTCCTTCAAAATGGGAAGCCTCTTCACCGAAAATATTCACAGAACACTTACGGACCCCATCAACGAACTCAGTCCATCCACTATCTTTAGTTGCAAAACAGAGGACAGAATCTTTAGTTACTTCGGGGTAGTTAAAGTTGATTTCTGGAATCGGCCACTTAGCAAAGTGCTTACGCAATTCTTTCCCAAAAGCAGGAATTCGATCGCAAATTTCTTTGTCGTCTGCGAAGAACGGAAGCCGTTGGATAGTCGCGTGAAACGAATCGTTAGGTTGCGCAGCACAAACGCTGCTTTCCTGAAGGATTCCTAAATACGGCTGAGCCAACTCGGCAAAGTTTGTCCCGGGCAAGAGATAGGTATGCAATTGCCCTGCCGGATTGTCCCAGTTTTCTTGAGCATATTTAAAAAAATTAAGCATTTTTCACTTCTTGATATCCGAGTTTTGCTACGAAAGCCCAGCTGCTGAATCCAACGTTTCTGATGAAGGCGTAGACCAGGAAGCAATCAAACGACGGTCATTAGTCTGTGTATGATCACAACCGCAAGATGAGCCAATGACAAGATCAAAACCACTCATGGTAGCTCTGGTGAGCTTGGATAGCTCTGGGCTACTCAATATGCTAAAAGCACAATCCGCCATTTCTCCCCATGGTTGACGAATCGACGTCAGCGATGGCGTGGTAAAGCCTGAAGATGATGAGCCATTTAGCGCAACCAACGCCAAGTCTTGTGGGACTTTAAGGTTAATATCGGCACAAGCAGCTAGGACGCCTATCGCCTGACGCTCGTTTCCTGTAACGACCGCATCCGGTATTGTTCCCGCCTCGTAAGCCGTCTTCAGCCACGAATAACCTGCTGCCCTTGAATACGCACGCCAAGATATGTTTTCTGATTCCAAGTCGCTATTCATCGCTTGGCACCAGCCTTTTGCCCTCACGAATGAATTTTTCATTCCTTTCGGGCCAGTCAGCATGGCTATTTTTTTATACCCATGGAGCACTAGATGCCTAGTAAGTGCATACACAGCCTGAGTCTCATCTATACGGACCGATGGGCACCTGAAATCCGAGTCTGCATAGGTTAAGACCACAACAGGTATGTCACTGTCTTCGAACAGATCCAGAGCCAAGTTTTCAACTGTGCCCATGTAAACGACGCCATCAACCTGATGAGAAATCATCAGCTTGAGTAGCTCCCGCTCCCGCGTCGGATCATCAGCCGAATCGCCAAGCATTATCGTCTTGCCCCTGGCCATTACCCTCGCCTGAAAAGCATGAGCTATTTCAGCAATGAACGGGTTAGTAATATTCGGAAGAACCAACCCATAAACATTGCTCTTTCCAGAGGCTAAGACTCTCGCCGCACGATTCGGCTGATATCCCAACTTCTTAACAGCAGCTAAAACTCTTTCTTTAGTTTTTGGGGCGACTGGTCTAGGCCCGTTGTTAAGCGAGTAAGTGACTACCGCAACAGATGTACCAGCTTCTCGAGCTACATCTTCACGGGTCGGCCTTTTGCCCTTCATCTCTACTCCAAAATTAGTGGTTATTTAGCAGGCTTCTTCCAACCATTATTTGCCAAAACCTCAAGTTCCTCTAACGACTTACCTTTTGTCTCCGGCGCGAGGAACAGAGAAACCACCAATCCAATAACGGCTACACCGGCAAATAGCCAGGTAGAGCTAGCCATGCCCCAATTCTCAACCATCATCGGGAAAATACTCACGCCGAGGATGGCTCCGATTCGGCTAATAGAACCAGCGAATCCCGTGCCCGAAGCACGTAGACGAGTCGGAAACAGCTCATTTGGATAGACCATATCTAGAACACCGGGCCCCAAATTCGCTAGCAAGATAGCAGCAGACAGCAAGAAAATCAGAACACCTATAGATGGGTTAGGCATCAGCGCTAAAGCACTTAGAACTACGATCATGCCAACGAAACACCATATGATCTGGGGGCGACGTCCGATCTTCTCAACCGTGTACATGCCGATAGCTGCACCAGCAACGCCCAGAAGGGCGATAATTGAGGAACCAACGTAAGCCAAGATCGTATTGCCCTTAGTGAACGGCTCCAAAATCGAAGGCGTGTACATCTGAATTCCGTAGAAGGATACCGCGAACGCGAACCAGAAAGTGCAGCAGAAAATCGTAGAGCGAATCATGTTCGGGCTAAACAGCTCCCACCAGGTGCCATACAAGCGAGATTTCTTGGCCTCCGACTCGTTCTCAACGTGTTTGGTTTCGTGCTTACCAAAGTAATCACCCTGGATCGCTGTAATAGCTTCCATAACCTTGTTGGCTTCTTCAATCTTTCCGTGCTGGCGTAGCCACCTCGGAGATTCCGGAACCTTGTGACGAAGTACGAGAGTTACAGCCGCCAAGAAGGCACCAAGACCGAGCATCCACCTCCACGCAGATGGACCGATCGGATGCATAACGATTCCAGTTACGTAGGCGAAGAAAGCACCCACTTGCCAAAACAGCGACATCAGAATGATGAACCGACCACGCCGCTTGGGAGCAGTAAATTCAGCAGTGATCGAAGAGGAAATAGGATAATCAGCACCGATAAAAAGCCCAAGCAGGAAACGGGATGCGACGAGTTGCCAAGCGTTCTGAGTTAAAGCCGCCAGCAAAGCAAAAATAACAAAGCCTGACAGGTCAATCATGTACATCTTTCGGCGCCCAAACGCATCAGCTAGTTTTCCGCCAAAGAGCATGCCAAGAAACATACCGACGATTGCAGATGCCGCGACGATGCCCTCTACAGCGCCAGAAATTTCCCATTGCTTCTTGAGACCAGGAAGCGCTACCGCAATAACCGATACGTCAAAACCGTCAAGGAACATTCCGGCTCCAGATAAAACCGCAACCTGTCTTTGAAAGTGCAGACCAGCTTTTTTCTGCTCAGACTGAGTCAATGAGCTCATAGTTATCTCCTCATCGAGAATATTTCCACACGCATTGTCTACGCGCGTAGATAAAGATAGTATCTCAGGCACTCAGTTTCAAGATCAAAAACCTAATTGCCCATTTCGAGAAGCCTTTAAAAGAAGCTTTTTGGGTATTACCCCAGCATTTCGAAGTCAAAGATTCAGCTCAATAACTCGATCTCGAATCCAATTCGCTGGATGCGAAACGATAAATTTTTGTAGTAACAGATTCATGATCAACGGGAACCAAAAAGCTCAACTACGAGCCTTTTGGTTCCCGATATAGTCGCCTAAAATTCACGCCAGGAAACATAAGAGCCGCGGGGCAGCTGCCCCGCGGCTCTTCCAATAGCTTTTAGCAGCAGGTTTAGTACATGCCGCCCATGTCGCCTGCAGCAGCAGGATCCATGGTTACCTTCTCAGGCTTGTCGGCAATAACGGCCTCGGTAGTCAGGAACAGACCAGCAATCGAGGCGGCGTTCTGCAGAGCCGAGCGGGTGACCTTCGTCGGATCCAGGATGCCGGCCTTGGTCATGTTGACGTACTCGCCAGTAGCGGCGTTCAGGCCCTCGCCAGCAGGAAGGTTGCGTACCTTCTCAGCGATGACGCCACCCTCATAGCCAGCGTTAACCGCGATCTGCTTCAGCGGAGCAGCTGCTGCAGACAGAACAATCTGTGCACCAATCTGCTCGTCGTCAGTCAGACCGTCGAGCTTGATGTCCTTGGTCGCCTGAACCAGAGCAACACCGCCGCCAGGCAGAACGCCCTCTTCAACAGCAGCCTTAGCGTTGCGGACGGCGTCCTCGATGCGGTGCTTGCGCTCCTTCATCTCGACCTCAGTAGCAGCGCCAACCTTGATGACGGCAACGCCACCGGCCAGCTTGGACAGACGCTCCTGCAGCTTCTCGCGGTCGTAATCGGAATCGGTGTTCTCGATCTCGGCCTGGATCTGCTTTACGCGGCCCTCGATCTGCTCCTTGTCGCCAGCGCCATCAACGATGGTGGTGGCGTCCTTGGTGACGGTCACCGACTTGGCGGTGCCGAGCAGGCTCAGGTCGGCGGTCTCGAGGCTGAGGCCAACGGTCTCACTGATGACCTGGCCACCGGTCAGAACGGCGATGTCAGCCAGGATTGCCTTGCGGCGGTCGCCGAAGCCAGGAGCCTTAACGGCGACAGACTTCAGGGTGCCACGCAGCTTGTTAACCACCAGGCCAGCCAGCGCCTCACCGTCGACGTCCTCAGCGATAACCAGCAGCGAACGGCCGGACTGCTGAACCTTCTCGAGGATCGGCAGCAGATCCTTCAGAGAAGAAACCTTGCCGTCAACCAGCAGGACGTACGGGTCGTCCAGAACTGCTTCCTGACGCTCAGCGTCGGTTACGAAGTAGCCCGAAATGTAGCCCTTATCGAAGTTCATGCCCTCGGTGAATTCAAGGTCGAGGCCGAAGGTGTTGGACTCGTCAACGGTGATGACGCCTTCCTTGCCAACCTTGTCCATGGCCTCGGCGATTTTCTCGCCAACGTCAGGGTCGCCAGCCGAAATGGATGCGGTCTGAGCGATCTGGTCCTTGGAGTCGATCTCGGTGGCCATAGCCTCGAGCTTCTCGGAGATAGCAGCAACAGCCTTCTCGATGCCGCGCTTCAGCTCAATCGGGTTCGCGCCAGCAGTAACATTGCGCAGGCCCTCGCGGACCATCGCCTGGGCGATAACAGTTGCGGTCGTGGTGCCGTCGCCAGCGACGTCGTCGGTCTTCTTGGCGACCTCCTTGACCAGTTCAGCGCCGATCTTCTCGAACGGATCGGCCAGCTCGATCTCCTTAGCGATCGAAACACCGTCGTTGGTAATGGTGGGGGCACCCCACGACTTCTCCAGGACGACGTTGCGACCCTTCGGGCCAAGCGTTACCTTAACGGCGTCTGCAAGGGTGTTCATGCCCTTTTCAAGGCCCTTGCGCGCCTCGCTATCAAATTCAATTAGCTTTGCCATAGTATCCGGCATTCCTCCGGTTCACAGGATTGCCCTGCAAGTTGTAAATGTCTTTCATCGCGCCCTTGAAAGCTGCCCGCGACGGACGGCCCTTCGGCCTCAGCTATCTCAAGAACTTAGGTGGCACTCTATCCTTTAGAGTGCTAATTCATTTTTAGCACTCTAACCCCTAGAGTGCAAAAAACCCGGCTCGGAAGCCGGGATTTCACAGTTGAACCATAGGTTATCGGGTGCGCAACCTAGAAGCCGAACGATTACGCTGCCTGCTCTCACGAAGCCTGCGCAGCCTCTTGACCAACATCGGGTCGTGCACCAGCGCGGCCGGTTTGTCGATCAGCGAGTTAAGAATCTGGTAATAGCGAGTCGTAGACATGTCGAATTTATCGCGGATGGCCTGATCTTTAGGCAGCTTAGACGTCCACCAAGAACCCTCGAAATCGAGGATTGCGGCGTCCCTAGCGCTCAGCTCGGCCGTCACCTCTTCATATACCTGCGTACTCATAGCCCCCATTGTAGCCAGTTAATAACAATGGTGTAATTCCAGGCCCCACCAACAAGCAATACGCGCCGTTTGGTGTTACCTTGTTTATCTACACAGGTTCGGGTGCCGCAGAAGTCACGCGGAAAACTCAATAGATTTTTGATTTTTATGGAACTTTAAACCGACGCTTTTGGTGACAACACAACTAAGCGTGCAATACTCATTGATTGCTAATCTAAAAATAACGTCGAGGAGGCAGCGCACCGATGCAGCGAATTGTCGGAACTATCCGGCACTACGATTGGGGCTCGACCGACTTCATCGCCAACCTTCTTGGCAATCCAGTCACTGATCAGCCCGACGCAGAATACTGGCTGGGGACGCACCCGTCGTCGCCAACCCAGATTACCGTCGACGGCAAAACCAGCGACCTGCGCACTTACCTGGCTAATAACCCAGGCCTTCTCGGGAATAAGATCCGCGACGAGTTCGGCAACGAGCTGCCCTACCTAGTCAAAATCCTCTCCGCCTCCGTACCGCTAAGCCTTCAGGCACACCCCAACGCCGATGACGCCAAGGCTGGGTTCGAGCGCGAGAATGCCTCCGGCATACCCATCGACGACCCCCGACGCACCTTCAAAGACCCCCGACCCAAGCCGGAGCTGATCGTCGCGCTGACCCCATTCGACGCTCTAGTGGGCTTTCGCGACCCCGCCGAAAGCTATCGGTTGTTCAACGAGATTTGCCGTATCCCTGAGCTTGATTCCGTCATCGGGCCGCTGGAACACCGCAGGGGCAGCGCAGCCCTAGAAGAGGTTTTCCTGGACGCACTGAGCATCGACGAAGAGCGCAAATGGATCGTAAACGAGGTTGTCTCGGCGGCCATCAAGCACGTGGCCGATGCGGGCAAGGTTGGCGAATTCGCCCGCACCACAGTCATGCTCGACGAGCACTTCCCCGGCGACCCGAGCCTGCTGGCTGCCCTGCTGCTAAACCGCAGACACCTGAAGCCGGGCGAGGCGCTGCATGTCTCCCCCGGAACCATGCACGCATATCTGAACGGCTCGGGCGTTGAGGTCATGGCAAGCTCGGACAATGTGCTGCGTGGCGGCCTTACCCACAAGCACATCGACGTCGACGCGCTGGTGCAAGTGGTTACTTTCAAGTCTGATCCGGCGAAGGTGCTGGCGCCTTCCTACGTGCGCGAAGGCGTCGAAACCTACGACTACCCGGACTCCTCCTACTGCGTTTGGAGGATTAACCCGAATGGGCTTGCGATAGAGCTGCCGGCGATCTCCAGCGCCCGCATCCTACTTGCCATAGACGGCAGCATGTTGCTGACCAGCGGCGAGGACCAGACCCGTCTGGACAAGGGACAGGCGGTATTCATTGCAGCCAACGAGGAAGTGAAAGCGGTCGGTGAAGGCTGCGCGTTCCTGACCTCGATCGGAAAATAAAGACATATTAGATCTCGCCTCCCCACCTGGAGGCGAGATCTATTTTTTAATTGTTAGTCACGCTTCCTTGCAGCAAAGACCGGCAACAAACAGGAGCGCCGGCCCGAGAGATAGCGGGATGAGCGGCCAGACATTTTCTTCTTCCTTGAGTTGAATCGGTCACACCCAAGGTCCCAAACAAAGGTTCAGAAATTGTTTCGCGATCTTATCGCCATGGTTAACGGCACTTGGCTTCGCTCGTCAGGCGACCGCTTCGCGGACGAAGCACCTAACAAAAAGCGCCCGGCTAATTGCCGGGCGCTTTTGGCTTGTGCCTAGTTTTCGGTGTTCTCAGGCAGGTGATCGATTTCCTCGAGCTTCGGTGCCGTGCGGAACACGAACGGCTCCGCCGAATCCTTGTCGGCACCCTCTGCGACGTCCACCACGACGATAGAGCCGGCCTTCACCTCGCCGAACAAAATCTGCTCGGCGATCGGGTCCTCGATCTTGCTCTGAATTGCTCGACGCAACGGACGAGCGCCCAGCAGCGGATCGTACCCGATCTCGGCGATCAACTTGCTTGCCGCCGGGGTCAGTTCGATACCCATGTCCCGCTCGGCGAGGCGCTTCTCCACCTGCCCAACCATCAAGGAGACGATATTAGCGATCTCTTCCTCGGTCAGCTGGTGGAATACGACGACCTCGTCGACGCGGTTCAGGAACTCGGGGCGGAAGTGCTGTTTCAGTTCCTCGTTGACCTTGCTCTTCATGGTCTCGTAGTCGTTTCCGGCCTTACCCGAGTTCGAGAATCCGAGGCTAACCGAACGGCTAATGTCCTTCGTGCCAAGGTTAGTGGTCATTACAATGACGGTGTTCTTGAAGTCCACTACCCTGCCCTGGGCGTCGGTCAGGCGACCCTCGTCCAGAATCTGCAACAGAGAGTTGAAGATGTCCGGGTGAGCCTTCTCTATCTCGTCGAACAAGATGACGCTGAACGGCTTGCGACGCACCTTCTCGGTGAGCTGACCGCCTTCGTCGTAGCCGACGTAGCCTGGCGGCGAACCAAACATGCGGGAAGCAGTGTGCTTCTCGGAGTACTCGCTCATGTCCAGAGTGATGAGTGCGTCTTCGTCGCCAAACAGGAACTCGGCTAGTGCCTTGGTCAGCTCGGTCTTACCAACACCGGACGGGCCAGCGAAGATGAACGAGCCGGAGGGACGGTTCGGGTCCTTCAGGCCGGCGCGGGCGCGACGGATGGAACGCGACAGTGCCTTGACGGCCTCGTCCTGGCCGACGTAGCGCTTGTGAATCTCTTCCTCCATGTGGAGCAGCCTGGTGGACTCCTCCTCGGTGATCTGGCTGACCGGAACGCCCGTGGTGGTGGAAAGCACCTCGGCAATCTGCTCCTCGCCGATGACGGCCGGAGTATCGGAATCACCTTCGCGCCAGGCCGACTCGCGCTCATTGCGCTCGGCGATCAGGTTCTTTTCCTGATCGCGCAGGCCAGCTGCACGCTCGAAGTCCTGCTGGTCGATCGCGGCTTCCTTCTCCAAACGAACCTTGGAGATTTTCTCGTCGAACTCGCGCAAATCCGGCGGAGCGGTCATGCGCTGAATCCGCATGCGCGCGCCGGCCTCGTCAATAAGGTCGATGGCCTTATCTGGCAGAAAGCGATCCTGGATATAACGGGCGGCAAGACGAGCCGCGGCCTCCAGGGCGTCGTCAGTGATGGTGATGCGGTGGTGAGCTTCGTAGCGGTCACGCAGCCCTTTAAGTATGTCAACAGTCAGCTCGACGCTCGGTTCGTCGACCTGGATAGGCTGGAAACGACGCTCCAGAGCGGCGTCCTTCTCGATGTACTTGCGGTACTCCTCGAGAGTGGTGGCGCCGATTGTCTGCAGTTCGCCACGGGCAAGCATCGGCTTCAGGATGCTGGCCGCGTCAATTGCGCCCTCGGCAGCGCCAGCGCCAACCAAAGTGTGAATCTCGTCGATGAAAAGCATGACGTCACCACGGCGCTGAATCTCCTTGAGCACCTTCTTCAGGCGCTCCTCAAAATCGCCGCGATATCGGGAACCCGCCACCAACGAGCCGAGGTCCAGCGTGTAGATCTGCTTATTGCGCAGCGTCTCGGGAACATCGCCGCGAACGATCTGCTGCGAAAGGCCCTCAACGACGGCGGTCTTACCGACGCCGGGCTCGCCGATCAGAACCGGATTGTTCTTGGTGCGACGGCTGAGCACCGTCATCACACGCTCGATTTCCTTCTTACGGCCAATGACCGGATCGAGGCGATTCTCCCGAGCAGCCTGAGTCAGGTTACGGCCGAATTGGTCGAGAATACTCGAACCACTGCGCGGGGTGTCCTGCGGAGCCCCAGAGGTAGCCAGGTCTCCCTCGGCACCGCCTTGGTAACCGCTCAGCAACTGCAGCACTGTGCTGCGGACGCGGTTGAGGTCCGCGCCGAGCTTAATAAGAACTGTGGCGGCGACGCCCTCACCCTCGCGGATCAGGCCGAGCAAGATGTGCTCGGTGCCGATGTAGCTGTGGTTCATCTGCAGCGCCTCGCGCAACGAAAGTTCCAGAACCTTCTTAGCGCGCGGGGTAAACGGAATATGACCAGCGGGTTCGGTCTGACCGTGCCCAATCATCTCTTCGACCTGCTCACGAACGGCCTCCAGCGATATGCCGAGCTGCTCCAGCGCCTTCGCCGCAACGCCCTCACCCTCGTGGATCAGGCCGAGCAGCAAATGCTCAGTGCCGATGTAGTTGTGATTGAGCATCTTGGCCTCATCTTGGGCCAAAACGACCACGCGACGTGCACGATCGGTAAATCGCTCAAACAATTTATGACTCCTTGAATAGTCGACTTCGCCTGGAACTTTCCAGGAAAAGTCCAGTTACTCCCAGTGTATTAGGTGACACCTAGAAGGAGAATTACACCTTTTTATAAGGCACGGGATAGCTCATTTGTTCCCGGAGGAAAACAGATGCACACCGCCCTAAGCGGTGTGCATCGAAAAAGATCGGATCCGATTTACTCGGCGCCGCCGTTAGCCTTCTCGTAGGCTTCGCGAACCTCGCTAGGGACTCGGCCACGCGGGGAAACGTCGTAGCCGTTCTCCGTCGCCCACTTACGAATGTCGCTTGCGGCAGGGCCGTCCTGAACACTGCGACGGCCGGTGCTGCGTCGGCCACCAACTCGACGAGCCTTAGCGACCCACTCGTTTAGGCCTTCGCGAAGACGATCGGCGTTTTCCTTGACCAAATCGATTTCGTAATTAACTCCGTCGAGACTGAAACTTACGGTCTCGTCAGCTTCAGTAACCCCATCCAGGTCGTCAATCAAAAGAACTTGTGTCTTCCTAGCCATTATTTTCCTTTATTAAAATCTAAGCTTTTGCATAAAGGCGATCTCTCACCTTTGATAACCCTACGGGTAAACAATAAAACAATTTACACCCAGATATCCAATTTTCACAGTCCCCTGACAGGATTATACATATTTACATCCATCGGCTTAGACATTAATGCTTTAGTAAGCGTCCGACGGGGCGAATTAACGGGGAACTTTTTCAATTCCCCTAACGTCTAGTTGATTTATCAAATCAATAATTCGCCCCTGCGGCAATAGGGCCTCTGGCTCAATCTCGGCCCAAGGCACTAGAACAAACCCGCGTAAATGAGCCGCAGGATGGGGCAGAGTTAATTCTGCAGAGTGACTTTCTAAATCATCAATGACAATTAAATCGATATCCAAAGTCCGCGGCCCCTTGGGACGACTAGGGTCCCTAAGCCGCCCATGCTTCTTTTCTATCGCCTGCGTCCTGCGCAGGAGAGTCAGGGGGGTGAGTGTGGATTGGACGCGAACCGCCACGTTGAGGAAATCCGGCTGATTTTCGTCTCCGACGGGCTTCGTGCGATAAAACGAAGAAACGGCATCGACGTCCAAACCAGGGGTTTGCTCGAGTTCTTTAATTGTGGCAGTAATGGTAGCTAAACTATCGCCCTGATTTGATCCGATTGAAAATATGCACTTTTGGGGCAAATTAATCACCTTATAATTAGCTATTACCGCTGCGCACCTATAGAAACCTGCACGTCATCGAATTCTAATTTCATCGGCGCATTCGGCTTATGAACGGTGACATTAGCAGCCAACACTTTCGGATCGGCCATAATCTGATCCAGCAATTTCTTGGCAAGCGTTTCGATAAGATCTACGGGCTCGCCTTCCACTACGGCCAAAAGTTTTCTAGCTATCTGCCCGTAATCCACAGTTTGAGTCAGGTCGTCGTCTTCGGGAGTCTTAATTTTCAATTCCGCGTCGACTATGAATTCCTGCCCTTCCCTGCGTTCGTATTCATATACCCCGTGATAACCGGTGGTTTTTAGGCCTAAAAGTTTAATTATTGTGTGTTGCATCGTTAACCATTCTTAAATGTGCCACGACGTCCACGGCGTCCCGTTGCGCCTTGACCTCGTGGGTGCGGACGGCCCACACGCCAGCCTGGGCGCAGATGGTGGTTATCGCAGCGGTGGCTGCGTCTCGCTGTTCGGCGGGACGCTGGCCGATAGCACCTGCCAGGAACCGCTTCCGGCTGGCGCCGATCAGCAGCCGGTAACCCATCGAGTTGAAAAGACCCAGGTTGCCCATGAGCAGCCAATCTTGATCTCCGGTCTTGGCGAAGCCTAGGCCGGGATCGGCGATGATTTTCTCGGAGGCGATGCCCGCCTGCTCGCAAACCTCGATGCGCCTGGCCAGCTCGTCGTAAACCTCACGGACGACATCGACGTAGACGGCATGCTCATTCATCTGGTCGCCGTATCCGCGCCAGTGCTGGCAGATGTATTCGCAACCGGCATCCGCGACAACCTGATGCATTCTTTCGTCGGAAAGACCGCCAGAGACATCGTTGATGATGGTGGCCCCCGCCTCGAGCGTCGCTTCCGCCACCTTCGCGCGCATGGTGTCGACGCTGATCGGAACGTGCTTGGCAAGTTCTCGAACCACCGGAACAACCCGCTTTAATTCCTCGTCCTCGCTGGGTCTGGTTGCCCCCGGACGGGTCGATTCGCCGCCGACGTCGATGATGTCGACGCCGTCTGCGATCATCTCCATGCCGTGAGCGATCGCGGTGTCCGTAGAGGCCCAGCGGCCACCGTCGGAAAACGAATCGGGCGTGACGTTAAGAATGCCCTGAACCAGGGTGCGCTGATAAGACATCTTGGCTTTCTTCTAGTTGTGGCCGAGCACGAGGCTCATCGCCTCCGCCCTAGTGGCGGCGTTACGCAGCTGTCCCCTGACAGCGGACGTCACGGTCTTGGAACCGGGCTTGCGCACACCGCGCATTGTCATGCAGTTGTGTTCACATTCGAGGACGACCAACACGCCCTTTGCCCCGAGCGTGTGCTCGAGTTCGTCGGCGATCTGAGTGGTGAGCCGCTCCTGAACCTGTGGGCGACGTGCGAACACCTCGACCAGCCTAGCCAGCTTGGACAGGCCGACGACCCGCCCGCTGGCGGGTGGGATGTATGCGACGTGGGCGAAACCGTGGAACGGCAGCAGGTGATGTTCGCACATCGAATGCACGTCGATGTCTTTGACCAGCACCATCTCGTCGTGGCTGGCGTCGAAGGTGGTCTCCAACAACTCTTTGGGGTCTTGGCTTAGCCCAGCAAAAAGCTCCGCACATGCCCTGGCGATGCGTGCCGGAGTTTCCTTAAGACCATCGCGGTTCGGATCCTCACCGATGCCCTGCAGGATCTCTTTTACTCCGTGCTCGATCAGCGAATAATCGAAGCCGCCCTCGACCCGCTTGACCGCTCGGCGCGCCTTAGCGTTACTACTCATTTTCCACTCCAGACGTCCCCCACATGAATACTAACCCTACTCGGCGCGGCTAGGCAGGCTTGGCGTGACGGGAGGAACCGTCGACGGAACCCGCCTGCTGGAACCAGTAAATGCGCCTCGCTTCGGGTGACGCTGCAGGTCCTTGAAGATCTCGGCCACCTCGGCCTTGGTGAGCGTCTCCCTTTCCAGCAGCTGACGCACAAGTTCGTCGAGAATGTGCCGGTTGGCGACGAGCGTGTCGAAGGCCTCCTGATGGGCGTTCTCCAGGATTTCGGCCACCTGATCGTCGATGGCTGCCGCCGTCTGATCGGAATAGGGACGCGAATTCTGCGTCGCGGACATGCCCATGAACGGTTCGGAAGTTTCATCGCCGCCGAGTTTGACGGCGCCGAGTTTCTCCGTCATGCCGAACTGCGTGACCATTTTTCGGGCCAGCGTGGTTGCCTTATCGATGTCGTTCGCGGCGCCCGTCGTCGGATCGTAGAACACCAGCTCCTCGGCCGCTCGACCGCCCATCATGTAGGCGAACTGATCAAGCAGCTCCCCGCGGGTCTGCGAGTACTTGTCGTTGTCCGGTAGCACCATAGTGTAGCCGAGTGCCCGACCGCGAGGAAGAATCGTGATCTTCTGCACGGGATCAGTGCCTGGCATGGCGGCTGCAACCAGCGCGTGACCGCCCTCGTGATAGGCAGTGATCAGGCGCTCGCGATCGTCGAGCAGCCTGGTGCTGCGCTGCGGACCTCCGATGACCCGGTCGATCGCCTCGTCGATCTCGGTATCGGTGATCAGTGAAAGGTCGTAGCGAGCGGTCAACAGGGCCGCCTCGTTCAGAACATTCGCCAGATCCGCGCCCGTGAACCCGGGCGTGCGTTGGGCGACGCCACTCAAATCCACCGATTCGGCCAGTGGCTTGCCCACGGCGTGCACCTTCAGAATCTGCAGGCGCCCGTTCAGGTCCGGTGCCTCGACGGCGATCTGCCGATCGAAACGACCAGGACGCAGCAGAGCAGGATCGAGAACATCGGGACGGTTGGTGGCAGCGATCAAGATCACGTTCGTCTTGGCGTTGAAGCCGTCCATCTCAACCAGCAGCTGATTCAGCGTCTGCTCTCGCTCGTCGTGACCGCCGCCCATGCCGGCACCACGGTGGCGGCCGACCGCGTCGATCTCGTCGACGAAGATGATGGCGGGAGAGTTCTCCTTCGCCTTGGCGAACAGATCGCGCACTCGGCTGGCGCCGACACCGACAAACATCTCGACGAAATCAGAACCGGAAATCGAGTAGAACGGCACACCTGCTTCACCAGCGACGGCCCTGGCCAAAAGAGTTTTACCAGTTCCGGGAGGCCCGTATAGCAGCACGCCGGCGGGCACGCGGGCTCCGACACGACGGAACTTATCCGGGTTGGATAGGAAGTCGCGAATCTCCGTCAACTCGCTGATTGCCTCCTCGCAACCTGCGACGTCGGAAAACTTATTCTGGGGCATGTCCGGATCTATCAGCTGCGCCTTGGATTTACCGAAGCTAAGCGGGTTGCCCATACCGCCCGCAGCCGACGAGCGCGACAGGTAAAAGACCAGGAAAATCAATAGCAGAATAGGCAAACCCATGTAGAGCAGAATGATGCCGAAGGAATCACCCGAAGTGATGCCCTCCCAAGTTTTAAGGGAGCCCGCACGAACTCGCGAATCTAGCCGCTTGGATAGGCCCTCTGCCTGCCCCTCCAGGTATGTCGACTGGTACTTCTTGCCGTTAAGCATGTCGATACGGATGGTCTGGTCGCCGGCAGTCATCGTCACTTGCCGGATGGGATCCGTGCCGTCGATCACCTGAACCGCCTTGGACGTCGGCACCTTCTCGTAGTTGGCGCTCACGATCACCTTTGGAACGATCAGGAAAGCGAGCACGACGACGATCGCGACCGCGATTATCGATCGCCGGAGAACGCGCTTGTCATTCTCCGGAGAGTTGTTGGGGGCCTCGTTTCGTTGGGCTTTAGGCATGTCCTACAGTTTTCCACAATGACGGCGAAATTGCTTCAGCGTATTCCCTTTTGAAACTTAACCGAGAGGTTATTGGCGCCCGGACACCGCACAGACAACACTCGGCTCGGGTAGCGGCAACTCGATTGCACCATCGGGGCGTGGACATTCTTGCGCCGACGACGCCAACTTCTGCACCTTCAGATAATGTTCGGAACGACAGTCGGTTTGTTTCCAGACGGAAAGTTTGTCTGAAACGTAGCAGGCGCCCTTTTCGAACTGCGGCGCAAGGCACAGGGAGCGGCGCACCCCGTCGCCAAACAGCTTCGGGCTGTAATACTGCCAATACCAGTCGCTCGGACAGGTGAGGTTGTCGCCGCCCTCGGACGCCACCTTGAATTTGAAGCCCCCAGATTGGCAATCCACCTTCAGGTGGGCAACTTCAGAAGGACCCTCGGGAGCCGGATTCTGGTCTGGTTTTGCCGCGAAAACCATGCAATCGCCAGGCTGCAGCCGCGAGAACTGTGTCTTCTCGAGTTGTTCCTCGGGGCCGATTTCCACCATTCCACTTTGCGCGGAGAGCAGAACGCCGAGGCCGCAGACCGCAATCAGAACGAGCCCGATCAGAACGCCGAAGAGCGCTTTCGTGAGTACACCACGCGGCTGCTTGCCTGAACGATTCATTAGCTATAAACGTGCGGAGCGAGAGTCGCCAGGTCGCGCAGGTTGCGGTAGCGTCCGTCGTAATCCAAGCCGTAGCCGACGACGAACTCGTTGGGGACGTCGTAACCGATGTACTTGACGTCTACTTCGCAATCGATGGCTTCCGGCTTGCGGAACATGGTCATGATTTCCAGGCTCGCGGGCTCGCGGGAAAGCAGGTTTTGCACGAGGTAGCTGAGGGTCAGACCGGTGTCGATGATGTCTTCCACGATAAGCACGTCCCTGCCGTGGATATCGGTGGATAGGTCCTTCAGGATCCGGACCACACCGGAGCTCTGAGTGCCTGCGCCGTATGACGAGATTGCCATCCAGTCGACGCTGCAGTGGCTCTTCATGGCCCTGGTCAGATCGGAAACGGTGATCATGGCGCCGTTCAAAACGCCAACGATGAGGGGTTCGCGCCCCTGGTAATCGGCGTCAATCTGCGCTGCGACTTCTTCGATGCGGTCTTCTAGCTGCTGCTGAGTGTAAAGAACGTGATCAAGATCTTGGCTAATGTCTGTTGCTTCCACTTCGCTTACCTTACCGCCTGCAACCTGCCTTGTGCACGCCGAATTCGAACTGAACCCGGCAAATCCACCCCGCGCTGCCCCTTCCAGGCGCTGACAAGGCGAAAAACCGCCTCAACGTGGTCGAAACCAACCTCTTCGATGCCCAGATGATTCAGCCAACGCCTGAGCACGCGCGTCGCGATGGCGGGGTGTAGACCAGCTAGCTGTTCGACGGATATCTCGTCGCCAGGGTTAGGAAGTTCCCTTTCCGCCACTGCATCCAGATAGTCCGCGTCGCGTCCGGCCATGGTCGCCGTCCTGGCAAGCGCCTGGGTGAAGCCCGGCCCGAGATCCTTCTCGAGGGTCGGCAGGGAAGATTTCCGGGCCCGTACTCGGGCAAAACGATCCTGAGCATTCTGCGGATCGTCCCAAAAGTCGATCCCCCAGTCCACCGCAGCCTGACGCAGCGTCTGGGCGCGCAGCCCCAACAGCGGCCTAACCACTCTGGTTTCGCCGCGCATAGATTCGACGGCCATACCTGCCATTGACCTGGTTCCAGACCCCCTTGACAGCCCGAGCAGAACCGTCTCGGCCTGGTCGTCCATGCTGTGGGCCAGAAGCAGCATCCCTTTGAAGTGGTCGGTGAGCGCCGCGTATCTGGCATCGCGGGCGGCGGCCTCCATGCCAACGCCATCGTCGACGACGTTGACACGCTCGACTCTGGCGGGCAGGCCGATGTTTCGCAGTTGTTGAGCGGCGTATTCGGCGACCTTTCCGGAGCTCTCTTGGAGCTGGTGATCGACGATCATCGCCTCCACCTTGGCCTCCGGCAGGCTACGCTGCTTGACGTGCGCGCAAGCAGCGGCCAGGCTCATCGAGTCCACCCCGCCCGAAACCCCGATGCGCACCGGCGCAACAGGATATTCGCATGCTGCCTCTAACCAAGCTCGCACGGCTTGCACAACCGCCAAGCAGGACGGGCTCAGATTACGAAATGCCATTGTTAGTCGACCTGCGGGTAGGCAACCCTGGTTAGCCAGCGCATGGGCGCTTTCAGTTCGTCGGCAGTTGGCAGATTTTCGGGCTTTTCCCAAACCAGGTTTAGGCCCTCGACGCCAACCTCGTCGATTGCCGCGCGGCAGAACCTAGCGCCGTCTTGATACTGGGCGAGTTTAGCGTCCATGCCGAGCAGGCGGTTCAGCAGCGCCTTAAAGATGTTCTTGGAGTGCATCGCGGATTTTCGACGATTCTGAAAACGTCGCCTGATTGTGCGCACCGACGGCACGGTCTGGGCGCCGACGGCGTCCATCATGAAGTCGGCGTGTCCCTCAAGTAGCCCCATGATGGCGTTGATGGAGTCCAGCTTTTTCGCAAGCTGCGGGCTGAGCGCGGCCTTGATGGCATCCAGACTGTTAGCCTTCTGCTTTTGCACCTCGCGCAGCTTGGCGACGTCGAAGTTCAACTTTTCGTCGTCCTCGAGCACCTCGTTGATGAGCGCCACCAGATACTCGCGCAGCCAAGGGGCGTTTGCGAATTGAACACGGTGGGTCTGCTCGTGCAGCGCCACCCAAAGCCTGAAGTCTTGCGGATTAACCTTCAGTTCTTCCTCCACCTGGACGATGGTCGGGGCGTTGAGCAGCAGCATCGGGCGATCGGCATATGGCACGTACTGGCCGAGGATCCTTGGGGCGAGCAGCGCTAGAGCTCCGCCCAGCGTGACTGCCCTGCTGGCCTCGCTGAGCTTTCCCAGCAGACCGCTTTCGGCGTCGCCCATGATGTTCTTAGCCGTCGCCACGTTGGCCTCGACCATGGCCTTACGGTCGACCACGAGCTCGAGGACATCGCCGGTCTCGGGCAGCTGCGTCACCTCTGTGATGATCGGCAGCGCCTTGCGGGCCGCAGCGCGGATCTCCCCGACTGCCTTGTTGTTCATCATCGGGTCGCCGGGTTTGCCGATAGGGACGATGGCCTTGCCGAAGTCCGCTGCTAGCTGCCAATTAATCATGTTTACAAGATTAGCCAGCGGCGCAATTGCATGCGGCCAACGACGAGGCAACGTGGTCGAACCAGCCCCTCGGGTCCTGGTCTTCCGGCAAATCGTTGCCGATCAGCGCAAACGCCACCAGCGAACCGTCGCGGGTCGGGGCGTAGCCGGCCAGCGCGGAAACCCGATCCAGGCTTCCAGTTTTAGCTCGTACCACGCCTCGTCCCGCGGTGCTTGCCTCGTCGGCGAACCTGATTGCCATCGTCCCGGTGGAGGCGGCCGCAGGCAGCACCTCTAAAAGCGGACGAATTTTAGGGTTATGCTGGGCGATCTGCAGGCCTTTTACCAGGTTACCGGTGGCGATCTTGTTGTCTTCCGATAATCCAGAACCGTCGTGGATGGCCTGCCCGTCGCTCCACAAGCCCAGCTCGTTCAAATTGGTGGTTTGGGCGCTAGCCCCACCCTCGAAGCTGCCCGGCTGCCCCGACGCGAGCGCGATCTGCCGGAACAGCACTTCGGCGAGGTAGTTGTCCGAATGCACGTTCATGCGCTCCAGGATGTTGAACAGCGGGACGCTCTGCACGCTTGCGACGGCCTCTCCAGTCGGCTGCTCGGCGCGGGAGACGTCGTCGCCGACATCGATGCCGTTGGCCCGCAACTGATCCGCGAAGATAAGCGCCGCAGACATGGCCGGATCAGCCTGATCCGAATGTTCCTTTGGCTTGCCCAAATCTACGGCCAAGGCGCTCACCTGTGAAACCCACTGGTGGTAGCTATCGTCCCAGGATGGCTGCCAGCTCGGCCCGGAGAAAAGCGAGTCGTCGAAGGCAAGCTTCACGCGCGTCGCGTCTCGCTGCTTCAGCCCTGCAGCGGTGTCAGCTGCCAGATGCGCCAGATTCGGCAAGTCGATCTCCTTCGCGTACGGATGCGAATCCGGGCTGGACGCGAGAAGTGGATCTCCGCCACCCTTCAGCGTCACGGTGGCGCCGTCGAAAATAACGCTCGTCGTGAACCTGGCATCTGCGGAGTATTTATAGAGCGAGCCGATGCTCGTCATCAGCTTCATCGTTGAAGCCGGGGTCAGCGCACGTTCGGAATTGTTTGAATAGCTAAGTCCATCGCCGTTCAGATCGCCGGCGGCAGCGCTGATCGTACCCTCACCAGGCCCGACGGCCTCGATGGCCGCCTTGATGGCATCGGCGGAGGCCGGCTTCGATTCGTCAAAAATATCGGGACCGATCAGCCCAGCCTTGCCTGCGCCAGGCTGCAGCTCGTCTATAGGCAGATTCGTAATCGTGGGTTCGCCGTTCGAAATCAGCCAACCTTTAGCGCTAGCCAGAGGCAATGTGCCGATCGCCGCGGTTGCCAACAACCCCACCGTAACCAGCCAAGCAACCCACCCAGGACTCAACTTACGAGAAGATTTTTGGCTGGAATCGGTAGAGAGTCGTCGCATTTTTCGTATCACTCCCGAAAAAAAGGTACGTTAAGGATCAGAATACTTTTTTAAAGGCAACAGGGAAACCTCAAAGCGAAGGATGGCCGTTGTGACCGACGATTTCCGCAAGGTGGAGACAAAACCCCTTTCGGCCCTTACTTTCGACATGACCGTCGAAATCCCAAGGGGCACCAAAAACAAGTACGAGATGGACCACAATTCGGGGCGCATCAGGCTGGACCGGACTCTCTTCACGTCCACTCAGTACCCCTACGATTATGGCTTCATTGAAGGCACCCTCGGCGAAGACGGTGACCCTCTAGACGCCATGGTCATCCTTCCCGAATCCACCTTCCCGGGCTGCCTGGTTGAATGCCGCGCAATCGCGATGTTCCAGATGCAAGACGAGATGGGTGGCGACGATAAGGTGCTGTGCATCCCCACAGCCGACTCCCGCCGCGACTACATGGACGACCTGGACGACATCCCCGAGTTCATGCTGCTGGAGATTGAACACTTCTTCACCGTCTATAAAGACCTAGAGCCCGGTAAGTCGGTCGAGGGCGCAACCTGGGTTGGCCGCGCCGAAGCTGAAAAGGAGGTGCTCGCCTCGCTCGAACGCGCGAAGGGCACCCCGTACGAACACATGAGCATTTAACTTTTAAAAAATTAAGCCCCAGGCGATCGCCTGGGGCTATTTTTTATCCTGCTATCTGGTCACCCAAACGGCGATTTCCTGACTATCGTCAGTTCCTTTGCAGGTGACTGCCTTATCGACGGCACAGCTGAGCTCGAACTCCTGCTTCTCCTCGCCGATGGTCACCTTGATCGTCTTGGGCTTCGTGATTTCTTTGACTTGATCGGCGGCGGCCTTCGCCAGCTCGCATGAGGTGTGTTCTCCCGCCCATACGCCGCCATCGCATTCCTTGGCGCCCTCGTCCATGTCCATGTCAGGACGATTCGCCGTGCTCGACGGCTCAGGGGCAACCGACAGCGTGCTTTCCGGCAGCGGCCTGTTGCCGAGCAGCGTCTTATCCAGGTTGATTAACTGGGCCATCAGGACGCCGGAAAAAGCTATCGCCAAGAACAAGATGATCAGCGCCGCCGTGACCTTCTGCCTCGGGACCCGCTCGGGCTCCAGCCCCAAACTGCGTTCGACCGCGCGAATGTTCTCGGTGCTGGGGTTGCGCACTTCGTCAAAGGTGGCCTGAAACCTGTCGTTAACCACCGCGAACTTCGCCTTAGCATTCTCGCGGGTTGAGGCGAATCGAGACTCCTTATCCTCCGGCTCTTCCTCATCTTCCTCAACGTCGACGGCCTCATTGTCGCTTTCCGAATCTTCGCCAGCTACAGATTCGCTATCTGCTGTGCCTTCATCGGGCTCTCCCTCATCTGCGGCATCTTCTTGCTGGTTTTGGTCGGGCTCTACTGAATCTTCCTCGGAGGGCTCTGTCTCGGCCTCGTCGTCTGAATCCCCTTCGCCAGGCGGGGTTTCCTCGCCAAGGCCAGTGGCTTCCACTGCGGAATCTTCAGCGTCATCGGCGGGCGAATAGGAGCCCTCTACCGAATCGTCGCCCTCATCGGCTTGCTCACCCTCGGAGCCTTCGTCCTGATCTAGGATTTGCGGGACGAAATCCGGGTCCAATTTAGGGTCGATGAGACGTATCGCGCCAGGAGAGTTCAAGGAGGCCGAGCACACAGCGCATTCGACGTCGCTGATCCCCACATGACTTCCGCAGCGAGAGCAGAACATCCTTACGGCCTCTTTTCGTTCTATAATCTGTGAAACTTGAGATTACCTTAATTAATAATCATTGAACCACCGACCGGCTACGAGACAGATGAGCAGAGCAAAAAAATTCGACAACGCACGCAAAACCAGGCTCGGCAAACTACGCGTGCCCGCCTGGTTTAAGAACGCGCCGCTTTGGCTGCTCGTTTTCGTCATGGCACTCATGCTGCTACTCGCAACCGTCTACGGCGCATCCAAATCCGGTGACGGCCCAGAGCCGTCCCCCACCACCACGCCGTCGCAGATCTATGAGGCCGAACCCGAACCCAACCCGAACATGGTCGAAGCCCCCGACCAACCCGAAATTCTCAAGGCAATAGCGGCCATCGAGGAATCCGGAGAGATGGAGGTCGGCGTCGCAATCTCGGCCATCGGCACCGTCGAGACCCGTCCACAGGACACGTGGAGCGGAGGCACCATAGTCAGCGGCCCCGCCTGGGCCACCGCGACGATACCCGCCGCAATCGCCATCCTCGACGAGGCCAAACAGCCCGAAGATCGAAAGTACATGTTCGAGAAATCTTTCGTGGAGGGCTCCCCAGCGGGCGACGACGCGTTGTGGGCCTACCTGGGCACCCACGATCAGGCGGTCTCCAAAACCCTGCGAATTCTGCACCGCTACGGCGACTGGGGCACAGCCATCCCCTCCGAGGAAGAGGCCGAAAGCCATCCCTATAGGCAGGTCCTCTGGCCGCTAAAAAATCAATCGGAGTTCATGGCCGAAGTGCAATGCGATTGGGTGCACACGGTGCCAGTCATGGCAAAAATGGACGAGCCGACGAATTCCCCGATCGGATTGCAGACCATCCCCAGGTCATTCAGTAAGAGCGGCGACGGCACTAAAGACGGCGTCTTCTCGCTTCGCCAGACCGGCCTGATCGATCTTTCAGACGGCACACCCGTCGCCGTGACGATAATGGTCAACAACAAAACCGGCGACAAGGAAGCCACCCGCGACGCCCTGACCACGCTGGCCAAAACGGTTGCGAGCCAGGCTAAGGGATTCGTTAGGCCGAGCTGCTAAGCCAGTTCCGAATCGATCTTCTCGACCTCGCCCAGGGCCGAGCGAACCGCGCCCTCCATGTAGCCGTTGAACTTCTCTGCGTACTCACAGCCTGCGAAGTGGATCGGACCAACCGGCTCGGCAAGCTGAACGCCGTCGGCAGTCCAGATGCCGGGAGAGAAGTGGGCGCCGTGGCAGCCCTCGCTGTACTTCTCCTTGCCCCAAGGCAGATCGATGTAATCGTGCTGCTGCTTAGCTTCTTCGCCGAGCATCGCGGAGAGTGCCTTCGTGAAGATTCGATCGCGGAGAGTGACAGAGCGGTTACACAACGTGTCCGCCTCAGACCCCGTGAAGAATCCCATGATCACGCCAACGCCGTGCCCCTCATCGGTTGTGTCGAACGTGACGCGAACCGCGCCGCTGTCGGAACTAGCCTGGCCAGAAAGGCCCTTCTCGCGCCACCAAGGCTTGTCGTAGATGATGTGGGCCTTGATGACGTTGCCCGGCAGCGTGTTCTGCACAACCTCGTCGCGCCAGGCCGGCAGCCTGGGAGAGTATTCCAGCCGCTGCGCCAGCCACGGCGGCAGGGTGTTCAAAAGTTTGCGTGCCGAGAACTGACGACCGTCGGCTAGGAAGCAGGTCACCGAATTGTTTTTCCACTCGACCTTGGTCACCTCGGCGTTCAGATACAGCTCGTCATCGGACAGCTCGTCTGCGAGCTTGTCTGTTAGCTGCTGCATGCCGCCGCGCAAACGAACCTGCCTGATGCCACCGTTGACTGCGAAGATCGACTCCATGTCGATACTCTCGGGAGAGTAGCCGAGGGCATCACGCAGGTTAGGATCCTCGATCTTTTCTCGCATCGCGAGGCTAACCAGCGAGAGGAATTCCTTCTTGGCGCCGGGAGTACGCAGATTGGTCTGGGTCCAGCGCTTCAGGCTCTGGTCGAGCCACCTGTGGTTTGATTGCGCCCAGGCATGGTCCTTGTCAAGCAACTCAGCGAGTCGGCTAAATCTGACAAGTCCGCGCCCCAGATCGGAGATCTCGAATGGTGAGAGTGCCTTAGTGCGATTGTCGTCCTTGGTTGAGACGAATTGGTGCCCACCAGCGCGAATAACTGCGTTGTCGGTATCGGCCGGAATCTCCTCGAAGCCGAACTCGGCGACGAGTTCCTCCATCATGTCGAAACCGCCCGCCAACCACTGACCGCCATGTTCGATGACGTGGTCTTTGACCATCACGGTCTGGATACGGCCACCTGTGCGTTCGCGAGCCTCGAGCACGACGACGCTGCGACCGGCTTCCTTCAGCTTGCGAGCGGCGAAGAGCCCAGCGATTCCTGCCCCGATAATTATGCAATCAACCACCTTCATAAGTTTACCTAACCATCTGGAGGGGGCGGCACGGAGTCCAGCTTTACGGCACCAGATAGCCCTCAGGAAGCACATTCAAGGTTAGTTTCAGGAATTTTCGACTCGTTGAAATAGTCGGCGACAATTCGGTCTGCACACCTGCTGCTACCGAAAACCCCGTGCCCGGGTGCTTTTCTCGTCACCAGAATCGAGTCTTTGAATATCCGGTTTGCGAGCACCGACTGCTCGTAGGGAGTCGCAGAATCTTCGGTGTTTGCCAACACGAGCACCGGGGTTTCGGTATCCCCGCTGAACGCGATCCTTGGCCGCGGCGCACTCGTCCAAATCGGGCAGAGCGTGTCCGGGCCGATCAAGTGCCCCAGGACCGGGGCCTGGGCCTTTTGCTTGCTCCACTGGGCAAAAGCACCCTTCAAGCCGGAATCGGGCTGGTCTAGGCAGCCAATCCCGGAGGCGGCGGCGATCAGCGACGAGTAGCCGCCAGGTTCGCGGCCGGTCATGGCGTCCGAAGCCTGGAAAATCATCGTAGGATCGCCTGCGATCGCCTTCGAAATGGCCTCTCCAGCTGCGTCGTAGAACGATTCTCCGGTGTAGAAGAAAAGCAACAGCCCAGCGACGGCCCGCGACTGGGTCAGCATTCGACCATCCGGTGAGCTGAGAGAATTTGAGTCCAACGAATCAAGGAAACCCTTAATGCTCTTCGTCACGGACTGCTCGTCCGAACCAAGCTCGCACGACGTTTTAGACGCACACCAGCGCGCAAATTCGCTTAGGTTCCTCTCGAAACCGACTGCCTGCGAAACCTCCTCGCTCGGTCCAAGGCTGACGGCCGAATCCAGCACGACCTTTCCGGTGCTATCCGGGAAAAGCTCTGCGTATGTGGCGCCCAACAAAGTGCCGTAACTGACCCCGAGGAAGTTGAATTTTTCCTGGCCGAGAAGCCTCCTGGCCAGGTCGAAATCGTAGACGGTGTCGATGGTGCTGACGTGGTCCAGCAGCGCACCGGAGTTCTTCCTGCAGTCGGTGGCGAATCGCCGCTCCGCGTCGATCAGCGCGGCCACCTCGCCGGAATCATCGGGCGAGACATCGACGTCCAGGTAGCGGTCCAGCTCCTCTCCCGTCGAGCAGACGACGGGAGTTGATTTGCCGGAGCCGCGCGGATCCATGCCGACTATGTCGTACCTCAGCTCCTCGCCGAACTGGTCCACATAATCCAGCGCGCTGCCGCCCGGCCCGCCGGGATTGACGAAAAGCACGCCATGCGGATCGTCAATGGCAGAACGCTTCAAGGCGATCGTGACGGCCAAACCGTCCGGGTTCTCCCAATCCAATGGGGCAAGCATCTTCGCGCACTCGAACTCGCCGCACTGCGCCCAATCGAGGCGCTGCACGTAATAGCGGCCATAGCCCTGCCCCGCTGGCGGATCCACGACGCCCGGCGGACGCGCCTGAGACTCTACATATTTCATCCGATCCGAACTCTCGCCCACTACCCAAGCCCGCTTCGGCCAGGGCATCTTATGTCCGCTTCCGTCGAGAGCGACCGGTTCGACATCGAAAGCAACTGAAGGAGAGGGCGTTGCATCGCTTTGAGTTTTCGGGGCAGCCGAGCAACCGGCAAGCAGCAACCCTGCGGCCAACAGCGCGATTTGCTTTCGCATCTAACTCTTCAGGTTCTCCGCAACCGGGCAGGAGCTAGCATCGCACATCGGGGAATCCTCGTAGCGCAGGCAGCAGAGCAGCCGGCCACAGACGCCGGTTGCCGGCATCGCAGCGGAACGGGAATCGAGCGTGCGCAGGCTGATCGGTTCAAGCACGGGAAGGAAAGAGACGCAGCAAAGCTGACGCCCACAACGGCCAACGCCGCCAGTCAGCTGAGCTGCGTCACGGGACCCGACCTGACGCAGATCAATGCGCGCGTTTAATGTGTATGCAAGATCCGGGACGAGCGCGCGAAAATCCACCCTGCGCGGAGCCGTGTAGTAGATCGCGTACATCCTGTCGAAATCCTCGGAGCGATCGATCAGATCGACGCCCAGCACCTTCATCGGCAGACCGTGACGCTCGATCAAGTCGATAGCCGTGGCCTTGGCGCGCTCGCGGTCCTCGCTGTTACGAACGTCCCTTGCCAGGTCCTCGGCGCTGGCGTGCCCCAGGCACTCCGGAAACCCCTCAGCCGCGGATTCGCCCCGCCAAACCACGCGGGCCACCTCCGGCCCTCCCGAAGTCGGGTAGAGGACGTCGTCACCTACCCTAAAATCGTCGGCGTCACCCGCCACGGAGAGGTAGTGCAACTCACCGTAACGCTCAAACTCGACGCCCAAAATCTTCATGGACTCAAGACTAGCCCTAACCCCGAAGCGCTTAAGGGCTAAGACCTTTAGCCTCCCCTAAATAAAAGTAGCCGCCCGCCAGCGGCGGACGGCTACATAATCCTAGACGTTAGTCCTGGTTCTTACGCTTATCGCGAGACCTGCGGTAAGCGGCATCGACCGACCAGCCGCCGGCACCCAGCATGAACATCAGGAACGCGCAGACGGTGAACAGCAGGTCGCGGTCTCCGTAGAAACCGGTGTGGCCCTCCATGATCGGATTGAATGGGCCGAAGCGGAAGAATGCCAAAACCGCGACTCCAGCAACGGTCAGCAACAGACCGACGATTCGAGTGCCCCAGCCAATCAGCAGCAGGACGCAGGCCAGCAGCATACCGATGCCAGCGGCGAGCGCGAGCCATCCAGAAACGTTCGCGGGAACGCCAGCGCCGGTCAAAGCGTCAGCGTAACCACCCTGGTCGACCAGCACCTGCCAACCGATGACGGCCAGCAACGCGGCCATGACGACACGAAGCAGGAATAAACCGAGCGAGCCGAAGAACTTATCGGTGACCTTCTTCCCTTCCTTTTCTACGACGACAACCTCGGGCTCCGGATCCTGGCGGACGTTCCCCAGAAGCTTGTCGCGATCTTCAAGCTCACGGACCAGCTGCTCGTCGGAGGCAGCGGCGGCAGGATTACCCAGTGCGGCGTTTTCCGGCATCGGTTCGGGGTCAGACACCGGCGTTTGGAGCTCATCGGGATCTCTCGGCTTGGCCGGGCTAGCGCCGGACAGCCCGCTATTCACATTCTCGCTCACGGTTGCTCCTAGAGGATTGAGGGAAACGACTCGAAGTCATTCATCTTTCATGTAAAAGTCTATAGTCATCGCACCAAATTCGAGAATGGAGCGCCGATCAACCTTCATAAAGCTTTAACATCAACGACTCGAAAGCGAGAAGCGGGGCGACGTTGAAGTCGAGAGCCTGCCTGGTCTCGATGATCGCCGACATAGCTTTAATCGTCGAGCTCGGGTTGGTTGCGTCTGCGGCAGCCCTGATCTGATCCGCGATCGAACTGTTGATCAGCCCGTCGGTGGACTCGTCGATATCGACGGCGCCGATCTGCATGGATAAGACATCGCGATACCAAGTCGAAAGTTCGGTCAGCACCCTATCCAAAGAATCGCGCTGGAAGCGCTTTGCCCGCATCTTCTGTTGCTTCTCCAGATCCTTCAGCGCGGCCTGGGCATTCTTCGGGCGCGTGCCCTTGGCGCCGAATCCGAGCGCCTGACGCAGCTCAGCTGTTTCGGCCTCGTCCAATTTGACGGTGGCCTCGCTGGCGTTCTTCGTGGCCTCGTCGACCAGGCTCTGGGCTATCTGTAGACAATCGGAGACCCCTTTGAGGTGTGCTGGCACCTGCAGCCAGCGCCGACGCGACTCGCGAGATTTCTCGTTCCTTGCCAGCCCACGGGCGCGCCCGATGTGCCCTTGCGCAGCCCTGGCTGCGTGGCCCGCGGTCTCCGGATCGATACCGTCGCGGCTGATCAACAGATTCGTGACGTCCGAATTCGACGGCGTGCGCAGATGAACCTGACGGCAGCGCGAACGAATCGTGACGATGACATCGTCGGGGGTGGGCGCGCACAGCATCCAGACAGTCCGCGGCGGCGGCTCCTCCAACGACTTCAGCAGCGCATCCGCTCCCCTATCGGTGACACGGTCGGCGTCCTCGACAATGATGATCTGGTAGGCGCCAAGCGTCGGAGACATGCCGGCCCGAAGCGCGATATCTCTGACCTGCTCGACGCCGATCGAAAGCTGCTGGGTGTTCAACACGGTGACGTCGGGATGTGAGCCGTTCGCAACCGTCCGGCACGACTGACACTCGCCGCAGCCCCCATTCGGGCACAGCAGGGCGGCAGCAAAAGCCCTAGCCGCATTAGATCGTCCTGACCCTGGGGGGCCGGTGATCAGCCAAGCGTGCGTCATCGAGCGCTGATTTTCGCCGCGGCCATGCGCGGCTTCGACTGCATCGGCGAGCAGCGCGATCGTGGGTTCCTGGCTGACTAGTTCATCCCAGACGCTCATAGCGATTCCAGCTCCAAAAGCTTGGCCACCTCAACCGAAATCGTATCGGAAATGGTTGATATTCTGTCGCGCGCGTTCAACACCAGGTAGCGCTGCGGATCGCGCGAGGCAAGATCCAAAAAGCCCTGACGGACCCGGGCGTGGAATTCGTTTCCGGCCGATTCCAGCCGATCCTTCTTGCCCTTGATCTCGACTGCCTGCGATGGGTCGACATCGAGCAGGACGGTGAGATCCGGACGCATATCGGAAGTCGCCCACCTGGCAAGGGCCTCCAGCTCGTCGGTGGCGATGCCTCGGCCAAAACCTTGATAGGCGAGCATCGAATCCACGTAGCGATCACACAACACCACCACCCCGCGGTCGAGCGCGGGACGAACCACCTCGGCAAGATGCTGGGCCTTGTCGGCGGAATAAAGCAGCGCCTCACAGCGATAGTCGAGTTCTTGATCGGTGTCCAGCAATAGACTGCGGACCACGTCGCCAGTTTTCGTGCCACCGGGCTGCCTGGTGACGATGTGCTCGATTCCTGCCACTCTCAACCGGCGAGAGAGCCGGTTGACCTGGGTGGTCTTGCCTGCGCAATCCCCGCCCTCGAAGACGATGAATCTGCCTTTGCCCATCGCACCTCCTCAATGCCTAGTGGCCTCGAAAAACTAGCAGTCACAAATCTTGCCAGAGGCCACTGACAAGATTCGCTGATGCCCTAGGACTTCTTAGTGGTCTTGGAAGTCGACTTTTTGGCCGTCGTCTTCTTTGCCGTGGTCTTTTTAGCGGTAGATTTCTTAACCGCCCCACGGCGCTTAGGCGCGGGGCCCTTAGCTCGCTTGGCCGCCAGCATGTCGCTGGCCTGCTCGGGTGTCACGTCCTCGGGAAGAAGCGTCTTGGGCAGAGACTGGTTGGTCTCGCCGTCGGTGATGTAGGGGCCGAAGCGGCCGTTCTTAATCACCATTTTTTTGCCCGTGGACTTATCCTCTCCCAGCTCCCTAAGCAACGCAGAAGAGCGCGCTCCCCTGGTCTTGGGCTTGCTGTAGAGTTCTTCGGCCTCTTCCAAAGTGACAGTGAAAAGCGCCTCTTCGCTGGACAGCTGACGGGTGTCCTTACCCTTTCGCAGGTATGGCCCATATGGACCATTCTGTGCTGTGATCTCGACGCCCTCAGCGTCCTTTCCAACCAACCTAGGCAGGCTCAGAAGCTTCAGGGCTTCCTCAAGAGTCACCGTGTTCGGGCTCATTGTCTTAAACAAGGATGCGGTGCGGGCCTTGGGCTTCTTCTTGCCCTCCTCGGCCTCGATAATCTCCGTGACGTACGGGCCATAGCGGCCATTACGAACCACGATCGGCACGTTTTTCTCCGGATCTAGGCCAAGTTCGCGCTCAGCGCCGGACGGCGTGACCAACAACTCCTTAGCTTTCTCGAGAGTGAGCTCGTCGGGTGCCAGATCCTCGGGCACGTTCGCCCGATCCTGCTTCGCATCCTCCAGGTAGGGGCCGTAGCGGCCGACTCGCAGCACGATGCCACTATCCTCGCCAATCGGGAAAGTGCTGTTGGCGCGGGCGTCGATGTCCTCGAGATCCTCGACCAGCACTGCCAAGCCCTGGTTACCGCCGTCGCCGTTGTAGAACTTGTGCAGCACCTCCAGCCGATCCAGATTTCCATTGGCTATCTCGTCAAGACGATCCTCGAGGTCCGCGGTGAATTTGTAGTCCACCAGCTGCGGGAAGTGTTCCTCCATCAAGCGAGTGACGGCGAACGCAAGCCACGTCGGCACCAAAGCCGAACCGCGCTTCCAGACGTAATCGCGGGCGGTGATCGTGCGGATGATCGACGCATAAGTGGACGGGCGGCCGATCTCCAGTTCCTCTAGCTTCGCGATCAGGCTCGGCTCGGTGTAGCGGGCGGGCGGCTTGGTCTGGTGTCCGTCCGCCTCGGCGCTGACGAGCCCCAGGTCCTGAGCGACGTTCAGCTGCGGCAGCCTGGTTTCCTTCTTCTCACCCTCAGCCTCGACGTAAGCCTTCATGAAACCCGGAAAAGTAATGGTACGACCAGAAGCGACGAGCCCGGCAACTCCGACCTTTGCCTCAGAGCTCAAGGCAACCTGCCCGTCGAGTTTGGCGTCGATCTTGACGCTGACGGTCTGGCCCTCGGCGTCGGCCATCTGGGAGGCGATCGTGCGCTGCCAGATCAACTCGTAAAGGCGGAACTGGTCGGCAGCAAGCCCGGCCTGCGCAGGGGTACGGAAGTCGGACCCAGCGGGACGAATCGCCTCGTGGGCCTCCTGCGCGTTCTTCACCTTGCTGGAATAGAAACGCGGCTTCTCGGGCACATACTGGCTGCCATACAGCTGGACGGCCTGGGCGCGCGCCGCGTTAATGGCTTCGCCGGAAAGCGAAACCGAGTCGGTACGCATATACGTGATGAAACCGGATTCATACAGCTGCTGGGCTACGCGCATGGTTCGGTCGGTGCTGAAACCGAGTTTGCGGCCCGCCTCCTGCTGAAGTGTGGTGGTCCTGAACGGAGCCGCCGGCCTGCGCCGGTACGGCTTGTTCTCGATGTCTGCCACCGAGATATCGGCCTTCTTTAGAGCCTCGGCGATGCCGGTGGCGTCCTTCTCGGTCAGTGCGAAGACGCCGGAGGTCAGCTTGCCGGCGTCGTCGAAATCATTACCGCGCGCAATTCGGGTGCCGTCGAGGTTAGCGAGCCTGGCCGGAAACTGCCTGACGTCGGCGTCGGCGCCCGCGTCTAATTTGATGTTCAGGTCCCAGTATTCGGCGGGCACGAAAGCGATCCGCTCGCGTTCGCGATCCACCACAAGTCGAGTGGCGACGGATTGGACGCGGCCTGCCGATAGTTTCGGCATGACCTTCTTCCAAAGCACCGGGCTTACCTCGTAGCCGTACAGCCGGTCGAGGATTCGGCGGGTCTCCTGCGCGTCGACGAGGTCTTGATCGAGCTCTCGCGGATTATCCACAGCAGCCCTGATGGCCTCCGGGGTGATCTCGTGGAAGACCATTCGCTTGACCGGCACCTTCGGCTTCAGTTCCTGCAGCAGGTGCCAGGCGATAGCCTCTCCTTCGCGATCCTCATCAGTTGCCAGGAAGAGTTCGTCGACGTCCTTCAGCTCGTCCTTGAGCTTCTTGATCGTGCTGCGCTTTTCCGGGTTGACCACGTAGAGGGGCGAGAAGCCTTCTTCGATGTTCACACCGAGCCGGCTCCAGGGCTGTCCCTTATATTTGGCGGGCACCTCAGCAGCATTGTTCGGGAGATCTCGCACGTGTCCGCGGCTCGATTCAACGACGTAACCGTCGCCAAGATAGCTAGCAATCTTGGTCGCCTTGGTGGGCGACTCAACAATCACCAGGCGTCGCTTACCGGTCACAATAAACTCCTTAACTGGCACCGCTTACATCCTGCGGCTGCGTTCGGGCGGGCAAACAATTTACCACTTTAGTCTGCTGGGCACCGCTGGCAGCTACATTACTTACCAGGCCTAATCGATGCGGAATGTTTTCAGTTTCGCACAATATCCGATACCGCAAGCCTTCCTTGGGCTGCAAGTATAGGGCTATGGCTTTTGGACTCTTGACTGATCGTGCGCAGGTTAGACATGTAAATCGTCGCCCTGCAACGGAGGGCACCACCGTCGACTGGCCGGCATGGGTGCCGGCAGAAGTGGTGGAAAGTCTAAAAGCCGGAGGCATCGAGCGGCTGTGGGAGCATCAGGCGCAGCTCGCAAATCACGCAGTTGCAGGCGAACACTGCGCGATAGCAACGCCGACCGCCTCCGGAAAGACCCTGGCTTATCTTTTACCAGTTCTTTCGGCGACTGCGGTCGAGTCTTCTCGCGCTGTGGCCCCAGCCGGCAACGACGATCTCCGCACCAGGCTAGGAGTAGCCAACCACACCGCGTTGTATCTGTCGCCCACGAAGGCGCTCGCCCACGACCAATACATGAAGTCTCGCGCGCTAGCGCCTAAGGGTTGGTTGAGCACGACTTTGGACGGCGACTCTACGCAGGCAGAGCGCAGGTTCGCCAGGGAGCAGGCGAATTACGTCCTAACTAATCCGGACATGCTCCACCTTTCCATCCTGCCCTCACACAGCAGATACCAACGGTTCTTGGGCGGGCTGCGCTACGTCATAGTCGACGAGGCACACAGATACCGCGGAGTTTTCGGCTCACACGTGGCCAACGTCCTACGGCGGTTGCGCAGGGTATGCGAGTTTTACGGTTCTCATCCGGTTTTCATCCTTTCTTCTGCAACTGCTACGGGCATCACGCAGTGGGGCGCCCGGCTGATCGGAGAGCAGGCCCCGATAGCCGTCGTCGACGAGGATGCTTCCCCGCACGGCGAGCGCATCGATGTGCTGTGGCAGCCGATCGACACTCCCGCGCACGAGGCGGCCGATCTGATGGCCGAACTCGTCCGTGACGGGATGCAGGTTCTGACGTTCACGCCAAGTCGAAGCCAAGCCGAACTGGTGGCGCTACGCGCGGGGCGCAAAGCTCCGGGCATCGCTAGTTATCGTGCCGGCTATCTCGCAGACGAACGACGTGGTATCGAAAAGGCGCTATCCGAGGGAGAACTTTGCGGAGTGGCGGCAACGAACGCGCTGGAGCTCGGCATCGATATCGCGGGCCTCGACGCGGTTCTGATCTCGGGGTTTCCCGGCACGCTAGCCTCCTACCGTCAGCAGACCGGGCGCGCGGGTCGCAAAAATCGACCGGCGCTAAGCGTCCTGCTGGCAAAAGAGGACCCGTTGGACGCCTATCTTTTCGAGAACCCGAGCCTGCTGTTCGATAAGCCAACCGAGACATGCATTTTCGACCCATACAACACTCACGTCCTGGGCCCTCACATTGCAGCGGCGGCGCAAGAGGTTCCTTTAACCGAAGATGACGGGCGCTACTTCGGCCCCACAATGGCAAGTCTTGCCGATCAAGCGACCGAAGCGGGGCTGCTGCGCAAGCGTCCCACCGGCTGGTACTGGGTGCGTCCGGATCGGGCCGTGGATTCCATCAGCCTTCGGGGCTCTGGCAACAGGCAGATAAACATCGTCGACGAAGCATCCGGGGCCGTGATTGGGACGGCGGACGCGTCGACCGCGGACAGAACGGTGCACAAGGGTGCCGTCTACCTGCACAAGGGCGAGCATTGGCTGGTAAGCGAATACTCCCCCCAGGAATCGACCGCTCTAGTCCATGCAGGTGACCCGTCGTATTACACCCAGGCTAAATCCGTCAGCGATCTTAGGATCTGCACCAGGGACGAGGAGCACAAATTCGGACACGGTTTGCTAGGCCACGGAGAGGTAGAGATCGCCAGCCAAGTTGTCGCGTATCTGCGCAGGGATAGCTCATCGAGTGAAGTCTGGGACGAGACGCCGTTGCAGCTGCCTGTAAGGACCTATCGCACGCACGCGGTTTGGTGGACCGTACCAGAGGAATTCTGCGAAGGCTTGGGATTGAAGCCCCAAGAACTAGCTTGCGCAGCCCATGCCGCCGAGCACACCTCGATCGGGCTACTGCCCGCGTTCGCGACCTGCGACCGCTGGGACATCGGCGGCCTATCGACTCTCTGTCACCCAGACACGAATGCCCTGACGGTGTTCGTCCACGACGGCGCGCCCGGCGGAGCAGGGTTCGCCGAGTATGGCTACCAGATCGCCGATGAGTGGCTGAACGCCACCTTGGAGCGCCTGAAGAATTGCCCCTGCGCTGCCGGCTGCCCTTCGTGCATAGTTTCCCCGAAATGCGGCAACGCTAATCAAACGTTGGACAAGCAGGCCGCCATCGTTCTGCTGAGCAACTACCTTTCATAAGCCTCCAGATTCACTCCGCGGACTCGAGATTCTCGATTATTCCTGCTTTGGCACGGGCCTTTACTTCGCCCAGGCCACCCGGCAAGCGAGGTGTGGGCTCTTTTCTGAGCTCGACGGTGACGGCGAATTCTCCGAACCCGGTCTCGACATCACAGTTTTCTAGGCGTGTTTGGCCAGACGCGGTTTTGTTGTTCGCGGTTACCGCCGCTTTGGCCGCTTCGCAAGCTGACCTGCCTGCGGCCTGTGCCCTGGCAGCCGTCAGCGCCACCAGGTCGGCCTCGCTCCGCACCTTCCGGCATGACGACAGCCAACCCGACAGCAGGAAGGCGAGGAACGCCATCACCAGCAAGACGATGAGCATCGATGCGCCGAGCATCGTCCCGGAACCACGTTCGTTACGCATCTCAGCCCTCCTTGGGAACCACCGCAGCGGCTTTTAGCGCGACCGGGCCAAATCGCCCGAAGTAGGCGTCTTTAGTCACCGAAACCTGCACCCTGTCCGGGTACTCCGTCACCTGAACATCGGCCCCTTCAGGCGCATTCGCGCGGGCCTTTTCCGCGGATTCCTCGTCTCCCCTCGATTCGAACCGGGCGACCCTGGCAGCTATCTCTTCGCAGCGCGCCTGAGTTGCGACTAAACCAATCGACCAGGCTAATAAGGCTGCGACGATGGTTGCGGCCATTATAGAAATGGCCAATTCCGCAGTAACCATCCCGCGCGAATGCTTTACAGAGTTCATTTCACTTGACAATTCGCCTAAAATTCAAAACACTTCTCAGCCGTCTTTAGGGCAACTGGGCGCCGACCTTCGCAATTAGGGAAACCACGAATTTAAGCATCGCCCCGAAAAAGTCTTTTCCTGTGATGATCTTCAAAAGCACAAGAGCCATAGCGACCGCAGCCAAGATTCCTACTGCATATTCAGCTGTCGCCATTCCTCTTTCGAAAGCCTTAGCTAACTTGCCTTTTTCTTTGATTTCAATCGCATTTAGGCATTCAAGCTGTTCGTCTACGCTCAGCCTCATGCGCTCCGCTTCAGCCTCCGCGGCGTCCTGCCAATAATCCTGAACATTCTGGATATCGCCAGACCCAAGGCAGGTTTCTTCCTTGTTTAATACCGAAATTGCAGATTCCACGAGAGTTTCCTTTCTTTAAGCTTTCTCGTTTTCTGATGCACAAACATCATTGATCTCCGATTCGAAAAAATTCATCCGGACAACACCTTGTGGATATATCTGTTGATAAAAAGCTTTTTCGGTTGATAACTGCCGGTTTTATAGGATTCCGGAGGAAATCACACCGGCGATAATCGGCACCACTCCAACCAAAATAAAGATTGGTAAAAAGCAACACATCAGGGGAAGAACGGATTTAACTGCCAAAGTTTTCGCGGCCGTTTCCAATTCGCTCGCGCAGGCTTCTCTGGCATCTTTTGCGTGCGTCAGCAGCAGCTTGCTCATCGCCGACCCAGACGCCACTAGTGCGGATATGTCCGTCGCAACTGGCTCCCAGACAGGTTCCTTGGCCAATGACTTCCACGCCTGGATCTGGCTGCGGCCGACGTCCAAATTGCGACAGTAGGAATTGAGCAGATCTGCGGTGGCTGGCGGGCTGATCTCGGCCACCTCGCGCACTGCCTGGCTGACTGGCGCTCCAGAGCTAAGGCAAGACGCCAGAAGCTCTAGCGTCGACGGCAGCTGTTCCCTCAGTTCTTGGCGCCTTTTGGTTTCCTGTCTTTTCTCTGCGTCGCAAAATGTGAGCACACAGATAGAAACAACAGCACCTATCGCGGCGACGACGACGTCACCGAAGGCAACGTAGCCGAAGAGTGCACCGGCCACCCCGAACGATACAAAACGCAGGTTTTTAGTCTTTTTAACCTTTTTGTCTTGCTGAGTTGGCCTTCGTTGCACGGGGAAGATCAACCAGCAAAAGCAAGCAGCAAATAGTGCAGAGAAAGCCGCTGCGATCAACTGTTAGCCCTTCTTTCGACTCTCATCGCGAGCTTCTCCGTCCAAACGACGCCCGCACACGCCAGCAAGACGGATAGGGTCAGGCAGACGTTACCGGCTGTGGTCCCAGCCAGAAATTTGATCGGATTGCCGCCTGCAGCGAAGCCGAAAGCCAGCCCCACGACAGGCAAGCACGCCAACAACCGACCGGTAGCCTTGGCCGACGAGAGCTCCGTGGCCACAGTTTGGTCAGTGCGTTCCGTGCGTCTGAGCCCAGCGACAACCTGTTCGACTGCCGGCGCAACCGGCGCACCCGTGCGCTGGCACAACTGCCAGGCACCGGCAAGGCGCGCGAAGCCTTTTGCGCCGTCACATTCGGCTGCCCTGCGCATTGCGTCAGCTACGTTTGCGCCGACGGCCTGAGCAAGCACGATGCTTTCGAGCTGTGGACACTCTTGCGCGGCTACCCTGATGGCTCGCGCGGGTATCGTCCCGGTCTTCAGCTGGCCAACCAAAACATTGCAGCCATGGAGCACCTGCTTGCTAGCTGCCCTTCTGCGTGTAGCTTGCCGATTTAGCGCCAACACCCACGTGAAGCAGGTGTAAGCGACGCTCAAGATGAGCGCCCAACAGACGGCCTTTGGGGCAAGGAGAAAAACAATCAGGTTGACGGCAACGAGCCCAACCAAACGCATATTCAGGCTTCTACCGCGACGCGCCTGGCACTGCCGTATCCGAGTTTCGCCCGAAGCCGGAGCGAGTAAGAATGCAGCCAGCCCGGCGAAGATGGCGGAGAACACTGCGCTCATGCCGCCGCGACCCTAGGCAGGTCCAGCAGCTCGACCAACTGGGCATAAGCGGCTCGCGGCTTCAGCCGGGAGGGATCGGAGGCCTCAGCTTCGAGGGCTGGGACGACCTCGACCATCCCGTTTTGACGTGGGCGCAGCAGGCCGATTTGGGCCACTTGCCTCCTCCCGCTGGCAAGCCGTTTTACGTGGATGACCACTTGGATTGCCGAGGCGACTTGGGAATTGCACGCTTGGCGCGACAGCCCGCCAAGGGCCGCCAACGCTTCGAGCCGGGCGGGCACATCGACGGCGGAGTTGGCGTGGACGGTTCCGCACCCACCCTCGTGGCCGGTATTTAGGGCCCTCAACAAATCGCAGAGCTCTGCCCCACGGATCTCGCCCACCACCACCCGATCTGGGCGCATGCGTAAAGCCTGGCGAACCAGATCGGTCATGGTCACCGCGCCAGCGCCCTCCGAATTGGCAGGACGGCTCTCTAGCCTGACGCAAAAATCGTGCTCGGGCTCAAGCTCTCGGGAGTCCTCGACGATTAAGATCCGCTCGTTCTGCGGCACGATGCCCAGCAACCCCGCCAACAAAGTTGTCTTGCCCGAACCGGTGCCTCCGCTGATCAGGAAGGCGACCTTCTTCGAAACAATCCGCCTCAACAGCTCGGCGGTGGCATGGCTGATCGAGCCATTCTCGACCCAGTTTTCTAGGGTGAAACCAGCCCTAGCGGGCACCCTCAAGCTGATGCAGGTGCCGGGGGCAGAAATCGGCGACAAAACCGCGTGGAAGCGAATCCCGTCAGCCAACCGAGCATCGGCGTAGGGGCTCGAATCGTCTAGCCTCCTGCCCACGCTAGCCGCTAACCGGACGGCTAGTTGGCGGACCTGGGCGTCCGAATCAAACTTCACTTCGGTGGCGCGCAGACCGTGGCCACAATCGACCAGCACCCTGCCGGGACCGTCTACGATGATGTCGGTGAGTCCGGGAAGCTCGAGGAGCGGCTCCAAACGTCCGACGCCCATGCTAGTTCGTTTAAGCTCTTCCACGGTCAGCAAGACGGCTGCGTCGCTCACCACCATGCCGACGTCCTTCAACGCGTCTGCGACGTCCTGCGGCGTCCACGGCCTGCCCAAACCCGCTAGCACCACTCGAACGGCCTCGAGCTTTTCCTCATCCAGTTGGAGCGTTTTAACCATTTGTGCCCCCAGCGCTAGAAAAGACCAACTCATTCAAAATTTTGTCGCACGCTTTGACGAAAGCTCCCCTGCCGCTGCCTCCGGGAGCGCCTCCTCGGGCAGCCGCAGCTGCCATGCGTGCGTCGGTGGGCACGACCGCGCAAACCGGCATCCCGAGAGTCTCGCCAACCAGTTGCGGATCCAGACTCCAGACCGGAGATTTTCGCACAACCAAGTCGGCGTCTTGGAGGCTGTGTGCCTTGATCCGAGCCCTGGCTGCGAGCACTGCCTTAACGTCCGCGGCAACCACGATTAGATTCAGGTTCGCATCGACCGGCGAATCCTCCGCGAGGCCCGAATCTAGAATCACCATTTCGTGGCTTCGCTGCAAAGATCTGGTCACCGCGCGAACGGCCTGAGTCGACGGCAGCCCGACGTCGCTGCGCCCCATGCTCACCAGATCGACTCCATCGATGCTGGGCAGCTGATCGCCGATGTCGCGCACATAACCTGTTGCTGATGAAAGCTCTCCCCAGCGCCAGCCAGGCTGCTTTTCGGCACCAAAAGTCAGGTCTATGCCGCCGCCGAATTCGTCCAGCTCTACCAGCGCGGTCCTGGCCTGAAGAGCCGCAGATCTTTGAGCCATGCCAGCGGCCAGCGTCGACGCACCCACCCCGCCGCTGCCGCCGAAGACCTGAATGGTTAGAGAATCAGACTCGGACAGATTGGCTGGGCCCGAAAGCAAAGAGCTGAGGAACCCCGTCTGGGCTGGCAGCTCCAGCGCAGGCGCAGATAATGGCACCGACCAGGCGAGCAGCTCAGAGGCGTCCTCGCCGACCAAATGGACGTCACCGCGTTCCGCGAGCCCGAGACCGACCACCAACGATGCCAGGTCTGCTCCGACCAGAACAAGGTCGCTCGAGCGCCAACACTTGCGGATCGTTTCCGAGTCTCCGGCAACGCTCAAGTTGGCGCCGACGGCAGCCGAAACCGACGAGACGGCATCACGAACCGAAGCATCACGGGTTATCAGAGTCGCTTTCACATATGCACTATTGACAACCAACGCAGAAAAAACCGCATTCGCCAAAAGATTTTTAGTCGAACTCGAGCCTTCCTCTGGCACGACTTGGATAGTGCCCTAAGCTTTAATTTGTGGCTACTAGACGTGTGTTTCCCTCCAGCGCCTTCAACTGGCAGCTGGGTACAACCGCGTCCACAGTGCTCAACCTTGGGGCGGCACCAGCGATGGTTTCCCGTCTCCTAAGCTCCGGCCATTTCGTCGTCGCCATCGACCCTGACCACGAGGCTATTGCTCGTCTCCAGCAGAGATTTTGGCAGGCCTACCAAGAGCGCAGACTGATTTTGATTGCCGGCAGCATCGAGCACCTACCGCTGCTGCCCAAAAGCATCGATGTGGCGATTGTCAACAAGTCGCTGAACGCCAACATCGATCTGCACAAGGCATGCACCGAGCTGGCAAATGTCCTCACCGACACTGGCTGGGTGACAGGAAACAACATGAGCCGTGACGACACCGTGCCGTGGGTGCGACGCCTCACGAAACTGCTGCGCGGCATAGACGAAACCGCGATGACCGGCGATTTCACCAACAAAAACCACGAGCGGCTACTCGAAAACAAATACTTCCCGAGCACCGACAGCCACAATTTCCGACTGTGGATACCCATCAGCCGTGTCGACATGCTCAAGATGGTCGAAACCCACCACTCAGTCAGCGCGCTTACCCAAGAGGCACGCGATGAGCTGCTAGCGCAGGCGGCCAAGATCTACGACGAAGCGGCAATCGGCGGCGACCTTCGCCTGCCATTCGTCCTCAATTGTTGGCGGGCATACGTCGATCGCGCCGAGATTACTATCCCGGTGAGTCTTGATACAGAGGCCCCCTGGTTTAGTCTGAAGTAGGATTAATCAGTAGCGACGCAAAATTTCGTAGCGAACCAAACTAAGCTGTGAAAAGTGATGGCTTAACACTAAGGAGATCTAAATGGCCAAACGCCAGTCGATTGCAACGGCGATCAACCAGATCAAGAACAACGCCCCGAAGATGTTTAGCCAAATTGCTGAGCTCGCGAAGTCGGAGTTGAAACCGGCCACCAAAAACGCTGGCCTGGGCGCGGGAATCATTGGCGCGGTCGCGGTCATCGGTTCTGTAGCGCTGCTGATCGCACTCCTGACCATCGGTTTCGCGCTTTCGATCATCTACAACCAGGCGATCGGCATGTCCGCCGTAACTTCGCTGACGCTGGGCTTCCTGACGCTCTTCATTCTTTCGCTGATCATCGTCGTCCTGCTGGTTCTGCTTGCGCTGCGCTTCTTCAAGAAGGTTCAGAGCCCGAAGGCCACCATCGCGGAGACCAAGGCAAGCCTGAGCGCCATCGGAACCGCAATCAGCACTGGACTGAACAAGGATTCCCGGTCCGACCCGCTGAAGAGGGCGCTGGACGAGTAAGCATTAAAAGGAAAGATGGGCGAGCGATTTCGTTCGCCCATCTTTTGTGTCTCGAGTTTCGTTTGCCCGTTCAGCTCCGTCGCGAGGCTCGTGGATGGCCGAATCTCTCCGGCACCTCCATGACTCGCCCGTCATCCCAGGGCTGACTCCAACCGCCAGCCTTCAGGATCGCGTCAACAACGCCAGCGGTAAAGCCCCACAAAAATAGCTCCCCAAATACCCATGCCGGCCCACCTAGCCGACCGTCGAGAGCCCAGGTTACGCGATCGTTAGGATTCCGCAAATCTTCTATCTTCCACCGGTATACGGCCTTGACTTCGGCCAGGTTCGGCGTCAGCGTCTCGAAACCAGACCAGAGCCCGACGATCGGGCACACGTGGAAAGAACTTACAGGGACGTCGCCCGCGGGCAGCGCGCCCAGCGGTTCGACCAGTTCCGAGCCTAGCCCGATCTCCTCGCCGGTCTCGCGGAGCGCCGTCACTAACGGGTTTCCGTCAGCGGGATCTTTGCTGCCTCCCGGGAAAGATATCTGCCCGGCATGGTTATTCAGCTTCGAGGATCTTTCGGTGAACAGCAGATCGGGTTCAGGCTGGTCGCTAATGAGCGCCATCACCGCAGCGAACCGCTTAGACTCGTGCTTCTTCGCTGTCTCGTGTGCTGCGGAGCACTGCCTAGGCGCAAGCAGATTTGAAACTAGCTCGTCGAACACGCCTGGCTAGGCCACCGTAACGGTCAATTCGACCTCGACGGCAGCGTTCTTAGGAAGCACGGCCACCCCTACTGCGCTGCGGGCGTGTCGGCCTGCCTCGCTGAAGATTTCGCCCAGCACGTCGGATGCGCCGTTGGCCACATCGGCCTGCCCAGTAAATGTCGGTGCGCTGTTCACGAAGACCAGCACCTTGTCGACGCTTGCGATTTTGTCCACGCCTCCTGCGACATCGGCAGCGGCTGCAAGGGCATTGATTGCAGCGTATCTGGCCGCCTGGCACCCCTGAGCCACATCCAAATCTTCGCCCAGACGTCCCTCGACGAGTTTGCCCTCGAAGATGGGTAGCTGGCCGGAAGTTACTATCTGCGCCCCAAATGCCTTGGCAGGCACGTACGAGCCCAACGGCTTGATGACCTCGGGCAACTCAATGCCGAGCTCTAAGAGCTTTGAAGATACTGCGTTAGTCATTGGAGCCCTCATCAACTAGCGGACGCTTGAAGTAGCCGACGAGAGAATCCGGGTTGGGACCGGGCGCGAGCTGAACTAGCTCCCAGCCCTCTGCCCCGAAATTGTTCAGAATCTGCTGGGCAACGTGGCTCAGAATAGGTGCGGTGAAATATTCCCACTTGGTGATCTGTTGACTCATGCCTTCAAGTATCGCACTTAGCACTGACAATTATTAGCCGATGCCAAACATGAAAATGCCCGGAAACCTGGGGCCTCCGGGCATCAATTTTATTCAGTAATTGACTTTACTGACGTCGATTCGGACTCTTCTCCGATGACCGCGACGTGTGTCTCGATGTAGCTTGAACCGTCGGGACGGTCGAAGCGTCGATCGATGACGCGAACGCCGCCTTGCTGAGCATCGACCGCAGCCTGCAGCACCTTAGACCAGGATTTGATGTCCGGCCGGGCACGCAGAACCTGTCGCCTCTCGCGCTCCGTCATTCCGCCCCAGACGCCCCACTCGATGCGGTTATCTAGCGCCTCTGCTAGACATTCCATCCGCACTGGGCATCCGCTGCAAATGGCTTTCGCGCGTTTCTGATCTTTGCCTTCGGGGAATAATGCGTCGTTTAGTCCTCGGCATTTAGCAAGTAGCTGCCAATCTTCCAGGGTGGCTATCATCACCGCTCCTTCCTTGGCTACGCCGGTGAAACCTTTCATAAAAAGGTTCATCGCTTGGACCCCTGTTTGTCCACAGCCAGATGTAGCACTGACAACCGCTTCCCAAATTACACCCTAACTAAAATTTACAACAGCCCCCCCCCTCCCATCAATTGAGTCGCTATCATGAAAGTTTTTTGCCCCCAAGCGGAGAAAATCTTTCCCCTACTAGCCCAAAAGCCTCCGGTTTGAGGTTTTTAGCAGATTCGCGGAGGAGCCAAAATTTTTTCTCTGTCCCAAAGTTTTGCTTTCTTCCAAGTGGTGATATCCATTTTTGTCGGTTGCCTCGCGTACTCTTGTAGTCATGCGTTCTCCTCGTCCTAAGAACAGGGTTTCGATCCTGATGTTCGTGACGATCAGCGCCCTGATGGGTGTGTTGGTCGCGGGCATAACCGTGCCCGTAAGCGCGTTAGGTATCGGATTGACAAAGACGGCATCAGCTGCGCTCAGCCAGGTGCCGGCAGAATTGACGGTGCCGCCACAGCGCGAAAGTTCCAGAGTTCTGCTTGCTGATGGCTCCATCCTCACGGACTTTTTTGAGGAGAACAGGCAGTACGTCCCGCTGGATCAGATTTCCGAAACGATGCAGCAAGCCCAGATAGCTATTGAGGACCACCGGTTCTTCGAACACGGCGCTCTAGATTTGCAGTCCGTTTTGCGCGCGGCGCTCGGTAATGCCGCGGCTGGTGGCGTGAGCGGCGGTGGTTCGACGCTTACCCAGCAATACGTAAAACTAGTCCGCCAGCAAATGTGCAACAACGAGCCTTCGTGTATTGCCGAGGTGACCGCCCCGAAGTTCGACCGCAAGATTTTAGAGATGCGCTACGCGGTTGCACTGGAGCAGAAACTCTCCAAGAAGGAGATCCTCGAGCGCTACCTGAACATCGCGTATTACGGAGATCGCGCGTACGGGATACAGGCTGCCGCCCAACACTACTTTGGCGTCAACGCATCGGAGCTCGACCTAGCCCAGTCCGCGTTGCTTGCCGGCCTGGTGCAGAATCCCTCGACGAGCGACCCGGTCAACAACCTCGATGCGGCGCTGGCTCGTCGCGACGCGGTGTTGAACGCAATGGTCGAATACCAGGGCCTGCCCCGGGAGGAGGCCGATAAGGCTTCTGAAACACCGTTTGACGCCTCGAAGGTTTCCGTCAAGCCAAACGGCTGCGTTGGCACCAGGTACCCGTTCATCTGCCAGTACGCAGAAAACATTTTGACTAGCGACCAGATGCCAGGCTTGGGTTCCACGCCTAAGGAACGAGAGGACACGCTTCGACGCGCGGGTTTAACCATCAAGCTGAACATCGATCCGCGAATCCAGGATGCCGCCCAGAAGGCGATCGAGGGCGTAGTTGCCCCTACAGACGATCTGATCGCGGTGGCAGACACCGTCGACCCGAAGACCGGCAAGATTCTGGCAATGGCGCAGAGCCGTCCAGTCATGGGCGACAACAAAGAGGCGGGCGAAACCTATTGGAACTACTCGGTTCCGCTGGCATACGGCGGTAACGACGGTTTCATGATGGGTTCGACGTTCAAAACCTTCGCAGCGGCAGCCGGAATCGCAGAGGGCAGATATCCGGATACCACTTATTACACGGTCGGCCAGTCGCAGAACTGGAACGGCAGAACTTATAAGGACTGCGAGGGCAATACCCGCATAATCAATGACAATCCGCCTTGGGTGACCCAGAACGTGACAACCGGACACACCGCGGGCCAGTTCAACATGGTCACCGGCATGATGTGGTCGGTTAACAACTACTGGGTGAACCTGAACCTGGACAACGGCCCTTGCAAGACCGCCGAGATGGCGGAGCTGTCGGGCATCGAGTTGGCCAATCCCGTCGCTGACAAGAACGGCTTCGGCGATGAGTTGAAAGACTGGGGTTCGGCTCCCTCCCTGGTTCTTGGTGCACCTTTCGTCACGGTACTTTCTTTGGCTTCAAGCTACGGCACTTTCGCTAACAGGGGCACGCACTGCAAGCCGATTCTGCTGGATAGCGTTAAAACGAAGACGGGCGAGGACATCGCGGTGCCGAGCGCGGAGTGCGAGCAGAAGATCGACCCGAAGATCGCCGACGGCGTTAACTATGTACTGCACAAGACGCACACCGATGGCCTCTCGGCTAGGTCGAACATTCCGAACGGTATCGACCAGGCTTCTAAGACCGGTACTGCCGACGATTCGAGCGGTACTTACGCGTTCGCCGGCTACACCCCCGATCTCTCCACGGCCGTCGTTATTGCCGCTGACCGCGAGTCTGAGCACTGGAAGTCGACGCCCGAAGCCGCCAGAAACATGCGTACCTATCACGCGTCTCCGCTTGGCAGGGCGCTCGGCTGGACGAATGGCCAAGACATTTGGCGTCCGATGATGGAAACAGCGATGGAGGGAATGCCGAAGTCCAAGTTCGAGCCCTGGGTTCCCCCGACTGAGCCAATTCCTACTTGGAACAACTCGACGGCCCGTCCTGCTCCTCCGCCTCAGCGACGTGCTGAACCGGCCGAGGAAGTTGAAGAGGAAGAGTACGAGGAGGAAGAAGAGTAATGCGATTGACGACTTGCCTTAAGCTCGGCACTGGGTTGGGCATCGGACTTTTGGGTGGCGCGATTCTTGAGGCCGGAATGGGTTTCGTCCTCCGCGAGGCGGAAGTAGAGGCGTTAAAACCTGGCCAGAAGCCGCTGCGCATTCTGCATATCTCGGACATCCACCTGATGCCCTACCAGAGGCAAAAGCTGAGCTTCATCTCAAGGCTGCACGAGACTAAGCCAGACCTCGTGATTAACACGGGAGACAACATCTCATCTGCCGATTCGATCGAGCCGCTGATTGAGTCCCTCGGGCCTTTGATGGACGTGCCAGGCGGCTTCGTTTTCGGCACCAACGACATGTTTTCGCCGCTCCCCACGAACCCGTTTAAGTACTTGGTCAGGGATTCGAGCACAGATCAACCCAAGCAGCGCGATCCGCTGCCCTGGCGCAGGTTTCGCAGGGAATTCGAGGATCACGGCTGGGTGGATCTGGATAACGCGTCAGGAACGGTGAAGGTCGGTAACCGCACGATCGAACTTCGGGGCACCGCGGACGCACACGCGAACATCGACCGCTACGATCTCGTCGCGGGGCCCCGAAATGACGATTGCGACGCGAGTTTCGCCGTCACCCACGCACCCTATCAGCGAGTTTTGAACAGCTTCGTAGACGACGACATGGACATGATCTTCGCCGGCCACACCCATGGCGGACAGATCTGCCTGCCCGTGAACCGGGCGCTGGTGGCTAACTGCGACATTCCGCTATCACAGGCTAGCGGCGTAAGCGAGTGGACCAACAACAGAAAGACCGTTCCGCTGCATGTTTCTGCCGGTCTGGGAACTAGCCCCTATGCACCTATTAGGCTGTTTTGTAGACCAGAGGCGACGCTGTTGACGCTGGTCGCTAAAAAATAATCGATCTTTAGGAGAATCATGTTTTATTACCGTAAGGCGCTCCCGTCGGCTCTCCTGGTCACGCTGATCGTCATCATTAGCCAGGTTTTGACGACCTTGGCGAACATGCCAGCAAACATCAACCGTCACCTGATCTTTTGCGCCGCGCTTGATGTGATCATCTTCCTCGCCTGCTTCTTCCTATTCAGGCTGAGGCCTCAGGCGGAAAAGATGGATGCGACGACCGTCGAGTTGAAAGACCCCGAGCTTTAAGTCTTTTGGCTGGCAAATCGGTGGTTTGAGTCACCGATTTGCCAGATTGGACTGGTGTTGAGTTAATATAGGCGTCGGCCCTTAAAACGGTCGGGAAAATTACATATTCGGGGTGTGGCGCAGCTTGGTAGCGCGCTTCGTTCGGGACGAAGAGGTCGCAGGTTCAAATCCTGTCACCCCGACAAGTATTTGGTGGGTACGCAGCATTGCGTACCCACCAAATTTATGTAGAGGTTGTGTAGCCCGTAAGGGCGATAACCCCGACTAAGAGTTAGCGGAGCAAACATCTCCGCTTTTTGTTTACCCACTTGTGCAGCCCTCCAGTGCTATGCCCTGCCAGCCCAGCTGCCCGTCTCGCTTTCTCTAGTCGCCCGTCACCGTTTCCCGAATATATCGACAGTTTGTCGCATGCATAGACATTTTTTCGATTTCTTTCACCCCAAGCCGATATTTATTATCCTTTGAGAGTTTTTAGGCGTATCCTCACCGTGGATCTGTAAATATAATGGGGGAAATTTATGCCTAAGACTCGAGAACCAGTGCGTGAGTTGACGCTTAGAGGTGTTCTGATTGGCGGCGTGATCACGCTAATCTTCACCGCGGCCAATGTTTATCTCGGTCTGAAGGTGGGACTGACTTTCGCGACGTCGATTCCGGCGGCCGTCATCTCGATGGGCATTCTGCGTTACTTTAAGAACCACACGGTTCAGGAGAACAACATCGTCCAGACCATCGCGTCTGCAGCAGGAACGCTATCGGCGATCATTTTCGTACTTCCCGGCCTGATCATCATCGGCTGGTGGAGCGGCTTCCCGTATTGGACCACCGTGGCGGTTTGTGCGCTGGGCGGCATCCTCGGCGTCACCTACTCGATTCCGCTTCGCCGCGCTCTGGTGACCGGCTCCGACCTGCCTTACCCGGAAGGCGTGGCCGCCGCAGAGGTGCTGAAGGTTGGGGATACCAGTGCTGGCGCGGAGGAGAACAAGCACGGCCTGCACGTCATCATCTTCGGTAGCATCGCGTCCGCAGGAATGAGCCTGCTGTCCTCACTCAAGGTCGTGTCCAACTCGATCTCGGCGTTCTTTAAATTCGGTAAGGCCGGCACGCTCTTCGGCTCGAGCCTGTCGATGGCATTGATCGGCATCGGCCACCTCGTCGGTTTGAGCGTCGGCATCGCCATGTTCACCGGACTGGTGATCAGCCACGGCATCTTGCTGCCTATCCGCACCTTCGGACGCCTAGAAGGTGCCGACGCCGACGATACCATCAGCTCGATCTTCCAGAACGAGGTTCGCTTCATCGGCGCAGGCGCAATCGCTATCGCGGCTATTTGGACTTTCCTTATGATCATCGGCCCGATCGTCAAGGGCATGCGCGAATCGCTGGCGGCCAGCAAGAACCGTCACGACGGCAACCAGGTTCCGCTCACCGAACGCGACCTGTCCATGAAGGTGGTTGTTGGCGTCACGCTGGCATCGATGCTGCCGATCGGTGTGCTGCTTTGGCTGTTCCTGCACGACACTCCCCTCGCCCACCACACCATGGGTCTCGTGGCCATCAGCATCCTCTACGTGCTACTGGTCGGTCTGGCCGTCGCCTCGGTCTGCGGCTACATGGCTGGTCTAATCGGCGCGTCCAACTCCCCGATCTCCGGCGTTGGAATTCTGGTCGCGATCACCACGGCTCTCTTGATTAAGACCGTTTACTCGAGCTCCGGCGACACCGCCACGCTCATCGCTTACACGCTGTTCACCGCAGCCGTCGTCTTCGGCATCGGCACGATCTCGAACGACAACCTGCAGGACCTGAAAACCGGCCAGCTGGTCGGCTCCACCCCGTGGAAGCAGCAGGTCGCTCTGATCATTGGCGTTATCTTCGGCTCCCTGGTCATTCCTCCGGTGCTGCAGCTGATGAACAACGCATTCGGTTTCATGGGCGACCCGAACGCCGGCCCTAACGCGCTGGCTGCACCCCAGGCATCGCTGATTTCGTCGCTCGTTACCGGCGTCTTCGGCGGTTCGATCGACTGGAGCCTGTTGGGTCTGGGCGCGCTGATCGGCGCTGTGGTCATAGCCATCGACGAGGTTCTGTGTCGCAAGACGAAGCGCCTGTCGCTGCCCCCGATCGCGGTTGGCATGGGTATGTACCTGCCGATCTCTCTGAACATCATGATTCCGCTCGGCGCGGTAATCGGCACCATTTACAACCGTTGGTGCGACAAGCTGTCCGACCCCAAGCGCGCGAAGCGAATGGGCACGCTGCTGGCCACCGGCCTGATCGTCGGCGAGAGCCTGTGGGGCGTGGCTTATGCTGCCATCGTAGGCACCTCCGGCACTGACGATCCGTTGGCGATCATGCCCGACGGATTTGCGCCGGTTGCCCCCTGGCTGGGCGTGATCGTGTTCATCGCGATGATCGTCGCCCTCTACCGCTGGGCCGGTAAGAAGACCGAGACTGTTAAATAATTTCTCATAGATATATGCCCGCACCAGACGTGTCCTGCTGCGGGCAAATTTTTTTGGCTAATCTTTTATCCATGCTCGTCATTGCTTATGCCACCCGCCGAAGCCTCGTGGAACCGAACTTTGCTACCACGATTCAAGAGTCTTTGACGGTGTGGGATGGCGAAGCTAAAAACACCCAGATTTTTCAGAACATTCACGATCTTTCCGTGACCGCGTCATCGACCCTCGGAACTAACCGTGCCGACGTGCTCGACCACCTGCGTTCCGTGCAGCGGGTTTACTTTATCGAAGTGTCGGAATCAGAGGCCGGGCAATTGGAGGCTTGGGCGCGCCAGACCAGTTCGATACTGCTTGCCGGCGGAAAGCTGCTGGACCCGAGCGGGTATTCGCTGGCATCCGACGAGGCATCGGTGCCAGTTCTGGATGAGCGCTTGGAGCGAGCTAAGAAATGGCGGAAATTCCTACAGACCAGGTCTGTCGAAGTGCCCGACACTGTTCGTCCGGTTCGCGCTGCCGGCGAGGTAACCCCGCAGACAGATCAGGTGGTTGGGCTACGCACGCTCTCACTCGCGCTGTGCGTTATGGGCGAATACCTGACGTCCGAGAATCTGGACGCCCCCGACAACTTCTTGTTTCCCAGGGCGATCGCCGCGATGACGCAGGGCGAACGCGAAAACTACCCTAAGTCAGCACCTTTAGATTCTGCGGAAGCGCTCAAAGAGTTGCTGTGGGCGACAAGGCGTGTACACATCGACTGGCCGGACAGCCCCGTCGACGGGCTTGAACTCGCCGGCCCGCTTCTGCTGGGTAGCGAGGATAAGTTCGTCGCCAACACCAAGCTACGCAGCGTCGAAGAACTTTTAGACGAGCAAGAGCGCATGGCGTCTTTGGCTTGGGCCATGAGTAATGAGCAGGAGATTGGCGCGGATGAGACCATCGTCTTTCCCAGGCTCGCAACCATCACCTGGCTGCTCAATCGGGTATACGGCTGGGACGAGATCTATCTGAACCCGTCTTTGGCGTTTTAACCTTTCTGCCTCGCCCAGGCAACGGTTTTCCGAGGGGTCTAATACCTTTATCCATTAACGTCTAGATTCAGATAAGCTGAAGACATTCCGGGCTATTTGTTCGGATTTTACGGCCTTCACCCCCACATATAAGGACGAAATTTAATGTTTGAGCGTATCCGGTTGCGCGAAAATTCTGTTTTTGCCAAGTGGCTGGCGGTTCTGCTTGCCATGGTTTTGTGCATCACTTTTTTGCCCAGGCTGTCTGCGGCTAAGGCGGAAGAGAACAGGCAAGAGACCACGTGCATGAATCTGCCGAACGACCTGACCTGCCCGGAAGAGAAGCTTGCCCAGACCATAAATGAGGCGGGCACCACGCCCACTCGTATTCACTTGGGTAGCGAAACCTTGCTCACCAAGACACTGGTGATTCCCGCAGGTGCGGATATCGAGCTCGTCGACGGCACCAAGTACAAAGACTGGCTCGGCGACGGTCGTCTGAACCGTGAAGACGGATTCACGGGGACTATGGTCCACGTTGAGAAGGGCGCGAAACTTACGTTGAGCGGAACGCAGGGCGGAGACATGCTAATTGTTAGCCGCGGGGAATGGGTTCCGAGTTCCTCGCCTGTTGTTTTGGTGCAGGGCGAAATGGCGCTTAATGACGGCTCGTCCATCAGCGGTGCACGGGGCCTGAGCGGTTCCAATGTAGGCGCGGTGACCGTTACTAACGGCGGTCTGCTGACCATGAATGGCGGCGAGATCACCGATAACTGGCGCCGGCAGGACCCCGGTAGCACGCAATACGGCGCAGGAAACGTGGCCGTGTCGAATGGCGGCAAGCTCGTCATGAACGGCGGAGAAATCACACACGGACGTGGTTCCGCTACTAGCGGGGCATCATACGGTGAGGCCGGCGGCATCAGGGTCGGCGAAGGCGGGACCGCAGAGATCAATGGTGGCAAGATCTCCGAGAACCAAGGCTGGGCAGGTGGCATCCTTTTGATGCGCTGGCTTTGGAGTCCCTCTCTTGAAGAACTTGAGAAGGAGAAAGAAGCCGGATTCGTTAATCGCGCAAGGCTGGTGGTTAATGGCGGAGAGATCTCCAACAACCAGGCCGGTTTTGGTGGTGCCGCGATCAGCCTTTTTGGCGACACGGAAGCCACAATGAATGGCGGAAAAATCGCAGGCAACAGCGCACCTAATGGTGGCGGCGTTAACGCGATGGACACGAATGTATTTGGCGGCGCTTACCCAGATGATAAAAAACCCGGGGAGAATCAAAAAGCTAAGCTCTCGGATCAAGAGTGGGGCGAATACGTACCCGCCGCTTTCACCATGAACGGCGGAGAGATAGTCAACAACACCGCATCTAACACAGGGGGTGGTGTGAACGTAGTTTCCAACAAGGTGGTTCTTAACGCGGGGCTGATCGAAGGAAACTACGCGCCCCAAGGTGGCGGCGTCTACGTCGCAACTGCAACATACACCGCGCACATCAATAACGCCCTATTAACCGAGAACAGTTCCAGCTATATCGGCGGCGGCATCTGGAGCTGCCCCACCGGCTCGGTCAAAATAAACATAAATAAGGGTGTGGCGGTTCTCGCCGATAATAAGGCTAAGCGCTACGGCGACGCGATAGCGCACGATAACTACGGCAGCGCCGGCTCTCCCGAATTCAAGCTCGAGCCCCGGATGCTTGGCGGCGGCAAAATCGACTGGTTCGACGACGGCGGCGACCCACAAAAGCCGCGTTACGACGCAGCTAACCCTGGGGATAACCACGCAGGAAAAACCATAAAGCTCAGCAACGCTGGAATGATTTCGGACTACACCGATGACAGTAAGGCCACCGCGCATAAAGATGCCAAGCTGATCATTAGGAAGAACACAGCTCAGCGAGGCGGCGGTGTCGGAACTAACGGCAATGTCGTGTTTGGCGAAGAAGGCGGCACCTTCGACGTCGACCTGACCAAGGATTGGGTGTTCGCCGAGGACTTCAACAACACGACAATCGGCGGCTACAACTCCCCCGACGCGTTGGCAAAGCTAACCAAGGACAAGGTGATTGACCTAGAGCTAGTTCGGGTTAACGACAGTGACGAATTCGTCCTGGAAAAGGCCGAGATGAGCGCCAAGACCGATTGGAAGGCCAGCTTCAAGAGGCTGCTGGCAAAGGATTCCGACGGTAACCCGATCACATACAAGATCCGCGAGAACATCGGCACCGCGGACAAGCCAGAGTACAAGTACACCGATGCTTTCACTGCGAACGATCAGCTCGAGAAGATTTCGACTTCGCTGTCCAACGAGATCAACCCCGAAACTGTCTCCGTGTCCCTCAGCAAGCAGTGGGTGGACCACGAGGGAACTCCCCTTGCCGACGACAAGATTCCCGTGGCAGACGTCAGCTTCCAGCTTTTCGCTGCCATCAAGGACGGCGAGAAGATCAAGGTCTCAGATCCGGTGAAGTTGAACGCAGCTAACGGTTGGGCCCACGAATTCACCGGGCTGCCGAAGACAGACGTCGACGGAAACGAGATCACCTACACGGTCGAAGAGACCGCGCTTGACGGGTTCACCTCGGAAGTGGCTTACGAAAAGACCGACGCCGGGTTGGTTGTGAAGGCGAAGAACACCAAGGTAAAGCCGACGCCTACCCCAACACCTACGCCCACTCCCACGCCGAGCGAGACGCCTCCGCCTCCGGCGATCACGCCTACTCCTACCCCGTCTAAGCCCCCGGTGCCCGGACTTCCGAGAACCGGCGACGGCAGCGGCCTGGTGGCCCTGATTGGACTGGCAGCAGTTACGGCTACCGTGCTGGCGGCCCGAAGGAGAAAGAACTAAATGTGAAAGAGAGGGGCGGGGAACACTTCACACTCCCCCGCCCCTCTCTTCTTGCTCTATTAATTCCTGCGGAAACGTCCGATTATGCTCGTCACCAGATCGAAGTAAGCGGTGATGCGCATGACCTTCGCGCACACCGTAAGGATCGCGATGAAAACCAGGCAGCCAATGCCCAGCGCGACGACCTGCATCAGCCAACCGGTGCCGATCATCAGCACAAGCTCGGCGCTGCCCCAGGCGCAGAACCCGGCCAGCGCGGAAGCGATCAGCAGCCGCACGTATAGACGAAACGTGCCGCCGAGCGAAAGCTGACGCACCTGATGGCGGGCAAACAGCACGAACGAGATCGTGCCCAGCACGTAAGCGACCGACTGGCCGAGGGCGACGATCAACACGCCGTAGCGCGGGTCTGCGAACTCGGCGGCCAACAGCGCCGCCAAAAGCTGCACTCCCGCGACGAACGCTTGGAACACCAGGTTCGTCTTGCCCTGCTCGGAAGCGAAGCAGTAGCGCTGCTGCAGCGTCATAACTGCCAGTGGGAACATGCCTGTGGCCATGACGATCAGGACCGGCGCCAAGGCGTCCAGCTCTTCAGGCGTGTTGCCGGGGAAAATGACCCGAACCAGCGGCGAAGCCAGAACCATAATGGCCACGGTGGCCGGGATCATGAACACCGCGGGCAATTCCAGGCCCTGCTTCAGCAGTCTGCGCATGGCCGGCATGTTCTTCGACTGCCAGGCGCGCGTCATCGGCGGGAACAGCGCGGTGATGACGCTGACCCCGATGATGGATTGCGGAAGCATGAAGATCATGAACGCGTAATTCATGATGTTGTTTCCGGCGACAAAACCCTCGATGCCGTGCTCTATGGCGATGGTAGGCATCATCGACGTCACGGACAAAATGACCAGACCGGAAATCGTTGAGACGCCGAGCGCCAGGAACGTCCAGAACGTGTACTTAGAAAGATGGGCGAACTCCGCGCGCGGAAAGCCCCACCTCGGGCGCCATCTGAAGCCGTCCATGATGAGCGGTGGGATCAGGATCAGGCCTTGAGCCACGATGCCAAGCGTCGCCGTGCCTGCGAACAGCCAAATCATCGCGGACGTCCACGTGCCCGCGTCGTTCTGTCCGAAGCCATAGAGCGCAATGAACGCAGCCAGACCGGCGATCGAAACGACGTTATTCAGCGCGGGCGCCCACATCGGAGCCCCATAGGAACCCCTGGCGTTAAGCACCTGGCTCAACACCGTGTAGACACCGTAGAAGAACACCTGCGGCAGGCAGATGAACGCGAATATCGTGCCGAGCTTTTGCGCCTCGGGTGTCAGCTGTAGCAGTGAGAACAACCAAGGCGCGGCGACCGTCACCGCGATGGTGACCACGGCCAGCATCAGCAGGGAAATCGTCACCAGCTGATCAATGTACTTCTTGGAATCCTCGCGCTTGGCGGCTTTAGCGATCTGCGGGACGATAACCGGCTCCAACAGGCCGCCGGAGATCAGCAGATAGATGTAGTTCGGCAGCTGGTTTGCGCCGTTGAACGCGTCACCAACGACGCCGAGGCCGATAGCGGCTCCCGTGAGGGACGTCCTAACCAGGCCGAGCACCCTGGAAACCAGAGTGCCCGACGCCATCACCGCGCTATTTCGGCCGACGCTATGGCGTTCCGAATCGTCGGCCTCAGCGCTGAACCCGCCTTTATTCAACGGCCAGTCCCCGCGTAGACGATAGCTTCCGTGTCGGCGTCCAGATCGAAGGCCGAGTGTGCGACGCGGACCGCGTCGTTGAGTTGGTCGATGTCGACGACAACCGAAATGCGAATCTCGGAAGTGCTGATCATCTGAATATTAATTTCGTTGTCAGCGAGCGCCTCGAAGAACTTCGCGGTCACCCCTGGGTTCGAACGCATTCCGACGCCTATCACCGAGATCTTGCCGACCTGCTCGTCGAAAAGCAGACCGGTGAAGCCGATCTCTTCCTGGGCATCCTTGAGAGCGCTCATCGCACGATCAGTATCCTCGCTGGGCAGCGTGAAGGTGATATCCGTGGCGCCCGTGGACACCTCAGAGATGTTCTGCACGATCATGTCGATGTTGATGTTATTCGCCGCGATCAGCGAGAAGATGCGCGCGGCCTTGCCGATCTGGTCGGGCACGCCCTGCACGGTGATCTTCGACTGGGAGCGATCGTGCGCGATGCCGCTGATTAAAACCTGTTCCATTCGTTGCTCCTCTGCGGCGGTCAAATCGCCGTCTTCGATACTTCCTCGCACAATCGTGCCTGGCTTGTCGGTGAAAGAACTGCGGACGTGGATGGCCACGTTCTCGCGTCGGGCGTACTCGACGCAGCGAAGATGCAGCACCTTGGCGCCGTTAGCCGCCATCTCTAGCATCTCCTCGTAGGTGATCTCGTCGATCTTTCGGGCACCCTTAGCGATGCGCGGATCGGCGGTGAAAACGCCGTCAACGTCGGTGTAGATCTCGCAGACCTCGGCGCCCAGCGCGGACGCAAGAGCAACTGCCGTGGTATCTGATGCGCCACGGCCCAACGTAGTAACGTCCTTGGTGTCGTAGCTGACGCCCTGGAAACCGGCGACGATGACAACCATGCCCTCCTCGAGGGATTCCGCAACTCGACGCGGGGTGATATCCAGAATTCGCGCGTCGCCGTGGGTATTGGTGGTGATGACACCAGCCTGCGAGCCCGTGTAGCTCAAGGCCTCCACGCCCAGATCGTTGAGCGCCATGGCCAGCAGCGCGGCCGACTGGCGTTCACCCGTAGTCAGCAGCATGTCCAACTCGCGCGGACGGGGCTGGGGACTGACCTGCAGAGCCAGATCCATCAGATCGTCCGTGGTGTCACCCATCGCAGAAATAACGATAACGACCTGCTTACCGCTGCGCTGAGCCTGAGCAATGCGTGCCGCAACACGCTTAATCGACTCGGCGTCCGCGACCGACGAACCACCAAATTTGGCGACTATGCGGTTAGGCACCAGCTCGCGATCTTTCGCACAAGAGTGAGCCAGCGGTGTGGATTGAAATGAGGTGTCGTTGTTCACCATTAACGCCTTTCATTCGACGCGTTTACTCTAGTCGAACAGCCTTAGTTGTCACATAATGTCCCAATACTGCTGAAACCGACAAAATGAACGAGGCGAGTTCGCCGTTGAACTCGCCCCAGTCGCTTTCGCGATCCCGTCTGACCCACCCCTGATTCAAACGGTTATGAAGCCATTTATACCAACGAAGTTTTACGTCCGTGCACGGGGGTGGGGTTAACCCGAAAAAATGCTTAATCTGCTTTATTTCGGAAGAACGAGCGCAGCCGCTCCTTATTGACCGCGGCTACGGCCGTCAGCGGGATGCCGGCCGGACAGACTTCGACGCATTCTCCGTAGCTGGAGCACGGGCCGAACTCGGCGTCCAAAACCTGGGCCGCCTTCTTGGCCCGCAGCCCGCGCTCCTTGACGCCGTGCGGAATCATCGCCAGATGCGTCAGCTTCGCTCCCCCAAACAGGTAGGCTGCGCCGTTCGGGCAGGCCGCGACGCAAGCCCCGCAGCCGATACAGGCTGCAAAGTCCAGCGCTTTCTCGGCTTGTTCGTGCGAGACGAGCAGGTCGTCGGCGTCGGGGGCGGTGCCCGCATCTACAGAAACGGTGCCGGCGGCGCGGATGACGTCATCGAGCCTGCTGCGGTCGACGATCAGGTCGCGAACCACCGAGAATCCCGCAGCCCTGAACGGTTCGATGCGAAGCTTCTTCGTGTCGCCGAATGCGCGCAGGTGCTGGCGGCAGCTCGGCGTGTTGGGTACAGGCCCGTGCGGGCGGTCGTTGACGCTAACGCCGCAGGCGCCGCAGACACCCTCACGGCAGTCCGACTCGAAAGCGATGGGCTCGATACCCTCGTCGAATAGCTTCTGATTGAGCCTGTCGAGAAGCTCAAGCAGGCTCATCTCGGGGGTGGCGTCGTCGAGCACGTAGCTCTCGAAACGGCCCTTTTCGTTCGGCCCGGCCTGGCGCCAGACCTCTAGCTCGATCCTCATCGGTAATTCCTAACCTGTAGCGGAACCAGCTCGAAGCGCAGCTCCTCGCTGTGGCGGATGTGGTTGCCGTTCGGGGTGGTTTCCCACGCCGAGACGTTGCACCACTGTTCGTCGTTTCTTGCGGCCTCGCCGTCCGGTAGCGCGTATTCCTCGCGATAGTGGGCGCCACAGGATTCGTCGCGCTCGAGTGCGTCGAGGATGATCAGTTCTGCCAACTCGAGGAAGTCCGAGACGCGGCCGGCCTTCTCCAGCTCTTGGTTTAGGCGGTTGTCTTCGCCCATCACCAGAACGTCGCGGTGAAACTCATCTCGCAGAATTCGCACCTTGGTCAGGCCCTCGCGAAGGCTCGCCTCGTTGCGCGAAACCCCGCAGTGTTGATAAAGAATTTCACCCAAGCGACGGTGGAAAGTGGCCGGGCGGGTCTTGCCCGGGTTGTTCACCAGCTTGTCGATGCGGGAAACCGTCTCCTGTTTGGCCTGGGCCACCTCGGGTGCGTCCTGGCTGAGCACGTCCTGGCCAACCAGGTCGGCGAGGTAGTTTGGCACCGAAAGCGGCAGCGTGAACCAGCCGTCGACACAGGCGGAAAGCAGCGAGTTGGCCCCCAGGCGGTTGGCACCGTGGTAGTTGTTGCCGGCCTCGCCGCCGACGAACAGGCCGGGGATGGACGTCATCTGATCGAAGTCCGCCCACAGGCCACCCATCGAGAAGTGAGCTCCGGGGGCGATGCGCATCGGCTGGACGTACGGGTCCTCGCCGGTGGCGTCACGGTACATGTCGAACAGGTTGCCGTAGCGCTCCGCGATGACGTCCTTGCCGAGCGAGGCAATTGCGTCGCGGAAATCCAGGTACACCGAGTTCTTCAGTGGTCCGACGCCTCGACCAGCCTCGATCTCGACGCGGGCAGCTCTGGAGGCGACGTCGCGCGGGGTCAAGTTGCCGTAGGCCGGGTAGCGCCGCTCCAGATAATAGTCGCGGTCCACCTCGGGAATATCGTTGGGCGCTCGGGCGTCGTCGGCGTCCTTGGGCACCCAGATTCGTCCGTCGTTACGCAGCGATTCGCTCATCAAGGTGGTCTTGGACTGCCAATAGCTGGAGACGGGCAGCGCCGTCGGGTGGAACTGAACGAACGCGGGTGAAGCGAAGTAGGCGCCTCGCTTGTGCGCGCGCCAGGTGGCGCTGGCATTGGAGTTCATGGCCAGCGTCGAGTGGAAGAAGACGCTGCCGTAGCCGCCCGTGGCCAGGATGACGGCGTGCGCCGTCCAGGTTTTCACCTCGCCGCTCACCAGGTTGCGGGTGACGATGCCCTGGGCCTTGCCATCAGCGACGATCAGGTCGAGCATCTCGGTGCGCGTGTGCAGCTTGACCGTGCCGCGAGACACCTGACGCTGCAGCGCCTGGGCGCTGTTGATCTGCAACTGCTGACCGGTCTGGCCGCGCGTGTAATAGGTGCGCGAAACCTGCACGCCACCAAAGCTACGGGTGGCGAGCTGACCGCCATATTCGCGGGCGAAGGGCGCCCCGATGGCCTGCATGTGGTCGATGACGCGGATCGATTCCTCGGCAAGCCGAACCACGTCGGCCTCGCGGGCGCGGAAGTCGCCGCCCTTGACGGTGTCGACGACGAAGCGCTTGATGGAGTCGCCATCCACCTTGCGGGCGCGGGCCGCGTTGATGCCACCCTGCGCAGCAACCGAGTGGGCGCGTCGCGGAGAATCGTGGAAGGTGAAAACGTCCACCTGGTAGCCGAGCTCGCCGAGTGCGGCAGCCGCGCCGCTTCCCGCCAGGCCGGTGCCGACGACGATGATCTTCATCTTCTTGCGGTTGGCCGGGTTGACCAGTTTGTACTCGGATTTGCGCCGCTGCCAAGCCGTGCGGGGATCGCCGTTGGGCACGTGCGCGTCCAGCCCCTCGTGGCTGGTGCGCTGCTTGGACGCCTCGGGAGTAACGGAAACGTTCAGCGCGCGTTTGGCGGTCACAGGCTTGTCCGGTTCGGTTTCCAGCGTCTCGGCCTGGGCAAAAACTGCCTGCAGCTTCTTCAGAAAACTCATGACACAACTCCTGCCTGAACCATCACGGGGATGGCCGCGTTGCCGAGCAAAATAAGAATGGCTAGCAGCGAACCAATCAGCGCCCAGACCTTCCTGGTGCGCAGCGCCGTCACACCGAAGTCCTGCAGCATTGTGCGCGCGCCGTGACCGATGTGCAGCGCGATCAAAAGCATTGTGAAGACGTAGAAGGTGGCCATGCCTGGGCGCGAGAAACTACGCACGAGGTTGCCATAGGCGTCGCCGGAGACAAACATTTCGGGCGCGCAGACCTTGCCGATGGTCAGGTCGAGCAGGTGCACGATGACGAAGACGCCGATGATCAAGCCGGTCGGCACCATCAGGCGGGCGTTATTGCCCATCCTGGAAAGCCGCAGCCGTTTCTTGCCGCGCGCCTTGCGGCCCCTGAAGTAGATCATCAGACCGCTGACGATGTGCAGGACGAAAGAGACCGCGAGCGTTATTCGCAGGGCCCACAGCACGCCCTTCTTCGGGATCAGCGGGTAGCCGACTTCGCGCAGCCAGCCCGCGTAGTGGTTGAACGCCTCGGGGCCTTGATAGACCTTGAGGTTGCCAAACATGTGGATGAACACGAAAGAGACAAAGATGACCCCCGTGATAGCCATCACCTGTTTGAGCAGGATCGACGAAAGACGGTGCCGTTTGGCTGTCCGTCCGCTCTCTACTAACGCGACAGTCATGTGGCTAGGATACCGGCTGCGGTACTAGCTCACGCGCCCAACCCCTATTTCTCAGGAAGTAGTTCGCCCAAGGAATTCGTCTCAAGGTCTTACTTGGGCTCGGCCGGACGCGGATTAGTCGCCCACGCCGAGAACCTGTGGGCCAGCTTGAAACCGAGCTTTTCGTAGACGAAGATGGCATTTTCATTTTCCGCGTAGGCGCTGATGGTTACGGCCGGGTCGCGCTCGAGCATTTTGCGGCTGAGCTCGGCGACGATCGCGCTGCCCAATCCCCTGCCACGGTGTTCGGGATCGACGATGACGCCAGCGATGTGCCCGAAGCCAGCCTGGGTTTCGCGAACCGTGCCGCAGCCGATCAAACCGCCGTCGTCGCCTCGGGCGCCGACCCAAAACAGATTCATGCCGTGCCCCGGTGAGCCCTCGAAAAGCGGATTGAGCGGAATTGCGAAATTGTTGATTTCTTCGGCGTCGGACAGATCGTCGAGATTGACCAGGTCGTAGCCTTCGCCGCCCACGACGCGCTGGGCCCACATCCAGACCCAATCGGAACGATATTTCCACTCCGGCCTGGCTGCGATGTCGAGCTTGCCGTCGACAGAAAGCCAACTTAGCTCCAGGCCATTTTCTTGGCTGACCGACTCGAGCTCGCCGATCAGCTCGGCGCCGTCAACCGAACCTTTAAGCACCGCAAGCGCGCCGGAAAGCACCCCGTCTTCGGCTGAAATAGTCGCCCAATAGTTGTCTGCCAGCAGGCAGATATCGTCGGGCCCCGCCTGATAGGCGACGAGCGGGTCGCCAACCTCCGCCAACAGCTGAGCACGATTGATGACCTTCATGATTTTCCAGGCTACCCCTAGCTGGCGCAGTGTTCGTCGATTTCCTCGCGCGAAGCGTTCGCAAGACGGGCGGCTGCGTCGAACTCACGGTCGATCGCCGGGTTGTGCTTGTAGGTGAGCTTTGAGACGACGATCGCCGAAAGCAGGCAAAGCCCGAAACCGGGGATGATCTCGTAGAGGCCGAACCAGCCCGCGGTGCCCCAGACGCCCACCGTCACAGCTCCCACGAGCATGCCGGTCAGCGCTCCTTGGGTGGTCAGTTTTCTCCAGTAGAGGGACAGGATGACGATCGGGCCGAATGACGAACCGAAGCCCGCCCATGCGAAGCTAACTAGTGCCAGGATCGAATCCGTGCGGAACCAGGCGAAGATCGCCGCCAGCACGGAGACCGAGAGTACGGCCAAACGCCCTAAATTGACGCCGGCGGAATCGGTCAGCTCGCGCCTGCTGACACCTCGGTAGATGTCCTCGACCACCGCCGACGAAGTAACCAACAGCTGGGAAGAAATCGTCGACATGATCGCGGCAAGAATCGCGGCGAGCATGAAGCCAGCGACGATTGCCGGGAACAGCGACTGCCCCATCAAAATGAAGACCGACTCGTGTTGGTTCTCGCCCACATTGATTATTCCCGCCCAGTTTGCGGCGATCGCGACGATGGCCGTGCCGCAGGCACCGAGCACAGAGAAGATCATCCAGCCGACGCCGATTCTGCGCGCTGGCTTGGCCTCTTCCGGGCTGCGCATAGCCATGAACCTGACTATGACGTGCGGCTGACCAAAGTAGCCGAGGCCCCAGGCCAGCGAACTTAACACGCCGATCACCGTCGCCCCGCCGAAAGGCGAAATGAAATCGGGGTTCACCGCAGCAACGCCCTGCACCACCTTGGCCGGTCCGCCGAGGGCGATCACGCCGAAGATTGGAACAGCTACCAGTGAGAAAACCATCATTATGCCCTGCACCATGTCCGTCCAGGATACGGCCAAGAATCCGCCAACTAGCGTGTAAAGCACCACAACGCCCGCGACGATCGTCATGCCGACGTGGTATTCGACACCGAACGCCGTCTCGAAGAATGTGCCGCCGGCCACCATTCCGGAGGAAACATAGAAAGTGAAGAAGACGAAGATGATCAGCCCCGCTACGACGCGCAGCAACTTGGATTCATCATGCATTCGATTACCGAAGAACGACGGCAGAGTGATCGAGTTGCCGGCAATCTGTGTGTAGGAGCGCAGCCTCGGCGCGGTGATTTTCCAGTTCGCCCACACGCCTATGGTTAGGCCGACAGCGATCCAGCCCTCGACCAACCCGGAAAGGTACAAGGCGCCAGGCAGCCCCATAAGCAACCAGCCGGACATGTCAGCGGCGCCGGCAGACAGCGCGGCGACCGTCGGATTCAGGTCTCGACCGCCAAGCATGTAGTCGTCAAGATTCTTCGTGCGCGTGTAGGCCCAAAGCCCAATCGAGATCATCGCCACGAAATATACGATCATGGCAATGGCTTGCCAGTTTGTATCGCTCAATTAATGCCTCGCCTTCAAACTCGGCTCAAATATTGGCACAACAAGAGGCGGTCGAAAAAGCGTCCTATTTCGTGGACGTTTCAGGATATTCGCGAGCGGCATGAAAAGCGAAGCCGTGACAAACGTGGTCGGCGAGCCCGGAAGCTCCTTTGCGAAAAGCAACAAGACGCTCTGACTAGGCAAAATAGAAGAGGCTGGCCGATTGGCCAGCCTCTTTAACCATGATTTGCCAAGGGCTAGTTTGTATCAACCTTCGCTACGGCAACCTGGAGGCCCAGGTCGTCGTCGCAGGCCCAATCCATTCCGGCCTCGGCCTCGCGCATTTCAACTGCGAGCACCTCACCGGCGATCATCTCGGAGTGTTCCTCGATGGCCTGCTTCAGCATGCGATCGGCGGCCTCCCAGCGCAGCGAGATGCGGTCGGAGACGTCCAGCCCGCTAGATTTGCGGGTCTCTTGGATGAAGCGGACGGCGTCACGGGCAAGTCCTGCGCGAACCAGATCGTCGGTCAGATTCAGGTCCAGGGCGATCGTCTGTCCGTCACCCTCCATGACGCTCCAGCCCTCGCGCGGGCGCTCGGTGATCAAGACGTCGTCGGGGCCGAGCTCGACAGCGCCCACCTCGGGGACGTCGATTGTGACGCTCTGTCCCGCGTGGATCTTGACTGCCAGGGCGGACGCGTCCGCCTCGGCAACCGCTTTGGCGACGATCGGGGTCTGCTTGGCGAACCTCTTACCCAGCGCGCGGAAGTTGGCCTTGGCGCTGTAGTCAACCAGATCCCCCGCCGCGCGGAACGATTCGACCGCGCGAACGTTGAGCTCGGCCAGGATCTCTCCAACCAACTCGTCGGTCAGCTGATCGTGGGCTGCGGAGCTGACCAGGGCGCGAGACAGCGGTTGACGAGTCTTGATTTGCGCCTCGGCGCGGGCCGCGCGGCCCAGCTCGACGAGAGTGCGGGTCAGCTTCATGGCCGACTCGAGCTTGTCGTCGAGGACGGACTCGTCGACGACGGGCCAGCTGGTCAGGTGCACGGACTCGGCCGCCTGCGGATTGGTCGACACGATCAGCGACTGCCAGACCTTCTCTGCGATGAATGGGGTGATCGGAGCCATGACGCGCGCCAGCGTCTCGAGGGTCTCGTGCAGGGTCCACAACGCGCTCGGCTCGCCGGCCCAGAAGCGGCGACGGCTGCGACGCACGTACCAGTTGGACAGGTCGTCGACGAATTCTTGGATCAGGATGCCTGCGTGCTGAGTGTCGAAGCTTTCGAGGTCTGCGGTCACGTCCTTAACCAGACGCTGGGTGGCGGATTTCAGCCAGCGATCCAGAACGTGGCGATCGGCCAGCTCGGGGGCCTGGCCTTCAGCCGGGGTCCAGTCGTTGGCGTGCGCATAGAGCGCCTGGAAAGAAACCGTGTTCCACAAGGTCAGCAGCACCTTGCGGACAGTCTCTTGCAGCGTGGTGTGACCGACTCGACGAGACGCCCATGGCGAACCTGAGCAGGCCATGAACCAGCGAACCGCGTCGGCACCGTGCTTGTCCAGCAGCGGGATCGGCTCGAGAATGTTGCCCAGGTGCTTGCTCATCTTGCGGCCGTCCTCGGCGAGGATGTGGCCGAGGCAGAGCACGTTCTTATATGAGCTCTGGTCGAACACCAGTGTGCCGACCGCCATCAGCGTGTAGAACCAGCCGCGGGTCTGGTCGATTGCCTCGCAGATGAAGTCCGCCGGGTAGTGCTCCTCGAAGGCTTCCTTCGAGCCCTCGACATAGGGGTAGCCCCACTGCGCGAACGGCATCGAACCCGAATCGAACCAGGCATCAATGACTTCCGGAACCCTGCGGTAGGTGCCGGGCGTGCCGTCGATGGTGAAGGTGATGTCGTCGACGAACGGGCGGTGCGGGTCCAGATCGGTGAGGTCCTTGCCCGCCAGCTCACCGAGCTCCTTGCGGGAACCGACACAGATCAACTTGGTCGGGTCCTCGTCGTTGCGCCAGATCGGCAGCGGCGTGCCCCAGTAGCGGTTACGCGACAGCGCCCAGTCGATGTTGTTGTTCAGCCAGTCGCCATAGCGGCCGTGCTTGATGTGCTCGGGGAACCAGTTGGTTGCTTCGTTTTCGCGCAGCAACTCATCCTTGATCTGGGTGGTGCGGATGTACCAGCTAGGCTGCGCGTAGTAGATCAGCGGGGTGTCACAGCGCCAGCAGTGCGGGTACGAGTGGGTGTAGTTCTGAATCTTCCACATCAGCCCGCGCTCGAGCAGGTTGTCGATGACCGGCTTGTCGGCGTCTTTAAAGAAGAGGCCGCCAACGAGGTCCAAGGAAGCGTCGAAAACGCCGTCGGGGCCAATCGGGTTAACGAACGGCAGCCCGTATCCGCGGCAGGTTGCCATGTCCTCAGCGCCGAAGGCCGGAGCCTGGTGGACGAGTCCCGTGCCGTCCTCGGTGGTGACGTAATCGGCGAGCAGAATGTAGTTTGCCGGCTCATCGGAGTAGTCGGCGAAATCGACCAGCTCCAGCGGGCGCTGATAGTTCCAGCGCTCCATCTTTGCGCCGACCGTCTTTTCGACGATCTGCCATGCCTCTTCGTCCTCACCAACGGCAAGGATCTTTTCTGCCAGCGGCTCGGCAACCACGACGCGGTCGTCGCCGCGCTGCGCCAGCACATATTCGACCTCGGGATGCACGGCAACAGCGGTGTTGGAAACCAGTGTCCAGGGCGTGGTGGTCCAGACGATCAGGTCCGCGCCTTCCCACGGGCCGCTGGCGAGCTTCATGCGCACATAGATGGACGGTTCGGTGACGTCCTTATACCCCTGCGAAACCTCGTGGTCGCTGAGCGCTGTCTGATCCTTTGGGCAGTACGGCGTAACGCGGTAGTCCTCCACCAGGCGGCCGTCGTCGAAGATCTTCTTCAGCGCCCACCATTCGCTCTCGACGTAGCTGGGCTTCATGGTCCAATATGCCTCGTCCAGGTTGACCCAGTAGCCCATGCGCTCGGTCAGGTCTTTGAACTCGCCCACGTACTGCTGAACCGAGTCGCGGCACTTGTTGTTGAACTTCTCGATGCCGTATTCCTCGATCTGGTCCTTGTGATCGAAGCCGAGCTCCTTCTCTACGGCGAGCTCAACCGGCAGACCGTGACAGTCCCAGCCGGCCTTGCGGTCGACGCGGAAGCCCTGCATGGTCTTGAAGCGAGGGAAAATGTCTTTGAATACGCGGGCCTCAATGTGGTGAGTTCCCGGGTGTCCATTGGCCGTCGGCGGGCCCTCGAAAAATGTCCACGTCTGGCCGTCGGAGGTTGCCTCCCAGCTTTTCGTGAATGTGTCGTTTTTAGCCCAGAAGTCGAGAACCTCGTGGTCCATCTCGGCGAGATCGATCTGCGCCGGGACCTCGGCATAGGTGCGGGCCTTAGGCGTTTCGCTCATTTATCCCTCTCTAGCGATTGTCACTAACGAAAGGGACGACGTCACCGCCGCGGTACCACCCTTAATTGGCAGATAGCTGCCCGCTTAATTTTATTGTTGCTGCCGGTTCTACTTGGTTTTCGCCGTTCTTCCGGCGGCTCCGAGGTGATTGCCTCATCAGCGCCTTGCAACACACACAATATGTCGAGGTGGAAAAACTGGCCAATTAGCTTCCACGATCTGGACTGAAAAAATTTTTTTATTTTGTGTAACGAAACCACACCCTCACCGCATCGGTACTAATGAAGGCCGCTGAAAACAGTCTTCCTGGGTCTCCCAGAATTACCGGATGGGTATTTTCGTGGGTGACTTTTGCGACGAATATGGGGAATTTTTCGTCGACGATCTATTCGATCAGTTTTCGCTCTTCTGGCCTCGGTGTTGGGGACGCCGAGGCCAGACGAAAAAGATTCGGTTGCACTGCTTAAAAATGAGAACGGGTGCCTGCATGGTAAAATGTGAAACTCGCACAGCGCGAGGCGTATACACATTTCCTGTACCTGTTTTCCTTAGAAAGGTCAGCGGTTGGCAACCAGGGAAGACTTCCAACAGTTGCTGGCGGAAGAGACGCCAGCTCTGTTTCGTCGTGCCCTCCTGCTTTGCCACGACTGGCATTTCGCCGAAGATCTCGTGCAAGAAACGGCAGAGAAAATGCTGAGGCAATGGAAAAAGGTCTCGGCAGCTGAAACTCCGGGCGCTTATTGCCAGCAGATCCTTACGAACATCTTCCTCTCCTTCGCCCGTAAACGTGGCTACCAGGAGACCCCGGTTAATGTTTTTGTCCCCGAGGAAGTCGATCCTTGGGAGTCAATCGACACAGAGTTGAGCGTCGCTAAGGCTTTAGCGACGCTCAGTCCACTGGAACGCGCAGTGGTTATTGGCCGCTATATTGACGACCTCCCGGTCGCTCAGATCGCTTCCATGCTCGGCAAGTCCGAGGCTTGGGTGCGGGTCAGCGCGCACAGAAGCCTCCAGAAGTTGAATTCGCTAGACAGCACAGCAGAGAAGGCGGGTGAGACTAATGCTTGAGAAGCTTGAAGAACTCAAAAATACCCCTGCCCAGCCGCCCGCTTTCACTGACGCGCTCGCCGCGAATGCCTACAAGTCGGCCACCCACGCGCACCTCGTGCATCACGTTGTCATTGCGCTGTCCACCGTTTCCGGCGTCTGCATCGCCGCAGCCTTGGCCTTCGGTCTGGTGAGCGGTCAGCCCGATTCCGACGGCGACATCGCCATCACTCCTGGCCCGACCGCCTCGCGGTCTCGATCAGTGACGCCCAGCGCCACCCCAACGCCGAGCCCGTCCGCTAGTTCTGCGGACGCCCAACCTTCGGGAGCCGAGCCTTCGGCAGCTTCTGCGCCCGTCGTCAGGCCGCAGGACGTGGGCGGTTCTGATACACAGAATTCTTCGCGGAACTCGAACGGTTCTGATGGCCCGCGCGTTGCCCCGCGTAATGCGGGCGAGCTGCCCGATGCTGCTTCCCGGGTGAATGTCCCGACTGCGGCTCCTGAGCAGCCGTCCACGCCTGCGGCCACACCCAGCCACAAGCCTGCGCCGAGCGTAAAGCCCTCGACCGAGCAGACCCCGGCACCGAGCCCGGATAAGTCCGTCACTCCTAAGCCGACGCCGACACCGGAGCCCACTCCGACACCGACTCCGAAACCAACGCCAGATCCTACTCCGGTGCCCACTCCCGAACCGAAGCCGAGCGTGCCCAGCGCACCCAAGTCGTGTTCTGAGGTTGACGGTGCTTTCTCGCCGTTCATCAGGGATAACTCCGAAACCGGACTGGTTGAATGGGGGCTGACGTTCAAGAACAATTCCGACGTCGAATGCGTGATCGACACTAACATTCGCGCTTACCTGAAATGGACGCGTCACGACCCGGATGGCGATAGACAGATCAGCCACGAGAGGGTCTGGCGAGGCGTCAACGAGAAACCGCTAGTGGCGGCCGGTGGCGAATACGAGTTTCGCGCCGACCTGGTTTTCAGCAAAATCGATTCGGCAGAATCCAGCAATTTCCGGGCCTATTTCTGGACCAATTCCAAGCCTGACGACGACCGGAAGAATCCGGAGATCACGACTACGCTCCGCTAGCCTTCGCCTTGTTATTCTTTATCCATGCCAATCAGCGAAGATGAACGCCGCGACGCCCAGGCAAAACTGTCTGCCGCCTATGCGAACAAAATGTTAAGCGACGAAGATTTCAACCGCAGGGTTGAACGGGTTTGGGGCACGCAGGACTCTGCCGAGTTGGCGTTTCTGATCAGTGACCTCAACCAGGGCTATCAATGGCCGCTAGTTCAAGATTCTCACCGCGCCGACGAGGTTGTTAGCAAAAACTATGGTGTCCCTATCAGTTATTCTTCGAAGCCTGGTGAGGCCGGCAGGGAATTTTCTGTTGGCATTTTAAGCGGTCAAGAGATGGTTGGGCCCTGGGTTTGCCCTTCGAGGCACGTCACGGTTTCCGTCATGGGCGGCTGCGAAATAGACCTGCGTTACGCGAAGTTTCAGTCGCAAGAGGTCGAGATTTCGTGTTTGAATCTGATGGGTGGCACAGAGATCACGGTTCCCCCGGAGATGCAGGTCAGCATCAAAGGCTTCGGGATCATGGGCGGTTTCGGCTGGAAGAAGCCGCAGATGGCCTCGCCGTGGCGGGAAACGCCGGAGGGCTCTCCCCGAATCACGATCACCGGTCTGGCTTTGATGGCTGGCGTCGAGGTAATCCGAAAAGAACGTTAACTGTCACGTTCCCGAAGGACAGAGCGCGGCAGTAGCGCTAGCTTTGTGCGAGGCCCATCGCTAGCTTTGTGCGACGCGGCGGCCGCTGAACGCCCTCCCCAACGTAACCTCGTCGGCGTATTCAAGATCGCCACCAACGGGCAGGCCGGATGCCAGCCTGCTGACCTGAACGCCGGGTGTTTCGGCGAGCAGCCTGGTCAGGAAGGTGGCGGTTGCCTCCCCCTCAAGGTTCGGGTTGGTGGCCAGAATGATCTCGGTGACGTTAGTGTCGGACAGCCTCTTGAGCAACTCGGCGATGTGCAGGTCGCCGGGGCCGCGGCCGTCGATCGGGCTGATGGAACCGCCAAGCACGTGGTAGAGCCCACGGAACTCGTGCGTGCGCTCGATGGCGACGACGTCTTTGCTCTCCTCCACCACACAGATTTTCGTGCGGTCGCGGCGGTCGTCGCGACAGATTCGGCACACTTCCTGGTCTGTGACGTTGAAGCAGATCTCGCAGAAGTGCACCTGCTCCTTCACCACGACAAGGGCGCTGGCTAGCGCTTCGACGTCCTCTTTGGGCTGGTCTAGCAGCCAGAAGGCGATGCGCTGGGCGCTCTTCGGGCCGATGCCTGGCAGCCGCCCAAGCTCGTCGATTAGGTCTTGAACTGGTCCGTCGTACAAGTCTTAGAGCCCCATACCGCCGAGGTCCGGCATCAGGGACTGTGCGCGCTCGGTGACCTGGCTGGCGGCGTCGCGGACAGCTGCGATGATCAGGTCAGACAGCGAGTCCAGATCGTCTACGTCGACTGCTTCTGGAGAAATTTTCAGGTCGGTCAACATGCCCTGGCCGCTTACGGTTGCGATGACGAGATCTCCGCCGGCCGTGCCGGTAAACGTCGACTCGGCCAGCTGTTGCTGGGCCTGCTCAAGCTGGGCCTGCATTGCCTGCGCCTGCTGCAGAAGCGCGTTCATGTCCATGCCTTCGGGTAACATCCAATCCCCTTAAAATCTTCTCCGGCGCGGTTTCGTGCCGGCTATTTAGCTTACCTGGTTGTTGTCTGGGTCCGAATCGTCGAAGATCAACTTGCCACCCAGCTTGGAGGTGATCAGCTGGTCGACGCTGACGGTTGGGTCGTCGATGACTTCGTCGTCTAGGGACACGCCTTCGACGACCGCTTCGGAGACTGGCTCCGCATCTTCCTCTTCGGACTCTTGCCTAGGCGAATGCTGCTGACCGTCGTTGGTGACCGTTTTTATTTGCAGATCCGCCCCGATGACGGACTTCAGCGCCTCGAGAAGAACCTCTTGGCTCTCGCCACGCTCGTATGTTTCTAGCGTGCCCGGCGAGTTGAAGCCCAGCGTCAAAACGCCACCCTCCAACGCCACAACGGACGCGTTCTGGCTCAGCAGTGCGTGCGTGAACCGCTTGCGGCGCTTCACCTCTTCGAGGACATTCGGCCAAAGCCGGCGCACGTCCACCACGCTCAGCGGCTCTCCGTCGGGCCTAGCGCCAGATGGTTGCTGAGCGGCCTGCTCTGCCGAATGCTGTTGGGGCGCCGGACGCTGCTGCGGAGCCTGCTGCTGTGCAGGCTGACCCTGATTGCCCCGGTGCGCTGAATCCAAATCTGGTTGCGGAGCTGCCTGCTGGGGGGCAGGTCGTTGCTGTGGCGCCGCCTGCTCGGGGGCCGGGCGCTGCTGCGCTGGCCGCTGCTGGGCAGGTCGTTGCTGCGCGGGTGGCTGGGAACCTTCGGCGGCCGCGGGCCTTTGCTGAACCGGGGTCTGTTGAGCAGGACGGTGCTGGGCTAGCCTCTGCTGCACTGGCTGGGCGGCACCCTGCGGAGACTTCCTCTGATCTGGCTGCGCCTGCTGAGCATGCTGCGGCTCGGAGTGCCTGCCTCCACTGCGCGCCGGCATCTGCGGCATGTCCAGCCTGCGTTCAATGCGATCCAGCCTGGCGTTGATTCCCGCGTCGTCGTTATCGGCGGCCGGCAACAAAACCCGCGCGCAGACCAATTCCAGGTTGAGCCTGGGCGCGGTGGTGCCGCGAATCTGCGTCAAACCGGTTGCGAAAACCTCGGCCGCGCGAGTCACCTCGCCGGCACCCAGCGCACCCGCCTGAGACGTCAACCGCTGGGCTTGATCGTCGGAAACGTCGATAAGGCCGGAGCTGATGGCGTCGGGCACCTGAGCGACGATCACCAAATCGCGCATTCGCTGCAACAGATCCTCGGCGAACCGCCTGGGATCCTGACCGACCTCGATCACCTTGTCGATGGTCTTGAACACGCCCTTACCGTCGCCGGCGGCGAAGGCGTCGACGATCTCATCGAGCAGGGCATCGGGCGTGTAGCCGAGCAGACCCGCCGCCTGCTGATAGCTAACCTCACCCTTATCGGCAGCGCCGAGCAACTGGTCGAGCACAGAAAGCGCGTCACGAACCGAGCCCGCACCCGCGCGGACAACCAGCGGCAGGACGCCCTTCTCCACCTGGACGTTCTCGGCCTCACAGATCTCCTCAAGGTAGCTGGTCAGAATTCGCGGCGGAACCAGCCGGAACGGATAGTGGTGGGTTCGCGAACGAATCGTGCCGATGACCTTCTCCGGCTCGGTGGTGGCGAAAATGAACTTGACGTGCGGCGGCGGCTCCTCAACCAGCTTCAGCAGAGCGTTGAAGCCCTGCGGCGTGACCATATGGGCCTCGTCGACGATGTAAACCTTGTAGCGGCTGGCGACCGGGGCAAAAAATGCGCGTTCGCGAAGCTCACGGGCGTCGTCCACACCGCCGTGGCTAGCCGCGTCGATCTCGATGACGTCAATGGAGCCTGGCCCGCCCGTCGCCAGATCTACACAAGACTGGCAGACGCCACACGGGTGCGCAGTCGGGCCCTGTTCGCAGTTAAGACAGCGGGCCAAGATTCGCGCGGACGTGGTTTTACCGCAACCGCGGGGGCCGCTGAACAGATATGCGTGATTGACCTTGTTATTTTCGATCGCCCTCATCAAAGGTTTGGTGACGTGATCCTGACCGATGACTTCCTCGAACGAGTCCGGGCGGTAACGCCGATACAGCGCCAAGTGTGCGTCGTCTTCCTCATCGGCGACGGCCTCAACCTGGTTCTGCAGCTCGGTTTTCTCGACCATCTCGGTCACCTGATCCGGAGGAGCGGGCTCCTCGTCCTCGTCGATCGGGACGACCTGCTCTTCTTGCGACAGCTGAGCAACCTCGGCAGGCGGCTCGTGGTTCACCGGAGGTTGGGGGGCGTCAAAAAGCCCCGGACCGTCCTGCTCAAAGAAATTATCGGGCAGTTCGGCTTCCGGTTGGGTGCCGTAGTCGTCGTATTCGGGGTCGGAGTCAATCACGTCATAAAGCCTAGAGTCCCCCACTGACATTTTCGATATCGCTCTGAAAAGTTGGGCAAAATCCCGTCCCGCCCAGGTAGGCACCCACGAACTGTGTGACAAAACATGGCCGCTAACTATAAAAATCTGGCAATGCGGCGCAATAAAACCTTCTGGCTAGGCACTTTACAAAAGGAAGCAAGAAAGACTGGCCCTGACAGACCACGTCTTGTCGGAACCCGCCAAAATAAAACCCAAAGTTCAAAGGACTACAGTCAGAGGGTTTTAGGCATAAAAAGGGGTTCCCCGCGCACCCGGTAGAGCTCACTTACCCTTGCTGCCTTCCGACCCTGGGGGAGTTGGGCGAGATTCCGCCGCGCGGAGAACCTTGATAAAGGTTAGCACATCAAATACATACCTACCGCATCCACTCATTTGACTAACCCGCGCACCTATCCGTTAAGATGGTCCGCGGAGGATTCGCCTAGAGGCCTATGGCGCTCGCTTGGAAAGCGGGTTGGGTTCACGCCCTCACGAGTTCGAATCTCGTATCCTCCGCCATTCGAGTTGAAGCCCCCGTCTGGGGGCTTTCACTTTTTCTAGCCGAGGCGTCCGCCTCACCGGACGAGTGGCCCGCCGTACCCGGATCTGACGACGGTCGAGGCAGAAGAAAATCATGCACTGGTTAATACTGATCGTCTCCGGAATGCTCGAATCCGTCTGGGCCACCGCGCTCTCCCAGTTGTCCCAAGGCAACAAGCTGCTCTGGAGTTCCGTCTTTCTCGCCGCCTGCGGTGCGTCGATGGGCGGGCTCGCCTACGCCCTCCGCGCGATCCCCGTCGGCACTGGCTATGCCGTCTGGGCCGGCTGCGGAGCGATCACCACCACCCTCGTCGGAATCATCTTCCTCAGCGAACCCGTAACCGTCGCCCGCATCGTGTGCCTAGCGTTAATTGTGACGGGAATCGTCGGGCTGCAGCTGTTCCACTAATCCCGAATCCCACAACCTCCATTAGCTGCCAGACCAGCAACCGCCCCGAAGCAGTCGGGTCAGCAGCCGACCTTGAACGTCCAGGCCAACCACCAACCGAGAACGTCCAGACCTACAACGACGTCGACGAAAAACAACGGGGACGGAAAAGTCCGTAGACGAGCTTTTATGCACCCGTTAAAAATTCTCAAGTTAGCGGGAACCAAAAGATCTGACTACAAGCTTTTCGGTTCCCGCTAATGCGTCGGAAATTAAAGAGAACCAAAAGGTCCGACTATGAACTTTCCTGCACCCGTTAATCAGTTTTGACGATCAGGTTCCAGAGCACTCGGGTGCCGAACTCTACGGATTCGACGGGGACGCGCTCGTCTACGCCGTGGAACATGCGCGCGAACTCGTAGCCTTCTGGCAGTTTGAGCGGGACGAAGCCGTAGCCGGAGATGCCCAGCCAAGAGAACGACTTGTTGTCGGTGCCTGCGGACATGCAGTAGGGAACGAGTCGGGCGCCGGGATCTTCGGCGGAAAGCGCGTCGGCCATTTCTTGAACAAATGGCGTATCGATAGGCGCCTCGACTGCGGTGCCGGTTTTGTTGACGATCAGTTGGGCGTCGTCGCCGCATAGCTCGCGGATTTTGTCGAGGGAGCTTTCCTGGTGGCCGGGCAGGAATCTGCAGTCGATCTGCGCGGTGGCTACAGAAGGTATGACGTTTCCGAGGTCGCCGGCGCTCAGACTGGTGAGGTTCGATGTGTTGGACAGCGTGGCCTCGACAAACGGCTTGGCGGCACCGAGAAGCCCGAGCACTTGGGCGGGATCGTCGATTCCGGTTATCTCAGTCAGGCCGTCAAACATGGACCTGACGGTGGTTACGTATTCCTGCGGCCAGGAGTATTCGGCGATGCGAGTCAGGGCGCGAGACAGCTTGGCGATGGCGTTGTCGTCGTTCCTAAGGGACCCGTGGCCGGCGGTGCCCGTCGCCTTGATGGTGGCCCAGTGGAAACCCTTCTCGGCGGTCTGCAGCAGGTAGGCACGTTTGCTGTCGCCGTCGGGTGTGGGCAGCGAAACTGAGTAGCCACCGACCTCGCTGATGGCCTGATTGCAGCCGGCGAAAAGTTCCGGATGGTTGCGCACTAGCCAGCGCGCACCGTTCCAGCCACCGGCCTCCTCGTCTGCGAGGAAGGCGAAGACGAGGTCGCGGCTGGGCACGATCTCGTCACGGGCAATTTTGCGGACGATGGCCAGCATCATGCCAACCATCTCCTTCATGTCGACCGCTCCCCTGCCCCAAATGCAACCGTCTTTTATTTCGCCGCTGAACGGGTCGACGCTCCAGTCGTGCGGGTCTGCGGGAACCGCATCGAGGTGGCCGTGGACGAGCAGACCGTCACGGGATTTCCCGGCGATCTGCACGACGACGCTGTGGCGTTTGGGTGCTGCAACGAAAGTCTCTCCGCTCAGCCCCACCTCCGCCAGGCGGTCTAGAACGTATTGCGCGGCCTCTTCTTCTCCTGGGCCGGTGCCGTCGCCGTAGTTTGAGGTGTCAATCCTGATCAATTCTTGCGTGAAGCGAATCGCCTCTTCGCATAATTCGATTAGATCCGTGTTTTCCATCTCATCCCTTCGGTTTGGACTATTTCCATCTTCTTCGAAAATTTCGTCTGGAAAAAATTTTGTTAGCGCTTTTTGAGGTTTTCCTTTCACGCTTTGAGCGGAAGAAGGGGGTCGAACGAGCGCAGCCAGCGTAACAAAGAGGGTTAATTTGTTCGGTCTGCACAATTTAGTGCGCATAACTTTTTAGTCTCTGGCATATGCGCCTTGAGCGTTTTATTAGCGTTCGCCTATAAAATTAAATTCACATTTCTAGGCATTTTCAGAAAGCGGTTACGGATGTCTTTCCTGGACTACTCGAACACTCGGGATCTAACCTACTGGCGCAAATTTGAGGAACGCGAGTCGGACTGGCGAAACGGCGCGTGTATCTATCAGATCATCGTGGACAGGTTCGTCCCTGCGGCCAATCTTGACGCCAAGAGGCATCTGTATGAGCGCCCGAAGCAGCTGCACGACTGGTCGGAGGAACCCCGGAAGGGCCACTACCTGCACGAGCACGAGGTGTGGAACCACGAGCTAGATTTCTGGGGTGGCGACCTGCAGAGCACCCGCAGCCGCATCGATTATCTTAAGTTTTTGGACGTCGACGTCCTCTACACCACCCCGATTAACCCGGCCTGGACCAATCACGGCTACGACGGAATCAGCTACCGGGGCGTCCGCAATGAATACGGCACCATGGACGATTTCCGCGCGCTGGCTAAAGATCTACACGACAACAATCTGCGGCTGATTCTAGACGGCGTCTTCAACCACTTGGGACGCAAGTCGCTGGCTTTTCAGGAACAGCCAAACCCCGATAACGCGAGCCGCAGCTGGTTCGAGATCGACCCGAACCTGCCCGATGGCTCACGGAACTGGGCGAATGTGCGAAACCTTCCGGAGCTGGTTTTGGAGAATCCTGCGGTTGCGAAGCATCTGTGGTCGGGCGCGGATTCGGTGGTGCGTTCGTGGCTGCGCGAGGGCGCGGACGGGTGGCGCCTGGATGTGTCCTACGAGCTGGGCATGTATTTCTTGGGCAAGATCACCCAGGCCGCGCACCAAGAAAAGCCAAAGTCGCTGGTTCTCGGCGAGATGCCTAACTGGCCGGCCGAATGGTTCCCCGAATTGGACGGAGTGCTGAATTTCCCGCTGCGCGAGATAATCATTCGCGTTGCCGACGGTCGCATCAGCTCAGCACAGGGTCAGCGGATGATGGAGCGCATGTTCGACGAATGCGATTTCGAGCACATGCTCAAGTCGTGGGTTTACCTGGACAATCACGACACCGCCCGCATCACGCACGTGTTGCCGAACGAGCGGGAGCGTCGCCTGGCGATTTTCCTGCAGTTCACGCTGCCAGGGTCGGTGAACCTCTACTACGGCACGGAGCTCGGCATGACCGGCGGCGAAGAGCCTGAGTCCCGAGCCCCGATGCGCTGGGATCTGGCGAACGATTCCAACCAGACGCTCGCCCTATACCGCGACTTGATCAAACTGCGTCGCGAACACCGCGCGCTGCGCATCGGCGATCTGAACTGGCTGGTTGCCGAGAAGCTGCTGGGCTTCGAGCGCCGCACGAACCGCGTTAAGGATTCGGTCTTCGTCATCGCCAACCCCGGCAAGGAGACGGTTACCGAGACGGTTCTGCTCGCCAACTCGAAACTGATGGATCACGCGCTGCTGCTCGACGAGTTCACCGGACAGCGCCTCGAGATCATGCGTTCGATGGTCGACATCACGTTGGAGCCGGGCCAGGTTGCGGTGTTGACGCCGCTGGTCGAGCCGGTTGACGGCTACTCGCCGTATAAGCGAATCCACTAAAGGATAAAGGGCGGGACCTTTGGGCACCACCCTTTATCTATACGGAAAGTTTCAGTTTTTCGAGCTCGGACTTCGTGTCTTCTGGGTCAAAGTCGAGGTTAGCCGCGTGGCCGCGTCCGAAGAACAGCATGACGAGTTCGCCCGGCTCACCGGAGATCGTCATCGGGTTTTCGCCAAGCGAAACGGACTCGGAGGCCCCTCCCCACTGGCCCTCTCGGTGCAGGATCAGGCCCCTCTTGAAACCTCTGAGCCTTACTTTCGCAAGTTTTTTGACTGCCGACCAGAGCGCGTCGTCGAGATCTTTGGGCAAGGTTCGGGGATCGTTGTCGCCGTCGCCGCGTCGCAAGTCCTCGTGGTGGACGAAGCACTCCAGCGTGTTACCAAGTTCGTTTACCTTGGAAATCTTGAAGACCCCGCGTGGGCCAGCGGCGTACTTATCGACGAGGTCGTCGAAGTCGTAGCTTCTTTTGACCTCCTCCATTTTTCTGATGGTCTGCTTGGCCAACGGCGGAAAAAACATGCCGACAACCGCGATCGGGTCGGTTTCGCGCAGCCAAAGATGGGCAAGCAGGTCATGGGCAGACCAGCCATCGCAAAGTGTCGCTGCATCCGGGCCGACGGCGTGCAGCGTGTCGGCCAGTTTCTTGCGTTCAGAATTCGCCAAACTCATATCTCCACGCTATCCAGCCGGGCAACTGAGGCGTAAGAAAAACAAAAGGTGCCCAAAGAGAAATAAAAATTGTCAGAGGGCTAGATTATGTTAAATAGTCAGGGACTCCAGAGTAGGGTTAGTGTCCCTTTTAGTTCCGACTGGACGAAAGGCCAGCGGCTAGAGAAGTTTCGATTAGCAAGGACAATCTGATGAACCTCGAAAAAGTGGTGTTTGGTTTCTTCATCACTATGGCTGCGGCCCTCAACTTCGGATTCTGGTACGGGCCGATTTCCGAGCCGGCGATGCACAATGGCGCTGAGCTGATGGCCGCTTTGGTGACGAGCTTGATCGCCACGGTGCTCAAGTTCGGCGATCGAACCCAGCTCGGCGCGGTGCACCTGTCAACCAGCCTGGTTGCCGACCTGCAGCTAATTGTTGGCGTAATCGTCTGGGTGATCTGCTCTGAGATGACCACCACCGGTCTGACGTCAACGCACATCTCCGTCGTAGTTTCGCTGTCTGCAGGCGCGATGCTGGCCAACGCGGTCTCAGTAGTTTTGATGGTCGGCGAATTGTTGCAAGCACGCAGGTAGCGCTCAAAGATATGCAGACTCACGATCGCGATTTGAGGAAGCAGGGCGTCATATCTGACGTTTTCTACCTCGTCATGCGCAGGATGCGATTCCCCATCCTGTTGCTGATCGCAGCTTTTGCTGTAGCCACTGCCGGTTACACGATCATTCCGAGCACGGATGAGCTTGGCAACCTGGTGGATCCGCTGAACCCGTTCGAGGCCTTCTACGTCGTGGTTTACACGGCAACCACGATCGGCTTCGGTGAAATCCCGATTCCGTTCAACGCGGCCCAGCGAATGTGGACGCTGTTCACGGTGTTGCTGACTGTTAGCTGTTGGACGTATTCGCTGTTTGCGATCATCGGGCTGCTGCAGGATAAGGCGTTTGGCGAGACGCTACGGGCTGCACGTTTCAGCCGCAGGGTAAAGGCCATTAGGGAACCGTTTTATATCGTTTGTGGTGTTGGAGAGACCGGCATCCTGGTGATGCACGGCCTCGACCACCTGAACCTACGTTTCGTCGTCATTGATAAGCAGGAAGAGAAAATTAGCCGGCTGCGCCTGGAGGATTTCTCCGTGGATTTTCCTGCTTTGACCGGCGACGCCTCCAAACCGGATGCGCTTGTTTCGGCAGGTCTGATGAGCCGCTACTGCAAGGGTGTGGTTGCGCTTGCGGAGGACGACTCGGTTAACCAGGCAATTGCCGTCACCGTCCGCCTTTTGGCTCCGAAGGTGGCCGTCTTGGCTCGAATCCGCAACGCCGAGACCGAAACGCACTTGGGTGTGTTCGGCGGCGACCTGGTCATCAACCCGTTCGAACGTTTCAGCGACAATCTGGCGTCCGCCATCACGACGCCCGAGCGTTATCGCCTGCGCACCACACTCACAGGCCTAACCGGCGACCCGATCAGCCAGATCCACTACCCGCCCGCCGGCCACTGGATCGTCTGCAGCTACGGACGGTTTGGCCGCGAGATGACCGATAGCCTGCGCGTGGTTGGTGTGACGGTGACCGTCGTCGACAGCCAATACTTCGAGGATGGCGGGGTTGATGTTAACGGCACCGGCACCAAGAGCGACGACCTGAAGAAGGCAGGTATTGACCACGCCCTCGGTCTGGTTGCCGGTAGCGATTCGGACACCCGAAACCTGGCGATCGGTGTGACGGCCAGGGCGCTACGACACGACTTGTTCATCGTCACCAGGCAGAATCTCCGGGCCAACAAGCCGCTTTTCGACGCGTTCGCGACGAACGTTGTCATGGAGCCGAGCCGTATCGTCGCTCAAGAGTTCCTGGCCAGAATCACTACCCCGCTGCTGAGCAGGTTCCTGCGTTTCTTCCCGCAGCTTTCCGAAGCCGAATGTCACAAGCTGACGGAAAAGCTGCTTCTGCTCGACCACGGCAGGATCCCCGAAATCTGGGATCTTGTCATCTCCAACCGTCGCACCCCTGCTGTCTTCGAGGCGATGCAACAAGACCGCCCGTTCACAGTGCGTCACCTGCTCACAGACCCGCACAACCGAGAAGAACTTTCCGATGCGATGGTGTTATTCGTTCGCCGGGGCACACAGAACATTGTGCTTCCGGAATTCGACTACGAGTTTCAACCGGGCGACCGCGTTCTGCTGGCGGGCTCTTCGCGGGCGAAGATAGACACAGAAGTTGGTCTTACTAACCCGATGGAACTTGCGTACATTCAAACCGGCGTCGACCGCTCCGGCGGCTGGCTGTGGGGCAAGCTCGCCGGCTTGCGCACCAAAAAGAACGACACGGTCAAAAAGGACACCGAGGACGAGATCGACATCGACGAAGATCTGACCACCGGGGAGCTCGGGGTAATCAGGGACGACGAATAGCTTTTAGTAACCGGCTACCCTTGATAGTCGTGACGTAGGGAGTGGTTTTGACTTACCAAGATGCGCAGCCCACCAAGGAGCTCGAACGCGTAGTCATCAGGTTCGCAGGCGATTCCGGTGACGGAATGCAGTTGACGGGCAACCGTTTCGGTGTCGAGTCGGCGAGGCTGGGTAACGACATCGTCACGCTCCCCGACTATCCGGCCGAGATCCGCGCCCCGCGCGGCACGATCGGCGGGGTCTCTAGTTTCCAGCTTCAATTCGCCAGCACCGACATCTCGACGCCTGGTGAAACCGCCGACGCGCTGGTTGCCATGAACCCGGCGGCGTTGAAGAAGAGCTTCGACCTTGTGAAGCGCGGTGGGCTGGTGATCGTCGACAAGTCGGAGTTCACCGCACGCAACATCAAGAATGCGGGTTACAACGCCGATCCGCGCACCGACGGATCGTTGGCCAATTACCAGCTGGTTGAGGTGGACATCACTTCCCTGACCAGGGGCGCTGTCGAGCAGTTCGAGCTGGGCCGCAAGGGCGCGGACCGGTGCAGGAACATGTTTGCGCTTGGCCTGGTCAACTGGCTCTACAGTCGTCCAAACAAGCCAACGGAAGCATGGCTTGGGGAAAAATTTTCCAAGAATCCGGCGGTTAGGGACGCCAACGTTGCCGCGCTTAGAGCCGGCCACGCCTACGGCGAAACCGTAGAGGCTTTCGCGGTTCGCTATCGCGTCGAGCAGGCCAATCTGCCGCCCGGGCGCTACCGACAGGTCAGTGGCACGCAGGCCCTGGCGCTTGGTCTATTGGCAGCGGCGAACAAGTCTGGCCGCCAGCTGTTCTTCAGCGCCTACCCGATCACTCCCGCCACCGATCTGCTGCAGGACATGGCCAAGCGCAAAGCGCAGGGCGTCATGACGTTCCAGGCCGAGGACGAGATCGCCGCGGCGGGGGCTGCGCTGGGCGCAAGCTACGGCGGCGCGCTGGGCGTCACCTCCACTTCGGGGCCGGGGTTCGTGCTCAAACAAGAGGTCGTGAATCTGGCCGTCATGACAGAGCTGCCGCTGGTGATCGTCGACGTCATGCGGGCGGGCCCATCGACGGGCATGCCCACCAAAACCGAGCAGTCCGACCTGTTGGACGCGATGTGGGGCCGCTCGGGCGAATCCCCGTTGCCGGTTTTCGCCGCGCGCACCCCGTCGGACTGCTTCCGCGCTGCTTTCCAGGCCTGCAAGGTGGCGCTCGAGGCGCGCACGCCAGTCGTGCTGCTGGTGGATGCCTACCTCGCCAATGGCACCCAGCCGTGGCGCTATCCGAGCCCCGCTGATCTGCCCAGCATCGAGCCAAATTTTGCTACGGAAAACAACAACCAGGACAAAAAATTCCTGCCCTATCTGCGCGACGAAAAACTGGCCCGCGCGTGGGCCCTGCCCGGCGTGGCCGGCACGGAGCATCGAATCGGCGGCATCGAGAAGGACCACGAAACCGGCGACATTTCCTATGCCCCCGCCAACCACGACGAGATGGTGCGCACCAGGGCGGAGAAGATAGCCCGCATCGAGGTGCCGGACGCCTACGTCGACGACCCGGACGGCGCGGATGTGGCAGTGGTCGGCTGGGGTTCGACGTGGGGCGCGATAGCCACGGCCGTCGAGATCGTGCGGGCTAGGGCCGGCAAGATCGCGCACATTCATCTGGATTCGCTGAACCCGCTGCCGGCCAACCTCGGCGACGTGCTACACAGCTACAAGAAAGTTGTGGTGGCCGAGGTGAATCTGGGCCAGCTTTGCATGATCTTGCGCGCGAAATATCTGGTTGCTGCCGAGAACTACAACCGGGTGCGCGGGCTGCCGCTGGCCGCCAGCGAGCTATCCGACTTCCTGCTAGAAAAATGCGAGGCGAGCAATGAGTAACGGCCTGACCGGCGTGCCGCTGGCCATCAACCCACTGAGCCGCAAAGATTTCGTCAGCGACCAGGACGTACGCTGGTGCCCGGGCTGCGGCGATTACGCGATCCTCTCCGCCTTCCAGCAGTTGATGCCGAACCTGGGCATACGCAAGGAAAACACCGTCACCATCTCGGGCATCGGCTGCTCGTCGAGGTTCCCGTACTACGTCGATTCGTTCGGCATGCACACCATTCATGGGCGCGCGCTGACGCTAGCCACCGGGCTGGCGATGACCCGCAGCGACCTGGCCGTGTTCGTGATCACCGGCGACGGAGACGCGCTTTCCATCGGCGGCAATCATCTGATTCACGCGCTGCGGCGCAACGTCAACCTGACCGTGGTGCTTTTCAACAACGAGATTTACGGCCTGACGAAGGGCCAGTTCTCCCCCACTAGCGTGCTCGGGAAGGTGACCAAGACGTCGCCAATGGGCACGGTCGAGCCGCCGGTTAACGCGTCTGCGCTAGCGCTTGGGGCCGGGGCGACTTTCGTCGCGAGGGTGTTGGCGTCGGACCGCAAGCGGATGTCTCAGGTGCTCGAAAAGGCCGCAAAGCACCGAGGTGCCAGCCTGGTTGAGGTGTACCAAAACTGCCCGATCTTCAACGATGGCGCGTTCGAGGACGTCAACTCCGATGGGCTGATTTGGCTCGAGGACGGCCAACCGGCCGTCACCGCCAATGGCAAGCTGGGAGTTGTCGCTGGACCCGATGGCATTGGGCTGGCCGACGCGTCGGGCGCGGACGTCATCAGCCACAATCCGCACATCGCCAACCCAAGCAGGGCGTTCGAGCTCAGTCAGCTGTCCAGTGCAGAACGTCCGGACGTTTCCGTAGCCGGCATCCTGCGCGAGGTGGAGGCCCCGACGTTCGACGACCTGAGCCGCGCCCAAGTGGATATCGGCTGCCCGAGGCCGTGGGGCGAGAACCCGCTGCAGCCGGCGCCTGCGTTGACCGACGATCAACTCGCGGAGGCGATTGCCGGCCCAGACACCTGGGTGATCGACTAGAAATTTGGGGACTGGCTAGGCTTGGATGCGTGAGTGCATTGCAGCTAGATCATATCGATAACGAAGTTAAAGCCAGTCAGGACCTGTTTCGCCACGCAAACGGAAAGTGGCTCGATTCCGCCGAGATCCCCGAGGACAAGGGCGGCTGGGGAGCCTTCCAGAAACTGTCGGAGGATTCCGAAAAGGCGGTGAAGGAGATCGTCACCGGCATCACCCCGGACGACGACCCGACCACCGAACGTTCCAAGATCGCGAACCTTTACGCGTCGTTCATGGACACCGACCGCATCGAGGCCGTCGGCGTCAAACCGATCGTCGAGCTGGCGAAGAAGGCCGACGAGATCACATCTATCTCTAAGCTGTCCGGCTTTCTGGGTTATGCCGCGCGCTACGACCTGGGCGGGCTGTTCGGCATAGGAAACGACTCCGACCCCGGCAACCCCAACCGCTACCTGATCTTCGTCGGCCAGGGCGGAATTGGACTGCCCGACGAGGAGTACTACCGCCTTGACGAGCACGGCGACACCGTGGCGAACTACCGTAGGCACATCGAGCGCATGTTCGAGCTGGTCGGCTACGAGGACGCCGACGAGCAGGCCGACCTAGTGGTGGATCTTGAGACGAGGATCGCCGCCCACCACTGGGACAAGGTGCGCACCCGCGACATGGTGGAGATGTATCACCTGCAGACCTGGGACGAGTTCACCGCCACCTGTCCAGCGTTCGATTGGGACGCGTTCCTCAAAGAGGCCGAGCTGCCGAAGGAGGCAGTGGCGGAGGTCGTCAACTGCCAGCGCACGTTCCTGCCGGATGTCTCCGAGCTGCTCACCGACGTCTACCTGCCTGCTTGGCGGGCCTGGGCGCGCTGGGGTGTAATCGATTCCCTGGCCGGTGTCGGCCCGCAGGATCTTGTAGAGCAGAACTTCGAGTTTTACAGCAAGCAGCTGCAGGGCATTCCGCAACTGCGCGAGCGCTGGAAGCGCGGCATTTCGCTGGTCGAATCCGTGCTGGGAGAGGCCATCGGCAAGATTTACGTCGCCGAGCACTTCCCCGCTGCCACGAAGGCACGCGCGCAGGAGCTCGTCGATAACCTGATCAGAGCTTACCACTCCTCCATCAGCAAACTGGATTGGATGACCGAGGCCACCCGCTCCGAGGCGCTCGATAAGTTGAGCAAGTTCCACGCCAAAATCGGCTACCCGGACAAGTGGCGCGACTACTCCGCGCTGCAGATTTCACCCGACGATCTGATCGGGAACGTGCAGGCGTCCAGCAGCTTCGAGTTCGATTACATGATCGAGCAGCTGTCCAAGCCCGTAGACCCCGACGAGTGGATGATGTATCCGCAGACGGTTAACGCCTACTACCATCCTCTGCGCAACGAGATCGTGTTCCCGGCGGCCATTTTGCAGCCACCGTTCTTTAATGCGGAGGCTGATGACGCCGTCAACTATGGCGGTATCGGAGCCGTGATTGGTCACGAAATCGGCCATGGATTCGACGACGAAGGTTCCACCTGCGACGGCGATGGCCGTTTGCGCAATTGGTGGAGTGACGAAGACCGCAAGGCGTTCGAAGAGCGCACGGCGTCGCTGGTGGCCCAGTACAACGAGCTGTCGCCGGCCGCAGCGCCAGAGGTTAAGGTGAACGGCGAGCTGACACTGGGGGAGAACATTGGCGACCTCGGCGGCCTGGCCATCGCGTACAAGGCGTGGCAGATTGCCTGCGGCGGCACCGAGCCGGAGCCGATCGACGGGCTGACAGGTGCTCAGCGTTTATTCATGAGTTGGGCTCAGGTTTGGTGTGGCAAGTCGCGTCCCGAGCACGCACGTCAGTTGATTGCTATCGACCCGCACTCGCCTGCCGAGATTCGCTGCAACCAGGTGGTGCGCAACCTGGACGCGTTCCACGAAGCGTTCAACGTCAAACCGTCTGACCCGATGTGGCTCGCTCCGCAACAACGCGTCAGCATCTGGTAATTGGGTGCCCGCTGTGCGTGTTACGGTCGCACAGTGGGCACTTTTGCATCAAATGGCGAAAACAACGCGGTTTTCGCAGCTTTAGGTGCCGTTAAGTAATACCTTCGAGAGTGCGGGTGCCGCAAGCAGCCCTCCGTCTGCTAGCGAAAACACGCCTGCAAAAAGCCAAGTTTTTGAGTTGTTAACCATCAAGAAACTTTTAGTTAGAAAACCTAGATAGGTTGTTCTTAGTATTTTGCTAAAACGAAGGAGAGCCAAATTGGGTTCTACGGAAAAGGATCCGAAGAAATCTAGTTCTTCTGATATGCCCGCGCTGAAACGCAATCGCGTGACGCTCTACCACACCAAGCTGGCTCTGCGACACCCCGCCACGATCATGGGGATAGTGCTGCTCGCTTTCTTCGCATTGATGATCCTGGCGCCCGTGGTTTCGCTGTTGCTGTCGTCCGTCCAGACCAGCTACGGCGACGAGTTCCGCACCGGCGGCGCGGGCGGTTCTTTCACCACCTACTACCTAGAGCGGGTTTTCGGATCTGCCATTTCGCCGATCATGTTCTGGCATCCGCTCGTCAACACGCTCGGCCTCGGCGTGGTGACGATCATCGGCGCCCTGCTGATCGGTGTGCCGGTGGCCTTCCTGCTGGCCCGCAGCGACCTGCCGGGGCGCAAATGGTTCTCGACGGCGCTAATCGTCCCCTACATGATTCCTGCGTGGACGTTCGCGCTGGCCTGGCGGACGATCTTCAAGAACCGCAAGGTCGCCGGCTCCGTCGGCTGGTTGGAGAGCCTAGGCTTCACCCCGCCGGACTGGCTGGCGTACGGCCCCGTCCCGATCGCGATCATCTTTATCCTGCACTTGGTGCCGTTCGTCATTCTGCTGGTCACCAACGCTATCGCCAACATTCCCGAGAACCTGGACGAGTCTGCGCGCATCTTCGGTGCGACGCCACGCCTGCGGGCGTTGAAGATCTACCTGCCGCTGCTTCGGCCCTCGACAATCTCGGCCGCGACGCTGATCGTCGCCAAGGTAATCGGCGAATTCGGTGTGGCATACGTTTTGGGCACGCCGGTGCAGTTCAACGTGCTTTCCACGACCCTCTACCAGTCGCTGAACACGCAGCAGTCCGGCCCTGCGGCTGTGATCGCGCTAGTCATGGTGACTATCGGGGCGATCTCGTTGTGGATCGACTTCGCGTTCGTCCGCAACATGAAACGCTTCACTACCGTCTCGGGCAAAGGCATGTCCAAGAAGATGCAGCGTCTGGGCAGACTAAAGCCGTTCGCGTTTGCGTTCGCCTGCCTGATGTTCCTGGTTTCAGTGGCCATCCCGCTGGGCGTGCTGGTTTCTTCGACGATCATGCGCACCCCCGGCGACTTTAGCTTCGACAACCTGACCGCGATGTACTGGCTCGGCCACAACCTGCCGTTTGCCAACTTCAAGGACGGCGTGCTGCTCAACTCGGCCACCTGGAAGGCGATGAAGAACACGCTGCTGTTCGTGGCCGCCGCCTCGATCGGCTCGGGCGTGCTCGGCATGATGGTCGGCTACGTCTCAGTGCGTTCGCCGTGGCGCTGGCTAGGCACTACGCTGCGCACCATCACGTTCACGCCGTATCTGGTGCCGGGCATCGCCTTCGCGTCGGCATATATTTCGATGTTCGCCGTGCCGCGCGGACCGCTGCCGGCGCTCTACGGAACAGCCTGGATCTTGATCTTCGCCATGATGATGGACGAGATGCCGTTCGCGTCGCGTTCGGGCGTTTCCGCCATGATGCAGCTCGGCAAGGACCCGGAAGAGGCCGGCCAGGTTCTCGGCGCAAGCTGGTGGAAGCGAATGGCCACGATCGTCCTGCCTATCCAGCGCAGCGCGTTGGCCTCGGCGATCCTGCTGCCCTTCATCTCCGGCGTGCAGGGCCTGTCGCTCGTGATGGTCTTGGCGACGCCAGGCACCCAGCTGATGACCACCATGTCGATGAACCTGATCGACTCCGGTTACGACCAGGCGGCAAACGCGGTAACAGTAGTCATCTGCGCCCTGGCCCTGGTTGGCACCTGGGCTGCCCGCAAGCTGTTCAAGGCCGACCTGTCCTCGGGTATGGGTAGCTAGAAAGTCTTTTTGAGTAGAGGAAAATTATGAGCATCATTTCGCTAGAAAATGTCACTAAAAGATACCCCGGCGCCAAGGAAGCGGCAGTCGACGACATCAGCATGGAGATCAACGAGGGCGAGTTCATTTGTCTGCTCGGCCCCTCGGGTTGTGGCAAATCAACCACGCTGCGCATGATCGCTGGCCTGGAGTCCCTCAGCGACGGAAAGATCACGATCGAGGGCAAGGTCGTAGACGACGTGGCCTCCGGCACGAGGGTGCCGGCCGAGGGCCGCAAGCTGTCGCTGGTCTTCCAGTCATACGCTCTGTGGCCACACATGAAGGTCTTCGAGAACGTGGAGTTCGGGCCGCGCTGCCAGAAACTCGGCCGCGACGAGGTCAAGAAGCGCGCGCAAGAGGCGATGCGCAAGCTCTCCATCGAGCAGTACGCCGAGCGCTACCCCTCCGAGATGTCCGGCGGCCAGCAGCAGCGCGTCGCGATCGCCCGCACGCTGGCGGCAAAGCGCAACATCATGCTCCTCGACGAGCCGTTGAGTAACCTGGACGCCCGCCTGCGTCTGGAGATGCGCTCGGAGTTCCAGCGGATCCACCAGGAGACTGGCGCAACGATGATCTTCGTTACCCACGACCAGTGGGAGGCCATGACTCTGGCAACCCGGATCGTCGTCATGAACGAGGGCATGATTCAGCAGTCCGGCACCCCGCTGGAGATCTACCAGCGCCCAGCCAACCGCTTCGTCGCAGGCTTCATGGGTTCCCCGCCCATCAACATCGTTGAAGCCGGTATCGACGACGGCCCCGGCAATCGCCTGAAGGACTGGCTGCGCGCCGATGGCCTTGCTGCGGCGTCAGCGGGCATCCGTCCCGAAGATCTCCACTTCTCCTCCCGCGAGGAGATGCCCGCTGGGGCGCTCGGTGTCGACGTACGAGTGACCGGCATTCTGCCGACTGGTGGCTCATGGATCATCGAGTCGACCGACGGCTCCAACCGTTACTTCGGCACTTCCACCCGCAAACCGAACCTGGCCTTCAACCAGGACACCGTGGCGTGGGCCGACCGCGAGGATCTGCACATTTTCGATGCAGACGGCAGACGGGTCGACTTCTCTTAAAAAGAGAAACCTACAACTGAATAGCTAACTGATAGAAAGCGGCCAGTTTCCGTCGCTTTCCCAAGAAAGGTAACAAGATGCGTAAACGCAACTGGCGTATCGGCTTCGCGGCCGGTTTCGCAGCCCTAGCGATGACCGTCACTGGTTGCGCTGGCGGCAACCCTAGCCCACAGGGCCCCGCGTCGGGCGATGCGATCAAGTCGCAGGTTGACGCTAACTTCAACCTCGACGACTTGATTGCCGCCGCCAAGGAGGAAGGCCCGATCACCATCTACGATAACGCCTCCGCAGTTGAGAAGATGGCCAAGGCTTTCACCGAGAAGTACGGCATCAAGGCAACCGGTGTTAAGGTCGACGCCGCCGAAGCGTTCGAGATGGTCACCCGCGAGGCGCAGTCGGGCAACGTGCAGGGCGACGTCATCGCTATTCAGGACGTCCCCGCGCTGACCAACAACCTGCTGCCGAACGGTCACGTCTACTCATGGATCCCCGGCGACCTGGTTGACGACATCGAGGAAAGCCAGCGCGACCCGCTGGTGCTCATCAACGACCCGAACTTCTTCAGCTACAACACCGAGGTTTACACCGAATGCCCGGTTAAGAACATCTGGGAGCTGACCACCGACAAGTGGGCAAACAAGATCGCCATGGAGGATCCGGCGGGCTCGAACAAGATGCTCGACTGGTTCAGCCAGATGAGCCAGTTCGGCGAGGATGAACTGAAGAGCGCCTACAAAGAGCAATTCAACGAGGAGTTTTCTGGCGAGTCGGCAACCAAGGAATGGGTCAAGCGCCTGGCAGGCAACAGCCCGATTTTGACGAACTCCAACGAGGACGTCTCCGCCGCTGTTGGGGCTCCCGGTCAGGCCGACCCGCCGATCGGCCTGATAGCATCTTCGAAGTTCCGCAACGTCGAGGAGAAGGGCTACCACCAAGCCACCTGTGACGACATGAAGCCGTGGGCTGGTTTGGCAGCCCCCAAGTCGATCGTCATCGCCAAGGGCAGCAAGAACCAGAACGCAGCCAAGCTGTACGTTCACTTCGCGATGACCGAGGAGGGCATCGCCCCGCAGATCAAGGACGGAAAGTACTCTTCCAACACCTCGATCCCCCAGCCGAAGGATCCTTCCAACGCTGCTGAGCTGCGCGACGACATCTTCTTCTTCGACAACGCAGGTTCCACCACCGACTGGCGCTCCCGCCAGGATTGGACCGACCTGTGGCGCACCTCCGTTAAATAACTAAAAAATCCCCGGTTGTGCCTAACCTTTATGGTTAGGCGCTACTTTTTTGGGGCGCAGAAAGGAAAACCATGATGCCACACGGCCTACTACTTGATTTCGGCGGGGTAATCGTCGAAAGCACCTACAGCGACGACTGGCACCTGAAGGTTGCTGACGAGCTAGAAAAGATTTTCGGCGACGAGCTGGCCGCCTGCGGCATCGACAGGCAGCGGCTTGAGATCGACGTTTTCGCCTCCGAGACCTCAGTGAAACTGCTGCGAAACGCGCAGGCACGTCCGCTCTACAGCAGGGACCTTTCCCACACCGAGTACGTGCTGGACTATCTGGGCGCCGACTGGCCCGCTTCCCTGCATCCCAAGCTCGCCCAACACGCCGACAGGATCTGCTACCTGATAGCGAGCCTGACGGAAAACCGTGTGATGCGTCCGGGCACCGTGGAGCTGCTGGAATGGTGCAAGGAGCGCACTATCCCCGTCGGTATCGTCTCCAATGCCTTGTCAGGGCAGGTTCACCGGGACTGGCTGAAGGACGCCGGGATCCTGGGCTACTTCACCGCGGAGGTTTACTCTGACGAGGTCGGCGTGCGTAAGCCCGACCCGCGCCTGGTCTGGATTGGAGCAGAACGCATCGGAGTGCCGGTTGAGGAATGCTGGTACGTGGGTGATCACCTAGACCGTGACGTGCTCTGCGGCAACCGGGCGGGCGCGGGCGCATCGGTTCTGATGCCAGCGCCGAACGCAGCGAAACGACCGTTCAAGGTTTTCGCGACCCCCGACGTGACCGTCGCTGACCCGGCCGGGCTACTTGAGGTTTTGAAGGAAACCGAGAATTAGATGAGCATGCAGCAGGCTATCGAGTTAGCCGAGGTCTGCCGCGGCGCTGCCACCAGCGTCGCGGCAGGGCTGCGGGAGGTTTTCCGCAGCAACATGGACGTCGAATATAAGCGTGACGTGCACGATCAGGTCACCGAGCATGACCGCGCCTGCGAGGCCGCGATCACCGATTTTTTGACTAGCCGCTGGCCCGGTGCCCGGGTGGTTGGCGAAGAGTTCGGTGCCGCTGGCGACGGCGATGTGACGTTCTACATCGACCCGATCGATGGCACCACTAATTTCGTCCAAGGTATGGCGTTCTTTTGCACGAGTGTGGGTGCGGCCGTGAACGGCAAGCTGGTCGCCGGGGCGATTTACAACCCGATCTCCGACGAGCTGTTTTCGGCAGATGCCGAGGACGCCTGGCTGAACGGTGAAAAGCTGGTGGCTAAGGATGCCCTGCCGGCAGGCGCGGCCACGTTGATCACCGGATATCCGACCGCGGCTGATTACCAGGCCGACGGGGAGTTAGCCGGCGAGATTTTCGCTGACCTGGTCGAGAACTTTTCATCGCTCCGCCGCACGGGCTCAGGCGCGCTCGGGCTGTGCCACGTGGCCGCGGGTTGGACGGACGCCGTCCTTAACGCGAGCACAAGCCCCTGGGACGTGGCCGCTGGGATCCAGATTCTGCGTAACGCTGGCGGCTTCTACCGGCCGCTGTGGTATTCCCCCGAGCAAGGCCCGATCCAGGACGCGCCGGCTTACTTCGCGACCGGTCCCGGCGGCGACTACCCCGCGCTGACGCGCGCGGCGGAAAAGATAGTCGAGAACCGCACGAAAACTGACTAGAAGACTTAACGTGTCAGTTTTGGTTCGTAGTCGAACCAAAACTGACGCAATAAAGGTATTTGCGACGCTCCCCGATCATTTGCCTATCTCTGAGGCATATTCGGACGGCGGCTATAGCGGCGTTTGGTACAGCTCCCAACGTGAGCACATGGAGAATTGGTTTAACACCCAGGCGACGAAGGGCAAGGGCCAATATTCCCGTGAAACTCCGAACCGTTCGGCGAGGACGGCGTATAACCGGCTACTTTGCGATCAAGCGCTGCTTTGGATCAATGAGGCGCTCGGGCAAAAGGCTTCCAAGATCAAGGCGGCTGCGGATGCCGCAAAACAAGAGAAGGATCATCGTCGCCGATGCGCAATAATTCGCAAGCACCTGCCCTGGGACGAGGTCGCCGAGCTTGCCGAGAAACAGCTACAGCCCCAAAAGAAGGTTCGCCCGAAGCTGAATAAGACGCCCTGGTTCAACATCTTTTAGCAAAACTTTCGAAGCTGTTTGGTTCTAGGCTGGGGTTATGAAATTCGGGATGCGCAAACCTTCTTTGACTCGTTCTTTGAAAGCCCGCACGACTGGGCGCTCGAAGCGGGCGATAAAGCGCGCAGTGATTCCCGGGTACGGGCGCAAGGGCATGGGGTTCATCAAGAATCCGAAGCGCTCGGTGAAGAACTCGATCTACAAGAAAACCACATTCAGCGTCTGGGACCTGTTCAAGTAGGCTCAAAAAACCTAGGCAGAAACGTTATCGTGGTGCTTTTTATCCGACTGCGGATGAAAAGCACCATTGGAAGATTTTTTGCCACCTAATCCGGCACCTACGGCTAAACCAAGGCCCACCCCGATGGCGATCCACAGCGCAAGGTCGCCGGTCAGCAATCCGGCGACCACTCCACCCATAACGCCGAAGACGAGGCCCAACGCAATGCCATTGTCTTCGTCGGAGTCTTCGCTATCTTGCTTAGTTGAATTACTCATCACTAACGATCTTTTCACTCGAGCCGGGCGAATCGCGGCGAAAACCGGATCAATACGTCCTTTTTGGCTCGACTACGAACCTTTTCTTTCCAGTTAATTCGCGACCCAACCCCGAAGCCTGACTAGTCCTCTATCTGGACGTCCAGTTCTTTTCTCAGCAGCAGCGTCACCAGGTAGCAGCAGAACGCCATACCGAACACCGCGAACACCAAGGCCACCGTCGCCCCGAGCCTCGGCGACTGCAGGGCCAGCAACACCGGCACCACAAAAATCACCACGCCAACCACCGTCTTAGGCAGGTAACGAAACCCGGCCAGCAGCGACGCCTTCGCCAGCGTGGGCAGATAGCCAACCCCGGCAGGACGATCCTCGAGCGCCCTACGAGCCAAAACCGGCCAGAACCAGACATTCACAATCGCCAACAGGCCCAAAGCCAAAAACAGCACCACAACAATCGCGTAGCGCAGCGCGCCAACCGAAATCCTGCTCACGACAAGCAGCTCCCAAGCAATCAACCCGCCAACCACCAGGTCGAAAAGCCAAGCCAGAGTGGCTGGCAAAAATGCCTTACCGAACGAGCGGAAAAAAGTTCTGAAGACCTTGCCGCCTCCGATCAGGCTCATGCACGCGGCGAACGCTCCGACCAGGGCCGCGCCGCCAGTCACCACAACCGAACCGGTGAGGGCCCAGCACAGACTGATTACCACCAGCGACGAGATCCACGACAGCGCGCTATAAAGCGGAGTGTCCGGGGCGAAACTACCGCTCATCGCTGACCCCTAGGCGGGGCAATGCTGCCGCCCTCCTTGAACTGCGCCGACACCAGCTCGTGACGAGTCGGCTTACCCTCCATGCTGTCGAACAACAACTCGCAGCTCAGCTGAGCAATCTGCCTAGCAGGTTGAACGATCGTGCTCAGCGACGGCGTAATGAAATCAGTGACCGGAATGCCATCAAACCCGACGATCGAAAGCTCCTCGGGCACGCTCATTCCTCTGCCCTGCGCTGCCTTCAACGCACCAATGGCGATTACGTCGGCAATGGCGAAAATCGCGGTGACGTCACCGTGCTCATCCAAAAGTTTGTTGGTGACGTCAAAACCATATTGATAGCTATAAGGAGACTTCCTGCCGATATCCGAATGCGGCACCAACTTCAGATCATGCTTGATGCCGGCCTCGGCCAGCGCCGCATTGTATCCCTCGGTGCGTAGCCTCGCCACGGAGGTGTCCAGCGAGTCGCCACCCACAAGTGCGATCTTGCGGTGCCCAAGCTCGATCAGCCTTCCAACCGCCTTCTTCGCCTCGGCGAAGTCGTCAACCGCCACGGAAGAATAGACGTCCTCGGGCACGTCCTCCACCCTGCTCATCGTAGAAAGCACGAACGGCACGTTGAGTTTCTTGAAGAGGTTGGTCTCGTGCGTGAAATTACCACCAAGGAAAATAATTCCGCTGACAACATCCTCGTTGACCAGCTTCGCCGCCTCCTCGATCTCGTCGGACCAGTGCGGCACCTTGACGATCGACAACAAATAATCGCGGCTACGGGTGGCCGTCTCCATGGTGTCCAGCATCTGCTGGAAGAACGGGTTATCGATGCCCTTAATCATCAACGCGATGTTCTTATTGTTGGCTAGCTTCAAAAACCTGGCATACCGGTTAGCCCGATACCCCATCTCATCGGCAACAGCCTTAATGCGCTCGCGAGTCTGGTCGGAGACGCCCTCCTTGTCGTTCAAGGCGCGCGAAACAGTGACCACACCAACCCCGGCCTGCTTAGCCACGTCCTTGATAGTCGGACGATTAGCTACCACCTAAATCAGCCCCGTTCTGCCACCCCAACCATGGTAGCTATTCTCGCCAACACCTCGTCGGTGAGCTCGCCATCCTTCAACCGCCACTGCCAATTATTCTCTGAGCTGGCGGGCGTGTTAATTCGTGCTTGACTACCTAGACACAGATAATCAGCCACCGGGATGATCGTGGTGTCCGCAACCGACGTCATTGCACAGGTTATCAGCGACCAACAGAAACGTTCGACGTCGTTGCCCAGCTCGTTGACGTACACCCTGGCCATCTCGAGGTCCTCGGGCCTGATTCCGTCCAGCCACCCGACGAGAGTGTCGTTATCGTGCGTGCCGGTGTAGCAGACACAGTTCTTGGTGAAGCTGTGCGGCAGATAGTCGGCGTCCTCGCGGGTATCGAACGCGAACTGCAGCGGCTTCATGCCCGGATATCCGGTCTGCTCGCGCAGCTGTTCCACCTCGTCGGTCAGGTAGCCCAGGTCTTCCAACACCAACGGCAGATCGCCCAGCTGGGCGCGCACCGCCGCGAAAAACTTCATGCCTGGCCCCTTGCGCCACTCGCCAAAGCGGGCATCCTCGCTGCCGGCAGGCACCTCGTAGTAAGACTCGAGACCGCGGAAGTGGTCGATGCGCAGAATGTCGACGCGTCGCATCTGGTACGAGAGCCGCTGCACCCACCAGGCGAACTTTGTGCGCTCGTGTTCGGCCCAATCGTAGATCGGGTTGCCCCAGAGCTGGCCGGTGGCCGAGAAGCTATCGGGCGGGCAGCCGGCCACCGTGATGGGCAACAGTTCGTCGTCCAGGTTGAACAGTTCCGGGTTGGCCCAGGTGTCTGCGGAATCGTAGGACACATAGATGGGCAGGTCGCCGAAAATTTTGACGCCCCTGCTGTTCGCGTAGTCGTGCAGCTCGTTCCACTGCGTGAAGAAAACCCATTGCACCCACTTCTCGAACGCGATTTCGCGCTCATGGTCTGCTCGGAACTCAGCCAATGCACGAGGATCCCTGCGACGAAGCGGCTGCGGCCAGTGATCCCAAGACTGCTGGCCGTGGGCATCCTTAATCACAAGGTAATCGGCGTAGTCTCCCAGCCACGGGTTGAGCTCGCAGAACTCCAGGAAGCTCGGGTCGGCTAGGTCGTCCGAACGCTCGAACGCCTTGCGAAGAATCAGCCCGTTGTTGGCGTGCACCAGGCCGTAGTCGACGCGCCCGTCGTCGCTGCCCCAATCGATATCCAGCTCGCTCTGGTCGATCAGTCCGGCCGAAACCAGCCGATCCAGATCGATGAAGTAGGGGTTGCCGGCATGCGTCGAGAAGCTGGAATAAGGCGAGTCCCCAAAGCCCGTCGGCCCCAGCGGCAGAATCTGCCAGATGGACTGGCGGCTTTCGGCCAGCTGATCCACGAACCTCATAGCCTGCTCGCCCATCCTCCCGATGCCGTACTTGCCCGGCAAGGAGAAAATCGGCAAAAGCATGCCGGCAACCCTGTTATCTGTCACTTTTCAGCCTTTCACAGCACCAGCTACGACGCCCTCAATGATGTACTTCTGGCAAGCTAGGTAGAAAATGACAATCGGAATGATCGCCAGCACCAGCATCGCCATCAGCGCACCCATGTCATTAGAGCCATGCGAACCAACTAGCTGTTGAACCACAACCGGAATGGTTTTGTAAGGCGTAGACAAACCGATTACCAAATACGGCAGCAGGTAGTCATTCCACACCCACATGGCGTTCAAAATCGCCACGGTGATTGTCACCGGCTTAAGCATAGGCAACACCACAAGGAAGTAGTTCTTTAGAGGCCCACAGCCGTCGATCATCGAAGCTTCCTCGATCTCCAGCGGAATGGACTTAACGAAACCAGTGAAAATGAACACCGACAGGCCCGCGCCGAAGCCCAGGTACAGCAAAATCATGCCGACCGGGTTAGACAAGTGCAGGATGTCCGCGATCTGAACCGTAGGGAACATGACCGCCTGGAACGGAATAACCATCGAAAAGACGAACATCAGGTACAGGGCCTTCGTCCACCACGTCTTGACTCGGGCGATGTAGTAGGCGGTCATCGCGCAGAAGAACACTATGACGATCACCGAGCAGATCGTGATGAAGAACGACCAACCCATTGCCGAGAAGAAGTTGGTGGCGATCAGGCCCTGAGTGTAGTTAGTCAGCCCGACCCAAAGCTCATCTAGAGGCAGATCGAACGGCTGATCCGAGATGAAGAATCTGCCCTTAAACGAGTTCATCAAGATGAACAGCAGCGGACCGAGGAATACGGCCGTCAGCAAACCGAGCGCGACATAAATCAGCGCCTTAGCAGCAGGGCTCTTGACCCTGGACTCAGCGGGCTTCGCCGCTTTCTTGACCTTGCTCACGCCTCTACCTCCTTGCTCTGAGTGGCACGAAGCTGCAGGAACGCGATGCCCGACACCAGCAGGAAGAAGATAATGGCCTTCGCCTGGCCAACACCGCTGAAGCCGTTACGGGCAAAGAAAGTGTTGACGATGTTCAGCGCCGCCATCTCCGTAGAATGGCCCGGAGCACCGTTCGTCAATGCCAAGTTCTGATCGTAGAGCTTGAAAGAATTAGACAACGTCAAGAAGGTGCAGATCGTGATGGACGGCATAATCATCGGCAGCGTGACGTGCCGCAGCACCTGCCAGCGATTAGCGCCGTCGATGGACGCGGCCTCGGTCAGCTCCGGCGGAACGGCCTGCAAACCAGCGATATAGATGATCATCATGTAGCCGACCATCTGCCAATTCAGCAACAGAATCAGGCCGATGAAACCGTACTTAGTGTCGGTCACCAGCGTCGTGTTCCAGTGGCGAAGAACCGCATTGATGATGGTCTGCCAGGTGTAGCCCAGGACGATTCCACCAATCAGGTTCGGCATGAAGAACACGGTTCGGAAGAAATTAGTGCCGCGTAGTTTAAGCGTCAGCAGATAGGCGATGCCGAACGCGAAAATGTTCACCGTCACCACCGCGATAACAGTGATCAACGCGGTGAAAAGCAGGGCGCTCACGAAACCCTCGCGCTCGCCGAACGCGTCAATGTAGTTTTGTACGCCCACGAAAGACGCGTTAGTCACCGTCGTGAATTTGCAGAACGAAAGGTAGATACCAATTGCGAACGGCGCCAAGAACGCGATGCCGAAAGCCAGCGTCGTCGGCCCTGTGAAGACCAGACCGCATTTTTTCAAACTCTTAATCATGATTACCCCTACCCCAAAACGTGGGCCGGGCCGATCGACCCGGCCCACGTTTTGGGAGCTAGACTAAGCAGTCTGCTTTTCGGCTTTCCAGTTGGAAACGAAGTTCGCCTTGACGTCCTTCCATTCCATCTGGCCGGACGCGTAGCTGGCCAGATCAGCGCCGAAATCATCCTTGAACTGCTGCGACGGGAAGGTCGTGAAGTCCCAGGTGACGTTCTTCAGCTTGGAATCGGTCAGGTAGCGGGTGACCTCCTTGGCCAGCGGATCGTCAGGACGCTCGGCGTCGCTGAAAGTGTCGAATGGCGGGATGAAGCCGAGCTCTTGAACCATGTAGTTCTTGCCCTTCTCCGACTTGATCAGCCAGTTGACGAAGTCTATGGACGCCTTCTGGTCTGCCTCAGAAGCCTGAGAGTTGATGGAGAAGAAGTTCTCGGTTCCGATTGCGATGCCCTGCTCGGAATCGTTCGGCATGCCGGTGTAGATCGGCATCATCTTGATGTTCTCGGCGGTGACGGTGTTGCCGGCAACCTCGGAAACCTGCGAGAAAGCCCAGTTGCCGTTCTGAACCATTGCAGCCTTGCCGAGGGCAAACTCAGCCATCGAATCGGAGACAGCCTTTGAGCTGGCCAGCTTCGGATCGATCGTCGAGTTGTTCAGATAAAGATCGAAGATCTTCTTGAAATTTTCGTCGTACTTGAACTCAACCTCGTCCATGTTGTCGGTGTTGTTATCCGCGTACTCGTAGTGGATCGGCAGGTTTGCCAGGTGGGTCTGCCAACGCCAATCCTCGCCGGGCTTCAGCGACGTCGAAGCGAAGACGCCCTCGATGCCGAGCTGGTCCTTCTTGGCCTGCATGTCCTCGACGACGGCCTTCAGCGAATCGAAGTCCTTGATCTCGCTGGTGTCCTTTGCCTTAGCGCCGGGCAGCGCGAAGTACTTGTCCATGATGGCCTGGTTGTAGATGATGCCGTAGCCCTCAGAAACGTACGGGACGCCATACGCCTTGCCACCGTCAGTGACAGCCATCGACTTGTCAATCAAAGCCTTGTAGAAATCGGTGTCAGTGAGGTCGGCAGTGTAGTCTTTCCAGTTCTGGTAGCCCACCGGGCCATTGATCTGGAAGAGAGTCGGAGCGTCCTTCTTAGCAATTTCTGCCTTCAAAGTCTGCTCGTAAGTGCCAGATGCAGCAGTGACGATCTTGACCGGAACGCCAGTTTCCTTGGTGTATTCCTGGCCGATCTTCTGCCAAACTGCATCTTGTTCTGGCTTGAAGCTTAAGTAGTAGACGCTGCCAGTTGCGTCAGAGCTTTCCTCGGGTGTTTTAGAACCACAGCCAGCAAGCAACGCGACCGAAGTGGTTGCAGCCAGCACGCATGTTAATGCCCGTTTTACGGCCTTTTTCATTTGTCCCCCTTTGGACATAGAAACCTAGACGGATTGAATGCAACTTCGCATCCAACTAACGGAAGCGTTCCCTGGAAACGTTTCCGTTAGTTATTAAAGCTCATAACAAGGTTTCTCGCAACCCTTTTTGGAAAATTAGTTAAAGATTTGTTTACCGTTAATCGGGCAACCCGATTCCGTCCTAGCTCTGATTAAGTATGGTTCGACGCCATACAGACCCAACTGGAACCAAAAAATTCGACTACGAACCTTATTGTCTCCACTAATTTTTTGCAGCAGAACGGGCACCAAAAGGACCGATTATGAACCTTTTAATGCCCGATAAAAAGCTAGGAGTTATGCCGAACGAGTGACGACCTCGTCGCAAAGCTGCAACAGCCCGTCTTTGGCCTCCCCCTCGGGCAGATCCTTGATGGCGCCCCTGGCCTGATCCGCGATCTTTTCGATGCTGGCGCGGGCATCGTCGATGACGTGGTTCTGACGCAACTGCCCCAGCACATCGGCCAACACGGCGTCGTCGGAGAGATCGCCCTGGATGCGCTCGAACAGCGCCATGTCTGTGGGGTCTTCGGATGCAGCCAGCAGCAGCGTCGGCAGGGTCGGGATGCCCTCGCGCAGATCCGTGCCCGGCGTCTTACCCGTGACGTCGGAGGTGATATCGATCAGATCGTCGGAAAGCTGAAAGACCAGGCCAACCGCGGAAGCATACTCAGCCAAAGCATCAACGATCTTCTGGTCTGCGCCGGCGATCATCGCGCCGAAGACGGCAGACGTGCGAATAAGCGAACCGGTCTTGCCTGCCAACACCTCGAGGTGGTGATCGATGGGGTCTGTGCCCTCGGCCGGCCCAACAGTCTCGGCGATCTGGCCGGTGACCAGCTCGGCAAAGCACTCCGCCTGCAGGCGCACATAGTCCGGACCCAGCCCGGCAACCAGGCTAGACGCCTTCGCGAACACGAAATCGCCGATGAGGATCGAGACGGAATTGCCATAGCGCACGTTGGCGCTGGGCACGGCGCGGCGAAGCTTCGCCTCGTCCATGACGTCGTCATGGTAGAGACTTGCGACGTGCGTCAGCTCAACAACCAAAGCGGCGTCGATTAAGTCTTTTTCGTCATAGCCGGTGCCAAACTCGGCGCAAGTCAAAACCATCGCGGGCCTGAAACGCTTACCGCCGGCCTCGATCAGGTGACGAGCGGCCTCAGTGACGAAAGGATTCTTGCTTAAAACCGCGTCGCGCAGGCCTTCCTCGACCAGGCCAAGCTGCCTTTCCAAGCGGTCCGCGAGGGTGCCCTCTGCTCGATTCCCCACAAGATTCCTTCCATAAAGCCATTAGTACCGGCTACGCCAAAGCCTAGCCGGTACTAACTAAATATACGTAACCGCTTTAGCGCAGCGGCAGGATCAACAAGTCGGTGGACGAGGCCAGCAGATCCAGCAGCAGACCGGGCGCAACACCCAGCACCACGGTGCCGAGAACGCCGATCCAGATCACCATCTGCGTGCCGATGCCTGCCGGGGCCACCGCTACGTCGTCCTGCGCCGGCTCGCGGCCGAACATGACGGCGATCAGCTTGAAATAGAACGCCATTGCCAACACCGAAGCCAGCACCGCGACGCACACCAGCCATTCGAAGCCGCCGCGCCAAGCCGAAGTGAACACCAGCAGCTTACCGACGAAACCGCCGGTTAGCGGGATACCAGCCATCGACAGCAGGAAGATCGTCATCAAGATCGCCAGCAGCGGGCTGCGACGCCCAAGGCCAGCCCAGGCGTCGAACCCGGTGGCCTCCTGCGAGCCGCGACGAACCATCGTCAGAATCGCGAAAGCGCCGAGGGTGGCGAAGCCGTATGCAGCAAGGTAGAACGCCATCGACGCGTACGAACCGACCTGGCCATCCGCCAAACCGCTCTGCGCGGCCACAGCACCCAACATGCCCACCAGGATGAAACCCGCGTGAGCGATAGCCGAGTAGGCCAACAGACGCTTCACGTCGTTCTGCCAAAGCGCAACCGCCGAACCGATGAACATGGTTGCGACGGCGATGACGGCCAGCAGAACCTGCCAGTCCCAAGCCAGCGCGCCCAGACCGACGTACAGCAGCCTGGTGAGGCCGAAGACTGCGGCGATTTTGGTGCACACCGCCATGAAAGCGGTGACAGGGGTCGGGGCGCCCTGATATACGTCCGGCACCCAGTTGTGGAACGGAACAGCGCCCATCTTGAAGGTGACGCCGACGCAGACCAGGCCTAGGCCCGCAAGCAACAGCCACGGGGACTGCTGCTCATACATCTGCGCCAGACCAATCTTCGTCAAACCGAAGCCGCCCGCGTAGCCGTAGATCAGGGCGACGCCGTACAAGAACAGCGCCGAGCTGAGCGAACCCAGCAGGAAGTACTTCAACGAGGACTCCTGGCTGAGCAGGCGACGGCGCCGAGCCAGGCTGCACAGCACGTACAGCGGCAGGCTAAGGATTTCGAGACCGACGAACATTGTTAGCAGGTCGTTGGCTGCGACAAAGATCATCATGCCAGACAGCGAGAACAGCATGAGGCCGAACACCTCGGAGTGCTCCTGACGGGCAGAGATCGCGGAACGCTCAGCCTGCGACCCAGGAGGTGTCGAGGCAGCGGCGGCGAACGCCGTCTGGCCGTCATAAACCTTGCGTTCGGCAAACAGCGCAACCGAGCCGAGCGCGAAGATCAGCAGCAAGCTCCAGACCACCCAAGTGGGTCGGTCGAGGGCCAGAGCGTTGACCGCGCCGAAGTCGGCGAAACCGTCCGCCCACAGGTAGATCGTCGCGGCAAGCGCTATGACAATGATCAGGGCGCTCCAGGTGGCCTGAGCCACCGGACGGGCCAGCCTCGGCAGGACCGCCTCTAAGACGATCGAGATGATGCCGCCCAGCAGAATCACTAGCAGCGGCACCGCCGGGATGAAACTCTCAAGCATTCCCTGCATGATTACTTGCCTCCCCGCGGCCCATCAACAGAGCCGGTGTTAGCGCCGTCCAAAGGATCGGCTAGTTGTACGCTCGTCATCGAATTTTCAGCAACCGGCTGCACCAACTGCGTGAACGGCTTCGGGAAGAAACCAAACACCAGCAGCAGGGCGATCAGCGGAGCCAGCGTGACTCGCTCCAAAACGGTCAGGTCGGTGCGCACCCACTTGGTGACCGACGGCGTCGGCTCGCCGGTGAAGACACGCTGGTATGCCCACAGCACGTAAACCGCGGCCAGCACGGTGCCGAGCACCGCAAACGCAACCAGAACCGGATGCCTGGTGAACGCGCCCACCATGATCGAGTACTCGCCGACGAAGTTCATCGTGCCAGGCAGACCCATCGTCGCCAGTCCACCCAGCAGGAACACGCCCGCAATCAGCGGGGCGACCTTCTGGACGCCACCGAAAGCTCTGATCTCGGCACAGCCACGACGCTTAATCATCATGTCGACGACCAGGAACAGCAGCGCGGAGCTGACACCGTGGCCGAGCATGTAGAACATCGAGCCGTTCAGCGAAGTCGTAGTGAAGGCGAAGATGCCCAACACCATGAAGCCAAAGTGGCTGACCGAGGTGTAGGCAACCAGGCGAAGCAGGTTGCTACTCGCGATGGCCAGCACGGCGCCGTAAAGGATCGAGATGACGGCAAACACCAGGATCACCGGAGCTGCCCACTTGCTGGCCTCCGGGAACATCGTCAAGCAAAGCTTGATCATTCCGAAGGTGCCGATCTTGTCGAGCACGCCAACCAGCAGCGCGGTGGCGCCCGGGTTGGACTGTTCGGCAGTGTCGGGCAACCAGGTGTGGACCGGAACCATCGGGGCCTTGATCGCGAACGCGATGAAGAACGCCACGAAGATCCACTTGCCAAGAGCACCCGTCGGCTCGAGTGTGAAGTCTTCGATCAGGAAGCTCGGGGAGCCCTGCGCGGACGTCACGACGAACACGCCGACGATGCCGAACAGCATCACCAGGCCACCGGCCAGCGAGTAGATCAAGAACTTCATCGCGGCCTTCGTGGCCTTGTCACTACCCCAGCCGACGATCAGGAAGTACATCGGCAGCAGCGTTGCCTCGAAGAAGATGTAGAACAACAGCACGTCGTCGGCCAGGAAGACGAAGAGCGCGAAGCTCTCCATGATCAGCACGAGGCCGCCGAAAATGTTCGAGCTCCAGCGCGGATGCTGAACGTAGATGTCCTCGGCGCGCGGCTCACGGGAACCGCGATCGGCGATGTTCCACTGCGAAAGCAGAACGATCGGGACCAGAACAACGGTCAGCAGCACCATCGTGCGGCCCATGCCGTCCAAGCCAAGCGCGTAGTGTGCGCCAATCGCCGGGATCCACGAGTGGAGTTCACCCAAGTCGGTGTCACCGGCCATGAAGAAGGCCAGCAACCCAACTACGGCGACCAGCAGCGAGAAGACAAACGCGACGATCTTGCCGGAGCGGCCAGCGAACAGGAACGCCAGCAGACCACCGATCAGGGGCAGCAGCCCGAGAATTGTAAGTAGCGGAATAGTCATCTTTGGTCTCCTCCCCTAGGCCAGCCGACCGAGGATCAAAACGACGCCCACCGCGACGGTGCCGACCACCATCGCCATAGCGTAGTTGCGGACGTAACCACTTTGCAGCTTGCTGAAGCCCTTACCGACAGCCTTGCTCAGGCCCGAGGTAGCGCCGACCAGCAGACCGTCCACCGCGATGGTATCCAGCGCGCCAACCACGTTGACGACGGCGCCGCCACCGCGAACCAGGACCAGGTCGTTGAAGTCGTCCTGGAAGAGGTCTCGACGTCCGGCCGCAACCAGCGGATTAGCTGCAGGGGCCTCACGAGGCACCTCATTGCGGAACAGCAGGTAGCCAAGAACAACACCAATCGCTACCAGGGCCAAAGTCGCCCAGCCCTGCCACGGAACGTGCAGCAGCGAGGTGGGCTCGGGCTCCATGCCGGTGACCGGGCCAAGCCAATCCTGAATCCAGCTGTTCATCAGAACACCCAGGACGATGGCCGCGGCCGAAAGGATAACCAGCGGAACAACCATGACTGCTGGCGACTCGTGCGGGTGTTGATCGTCGCGCCAACGCTTGTTGCCCAGGAAGGTCATTGTCATCAGACGAGTCATGTAGTAAGCGGTGAGGAAGGCGCCGAACATCGCAACGGCACCGAGCACCCAGGAGCGCTCCCAAGCCACCACAATGATGTGGTCTTTGGAGTAGAAGCCCGACAGCCCCGGGAAACCGATGATGGCCAGGTAGCCAATCGCGAACGTGTAGAACGTCCACGGCATCGCCTTCGCCAGAGCACCGAACTCGCGCATATTCACCGAGTCGTTCATGCCGTGCATGATTGAGCCGGCACCGAGGAACATGTTGGCCTTGAAAGCGCCGTGGGTGATCAGGTGGAAGATCGCGAATACCGCACCGGCCGGGCCGATCGCGGCGGCGAGCATCATGTAGCCGATCTGGCTCATCGTGGAACCAGCCAGCACCTTCTTGATGTCGTCCTTAGCCGAACCGATCCAGGCACCGAAGATCAAGGTAACCGCGCCCACAATCGAGACGGCGATGGCCGCGGCCTCGGAGAGCTGGTAGACCGAACCGGCGCGAACGATTAAGTAAACGCCGGCGGTGACCATCGTCGCCGCGTGGATAAGGGCCGAAACCGGTGTGGGGCCCTCCATGGCGTCCAGCAGCCAGGACTGCAGCGGAACCTGGGCGGACTTACCACAGGCGGCCAGCAGCAGGCAGAAGCCGATCAGCGTGACCCACTTGCCGCTGACGTCACCGATGGCGGCATCGACGTCGACGAAGTTCAGCGAACCAATCTGGGAAAAGATCGCGAACATGCCGACCAGCAGGCCGAGGTCACCGATGCGGTTAGCGACGAACGCCTTCTTACCGGCCAACGCCGCCGTATGGCGCTGCTGCCAGAAGCTGATCAACAGGTACGAGGCGAGGCCCACACCCTCCCAGCCGAAGAACAGCAGCAGGTAGTTGTTAGCCAGAACCAGCGTCAACATCGAAGCGACGAACAGGTTCAGGTAAGCGAAGAATCGCCTGCGGTTCGAATCCTCGGCCATGTAGCCGATGGAGTAGATGAAGATCAACGAACCGACGCCAGTGACCAACAGCACGAACAGCAGCGACAGCGGATCGAGCAGGATGCCGAAGTCAACATTCAGCGGGCCCGTCTGCAGGAAATCGAACAGGTGCAGGTCGATCGAGCGTTCGTCCGGGCTCAAAGCAAGCATCTTCGCGAACATCACGATGCCCAACACGAACGAGGCAAGGATGCTCGCCGTGCCCAGCCAGTGGCCCCACGAGTTGCTCGCCTTGCCGACTAGCAGCAGGATCGCGAAGACCGCAAGCGGGATAGCTATTAGCAGCCAGGCCGAAGTGAAAACTCCGGTCGCTGCGACAGTTTCAAGCGGATTCACCAGTTCCCCCTTCTAATGCCTCAGTTGATTCTGATCGTCAGCCGAAGCAGAACGACGGGTTCTAAATATCATTACGATGATTGCCAAGCCGATCACGACTTCCGCAGCCGCCACGACCATGACGAAGAACGCGGCCACCTGGCCGGACAGATCGCCGTTGGCGTTGGCGAAAGTGATCAGCGCCAGGTTCGCCGAGTTCAGCATCATCTCGATCGACATGAACATGATCAAGACGTTGCGACGCAGCATGAACGCCAGCAAGCCGATGGTGAAAAGAATCACCGACAAGACAAGGTATGCGTTGGGGCTCATCGCTCATCCTCCTCCGATTCAATGGCGGGAGTCTCGGGCCGCTCCAAAGCCGCATCAAAGTAATCCTTCGCGATGTCAGTGCCGTCCAGTTCGTCCCAGGCCTGCGCAATCTCGCGTCCAGCGGCCAGGTGCGGAGTGGACAGCCCCTCGGCCTCGACGATTGCTGAACCACGAACCTTGAGCGTCGGCGAAACCGACTTCTCGGCGATCTTGCCGTCGGGCGTGAGGCCCGGGTAGGCGATCGAGTCGTGACGGGCGTAAGAACCGGGGCCAGGACGAGAACCAGGATGCTTGCCCTCGGTCTCGAACTCGCGGATCTTGCGGTCCGCGCGCTGACGCTGCCTCTCGGGCTTCGTCAAGCGCTCGCCGTGCGTCAAAATCATGGCGGCCAGCGCAGCAGTAATAAGCAGTGCGCCGGTTGCCTCGAATGCAAAGACGTAATCGGTGAACACCAGGTGGGCCAGGCCCTGAACGTTTCCACCCTCGGCGGCGTTGGCGGTCGTCAGGCCGTCCGGGTTGGTGTGAACGATGCCGTTAATCAGCGCCGAGCCGACCATGATCAGGAATCCGAAAGCGCCGATGAAGGCCAGCAGCCGCTGACTCTTCAGCGTCTCAACCAGCGAATCCAGGGAGTCAATGCCGATCACCATCATGGTGAAGACGAACAGCATCATGACCGCACCCGTGTAGACGATGATCTGCGCCACGAACAGGAACGGGGCATCTAGGCTGGCGTAAAGGCAGCCGAGGCAAACCATCATTCCGGCCAGCGAAAGCGCGGAATGCACGGGCTTGCGGCTAAACGCCATGCCAAGGGCCAGCGCGATGGCCAACGGCGCGAAAATCCAGAACGCGACCTGCTGACCGGTTACCAGAGCAATCACTTTTTGCTCCCCCCTTGGGCTTGCTTACGACGGTTTTCGATGGTGTCCAGCACACCGGTCGGCGGCAGACCCAGGAAGTAATCCTTCTCGTCGTCACCCAAGCGACGCGGGTGCGGAGGCTCCTCCATGCCCGGCAGCAGCGGGGCAAGGAGCTGATCCTTCGTCCAGATCATCAACTCGCGGGTGCGATCGGAGAACTTGAAGTCGTTGGTCATGGTCAACGCGCGGGTCGGGCAGGCCTCGATGCACAGGCCGCAAAGAATGCAGCGGGTGTAGTTGATCTGATAGACCCTGCCGTACCTCTCGCCGGGGCTGAAGCGAGCGTCCTCGGTATTGTCGGCGCCCTCGACGTAGATGGCGTCCGCGGGGCAGGCCCACGCGCACAGCTCACAGCCGACACACTTCTCCAGGCCATCCGGCCAACGGTTCAGCTGATGCCTGCCGTGGTAGCGCGGAGCGGTGACCTTCTCTTTACCTTTTTCCGGGTAGCCCTGAGTGAAGGACTTCCGGAACATTGTTCGGAAAGAAATTCCGAACCCGGACCAGGCTCCCATTAGGAATCAGCTCCTTCTTTAACTGTGCCGACGCCTGCCCCAATCTGCTTAGCCGAGGCGGACGCGTTGATGGCGTTGATCAGATCATCACTGAGCACCGGTGTCGGATAGGCACCCGGCAGCGACTTCCTGGCCTCCGCCTTCTCCAGCGCGGTGGGCTCCGGGGCCTTTTCGGAACCGGAGAACCAAACGACTGCGAGAATCGCGACGAAGATGACCGCGACGGTGATCAGGAACGCCGGCGAAGTGAACCAGTTCTCGTGGCCAGCCGTGCGGAACAGCGCAACCAGCATCGTCCAAACCAGGGCGACCGGAATCAGCACCTTCCAGCCCAGGGCCATGAACTTGTCGTAGCGGTAACGCGGCAGCGAACCACGAACCCAGACGAAACCGAAGATCAAAACCTGAACCTTCAAGATGAACCAAACCAGCGTGAACCAGCCGTCGTTCAGCCAGGCGATGTTGTTCAGCGGCCAGGGCGCCGTGTAGCCGCCCAGGAAGACGGTGGCGCAGATGGCCGAGGTCGTCGCCATGTTGATGTATTCGGCGAGGAAGTACAGCGCGTAGCGGAAACCCGAGTAGTCGGTTAGGTGACCACTAACGATTTCTGATTCACACTCGGCGAAGTCGAACGGCAGACGGTTGCACTCGCCCACCATCGAAATCAAGAAGATGATGAAGCTCGGGACGAGCAGCAGGAAGTACCAGCTGGGCAGATCCGGGACGCCGCCGGGAAGCGGTAGCCAGGTGGCCTGCTGAGCCTTGACGATGTCACCCGTCGATGCGGACTGCGACAGGATGAACACCGGGATCAGCGACAGGCCCATGCAGACCTCGTAGCTAATAACCTGCGCGGTGGCGCGCATCGAACCGAGCAGCGAGTAGGTGCCGTTCGACGCCCAACCTGCCAGCACGACGCCGTAGAAACCAACCGCGGCGACCGCCAGGATGAACAGGATGCTGACCGGAAGATCCGTCACCTGAAGCCTGGTGTCGACGCCGAAGATCGTGACGTTGCCGCCCAACGGAATGACCGTCCACACGGTGAACGCCGCAACTGCGGTCAGCATCGGGGCGATCGAGAAGACGAACGCGTCGGTACGAGCCGGGCGGAAGTCCTCCTTGAAGATCAGCTTCATGCCGTCGCCAAGGGCCTGCCCCAAACCGAGCGGACCGTTCATCGTCGGGCCACGACGGTTCTGCATCCGGCCAATGACTCGACGCTCAAACCAAACGTTGAAGATCGTCCAGGTCAAAAGCAGCACAAAAACCGCAACGACCTTAACGATCACGAGCCACAGCGGATCTTTAAGTGGGTTCAGATCGTGACTCATGCCGCACCTCCTGCCAAAGATAGTTGCACCCGATCGCCGGCACCAGCCTGCAGCGCCTCACTCACCCGAACGCCAGTGTTGGCGGGCAGCCAGACGACGTCGTCGACCATGCCGTCAACGATCACCGCCGGCGCCCGGTAAGAACCGTGCTCGTTTGAGACGACAACCTGATCGGCTGCCTTTACACCATATTTATTAGCAGTGGCCACTGACATTTTTACGACCGCCTTCGGGGCAGACTCGATCAGGCCGATAGCCCCATCGACCGCACGCGAATCGTCGATCATGTAGTGCCAGACGGCCAACTTCAGCGGGCCGCTACCGCGGTTCTCTATGCTGTCGGCCGCCACCGAGCGGGTCTCGGTGGAAGTCCAATCGGCGATCTCGTCGAAGCTTGCGCGGGCCTGCGCCGGGGAACGGAACCCAAGCTCCGAGCCCATTGCGTCGGCCAGAGCGGCCAGCGAGCGCACATCAGTCATCGGTGTGACGCGCTTGTCGATCACCTGATTGACCGGGTTGAATCGGTGCTCCCAGCTGACGAACGTGCCCGACTGATCTTCAACCAGCGCAACCGGGAAAACCACGTCTGCGCTATCAGTAACGTCGGAGGCCCGCTGCTCAAAGCTGACCACGAATGCCTGCTTGAAAGCCACCTTCGCCAACAGCGGATCGGGCATGTCAGCGGCCTCCAGGCCGGCAGTAACCAGGGCCTTTAGCTCACCGGAGGCGGCCTGCTCAACCATCTGCTTAGCGTCCAAGCCGGGCTCGGCGGGAAGGTTAACTCCCCAAGCCGCCTGCAGATCGACTCGGGCCTGTGCGTCATCGACTAAGCGACCACCTGGCAGCAAGCTCGGCAGGCAGCCGGCCTCGATGGCACCCAACTCACCGGCTCGACGCGGAATCCAGGCCAGGCGGGCTCCCCGCTCCTCGACCTTGGCCAGCTCAGCCATCAAACCGTGTACCTCTCCAGCGCGTTCGCCGGCAAGAACGATAGTGTCGGCGTCCAGCTCGAGACCCGCCAAGGCCGCCGTCTCGTCGCCGGGCGCAGTGGCCACGAGCTGCGCGGAAAGCTTCTTGTTGCCGCGGCTCAGCATCGGGGCAATCGCCACCACCTGCAAGCCCTTCTTGCGCACTGCCTTGCGCAGCCGCAAGAAAACCGGACCGGTGTCTTCCTCTGGTTCGTAGCAGACCAGGACGACCTTCTTAGCATTCTCCAGGTCTGCGTACTGGACGCTTTCTGCGAGCTTTCGTCCCGCCACCTTCGAGGCCAGGAAAGACTCCTCGGCTGGGCCATAAGGCCTGGAACGGAAATCGATGTTGTTAGTGCCGAGCGCTGCGCGAGCGAAACGCGAGTAAGCGTAGGCGTTCTCCAGGGTCAGACGGCCACCGGTCAGCACGCCCACGGCCTCCCCAGCGGACTTCAGACCGGAGACAGCGCGGTCGATGGCATCGGGCCAGCTCGTCGCAACAAGCTTGCCGCCCTCGCGAACCAGTGGCGTGGTCAGGCGGTCGGCCTGATGACCATAGTGGAAGGCGAAGCGGCAGCGGTCAGCCAGCCACTCCTCGTTGATTTCCGGATTGTTGCCGGCCAGCCTGCGCTTCACCTGATAATGCCTGTGGTCGGTTCGCATCTCGCAACCGCCAGCGCAGTGCTCACACGTCGTGGTAGTTGATACCAGGTCGAAGGGGCGGGCCTGGAAGCGGTAGTCGGTGCTGGTCAGCGCGCCAACCGGGCAGATCTGTACGATGTTGCCCGAAAAATAAGACTCGTACGGGTCCGTCTCGTAACTGGAGATCTGCGAAAGCGCGCCACGCTCGGCCAGCGAGAGGAACTCGTCGCCCGAAATCTGTGCCCCAAACCTTGTGCAGCGCTGACAAAGGACGCAGCGCTCGCGGTCGATCACAATCAGCGGCGAAATCTGCACCGGCTTCGGGTATGTGCGCTTGGCACCCTCGTAACGCGACCCCGCCGGCCCATGGCTCATGGCCTGGTTCTGCAGCGGGCACTCGCCGCCCTTGTCACAAATCGGGCAGTCGAGCGGGTGGTTGATGAGCAAGAACTCGAGCATTCCGGTCTGATGCTTGGCCACCTTCTCGCTACCTTCGGCGGTCTCGATGACCATGTTCGGCATGGCGGTCAACGCACAAGCGGGCTGCGGCTTCATCGCGCGGCCATTGCCGGCGTCCGGAACCTCAACCATGCAAGCGCGGCAGCAAGCCACCGGGTCCAGCAGCGGGTGGTCGCAGAAGCGCGGAATGTGAATTCCATTGGCCTCCGCAGCCCTAATCACCAGCGTGCCCTTGGGCACCTCGATGGGCAAACCGTCGATGGTGAAAGTGACTGTTTCCGGCTTGACTTCGGGTTTGACGTCGGTGCTCACTTGGAACCTCCCTCAACCGTGATCTGCTCCCGGCGGTGTTCCGGGAAGTAAACGCTCTTCTCGTAGGGGAACAGCTCCCAGGCTGGCGTGTGGTAGCCGGCCTCGAACTCTGAGCGGAAATGCTTAATGGAGCTGGTGATGTTGGCGACGAAGCCGTCGGCCAGCGTGCAGAAGCTCTTCATCGAGACGTTGTCGCAAACATCGAGCAGCTTGTCGACGTCCCCCTCTTGGCCCTTACCGGCCTCGAGGTTGCGCAGCGTCTGCACCAGCCACCAGCTGCCCTCGCGGCAAGGTGTGCACTTGCCGCAGGATTCGTGCTGATAAAACTCGGTGTAACGCAGGCAAGTGCGAACGACGGAAACAGTCTCGTCGTAAGTCTGCAGCGCCTTCGTGCCGAGGATCGAGCCCTTGGCGACGACGCCCTCGTAGTCCATGACCGTGTCGATGTCGTCGGCGGTCAGGATCGGGGTGGACGAACCGCCCGGCGTGAAGAACTTCAGGTGATGACCGTCGCGAATACCGCCAGCCAACTCGAGCAGCTTGCCGTAGGTGATGCCCATCGGGGCCTCGTACTGGCCCGGGTACTTGACGTGGCCCGAAACCGAGTAGATCGTCGAGCCGGGGCTCTTCTCCGAACCCATCGAACGGTACCAATCGACGCCGTTCTCCAGAATCGCTGGCAGCGAACAAATGGATTCAGCGTTGTTGACCACCGTCGGGCAGGCGTACAGACCCTCGACCGCTGGGAATGGCGGACGCAGCCTCGGCTGGCCGCGGCGCCCCTCCAGAGAATCGAGCAGCGCCGTTTCCTCGCCACAAATGTAAGCGCCGGCACCAGCGTGAATCACGATGTCCAGGTCGTAGCCGGAACCGAAGATGTTCTTGCCCAGGTAGCCGGCCTTGTAGGCCTCGTCAACCGCTGCGCGCATCCGTCGAATTACGTGCGCGACCTCGCCACGGACGTAAGCGAACGCATGGTGGGCGCCGACCGCGCGGCAAGCGATGATGGCACCCTCGATCAGCGTGTGCGGGGTGGCCATCAGCATCGGCATGTCCTTGCAGGTGCCAGGCTCCGACTCGTCGCAGTTAATAACTAAATACTTGGGGTTCGGGTTGTCCTTCGGCAGGAAGCTCCACTTGACGCCCGTCGGGAAGCCAGCACCGCCGCGGCCGCGAAGCCCAGCGTTCTTGACCATCTCGACGACGTCGCCCGGCTCCATCTCCAGAGCCTTGCGGGCACCCGAATAGCCGCCGTTAGCGACGTAGTGATCCAGCTTCCAACTGCCCTCTTCACCCCAGTGCTTAGTGAGAACCGGGGTCAGGGTGTCGACTTTGAGTTCGCTCACTTGGCAGCCTCCTCATCTGCGGGCTTAGCCGCGGCAACCTCCGCGGCACTCGGAGCGCGCCAGCCGTTCTCCTTGGCCAGCTTCACTCCGCGAAGCGAGGCGTCCCCAGCGCTCGGGCCCTCATCGGCCAGACCGTCACAGAAACCGGCGAGCATTCGCTCGTTCTCCTTGAAGGTTGGGATGCGCGGGCCACGAGTGGAATGAACATCCCTGCCGGCACGCAGGTCATCGATGAGCTTGTCGGCCAGCTCCGGGGTCATGGCGTCCATGAACTCCCAGTTGACCATCATCACCGGCGCGAAATCACAAGCCGCGTTGCACTCGACGCGCTCCAAGCTGAACTTGCCGTCCGGGGTGGTCTCGCCTGGCTCAATGCCGAGCTTCTGTTCCATCTGACCGAGCAAGACGTCGCCGCCCATGATCGCGCAAAGCGACGTGGTGCAGACGCCGACGTGATATTCGCCGGCGGGCTTGCGGTGGTACTGGGTGTAGAAGGTGGCCACACCGTTGACCTGGGCCACAGGAATGCCCAGCAGGTCGGCGCAAAGCTCGACGCCGGCAGCCGAAATGTAGCCGTCAACCGACTGAACCAGGTGCAGCATTGGCAGCAACGCCGAACGCGGCTGCGGATAGCGGGCCATGATTGCCTTCATATCAGCAATGGTCGACTCGTCGATGTTGGTTTCGGTGTTGGTGTAATCGATGCGACGTTCGTCGCTGTAGTTCGGGTTGAACTCGTGCGGAAGCGGGAGCTTCACGGATTCGGAACTCAAGACTTCCTCCTTCGGATTTGCGCTCATCGGTCGACACCACCCATAACCGGGTCAATGGAGGCGACGGCCATGATCATGTCGGAGAGCATTCCGCCCTCACACATCAGCGGCAGCGCCTGAACGTGGTGGAACCCTGGGTCACGCATGTGCGAGCGGTAAGGTTTCGTGCCGCCGTCAGAGACGACGTGCATGCCCAGCTCGCCGGACGGGCCTTCGATGGCCACATAAACCTGGCCGGCGGGCACCTTGAAGCCCTGAGTGACCTTCTTGAAGTGGTGAATCAAGGCCTCCATGGACTGCCCCATGATCTCCTTGATGTGCTCGTTCGAGTTGCCCTGGCCGTCCTGGCCGATGGTCAGATCGCTCGGCCAGTGCAGACGCTCGTCCTCGACGCGGAACGGTTCGCCGCGGGTCTCGACCAGCGCGTCGCGAACCTGCTCGATGATGCGAATCGACTGATACATCTCGTCGCAGCGAATCTTGAAACGGCCGTAGGCGTCGCAGGTGTTCTCGTAGCAGACGTCGAAATCGTACTGGTCGTAGGTCAGGTACGACTGCGTCTTGCGCAGATCCCACGGGATGCCAGCGGCGCGCAGCACCGGGCCGGTGGCGCCCATCATGGTGCAGCCGGTCAAGTCGAGATAGCCAGCGCCTTGCAGACGCGCCTTGAAGATCGGGTTGCCCAGCGTGTAATCGGCGATCTCGTGAAGATTGTTCTTCATGTCGACGATCAGCTGATCGAGCAGCTCGATGCCGTCGTCGGGAAGATCCGCCTGAACTCCGCCCGGACGGATGTATGCGTTGTTCATGCGAAGGCCCGTGGTGGCCTCGACGAACTCCAGAATGCGCTCCCTCTCGCGAAGGCCGACCTCCTGCGGGCTAGTTGCACCCAGCTCCAAACAGTTAGCGCCAGTGGCGGTCAGGTGGTTCGCGATGCGGTTGATCTCGAGCTGCAGAACACGCAGGTCCTGGCCGCGACGCGGAATCTTGTCGTCAATGCCCAGCAGCTTGTCCACGGCCATCGAGTAGACGGCCTCATTGTGGATGCCGGACACGTAGTTCATGCGGGTGACGAACGCGCTGCCCTGCGTCCAGGTGCGGTACTCCATGTTCTTCTCGATGCCTGTGTGCAGGAATCCGATTCCCGGGCGCATCGACTGAATGGTCTCGCCGTCCAGCTCCATCACAAAACGCATAACGCCGTGCGTCGACGGGTGAACCGGACCGACGTTAACGACGATAATCTCGTCGGCACGCTCCGACTGAGAGGCGATGACGTCGTCCCAATCGTGGCCGTTCACATAGTAAGTGGCGTCGCCGGTGGCCTCCCCGGGAGCCGCGTAGATGTCTTCGTTCATTTCACTCATGCCTGGTAGCTCCTGCGCTCATTCGGTGGCGGAACAACGGCGCCCTTGTATTCGATCGGGATGCCGCCCAGCGGGTAATCCTTGCGCTGCGGGTGGCCCACCCAGTCGTCCGGCATCAGGATGCGAGTCAGGCCGGGGTGGCCGTCGAAGACGATGCCGAACATGTCGTAGGTTTCGCGCTCGTCGTAGTCGGCCATCGGGTAGACCGGCACGAGCGAATCGACGTGCGGATTGTCCTCGGGTAGCTCCACCTCGAGACCGATCCGACGGTTGTGGGTCATGGACAGTAGGTGGTAGACCACGTGCAGCTCGCGGCCCTTCAGGCCCGGGTAGTGCGCGCCGGACAGGTTCATGATGACCTCGAAGCGCAGCTGCGGGTCGTCGCGCAACAGCTTGGCCAGCTCGGTGAGCTTCGACGGATCCACGACAAACACGATCTGGTCACGCCAAACGCTGACGCGGGTTGCGAAGTTCGGCACCAGCTCCGCCATGCGGTTAGCGACGTCGTCGAACCAGCCACCGAACGGCGGGGTGACGCAGGCACCACCCAGTTCGACGCGGCGAACCAGGCCGTTGAAGCCGCTGGTGTCGCCGGACTGGCCGGAACCATCACCATATGCGCCCTTGCGAACCTCCAAAAGATTGTCTGTAACAGGACCGCTGGCCACGAACAGCTCGCGAAGGTGCGGGTGGGTGGCGTAAATGGCCTGTTCTTCTTGACTCAGCTGCGCGATTTCGTTCTCGGCCGCTGGATTCTGGTCGGCGGTCATCGCATCAAGCCCTTCTGCTCAATCAGCGCCGGCGCGACCAGCGCAGCTGCCTCGTTATCGGCGATCTCCTTCTCGCGATGCGCGCCCATCTTCGCCTTGTAGACCTCGCTGTTGCGCAGCTTGAAGATGGCGTCAATCAGCATGTCGGGACGCGGCGGGCAGCCGGGAATGTAAATGTCAACCGGAATGATGTGGTCGACGCCCTGCACCACCGCGTAGTTGTTGAACATGCCGCCCGAACTGGCGCAGACACCCATCGCGATTGACCACTTGGGGTTGGGCATCTGATCCCACATCTGGCGAACTACCGGAGCCAGCTTCTGCGGGACGCGCCCAGCCACGATCATGAGGTCGGCCTGACGCGGCGACGCACGGAAGACCTCCATGCCCCATCTGGCACCGTCGTGACGCGGGCCGCCGAACTGCATCATCTCAATTGCGCAGCAGGCCAGGCCCATGGTGAGCGGCCAGAAGGAGGTTTTGCGCATCCATCCGGCGATGGTTTCGACTGTGGTCAGAGCCACGCCAGCGGGGATTTTATCTTCCCAACCCATGTTTACCTCTCTGCTCGACTAGTCCCAGTCCAGGCCACGACGGCGCCAGACGTAGAGATAAGCGACGAAAACTACGGCGACGAACAAGATCATCTCGATAATCGCAAATAGCCCGAGCTTGTCGAAGGACACAGCCCAGGGGTAGAGGAAGACGATCTCGATGTCGAAAATAATGAACAGCATGGCGGTCACGTAGTACTTAACCGAGAACCTTGCGCCGCCGGACGGTTGCGGGGTCGGCTCAAGACCGCACTCGAAAGAATCGTATTTGGTGAGGTTGTAGCGGGCAGGACCAACCTTCGTCGACAAGTAGATCATGACTACGACAAACAAAGTGGCCAGCACAACCATGCCTACAATGGGGATGTATGGACTCATCGACCATCCTTTCATCTACCCTGCCCGGCATCTACCGGGAGAAACCCCTTCGGGTCAGCTTCATTGCATCCAACTCAAAGGGCACAACGGTTCAATAGTACGCCTGTGGTCATATTATTTCACCAGCGAAACAAGACTGTAGCCGCAATTTAGATGTTTCTCGGCAAGCTGCAGTAATATCTTAGGCAACCCTAAGTTGATACATTTGCCACAACCAAAGGGCAGTTGTGTTGGCATTCAGAAACCTAAACACCCGACCATCGCCAGAAACAATGGGAACCGAAAAGTCCGTACTCGAGCTTTTCTGCACCCGCTAATAATTCTCTAGTTAGCGGGAACCAAAAGGTTCGACTACGAGCTTTTTGGTTACCGCTGTTTTTCGGTGACGTGGTGGTTGGCCTGGTTGTGTTTTGTCGGTTGTGGGATTCGGGTCTTTGCGTCACTGGCAACGTGTCATCCGAATTATTGCGTCAAAAAGGGCTCGACTACGAGCCAAATCTGCCGCGATAATGCGGAAACTGCTTAGGCGCTGGGCACGGCTTTATCTAGGAATGTGAGAAGCTTGTCGGCCCAGTTTCCGCCGCGGTCGACGGTCAGGTTGGCGAGCATCTTGTGCACGAGCTTCATCAGCGCGGGCCGAGGCAGGCCGTATTTGACGCACAGGTGCATGATTTTGGGTTCGCCGATCAGCCTGGCGAAGATCGTCCCGAGCCTGAAGTGCCCACCGACGTGGTCGGCCATGAGCTGCGGGTATCGACGAAGCGCCAACTCGGCATTATCGGTGCCGACGCCTCGTCCGAATGCCTCGACGATGCAGCCGGCGGCGATCTCGGCGGCCTCCATCGCGTAGTCGATACCTTCACCGTTGAACGGGCTAACCATGCCACCGGCGTCGCCGACTAACAGAACGCCGTCGCGGTAGTGCGGCTTGCGGTTGAACGCCATCGGCAGGCCGGCGCCCTTGATCTCGCAGAGCTGGTTGTCCTCGCTAAAGCCCCACTCCGGGTCGGTGCTGGCCAGCCATTTGCCCATCAACTCTTTGTAGTTGGTGTTACCGAAGGCGGGAGACGAGTTGAGCATGCCCAGGCCGACGTTGCAGACGCCGTCGCCCGCGGGGAAGATCCAGCCGTAGCCGGGCAGCAGGCTAGAGTGGCCTGGTTTGCCGTCCCATAGCTCGAGGTGGCTGATCATCCAGTCGGATTCGGCGAGCGGCGACTTGTAGTAGGCGCGAACCGCCACGCCCATCGGTCGCTTCGGGTTACGCTTGATGCCCATGCGGGTGGCCAGCTTCGCGGAGATACCGTCCGCGCCCACGACGATCGGGGCGCGCAGCTCGTGGCCGTTGGCTTTGACACCAACAACCCGCCCGTCCTTGTCGTAGATGGGCCCGTCGACGCGGGATTCCGTCATCAGCCTGGCACCGTAAGAGACGGCGAGGCCGGCGAGCATGTCGTCGAAGACCTCCCGCCGGCAGACCATTCCGTAGTTCGGAAAGCTGGAAAGCTCGGGCCAAGGCATGTCGAATGGCTCTGGACGCCCGCCGTAGACGCGCAGGCCAACGTTATGAGTCCAGCCGGCTTCTTCACTGGTGTCGACGCCGAGCCTGTTCAGCATTCGAACCGCGCGCGGGGTTAGGCCGTCGCCACAGATCTTGTCGCGGGGGAACTTGGACTTCTCCACCAACAGCACGTCGATGCCGTATCGTGCCAGGAATGCAGCGGTGGCGGAACCGGCGGGGCCTGCGCCCACGACGATGACCTGCGCGCTCATATCGGCGCTAACCTGCTCGGCTCCAAGCTTCGATGCCCTTGGCCCTGAGATGTGCTCGCTCATCTTCGCCATCCTTAAAGCTATATAAAGAGTCTTTCCAACCTTAGCTAAACGCTACCCGAATCGACGACAGCAACTTGGTGCACACAGACAGCCCCATTTGACTAGGAGATATACATAAACGGATCATCGACTTTTTCGTAATCTGTTGATTTTTCGCGAGTTTTCACTACTGTTCAGTAGGTGCTTGTTAATCCTGCTTCATCAAGGCTTCACGCTTCAACCATTCAGATCAAGGATCCGGGCAAGCTACGAAAGTTTCTTAGCCCGAACGGGATGTATTTCGGGCGTGGACAAAACTGCTTCGTCACAAACGGCGAGATAACCAGAATCGAAACGGACTCAATGCAAGAGGCCGAAGACTGGTGGAACACGCTGCGCGACAAGATCGAGAACGAGACCGAGATGCCAGGCGCGTTCGGCATCGGCCCCCTGGCGATCGGCTCTTTCGTATTCGACCCTGCGGCAACCAAGCAGAAGTCGGTTCTAATTGTTCCCGAGACCATCGTCGGTCACCGTGACGGCATCTTCTGGCTCACTAAGATCGGCTTCGACCGGGTGACGCCTACTCTGCCTCCCGTCCAGGACCCGCCGGAGCCAGCGAAGAATTTGCGCTTCGAGCAGGGCCCTCTGAGCGACTACCAGTGGATGATGGAGGTCAAGCTGGCCCGCGCGTTCATCCGCTCCGGGGACGCGCAAAAGATTGTGCTTGCGCGCAAGACTTACGCCCACAGCGACGAGCCTTTCGACCCCCGCTGGGCGCTGCTAAAACTGGCCGGTAACTATGCCAGCTGCTGGAACTACATGGTTGACGGCCTGGTGGGTGCGACCCCTGAGATGCTCGTCATGCGTAGCAACGGGCTGACCATTTCCCGCATTTTGGCCGGCACCATCCCGGCACTCGAGGACATCTCCGACGAAAACCAGGCTGCGAGACTGATCAGCTCTAGCAAGGATCTGCACGAGCATGAGCTCGCCGTCGAATCCGTTGTTCGCCAGTTGAAGCCGTACTTCCAGGGCATGCACGTGCCCTCGGCGCCCTACGTTCTACGTCTGCCGAACGTGCTACACCTTGCAAGCGACATCGGCGGCGTAACCTACCCCGAGTACAACGTTCTTTCGCTGGCCAGGGCCGCGCACCCAACCGCCGCGGTCTGTGGCACCCCGACGGATGTCGCCCGCGAATACATCGCCGCTAACGAGCGCATGGATCGCGGCCGCTACGCCGGACCCGTCGGCTGGATCGACACTCAGGGCGACGGCGAATGGGCGCTCGCGCTGCGCTGTGGCCAGGTGGACGACGAGGACCCGACGAAGATGCACCTGTATGCAGGCGGCGGCATCATGGCCGATTCTCGCCCGCACAGCGAACTTGTCGAGACGGAGAGCAAGCTAAACCCGATCAAATCGGCTCTGCGCGAGAACATCTAGTTTCAACACCCATTGATAAGCACGCTAAAAGGCCCGCTGCTTGGCGGGCCTTTTGCTTTGTTAGCTCGGTTTTTACTTCTCCCCGATGGTGTAGCCCCTCGGCGTTCCGGGCTTGCGTCCGGACCTGGAAATGACCTTGCGTTCGGCCGTCGAATTCGCCTTGGCCTCCTCCAGCTCCTTCTTAGCCTCTGCCTGGCGCTCCATCATCTCCTGGGTGTTCATTCCTCCCGAGCGCGCGATGAAGTATGCGATCACCAAAATGACGACGCTGATCCACGGGCTGAGTCCGAAGACCAGGGGCAGGACGGTGACGGCCACGATGTCGAAGCCGCGCAACAGGTTTACGATCATGCCCGTCGGTAGTGCGCCCATGCCGGTGGCAAGCATCGGCGCGGAGTAGTCCGGCGGCCTAGCGCTCACCCAGCGGATCGCGGCAACGTAGCCGGTGCCCGCAGTGATCAGGGCGAGCAGGAACGAGTGCGCGATGGACTGCGCGCTGACCGTCTCGGCAGACAGCAGGAAGGCGGGCATGACCATTACTGCCCAGCCGAACGCCAACACCGCGGGGACGACGGTGGCCGAGCTACGCAGCTCGCTGTCACCGATCGGGAATGCCCTCGCCAGGCCCTTGGTGCGGGTTAGCACGCGCAGCGAATCGAAGAACGGGATCATCACGAAAAGCATCATCAGCGCCGAGATCAACACGCCGAAGACACCCATGCCCAGCGCCTCGGTGGCGTAGGGAATGACCGCGGAAACCAGCAAAACGATCAGGTTTATCGGGTTGCGCAACAGACGCTGGGTGTCGCGCCAGACGACAGCATGGGTGCCGATGCCCTTGCCGCGCTTGGGCTTGACGTGGCCGCGCGCCAGGTATTTACGTTCAACCAAGATGTCGCGCATCAGCGAGAAGTCCAGCGCGAACGCGGCGCCCTGCATGCCCGATAGCAGATCGCCGCCGCTGACCAGACGGGCCCTGCGCAAACGGTTTAACCTGCCGAACGCGATCACCACGAAGATCACCAGCACAACGGCGGCAACCCCAAGCATGGCGTACGACGACGAGAGGCTCGTCTCCGGGTCCAGCGGCATGGCGATCCAGCCGACAGAAACCGCGATCACGGCAAGCAGCACGACGGTCGAAACGGCGCCCAGCAGACCCTGAACCAGGCTGAACAAAATAGCGGAATCCCTGCCCTGCTGGGAGGCGGCGAACGCCGTCGCTGCGGTGGCGCCGAGCCCGGCCGCCACACCCCAGATGGCAGCGGATAGCAGCGACAGGCCGAGCAGCACGCAGATGAGCAGCGTCAAAGCGCCGGCGGCAAAGAACGACAGCGCGAGCACGCCGACCAGACGCTTGCGCAGAATACGGCTGCGTCGAATCGGAGCGTCGAGCAGCCAAGACCCCTCGGCCGCAGACGCGACCACCGGGCCGAAAACCTTTGAAAGGCTGATGGCCAGCAGCGTCATGGCGCATACCAGCAGCCAAGGAAACAGCGACTTCGCCGTGTTACAGCCGGTGGTCGTGCAGCCGGCCGCTGTGTTCTGAGCCTCCATGATTCCGCCGACCAGCATCGCGCCGATGACCAGAACCGCGAATACGACGTTGTAGCCATTGGTGATGGCGTCCCAGATGCTTCGGGTCGCCCTACCCTTGCGCCAGTCGCGCATCAGCAGCATCAGCGAACGCTCGTCGGCGACGCCAACCTCGTAGTCCTCGACATCCTCGAAACTGCCCGGCTCGTACTCGGCGATGGCTGCTGCCCTAGCGGCCTCAATCTCCGCTGCGGACGGCTGGACGATCGCGGGCTGCTTTGCAGGCTTAGCCTGCGGCCTCCTCCTGCGACGTTTACTCACAGCGCATCGTCCTCCACCAGAGACTCACTGACCTGCGCGTCCGAACCGACACGAACCAGGCGCGCACCGACGGCCTCGACGAGGCTTGGCTCGTGGCTAGCCATGACGACCGCAAGGCCCTTGGAAACCTCATGCTTCAAACGTTGGCCGAGCCAGGCGACGCCCTCGACATCCAGACGCTGCTCCGGCTCGTCGAGAACCAGCAGCTTTTTGGGACGGACAAACGCGGTGGCGAGCGCCAACCTGCGACGCTGGCCGCTAGACAACGTGCCCGGCAACTGGCTGGACTGCGGGACGAGGTTGACCTCCTCCAGCACGGAATCCACCAGATCGTCCGGGTCCTCCAGCCCGTGGGCCCTGGCCAGGAGGTCCAGGTGTTCCACCACCGAGAGGTCCGGGAAGAAGTCCAGATCGTCAACGACGGTGGCGACGTCTTGGCGGAACTGCGCGTCCGCCTCGTTCACCTTGTTACCGAAGAGCTCCACTCGCCCGTCGCTGGGACGGTCGGCGCCGATCAGGCAACGCAGAATCGTCGACTTGCCCGAACCGTTGCGGCCGGTCAGGGCAACCGCCTCGCCGGAGTGAACTTTCAGGTTGAAACCGTCGACGATGATGTGATCGCCGTACTTCTTTGTTAGGTCGGTGACTTTCAACACCAATTCTCGCTTGGCCATGTGCCTATTCTTGCCCCAATCACCAAACCTGCCAACACCGATAGCACCGGGTGCAAAAGATCTGAGCGTTTGAGCAGGTACAAGGAAATAATTTGTGGCAACCTTTATAGAGTGTCAACCCGAGCAGATCTAGGTAAGAAGACGGCAGAAGTAGCCGCGATGTTCGACGGCGTAGCCCGGCGCTACGACCTGATGAATGATCTGATGAGCTTTGGCCAAGTCAGGCGCTGGCGTCGCGAGACGGTCAAGGCCATTGACCCCAACTCGTCGCATCTGGTGTTAGACCTAGCCGGCGGCACGGGCATGTCGTCGCAAGCGATCCGCAACAAGGGCGCCGAGGTGCTACCCACAGATATTTCGCTGGGCATGCTTTCAGAGGGCAAGCGCCGCTTCCCCGAGGTAACATTCGTGGCCGGCAACGCACTTCAGCTGCCCTACAAAGACGATTCTTTCGACGCCGTCACCATCAGCTACGGCCTGCGAAACGTGCAAGACACAGCTGCGGCGCTCAAAGAGATGCTGCGCGTCACCAAACCCGGCGGTCGAGTGGTTATCGCCGAGTTCTCCACGCCAACCTGGAAGCCCTTCCGCATGCTTTACCACTGGTACCTGTCCAGCGTGATGCCAGCGCTGGAGCGGTTCAGCAGCAACGACGTCGCATACGACTACCTGGTGGAATCCATCATCAACTGGCCGGATCAACAGGGGCTGACCAAGCTGATGCGCGAGGCAGGCTGGGCCGACGTGCAGTGGAAGAACCTGACCGGCGGCATCGTCGCCCTGCACCGCGGTTGGAAACTTTGATTCACCAAGACGAAAACTTCATGCTCCCACCCCGGGCCGCTGGCAGCTGCCCGGTGAAGGTGCAGAACGAGTACGACCCGAACACGCCCCTGCCTGGTGAGGACGTGGAGGCTCCCGGGCGCGCAGACCCGAAGATGCTCGAGATGATCCGCAAAAACGCCCAGGAATTCAAGACCGCGGTGCTAGACGTCCTTGCCCTACAAAAGGACGTTGCGGACCTGCGCAACCTGACGATGACCAACCACGCCCTACGCCTGCAGGCGACGAAGCTAGCAGCCGAATCCGGCCAGCAGATCATCATCACGCCCGAGCTGCCCTACGACGAAGAAGATCACCGCATGGGCAGCCCCGACATGCTGGTGCGCTGCGTCGACCAAGAGGACGGCAAACCCAGGTATGCGCCTGCGATCGTCCGCAACCACCGGGTGCTCGAGCGCAACGACAACCCCAGACCCACCCGCATCAACTACCTGTCTGAGCCGGGCGTCAAGAACATCGTGCTGGCGCCGGGCGCCCAGTTCCGCTACAACCGCGAGGCCGATCTGCTCGAGCTGGCGCACTATTGGCGGATGATAGAGAAGCTCGGCTGGGCTGGCCTGCCGATGGGCGGCGTGGTCGGCAGCGACCGCTTCGTCGAAAAGGGTGGCAGCCTGAGGCTGCAAGGAAACCACAGTTGGACCACCATGAACGGGCTTGTCATTTCGTGGGCCAGCCTCGACACGCAGAAGATCCGCACCTTCTCCAGAAGGCCGTATCCAAGGTTCCGCTACCACACCGCGCTGTCTCGCTACGAACACGAATTCAATTTCCGAACCAAGGTTGCGAAGTCAGCGATGACAGGCAAGCGAATGGTGTCACCGATCGTCATCGAGGAATGTGAGACATGCAGGTGGTGGCCGGTCTGCGCCCAGCAACAGCCGAAGGCAGACCTGAGCCTGCGCATCGAGAAGGCTCCGCTGGACGCCCGCGAGGTCAGCACGCTGCGCGCGCTTGGCATCAACACCATCGAAGATCTGGCAAACGCCAGCGAAGTGGTGTTGCGCGACGAATACTTGCCCAACGTGCAGCACCGTCCCCACCCAGACGAGCGGCTAAGGCGGGCACGAAAACGCGCCAAGATGATGATGACGGGTGTGGAGCTGGAGCGCACTTCGGAGGGGCCGATCGAACTACCGCACAGCCGCTACGAGCTAGACCTGGATATCGAATCAAACATCGAAGACAAAATCTACCTTTGGGGCATCCTGGTGACCGATCGCAAGGCGCCAAAGCCGCAGAGCCACTACGTCAGTTTCGCGTCCTTCGAAAATATGACGGACGCGTCCGAGGCGAAACTCGCCGCAGAGGCGCTGACCTGGCTGTACGACTTCCTGATGGCACACCCCGGCTCGTTCGTCTACCACTACTCCGACTACGAGCGCACCCACATCAAGAGAGTTGCCAAGCGCATCGACGACCCGAAGGTCAAAAAGCTGGTTCGCATCATGCGCAATCGCTTCTTCGACCTGTTCGCGGTGATGAACAAAAACTTTTTCGGCGCGCACGGCCTCGGCCTGAAGGCGGTGGCCACCGGGCCCGTCGGCTTCCACTGGCGCGACGAAAGCCCCAGCGGGTTGAACTCGCAGAGTTGGTTCGACATGGCAGTGAGCGCAGCCGACGTAAAAACCCGCGAGCACTACCGGGTGCGCCTGCTGGAATACAACGAAGACGACACCCGCGCCACGCTCGCGCTACGCGACTGGCTAAACGAGAACTACGGGGACTCTTACGAGGTAGAGGCGGGAAAAGCTAAGCAACCGGAGGCATAGCCGCCACGACGACGCTCAAGCCATCGATCGGCTTGGAAAGCGCGCTATTCAACCCGTCTAAGGTAGCCACTTTTTGCGCGTCGACGCCGTAGCCACGAGCGATCTCAGCGAGATCGTGGCCGTGGGGCATCCCGAATGCCTGGGTGAAGTCGTCGGCGAACTCGGCCGCGCCCACCTCGAGAGAACGGAAGATGGCGCCGCCGTCGTCGTCTAGAACTACGACGCGCAAGTCTGGCTGGGGCTGGCCCGCCGGGATCAGCAGGGCGCCAGCGTCGTAGAGGAAGGTCAGATCACCCATGAGCGCACTCGTCGGCTTTCCGGAAGCTAGCGCGATGCCCGCTGCGGTTGCGATTGCACCGTCGATACCGGCCAGACCGCGGTTAGCGTAGCAAGTTCCTTTGGGCCAATTGGCGCAGTTATCCGCGTAGCGGATCGAGTTTGACGACCCGAAGAAGATGTTCTGGCCCGCGTGGCTCAAAAATTGTGCGACCGCGGAAGTGCCGCTTAACTCGCGTTCGGGCTGTGGCTCGGGGCTCTGCCAGCTGCACAGCCAATCGGACTTATCCGGCTCGACGCGAACCGCGTCGACTACGCCGGTGACTGTCAGGCCAGGATCTGGCCAATCGGCGAACTGCCCCACCGCGATCACCTGATCTGCGCTGGAAAGTAACTTCGCAACCGACCTTGAAAGCGTGGGGTGACCGTAAACGAGCACCCGATTGATCTCGTCGATGCGGCCTGAGGCCAACTGCGGAACATAGTTCCAAATAGCATTTGAGCTATGCCTGGCGTTACTGCTCGGTTCCGCTAGCAACGGCAGGCATGCTTTTTCAGCGACCTGTGCGGCCGCGGCTCCGACGTCGGCAGAGGCATCGGCGGCAAGCACCACCGTGCCGGGCACGTACTCGAGATCCTCGAGATGGGGATCGCGCGAGGCAGGCAGTGAAAAATCTGCGCTGGCGACGAGCGCTGCCAGGCCGGGGCCCTCCTCCGGCGTCAAAGGCGTGTCGAGGCCAAGATTAATCTGCACCGGCCCAGGGCGGCAGGTGCGCAGCCCGAGCCCGGCAACCACGGCTCGACGCGTCTGGCTGGCCCAGGCGGCAGGAGAATCGTCGTTGGAATAGAGATTGGCGGTGTGCACGCAGTGCGCGCCGAAGATTCCCGACTGGCTGGTGGTCTGGTTGCTGCGCGAAGCCTGCAGGGTGGCCGGTCGATCGGCCGAGATCACGATCAGGCAGACCCCGCTGGCGTGGGCCTCCATGACAGCAGGCAGCAGATTACCCACCGCGCTGCCGGAGGTAACGACGAGCGCGCAAGCACCCGTCACCTTCGCCACACCGAGCCCCAGAAAGCCCGCAGCCCGCTCATCCATGCGTCTGTGCAGGTTGACCAGCCCCTCGCGGGCGCAGCGCACGAGCGTCAGAGAAAGAGGTGTGTTACGCGAGCCCGGGCAGAGCACGAAATCGCGCACTCCTGACGCGATCAAGTTGGCCAGGACGTGTTGGCTGAGCCCCCAGGAACTCACGCTTGCTCCTTAATCCGTTCGCGGCAGCGCTGCAGGCGATCCTTCCACCACCGAGCCCTAGGCTTGGGGGCGGCGAACTCTTCCAGTAGCTCATCCGTGGGCGTCGGGGTCTCTCCCAACACAAGCTCGCCGTCCTTGGCGATCAGAGGGTTCCGGACGACGTCACCGGTGAACAGCCGAACAGTATTGATGCCACAGGCAAGCGGCGCATCGGGCAGTTCGCAAGCCGCTTTCAGGCTGGCGTGAATACCGACGGAAGTCTCGAGCGCAGAACTAATTACCACCTTGCGCGGAGCCAGCTGCTCGGCCAGCTCCAGAACTTTGGCGGTGCCGCCCAGCGGCTGCACCTTCAACACGACAACATCAGCCGCGTCCAGGGCGGCTACCCGAAGCGGGTCCTCGGCTCGGCGGATCGACTCGTCCGCCGCAATCGACACAGCTAAGCCACTCTTTGCCAGCTCCTTGCGTAGCCGAGCTAGATCCTCGACGCTCGCGCAGGGCTGCTCGGCATATTCGAGCCCCACCTCGCCCAGGATCTCCAGCGCTTCAAAGGCCTCTTCGAGACTCCAAGAACCATTGGCATCAACCCTGACATGGCCCTGCGGCCCGATCGCCTGGCGGACCGCCCGGACGCGCTCGGCGTCCTCGGTAAGGCTAGACAAACCGGCTACCTTGACCTTCGCGGTCTTGCACCCGGAAGTGGTGACCAGCTCGTACGCCGTATCCGGGCTCACCTCGGGAATCGTCACGTTAACGCTCACCCGATCGCGAACCGGGGTGCGGTTCTCGGTCAGTTGATCTAAAGTTCCGCGCAGCCAGCGGGCTGCAATTTCGTCGTCGTATTCGACGAACGGGCTCCATTCGGCCCACTTGCCATCGGCCTCGATAAGCACGCCCTCGCGAACGTTGATGCCCCGGAAGGTGTTGCGTAACGGAATTGAAAAAACGTGGACGCGCAACTATATCACCATCGCGATCAGCACGCCGATGAAGACGCCAGCACCGGCGGTCAGCTCGGCGACGCTCGTCCTCTTGAGCACCTTCACTAACTCCATGCCGGTCGTTCCCGCCATTATCTGACGGCAGGCAGGCAGCAGAATGCCAGGAATGAATAGCCCGATGAGGGCCCACGGCGAGGTGGCGGCAACCACGACTCCCAGCGCGACCAGCGCGAAAATCACCAGAGCAACGTAGAAGAGCCTCGAGCCGCGATCCCCCAGGCGCACGGAAAGCGTGATCTTGCCGGATTGCGCGTCGCGCGGCAGATCGCGCACGTTATTACAAACCAGCACCGCGCAGGCCAACAGCCCCATGACCACAGAGCCGGCCCAGGCGGCAGCGGGCACCGACCCAACCTGCGTGTAGGTGGTTCCCGCTGTTGCCACCAGCCCGAAGAAGATGAAGACGAAAACCTCGCCCAGGCCCATGTAGCCGTAGGGATGTTTGCCGCCCGTGTAGAACCATGCTGCCAGCACGCAGGCGACACCGACCGCCAGCAGCCACCAGGCACCGCTCAGAGCCACCAGCACCAGGCCGGCGACGCAGGCGAAAAGATAACAGTAGATTGCGGCGCGCAGCACCTGTTTGGGTGTCGCAGCTCCAGAGCCGATCAGCCGCTGCGGGCCGACACGCACCTCGTCGGTGCCACGCACTCCGTCGGAATAATCGTTGGAGAAATTCACTGCCACCTGCAGCGCCAGCGCAACCAGCGCGGCGAGCACAGTGCGAAGCCACGAAAGGTGCCCGACGCTAGCCGCAACAGCCGCACCCATCAGCACGGGAGCCACCGACGCAGGCAGCGTGCGTAGCCTGGCGCCCTCGATCCATTCAGCAGCAGTAGCCAACGTTCCCTCCAAAAATCAACTGCTTAAGATCATGCCACTTCGCACTGACAAAATTAATTTGCCCGCTCACGGAGGGCCGCAAAGTCCACCTTGCCCGATGAAGTCCGGGACAGCGCGCCGGCGAGCACCTGCTTGGGCAGCGCGGCCTTCTGCAGCCGCCCGGAGAGCTCCTGACGCCACCAATCGATCGGCCGGGCGGCCTCATCGGCGATGAGGATTTTTGTTCCCCACTCGTCGTCGGGCACCCCAAATAGAACCGCTGGCTGGGCACTCAGCTCGTCCACAACGGCTTGTGCCGCGGCGAGGTCCACATTCACTCCCCCGCTTATTACGACGTCATCGAAGCGCCCCAATAGTTCCAATTGCCCATCGACGAAACGCCCACGATCGTTCGTGGTGACTATGTTCCCCTCGAGCACTTGCGCGGTCAGCTCCGGCAGCCCGCGATAACGGCTGAACGCGCTCGGCGTCTTCAGCCGCACCCGTCCTTCGTCGATCAACACCTCGACCCCGGGGAGCGGACGCCCATCGTAGACCATGCCCCCACAGGTCTCAGACATGCCGTACGTGCGGGTTACAGTGATGCCTAAATCAGCTGCAGCCTCAAGGGTCTGGGCGCGAAGCGCGGCGCCGCCGACCAGCACCTGTTCGTAGCGGGCAAGGGTCTCGGCCACCCGTGCGTCACGGATCGCCCGCTCCAGTTGAGTCGGAACGATGGAGATGGCGTTCGGGAAGTTAGGGTCCGGAGCCAGATCGGATAGGTCCTTCGATGCGAATCGGACCCCTCCCCCTCCGTGCTCGCGGTCGGCCAGCCCCCGAACCAAAACCATCAAACCGGCGACGTAGCTGGTTGGCAGCACACACGTCCAGGTGAACGAACCGAGCGCCTTTCGGGTGGCCTCTGCCGAGACCAGCAGCGCTGCGGCGCTCAACTCAACGCCCTTCGGCGTGCCCGTGCTGCCCGAGGTGGTGACCACCACCGCGATATCGTCGTCGATGGGTTCGTCGAGCAACAGCGCTTCCGGCGGGGTTTGCCCGGCAGCCAGCGGGGCCAGCGAGGCTTCCCCCGCCAGCGCATCGGGCAGTCGGGTTAATAGTTGGTCGGCAGCGGTGACTTCAAGCACACACTTCATCTTAGGTTGGTGGCGATAGTGTTGCGCGGGTCGATAGACTATCTGCATGGCCCGAGTAATTTTGCTGATTGCAGTCGTGGCGTTGACCATCTACTGCACCGTCGAGGTAGCGCAAGCACCCGCTGGCAAAGTTCGCGTCATGCCCAAATGGCTTTGGGCCGTGTTCGTCATCATGGCGCCCGTCCTGGGCCCATTCTGCTGGCTATTCTTCGGTCGCCCTCGCTACGGCCACCCCCCGTCGAACAGAGGTCCGCGCTACGGCGCCCCGGACGACGATCCAGATTTTCTGAGAAGCCTATAAATCAATCAACAATCGAGGTGAGCGATGCGCAAGATGTTCAGCTCGCTTGCGATCATAAACTACCGAATCTGGTTCACCGGTTCGTTGGCCAGCAACATCGGTAACTGGATGGTTAGGACCGCGCAGTCTTGGTTAGTGCTGGTCATCCTCACGGACAATTCGGCGGCCGCGTTGGGCTTTTTGACCGCCGTCACTTTCATCCCGAACCTGATTCTTAACCAATTCGGTGGAGCAGCGGCCGATCGCTTCGACAAACGAAAGCTGCTGCTAGTCATGCAGGTGGAGGGCGCTATTTCGACGGCGTTGGTTGGCACACTAGTGGTGACCGGCAACGCGCAGCTTTGGATGATCTACCTGATTGCCTTCATAGACGGCATCACCATTACTTTCGACAACCCGGCCAGGCAATCGATGGTCAGCGAGATCGTCCCCAGCCATCAGCTAGCCAATGCCATCGCACTTAACTCAACGTCGTTCAACTCCGCCCGTCTGATTGGCCCAGGCATCGCTGGCTTGCTGATCGCCATCGTGGGCACCGGACAGGTGTTCTTCATCGGCACCGCCAGCTACGTCTGCATGTTCATCTGCCTACTGCTTTTGGACGCCAAGAAGATGACGCCAGCGAAGGCTCAGCAGGCAGACAGAGGCATCATCGCGGGTCTGCGCTACGTGCGTCGCCGCCCGGACATCATCGTCGTGCTGGCCTGCGGCTTCGCGATCGGCGGCCTGGGCTTCAACTTCCAAATCTCCAACGCCGTCATGTCAACCGCGCTTTACGGCAAGGGCGCCGGAGAATTCGGGGCGCTCGGCTCAATCATGGGCGCGGGCGCGCTCATCGCAGCGCTGGCTGCGGCCCGAAGGGGGCGCGGCAGGCTCCGATACGTGCTGATCGGCATGGCCGGCTACACCGTCTTCTCGGCACTGGCCGCGATCAAAACCAGCTACCTGATCTTCGCGCTGCTGCAGGCGCCGATCGGGTTGTTCACCATCACCGCGCTGGTGACGGGCAACACGCTCGTCCAGACCGCGTCATCGCCAGTGATGCGAGGGCGCATGCTGGCGCTGTGGAACCTGATGATCATGGGCGTCGCTCCGCTGGTCTCCCCGTTAGTCGGCTGGCTCGGCGACGCGCTCGGCCCGGAATGGACGATCTGGTTTGGCGTCATCTGCGTCGGCTTGGCCACCCTCGCGATCACCGCGCTCGTGATGCACAAAGACCAGCTGCGTTTCGTCCTCGACCACACCCGCCGCTGGCCGACGGTCAGGCTGCTCCGCAATGGCGGCCCCAGCAACGACGTCGACGAACCGAAGGACCGCTAAGGAGTGCGAACTGGGCTCCAAGCCGGCGTATCGGCGTGCGCTTTGGCCTAGTTGGCTTTAGTATTTGATATTGAATATGCGAAAGGATCGCCGCGATGACAGATAATAACCAGGGACACCGCTACGAACACCTGTTTGACGCCAAAGTTGTAGATCAAAACAACGACCGAATCGGTAAGGTCGAGCAGGTCTACCTTGACGACAACACTGGCCTGCCAACCTGGGTGACGGTGAAGACCGGAATCTTCGGTTCCAAGGAAACTTTCGTTCCGCTAGAACGCGCGATCATCAGTCCAGACGAGATCCAGGTTCCCTACGAAAAAAGCTTCGTGGAGGACGCCCCGAACGACGATCCTGACCGTCACCTGGATTCCGCCAAAGAGGCCGAGCTTTACGGCTACTACGGCTTCGATGTCCAGACCAAGACCGACGACGAGATTCTGCCTGCCAGCCAGCCCTGGACCGTGAGCGGTCAGGCGGGCGACGGCGTCGACCCGGAGGATTACGGCCCAAGCTTCGCAGGCCCGCAGCGCGGATTACCCGACGAGGAAGAGGTAGATGAGGCCCCGAGCCAGGTGCAGCCATGGAAGGCTCCGATCGACAGGTCGCGACGCGGTTTCGTCCCGTCTCCGGTGCTGGCTTTAGGCCCGTACGAGGTTTCCGAGGACGCCCGCGAGGAGGCCGCCAAGCAGGCCCGCCCCGAGGACGAGCGAGTGTTCCTGGCTTCCCCAGTGCCCACCGAGGGCCCGTACGGCAAGAACCCTGCCGACGAGCTGTGGGAAAAGTTCAACCAGTCCTAAGTTTTTAGCTGGCTAAAACCCGGCAGAGGCTAGCGCTTCTGCTGGGTTTTTGCGTATTCCTGAGCGTGGGCGATGTCCTCGCTGAACTCGTCCACAACCAGCACGTCAGACTTCGCGCGGCCGGCCTTGAACGCCGCGTTGCTGAGCATGTGCGCGGAAATCGGCGCGGTGATGAGCTGAAAAATCACCATCAAGATCAGAATGCCGGCGACAGAGGCGGACTGCAGGACCAGCGAACCTCCAACGCTAAGCAGCATGAGGCCGAGCACCTGCGGCTTCGTGGCGGCGTGCATCCTGGCCAGCAGATCGGGAAGCGCGAGCAGACCAATGGCGGTGATCAGCGTGAGCAGTGCGCCGAGAAAAACCAGTACGACGCCGATGCCCTTGGCGATTACTGAAATGCTAAGCATCCTCACCCTCCTCCTTCATCTTGCCGATCACGGCAGCCTGGGACATCGTCTCCTCCTTGCGTTCGACGGGAGCGAAGCGCGCAATCACCGTCGACGAAACGAAGCCCACCGCCGCCAGCACCGCCACCAGCACGGTCAGGTCGGTGCGGCCGTGAATGACCATGATCACGACGGAAGTGCAGATGATGGCGCTGGTCAGCACGTCGAGCGAAATCGCACGCTCCATGACCGTCGGACCGCGAAGCACCGCGATCAGCACGAGAGCCATAGCGATGCCCAGAATGATCAGGGCCGCCCAGAGCAGATAAATCATCGGCTGGCCTCCTTGCTGTTCAGCGGCACGTACGAGTCCTTAGCCGACTTCTCCAACCTGCCCGCACGCATCGAACCGCTCGGCACGTAACCCGCCTCAATCAGCACCTGGTCGCTGGCCAGCGCGCGCAGGATCCTCTCCTCCTGCTCTATGACCGTGTCGTGAGCTTTTTGTAGCCCGTCTTCACCAGAGACGTCGAAGACGTGCACATACATCATGCCGGTCATGCGGTGTGCGTCAATAACGATCGAGCCCGGCACCATCGCGGTGAACCCGCTGGTGACGGCCAGGAAAATGTCAGATTCTGCCCTGGTGTGGACTCGGATGATGGCGGCCTCGAGCTTCTTGCGGGTGAGGATCGCGTAGGTGATTTGCGCGGACGCCTTAACCACGTCAAGGAGGAAGACGACGATTAGCCTTGCTAACGCGATGGGGCGAACCGTGATTTTCTCGTTGGTCGCCCGGTGCATCGGCAGCGCGTACATGACGAGCAGCGTCATAATCAGGCCACCGAACAGCGTCTTGAAACTAAAATCGCCCCACAGCAGAGCCCAGATCAGAGTCAACCAAACCAGGTGGAAGAGGCTTGCACCGGGATCCTTCAAGCTAGGCAGCCTAGGCGGCGTGATCGCCTTCAGCGTGCCGGTGGTTTTGGATTCTTGTTCCATCACTCATCACCCCTTGTCGTGGTGGCCGAAGCCTTGGGCGTGGGCTGCATTGGAGTTGCGGGAGCCGCCGACGGCTGCGGAGTCCGCGTTTCGTCAGTGCTCGGCGTCGGCGAGGCACTCGGCTTCTTGATCGGCGCTGTAGCCGTCACTGCGGGGGCCGGGCCGTCGACGCTATCTTGCGACTGCCCCGAACCCCGCTGGTAGTCGGGCAGAACCGTTCGAACGTATGGGTTGCGCTGGGTCAGGTTCTCAGCGGCATTCGTCGTGAAGCTATACAGCGGAGCTGCGAATACCGTCAGCGCCAGCGAACCGACAACCAACAGTCCGGTGGCGAACGGCATCACCCACGGCACCGTGATCTTGTCGGCGAGCGGCGGCGCGTCATCGGAGAGCGGCTGCCAGAACGACATGTTCCAGGCTCGGGCCAAGGCGAATAGCGTCAACAGGCTCGAGACCAAACCGCCCGCGATCATCAGGTAATGCGTCGGGGTGCCGACCTGGGCCGAGGCCTTGATCAATCCGATCTTGCCCAAAAAGCCAGACATCGGCGGGATGCCGGCAAGGTTGAACGCGGGCACCAAGAACAGAACCGCCAGTAGCGGCCACGCCTTCAACAGGCCGCCCAGGCGAACCAGAGACGTCGTGCCGCCCATGCGCTCCATGATTCCGGAAACCAAGAACAGCGCGGTCTGCACAATAATGTGGTGGGCGGTGTAGAAGATCGCGGCGCAAATGCCGTCGACCGTGCCCGTGCCGAGACCCCATAGCATGAAACCGATGTGGCTGACCAGCGTAAAGCTGAGCAGACGTTTGATGTCGTCCTGCGCGACGGCGCCCAAAATGCCGACGATCATCGTCAACAGGCCGATGCCGAGCAGCCAAGGATTCAGCTTCGAGTCGCCGAACAGGATCGTTTGCGTGCGGATGATGGCGTAAATGCCGACCTTGGTGAGCAGGCCAGCGAACACGGCCGTGACCGGGGCCGGGGCCGTCGGGTAAGAGTCAGGCAGCCAGGCCGACAACGGGAAAACCGCGGCCTTGACGCCAAACGCAACCAGCAGCATCACCTGAATCAACTGTGCCGTTCCAGAGTCGATCTGCGGCAGGCGGATGGCCAACTGAGCCATGTTGACCGTGCCCGTGGCCGCGTAAACCATGGCCAGGGCGATCAGGAAAATCGACGAGCTGATCATCGAGACGACCACGTAGACGGTTCCAGAACGCAGCCGGTCTCGGGTGCCGCCAAGCATGATCAACACGAAACTGGAAACCAGTAAAATCTCGAATCCGACGTACAGGTTAAACAGGTCACCGGTGAGGAACGAGTTAGACACTCCCGCGGAAAGAATCAGGAACGTCGGGTAGAAAACCGAAAGCGGGACGCGGTCGTCCTCGAAGACCTCGGATGACGAATAGATCATGACGCACAGCGTCACGAACACGCTGACCAGCAGCATCAAGGCCGACAGCCTGTCCGCGACCAGGCTGATACCGACCGGGGCGGCCCAGCCACCGACGTCAAGCACGAACGGGCCGAGCCGCGAATGCCAGAGAATCACGACCGAAGCGGCCAGCACGATGCCCAACGAGCTCATGCCAACCACCCGCTGCACGCGGTAGTTGCGCGGCAGCAGCAGGGAGATCGCGGCACCGACGAACGGCACCAGGACGGGAAGAGCTAGCACCCAGTTCATCGGACGCCTCCCTTCGGGTCTTCGAGCGGATCGGCATTCTCGCGCCTCTCCTTCTCTTTTTCTTTCGCCTTAACTCTGGCCGGCATCTCGTGGTTACCGGCGGCGGACGTCTCGTCGTAGAAGTCGTCGGCACGCTCGGCGGTGGTCTCACCGATGTCATCGGTGGTGCGGGCGTTGATGCGATCGTGGTTGGCGGCGAGGGCGATTCGACGATCCTCGCGGTCGTCCTGCACCTCGTCGTTGCCGTTAAGCTGCCAGGTGCGGTAGCTCATCGCAAGCATGAAGGCCGTCAGCGCCAAGCCAATGACGATGGACGTCAGCACCATGGCCTGCGGAAGCGGATCGGACATGTCCTCGACCTCAGTCTGACCGATGATCGGGGGGCCGCCGGCTCGGCCGCCAGCCATCAAGATCATCACGTTTACGCCGTAGGTGAGCAGGCAAGCGCCGATTGCCACGCGCGAAAGCGAACGTTCCAGCACCAGCGTCACGCCCGTTCCTACCAACACGGCGACCAGCACCAAAAGCGCTAAAGACGGGGTTGTATCTATCATTTTTCCTCCCCGATCTTCGCGGCTTTCTCGTCGGTGACGGCAGCCACACTCTCGCGCAGATCGACGAGATCGATGGTCTCGGATTCGAGCTTGTTCGGGTTGTCGAAGGCAACTTCCCTGGGTCGCACGCCCTGCTCCTCTGCTTGGCGGTCGATCTCGCCACCTAAGCTTGCGAGCACTCCGGCGACCATACCGATGACGATCAGGTAGACGCCAATATCGAAGAACAGCGCCGTCGTGATGTGCGCGTTGCCCCACAGCGGAAGCTGAAAGTCGAAGACGGTGGTCTGCAACACCGTGCCGCCGAACAAGACTGGAGCCAGCGCGGCTACCGTTGCGATCGTCATGCCCCCGCCGAGGAAAATACCCGAGCGGTTCCCTCGGGAAGCCAATCGCAGTTCGTAGCGGCCTCCGGCCAGGTAGCGAATCACCAACGCGATGCCAGCTACCATACCGCCGGCGAACCCGCCGCCTGGCGCGTTGTGCCCTGCCATCAGCAGATAGAGGCTGAATATCATCAGCGGGAAGAAGATGAGCCTTGCCCCTATTTCGAAGATCAGGGAACGACGAACCCTAGCCAGCGTCAGCGAACCTGCCAACCAGACGCGTCCGCGCCTGGCGCTCGGCCTGCGACGGGGCATGGCGAGGGCTGCAACCTTATCGGTTTGTCCGGCTGACCAAATCTTCTTGGAGTGCACGGCTTTGGCCAGGTTGGAGCGCAGATCTTGCCTAGGGCGCATCCGCAGGAAAATCAGACTGATAACGCCGGTGGTGGCGGCCAGCAGTACGGAAATCTCGCCGACGGTGTCCCAGGCTCGAGTGTCGACGAGCGTCACGTTCACGATGTTTAGGCCGTAGCCGTATTCGTAGACCTCAGCCGGATAGTCGACGGTCACCGGCTCGTGGATTCGGGCGGACGCGGCAAACCAGCCGAGCAGCGCCGTCGCCACACCGACGATGGTGCCCAACAGAATTCGCGAGATGCGCGACGTCGTCCAGGGCCGATCGGAGAAGTATTTTGGTAGGCGGCGCAGCACCAGCACGAAGACCACCAGGCTGACGGACTCGACCACAACCTGGGTGAGCGCCAAGTCCGGGGCGCCCTGCAGCACGAAGACAAGAGCGATCGCGTAGCCGATGAACGCCATTACGAGCACGGCCTTCATGCGTCGCCGGGCGCGCACGACGAAGATGGCGGCGACGCTGGCAAGCGCGCAGACTATGCCCTGGATGGGGCTGTCCCACAGCCTAAGTTTCGTTGGCATCACCGGAGCCGTAAGCAGGAGAACGAGCAGCACGCTGCCGATCATCACGTTGAACATCGTCGACAGATAGCTGGGCAGCGAACCGCGCTGGACGATCGCGGTGATGTCTGCGGAGAACGTGTTCAGTCGACGAATCAGGCCACGGTACAGGTCCTCGGAACGGGCGATGATTGGCTGCTGCTCCTCCGCGTAGAGTGCCCTGCCGTTAGCGACGAAAAGCCAGATGCCTGCGCAGATGATGACGACGGTTCCACCCAGCGCCGGGCCAATTCCCGCCCATAGCGCCAAGTGACCCTCATTGCCTTCATATATGGCAGCATGACCGGACAGGATTTCTTGCAGCTGCCCAGCCATGAAGCTGAGCGAGACGCAGCCGAGAGCCGTCAAGGCCATCGGGGCGATCAGCAGCCAGCTGATGGTTCGGGGCTTCTGCGGTTTGATGCCGGGCGTATCGACGAAGGCACCCCACAGAAAACGCAGCGAATATCCGAGCGTCAGGATAGAGCCCACGACCACGCCAATGAACGTCGCCTGGCCAACCGTGCCCGCCTCGAAGAGCGCGCCGAGCGAGGCCTCCTTACCCAGGTAGCCGAGTGTCGGCGGAAGACCCGCCATCGACGCGGCCGCCAGGATGGCGATGACCATCAGGCCCGGCATGATTTTCGCCAGGCCGGAGAGTCTGCGCAGGTCTCGAGTGCCGATCTCGTGGTCGATGGTGCCAACAACCATGAAGAGTGTCGACTTGAACAGTGCGTGGGCCAGCAGCATAGTGATGCCGCCAAGCGCCACTGCCTTGTCTCCGAAGCCGACGAGGAGAATGATGAAGCCGAGCTGGCTGACTGTGCCGAAGGCGAGCAGCAGCTTCAGGTCGAACTGGCGCATCGCGCGGTAACCGCCGAGCAACATCGTGCCGAGCCCGGCGATTAGGATGCTCCAGCGCCACACTCCCAGGTCCGAGAATCCGGGGGCTAAGCGGGCGATCAGGTAGACGCCGGCCTTCACCATCGCGGACGAGTGCAGATAGGCACTGACCGGCGTAGGCGCCGCCATCGCGGCGGGCAGCCAGAAATGGAAAGGAATCTGAGCGGATTTGGTCAGCGCTCCGAACAGAATGCACAGCACCGCGGCGGAGCAGAAACCGACACCATTTTCGGCCACCAGCGTGCCGTCGGCAGCTGAGGCAACCAGCTCGCTGAGCGCGAAGGAACCGCCCGGGGCAACGCCCAGCAGGATGATACCGGCCAACATCGCCAGGCCGCCGGCCGTCGTCACCGTGATGGCCTGAGCAGCCGCGATACGCGAAGCCTGACGGTCGTGGTAGTGGCCGATCAGCAGGTAGCTGAACACCGTCGTCAGCTCCCAAAACAGATACAAGGCCAGCGTGTTATCGGTTGTGACCAGGCCGAACATGGCGCCGGCGAATGCGACGAAGACGCCCGCGAACCTGCCCATCGCTTGCGCGTCGCGTGCGAAGTATCCGCTGCAGTAGACCAGGATGAGGGCGCCCACCCCGCCCACGATCAGCCCCATCAGCCAGCTCAGGGTGTCTAGCCTGAATGTGATGTCCAGACCGAGCGCGGGTAGCCACGAAAATTGCTGCGTCGGATAGTTGCCCGCTAACACATTGCTGGTTTGCATGGCTGTCCAGACCGCACCGGCAGCGGGCACGAGCGCCAACAGCAGGTACGCCTTGCCATGCAGTAAACGTATGAGTAGCGGAGCAAGCAACGCAGCAATCGCATGGGCAACGATTATCTGCAGCACTGCGGCTCCTTAAGATTTTTTCAAAACGACTCCTTTTATCCTATGGGAATAAGCCAAAGCTCGCGCTTGAGCATTTGTTACGGGATATCAGACGTGAAGCTTTTCGTCGTAGTTGATCAAGAAGGTTCCGCCAGGCACAACAATCGAATTGTGGAGAAGAGGGCGGTTGTAACTGGAGCTTCTAGCGGCATCGGGGTGGCGACTGCCCGAGCTTTAGCCAAGGCTGGTTTCAAAGTCTTTTGCGCGGCTAGGCGTGCCACAGGGTAACGAAGCTCGCCAAGGAGAGGTGGCGTAGCTGTTGCTTGTGACGTCACCAACCAGCGGCAGGTGGGCCATCTGACGATCAGGCCTTTGGCTCAGGCAGCCCAATACAAGGTTCCCCGCGGTTAATCGATTTATTGTGTTGCTTTTCATCCGACTACGGATGAAAAGCAACACAATAAACAACTTGTGGGGACGAGCATCGCCCATCCCCACAGTTTTTAGTTAGCGTCCGCGTCGCCTGAGCACGATAGCCGCTGCAGCAGCTAGCCCAATCGCGGTGATGGCGAACATTTCACCCGCGTTACCCGTCCGAGGAAGCTTAGGCTTCTTCGACGTCGGCGGGGTTGTCGGCGTCGGCGTAGGCGTAGGGGTCGGCTCAATCACCTTGTTGGTGATCACAAAGCCGTGCTTGGCGTCCCCGCTGACCTTGCTCTCGTAGCTTTCGACAGAGACCTCTCGAACCGAGTAGTCCAGTTCCTTGCCGTCTTTATACTTAGGCAGCTTTTCGAACTTACCCTTCCAGGAGTTGTCACCGTTCAGCGTCAGCTTCTGCCCGGAGGCCTTACCGTCAACGACGAGCTCAACATCAATCGATTCGGGGCGCAACTGGTGTTTGTTATCGAAGTCGTCCCAGGCCTTCTCGACAGGTACCTCAACTAGCTTTCGGTTAGTGAGGTTGAAGGTGTAGACCTTGGCCTGGTCGTCTCCTTCTTCCACAACTGCGAGGTCATAGCCGTCAGCGCCCGACTCTCTGAAAGTGATGGGCAGCTTCTCGCCGGTGCTCGCGTCGATTAGCGTAGCCGGGTTCGGGAAGTTCAGGACCTCGGCAGTCCAGCCGTTGTCTTTAGAGAGATGAACCTGATCGACCTTGAACTTACCGACTAGAACATCAACATCGATCTCTTCAGGACGCGTATTCGGGTCGTCACTATCCCAAGCTTTTTTAATCTTGAGTTTCCAGGTGTCCGCGGTGCCGAAGATCAACTTGCCGTTGTTGGTAATACCTCCACCGCTGATGCCTAGCCCAGCTCTAGCTGACGAAAACGAGACATCGTTACCCACAGTGTTATTAGCGATATGGACTGTGGCTATTTTATTTGCTAAGCCTTTGGCATCAATACTAGGTACCGATTTAAAAGCCTTATTCTCATTAATTTCTTCATTAAAGGGAACCCTTTTATTGTCCCCACCTGTGATATAGCGCGGAAGCTGATTTTCTGCACTCCAGTTACCATGAACACCATATGCCGAGCCGTCCTGATACCAGAACCGTTCTCCGCCACCTAACATCCGCTCAGATATTTTTACCGGATGCCCCTCTTTTGGAGTTCCAGAGAAATGCGTCGTGACGCTAAGGAAATCGTCACCAGCACCGAGATAAGATTTGTCTTCGCCGGCGTTCGGCGCTTTATTGTCAAAAATCGCCACACCGTTAGTGATGTTAAAAACTGTGGAACCATGTGGGCAGTCCCACAAACCACCGCCTTGTTTACTTACCGGATGATCGCCCGCACCTATCAGGAAAGTCTTATCGGCTATCTGGTTGCCGCTCACAACGGTATTCAACATGGTCAGGGTGGACTTGTCGTCGTTGTAAATTCCGCCACCGCCCCAGAAACCTTTAGCGAAATTACCAGTGACGTTTAACGCCTCAATAGTGGCTTTGGCATCACCTAAAAATGCCACACCGCCGCCAGACTTAAGGGCAGTGTTTCCCTCCAGCACTCCGCCTTTGATAGTCGCCTCACCACCGTGGATAACTAAGCCACCACCAAAGCCATTAGCAGTATTTTCAGTAAATTTTCCGCCAGAAATTTCTGTAGAAACACCATCTAGCAGCAAACCACCGCCACGGCCGTTGTACTCTCCGTTGCTATTTTTGCTGAACACCCCGTCGCTCATCTTGAAGGTGCCGCCAATTTGCATCAGGCCGCCACCATATTCTGTTGAGTTTTCCGAGATCTTGCCACCAGTTATGCTGATCGCAGCATTTTCAGCAAATACTGCCCCGCCGAAAGCGTTTTTCGTAGGGTGCTCAGCATGGTTCTTTGAAATTTCACCACCGGAGATATTCAACTTCGCAAGATTATCAGCGTTACCCCATAGCCCGATCGCACCGCCTTTGAGGACGCCTTTATTGCTGACGATTACTCCGCCTTTAACATTTACAGTGCCGCCATAGGCCGTGATAGGAGCATATTTTTCGTTCTCTATGCCTTCTGGAGAGATCTCCCCTTCCGTGCCCGAAACGTCGTTGCCCGAGAATTCCGCAGTGCCATCGATTGTTAGCGTTCCGCCATTAACGAAGATCACCGGGCCACGAACTGCGGTGTCTTTGATTGCGCCAGCGGTGAAGTTCATTTCGCCGTCGACCAAGAACTGCGCTTTCGTGAAGGACGGACCATTAAGGTTCAGCTTCGCCCCCTTCTCAACCTTGATTGCGGGTTTTCCGGCACCAACGACGGTTCCGCCACCGGTCAGCGTTAGAGTGCTGCCCGCTTTCACCACCAGTTGAGGAGAGTCTGGGGCCAAAGTCACATCGCCGTCAATGGCGGCCTCGACCTCACCGGATGCTTGTGCTTTTGCCACGATCTCGTCCCATGGCGTCGCGGCGTCAGCAGAAACGACCCCTGCCGGCCCGATAATTGTGAAAAGAACAAGGACTATTGCGCCGATTGCGCCAAAAAGTTTTTTATGCACCGAAACCCCCAGATTTGTGACGAGCTTTGTAAGGCTACAGTACTATCGATAGCTTTACATCTGAAACTGCTCTGGGTTGGGCGAAATTATGCCACCCTAAGTCGAAACGAAACGGTAGTTATTGATCAACTACAGCTGCTGTGAAACCACAGTCACCTACGGGCTGATTCTCGCCCCGCTTCGAATAGCGGACTCGACTCTGGACCCGTGGATTAAAGGACACCCCGATAGTTCACGTCGAAGAGAACATTCTGTATGTGCCCGATTGGAACGAAGCCAAGAGCGTGACTCGTATTGAGCCGACGCTCTAAGTGGCTAGGTTCATCTGATTTTTATAACGGCTGTCCACAGAAACACTTAGGTCATCGAAAATCTTATCGACGGCAGCTGGACACTCCATCAGCAAGAAACGCATCATCAGATTGACTTCATTGTTGACCAAAAACTCTTTTTGTCAGCAAAATATTTTTTTAGTCATCGAGTTTACTGAGAGCCGCCTAACACTGCTTCACCTTAGAAGATGCCGTTCAGCAATCTACAACCTGAATCGGCTAATCTTCTTTATAAAGTCTGCGTTTTTTTAGTCTTAGTTTTACGTCAGTGTCATTAGCGAGCTGTTTTGAGTGGGTGACGACGATGACGCATTTCCCTTGGTCATGGGCTGCTTTACGCAGAATTTGTGTAACGTCCTCTGCTGTCTCTTCATCCAGATTGCCAGTTGGCTCGTCAGCAAGAATGATCGGCGCCTTAGAAACCAGCGCCCGACCGATCGCCACCCGCTGCTGCTGACCACCGGATAGTTGAAGCACATTGCGGTTCGCCTGATCTGCAGATAACCCAAGATCCTCAAGCGTCTGCGGTTTGGCTTTGCCATCGACCAGACGCAAATTTTCCAGCGGCGTCAGGTACTCGATCAAGTTGTAATTTTGGAAAACCAGAGAGATCTGTTCCTTGCGGTGATGGCTGTAGCCTTTTTCGGCAATATCGCGGCCATCAAATAGGATCCGTCCCTCTGTCGGGCTATCAAGGCCAGCCAGCAGACTCAACAGAGTGGACTTGCCTGCCCCGGAGGCTCCCAGAATCGAGTAAAACTTACCCTTTTCAAAGGACGCATTTACCTGATCAAGAATCCTTGAGGTGGTGCCTTTAAAGGCGTATGTGACGTTATCAAGCTGAAGAATAGACATATTTTTTCCTAACTCATTTTAGCCAGAATCGCCCTCGGCGACTGGCGAAGAATTATTGCGCTAGCGCAAGTCAAAATTAAAAAGGCAATTAAATAACCCACGCCCAATGCAGCAGCGACGGGAAGGACTTTCAAACCAACATCGCTGGCAGCCAGCTGCGGAACATTAGCGACAGCGAAGATCCTTTTGGCGAGCAGCCCACTAAGCGCCCCACCGATCAGCACAGCCAGCAAACTCGCTGGCAGCGATAGCAGGAACAACTCGGCGACGAACTGCGCGAATATCTTAAATTTCGATCTGCCCAAGGCAAGCATCACACCTATCTCTGCAACCCGTCCACGCAGCCAAAAGACCAGACTCAGCCCGAGCACAGCTACTCCTACCGCTCCTGCTCCGATTGCCAGAGCCCCAAGCATCTTTTCCACCTTGGCGATAGATTCAAGAACCGGGCTGAACCGTTGTCCGTTACTTTCAATCTGCAGGCCTGGGTTGATTTTTTGGGCTTCGGTCACGATGTTTTCTAGGTCGTCTGGTTGGTCAACCAAATATCTCGCGGCACTCAAATTCTTATCGGCAGAAAGACTGTTAGCTGCGGCAAGATTGGTGAAAATTTGGTTTTCGGCGGCCTCAAATGGCAGCCCCGATCGATTTTCGTTCTTACCGCTAAACAGCGCAGTAAGCGTCAAAGACAGAGCCTTGCCGTCATTTACAACCTGAATCTTGTCGCCTACCTGCAAGCCATTTTGGTCGGCGAAATCTTTATGTACGAGCGCGCCATCCTCGGGTATTTCGCCCACGGTGGACTCAAGACGATAAATCTTTGAGGCAAATTCTGGCCGCAGCATCACATCAGATAGGCCAGTTAGGAACATTTTGCTCTCACCGCCGGCATCTAGCTGTACACCGCCAGTACCGGTGACTGGTTTGGCGCCCTCGACGTCGACCAAATGTTGTTTCTCGTAACTCGCTTGTTTAACCCCAGCGAGCTTAGCAATTTCATCCGCATCAGCTTGCGCGAGATTTTCGCCGTGGGCGCTGAATCCAGCACCGACATTTTGCTTGATTGCTCCTCGGACATCAGCCATCACGTTCCTGGCGCCGACCTGCGCTACTAGTGCGGTAAAGATCACGGCCATGATCGCAAAAAGCAACAGGCTTCGAGTTGGCCTACGGCGCACCGAAAGCCAAGCGAGCTTGGTTAATTGGTTCCTCATCGGATATTCACCAACAATTCGCGCGGCGATTTACGAAGCATCACGGCAGAAACGATCGTGACGCAAATGATAATCACGCCAACGCCAATCAATCCTGGCTGAATTAAGGTCTGAGCACCAAGCGCCACGGATATATCGTCAAGAGTCTTTGCAGCTGCAGAAGATTCCATGCCGCCACTCAGATTCATTCCTGACCCCAACTGCTGTTTTGCGGATTCATTTACCGAAGACAGCACAGAGTTGCCAATACCTTGGGCAACCACCGACGAGAGCAGACAGGCAAATGCGAAAGCGAAGACGCCGGTTATGACGAGCTCCACCAGATATTGCGCCACTATGCCAAGTTTCTTCGTCCCGATCGATAGCAGCACACCGGTTTCTTTCTTGCGGTCATTGAGCCACAAAATCAGCACCAGTGAAAGAACTATTGCAGCAAAGACAACGGTCGCGATCGTCACCGAATTCATCGTTGAGCTGACTGCATCCACAGCGTTGGTAATTCCTGACATGTACTGATTGCTATTTGCCAGCTGGAATTTGCTCCAGTCGATGCTTTGTTCGCCTGCTTTTTTAACGACATCGTCAAACTTTGCATCCTTGGCCACAAAGAATGTGGCGTCCTGATAATTCGCGTCCGATGGGCTGGACTGATAAATCTGGCTAGACGTTTCCAGGTCTGTATAAACCGTATTCGCGTAATGCTCGAAGCGCACAGAGATTTTGCCGTCGTTGCTGCCGCTGAATATGCCAACAATTTCGGTTTCTACGGTTTGCGTAGCCTGCTTGACGTTGTCTGCGTCATAAATATTGCCCTTGAGCTTCAGCTTATCGCCTATCTTTAGACCGTTAGCTTTAGCCAGGTCCTCGTGAATTAGCGACTTATTTTTATCGCCACCGACTAGGCCACGCCCCGCCACCAAATTGATAGTTCCGCTGCGGAAATTATTATCTAGCTCTGAATCGGAGGTTCCCCAAACCTGAACTGCGTTACCAATTTTTTCTTCTTTGTCTGGGTCTAGGTCTTTAGAGTCGAGGCGAATGTTTTTCGCATCGACCAGGTCTGCGAAAACGTTCTGCCTTTCAACATGACGCTCGACACCTGGCACATTTGCGATTTTTTCGATGTCGGCAGCTTTGACGACACCGCCACCACGAGAAGTGCCCATGTTGGTCTGGTAGTTGTTCGACAGCGTAAAGCCTTGAGCAACTTTCCCGGTAAGTTCTGCACCGCTTTTATTGGCTGCACTGCTAACAGCGTTAGCAGTGATCAGTGCTGTGAATAGCACTGACAAAATCAAAAAGATAATTGTCGACTTTGTTCTCTTTCTGGCGACATACCGCCAAGCGCGACCTACAAATGACACGTTCTTCCTTTGGTTGGGTTAGGCACGTCACCGTGCATTTTTCTGGTCAGACTATGCCACCCTTAGATGTGTATTTACTGTGGCCAAGCTTTGAGTGGCATATAATTACCGCCCTTCTCGTCTTCACCTAAACGGAAAATCCAACATCGATGAAGCTTCCTTAAACTTAGAAAGACGCGACAAACCATTACACCGATCATCTAGTTACTCAACGGCTACATGAAGTGGCCAGACAAGCTAAAAAACGCGAGCCCATGCCGAAGAAGCCCAGAAGGAAGCGAGTCAAAAACTTGCTAATGCAGCAGCCGAACTATACTCGCGGGGACTCCCCTACAGAGATATAGGTGAATTGCTTGGAGTAAGTTTTCAGCGCGCCCAAAAACTAGCTGTAGGCAAATAAAGCACTCGAAACAGGTTCTCAGCTGGCACCTTTAGCTACTTCTACTTTTAAAACTTACGTAGGGGAGATTCAAGCTTAATCGAGCCGATTTGGGCCACATGCTTGGCTTAACGTGAAGCCAAGCTGGAAGAAAATTAAATATGCTTACGCGGATTACGCTCGACGAGCTGGCGAAATAGTTTTCCGCAACTACCCAGGTTCTGATGGGGTTTGCGTCAGAACATAAGCCGGTGCGCCCACAGGGACTCGAACCCTGGACCCATGGATTAAAAGTCCACTGCTCTACCAACTGAGCTATAGGCGCGTTGCGCATTGCAACTAGACCAGGATAGTCGAAACTTTGGCTTTTTGGGAAATTTTTGGCCTCGGCTACAACTTCGCGACGGAATCACGCTCGACCATCGTCAACGGCACATGCGTCAGAGCCGGTGGTTTCTCGTCGCTGGTATTCATCGACGGCGACCGAAGCCTACGGATCGTTTCAGAGTCCGGCAAAACCAAGCTGCACGTCAAGGCGTGGAATTTGGAGAGCATCGGCCTGGATTAAGCGAGCTGAATTAACCGAAAACTAATTATCGGGTGCATTGAACCGAGCAGAAGCAAGGTTCGTGCACCCGATATTTTTATGCTTTAAAGGTACGCTTTCGCCCAATGTTTCATGTGCGAGAAAACTTTTTCCCGCACGGGAAGCGTCGAGAGGACCAGATCGTGTATGCCATCCTGAATGCGGCAAATGGTCACCAGCTGCCCTAGATTTATTGAGGCCCGAGCCAGATTATCGACGTCCAGCACGGTGTCTGCATGCAGAAATTCCGGATCCCATTCCTTCGTCTGGCTCATCGACTTAGTGCTCATCATCGAAAGGACGGGCGTGTCGATGTTCAGCCCCTCCGAGACGGCCTTGTGGCCGGCTAGAATAGCTTTGCCCCAGCCGAAGCGCACGACGAAAGCCTCGTTGGACTTGTAGTTCGGGTCGATACCCCAGTCACCGGTCTCTTGTAACGTGCGTCTATAGATGCCGTAGTCGGTGATCTGCAGCGACGTCGTCGGCTGCAAGAAAGCCACCGACGAAACCAGCGGCGAAAGCGCAGACCAGAGCATGTCGGTGCCTGCCATATCCAGCCAAGGCGAGTTCAGGATCAAGCCATTTAGCAGGTGCGGCGCCTCGGACGCCCAAAGGCTCGCGATCAGACCACCGGTGGAATGCCCCATCAGCGTGATCTTCGAGTGTCCCTCGTCCTGGATGCGCACGTACGCGTCGTCGATCTCCGTGAAGTAATCGTGCAGATCGGTTATGTAGCCCGCGAACAGGCCAGGCGTGAGGTTACGGCCATATCGACGCAGGTCGATGGCGTAAAAATCGAAGCCCTGATCTGCCCAAAAATCGGCCATGTACGACTGAAAGAAGTAGTCGTTCCAGCCGTGGATGTACAAGACCGCACGATCTTGGCTAGGCGCGTTACGCCTAACCAAGGTTGCCGTCAACGGATTATCCGTCGGCTCGCCGTCGGCAAACTGCGCCCCTTCGATCGGCCAGGAAAGCTTCTCGAAGCCTTCCAAAAAATCGTCTGGGACCCACATTTGCTTAGCGGTTTTGCCGGCGGATTCAGTCGTCGTACGAATCGTGCTCGTCGTAGTACCGGTTGTACTTTGCTGCTATGTCTGCGTACTGCGGAGGTACGTCGTCGTAGCTGTTCTCAACCGGTTCTTTTTCGCCTCGTAGTTCTCGCTCGAGTGAGGCAAGATCGGGTTCAACGGAGCGGTACTTTAAGCTCCGGGCTACCTTTGTCTGTTTTGCCTTTTGTCGGCCGCGCCCCATATCGGGTCGACCTCCTCGCTTTGTCCCTCGCGGCTATGCCGCGGAATCTGATAAATCTTTCGTGGTTCCTAGAGTACCCAATACATGCCTAGGTATCCAACGCCATCTAAGGGGTTGGACAAATTTTTTGAAAAATTATGCTCAGCTGATCTTGTAGTCACCAACGAGTTCGACGCGTTCACCTTCGACGATCTCGCCACAAATCCACGACTCGATGCCGCGGCCTTCGAGCAGCTCGACGGCCTGGTCCGCCTGCTCCGCAGCAACAGCAGCCAACATGCCCACGCCCACGTTGAGGGTGGCTTCGACGTCCTCGCGGCTCAGCTTTCCGTAGGACTTGGTCAGCTCGAAGATGGCGGGCAGCGCCCAGGTTCCGCGCTCCACCCTGGCGCCGACTCCCTTGGGCAGCACGCGCTCCAGGTTTGAGGCAAGGCCCCCACCAGTTACGTGGCTCATGGCGTGCACCTCGACGCCCTCGATCAGGGCCAGAACGTCCAGCGCGTAAACACGAGTCGGAGTAAGCAGCTCGTCGCCCAGTGTGCCGCCTAGTTCGTCGAATTCCTTATCAAGGTTGACGCCGTCAAATACTGCGCGAACCAGGGAGTAGCCGTTGGAGTGCAGGCCGGAGGAGGCCATAGCCACCAGCTTGTCACCGACCTTGACGCGGTCGGGCCCGAGCATCGCGTCCTTTTCGACGACGCCGGTGGTAGCACCCGCAATGTCGAAGTCGTCCTCGCCCATCAAGCCTGGGTGTTCGGCGGTCTCACCGCCGATAAGTGCGGCGCCCGCAGCGTGCGTAGCCTGGGCGATGCCGGAGACGATCGTCGAGATCTTCTCGGGAATCAGCTTGCCGCAGGAAATGTAGTCGGTGACGAACAGCGGCTCGGCACCAACGACGACTAGGTCGTCAACGAGCATGCCGATCAGGTCCCAGCCGATGGTGTCGTAGACGCCCATGGCCTGCGCGATCGCCACCTTCGTGCCGACGCCGTCGGTGCTAGTGGCGAGCACGGGGTGAGAATAACCGGCTAGCTTGGAGGCGTCGAAAAGCCCGGCGAACCCGCCGAGTCCACCAATAACCTCGGGACGGCTCGCCTTGGCGACGTGTTTCTTCATCATCTCGACTGCGGTCTCGCCCGCCTCGACGTCGACACCAGCTCGGGCGTATGCGTTCTTCATTTCTCTCCTGGCGTTAATCGCCGCAGGCTTGCGGCGCGTGTGATGGGATCTGAATCGGATAATTTCCGCTAAAGCAGGCAGCACAAAGCTGGCTCTTTGGCAGGTCGACGCACTCGGCCATGCCATCCAGGCTCACGTAACCGAGGGTGTCGGCGCCGATCTCGCGCGCGATCTGCTCGGTGGTCTTATCGGGGGCGATGAGTTCCTCGCGGGTGGAGAAGTCGATGCCGTAGTAGCACGGCCAAGTGACGGGCGGGCTGGAGATGCGCACATGCACCTCTTTGGCCCCGGCCTGGCGAAGCATTTTGATGATGGCGCGCTGCGTGTTGCCGCGCACGATCGAGTCGTCGACGATGACCAGGCGCTTGCCCTTAATGGCCTCGGGGATCGGGTTGAGCTTCATCTTGATGCCGAGCTGACGCATTGTCTGGGTCGGCTGGATGAAAGTGCGTCCGATATAGGCGTTCTTGACCAGGCCAGTTCCGTATTCGATGCCGGACTGCTTGGCGTAGCCGATGGCCCCGGGGACGCCGGAGGCCGGCGTCGCCATCACCATGTCGGCCTCAACCGGATGCTCGACGGCCAGCTGTCGGCCGATGCGCTCGCGAACCATCTGAACCTGGCGGTCGGCGATAACCGAGTCGGGGCGGGCGAGATATACGTATTCAAAGATGCAGCCCTTCGGCTCGGGCTTGGCGAAGGTGCTGGAGTGGACGCCGTCTTCGTCGACGCGAATGATCTCGCCGGGGGCGATCTCGCGCACGAATTGAGCACCGATGATGTCCAGCGCGCAGGTCTCGGAGGCGAGGACCCAGCCGTCCCCGAACTTACCCAGGACGAGGGGCCTAACACCGTGACGGTCGCGGGCGGCCCAGAGCTTCTTCTCGGTCATCAAAACCAGGCTGAATGCCCCGGCCAGCCTAGGCAAGACTTCCGCGAGCCCCGCGTCAATGTCGTTGCCGTAGCTGGCTAGCAGGGCGGTCACCAACTGGGTGTCATTGGTGGAATCCATTTCGTACTTGAGCAGCTGCTCACCCGTGCGCTCCTCGAGCCATGCCGAAAGCTCGTTCGTGTTCGTGAGATTGCCGTTGTGGGCTAGAGACAGACCGCCCTTGCGCCTGCCGTCGCCGGGAAGTTCACGATAAGTGGGCTGCGCGTTCGACCACTCGGAAGAACCCGTGGTGGAGTACCGATCGTGGCCGATTGCCAGATAGCCGGTCAGAGAATTCAGCGCAGATTCGTTGAAGACCTGCGAAACCAGGCCCATATCCTTGAAAACCATCGTGCGATAGCCGTTGCTAACGGCCATGCCGGTGGATTCCTGGCCCCTATGCTGCAGGGCGAAAAGCCCCAGATAGACCAGCTTTGAGACTTTCTCGTCGGGAGCGAAGATTCCGAAAACTCCACACTCGTCGTGCGGAACATCATCAGTTACGTGTGGAGCAGCCATCACGAGTCAACTCTACTCGTAATAGTGGCCGCGGTGCCCAACTTTCGTTGCCAAGCACCGCAGCCACTACGCGATTTGGCTACTTAACAGCCATCCGGTTGATCAGAAGCGCCAGCGCGTGTGCGGTGTTCTTCCAGTCTTCGATGGTCAGCGATTCGTCGATGCCGTGCATCCTCGAATCGGGGTCAGAAGTGCCGCAGCCCAGCACAAACGCCTCGGGGAATGCATTCATGAAATCCGCGATCATGCCGATGGAACCGCCGGTGCCCATCGGAACCGGGCGCTTACCGAATGCGTCCTCCCAGGCTTGCAGAGCCAGGTCGTACATCGGGCCGGCAGCCGGCAACACGCTGGGCTCGGAACCTTCATTGCTGTAGACGTTCAGCTTGGCGTCCCACTCGTTGTGCTCCTCGAGGTGTGCCTTGACGTGAGCCAGCACGTTCTCGCTGGAATCGCCTGGGGCGACGCGGACGCTGATGCGTGCCCGGGCGGTGGGCAGCAGCAGGTTCGCGGACTCGGAAATCGGCGTGGTGTCCATGCCGATGACGCAAATGGACGGCTTCAGCCACAGCCTCGAGCCGAGCGGACCGGAGCCGAGCAGCTTCACACCGTCGAGCACCTGAGACTCGTTGCGCAGCTGCTCCTCGGTGTAGTCGATCTCGCACTCATCGGTGCCGACGAGACCCTTGACCGCGACGTTTCCGTCGGCGTCGTGCAGGGTGGCGAGGAGACGGCAGAGGGTGGTCAGCGCGTCGGGCAGCGGGCCGCCGTATTCACCAGAGTGCAGGCCGTGATCGAGCGTCTGAACCTCAATGATGCAGTCGGCGACGCCTCGCAGCGTGGTGGTGAATGCGGGCTGACCAGGCGCCCAGTTCCCGCAGTCAGCGATGACGTAGAAGTCGGCGCGCAGCTCGTCCTTGTTGGCCTCGAGGATGTCGGACAGGGTCGGAGAACCAATCTCCTCCTCACCCTCGAACAAAACGGTGACGTTGACGGGCGGTTTGCCCTCGAATGCGCGCAGCACAGCCAGGTGGGCGGTCAGGCAGCCCTTATCGTCTGCCGGGCCACGGCCGAACAGACGGCCATTGCGCTCCACGGGCTTGAACGGGTTGGAGTGCCAAAGCGAAAGATCGCCGGTGGGCTGGACGTCGTAGTGAGCGTAAAGCAGAACGGTGGGCAATGACTCGTCGACCTTGTAGTGACCCAAAATGGCGGGCTTGCCACCCTCAACCACCTTGCGGACCTCGTCGATGCCGGTGTCCTTCAACTGTTCGACCAACCAATCGGCTACAGCCTCGACATCGTCGTTGTGTTCAGGCTGCGAGCTGATCGAAGGGATGCTTACAACGTGCTTCAGATCTTCTAATGCGCGTGGCAGCTGCGCCTCGACGCGCTCGGCTAGCTGTTCCTCGCTCAATACGGAATTAGTCATACTCCAAAGGCTAGACCCAATTAGAAAATACGGCTTCTCACAGCTAGGGGTTAGGGCATTCTTGCAAGCTGGCGTGCTGAGTGGATGAAATTCAAGCACGAGCTCCAGCCACGAAAACGAGTAAGGAATAGGCATGAAAAAAAGGCACCCAAAGGTGCCCCTTTCTCGTTTGAAGACTTACGGCTTGATAACCCAGATGCCATCGGCCGTTTCAGGAGCGATGCGCACCTGCCCCTTCGGGCCTGCCAGAGCAAGGTTGTCGTTGACGATGCGGGCCTTGAACGGCAGCCCAGGGCGCATTCCGGTTTCACTGCTGATCGCTGCCAACGTAGCGGAGTCGTTCTGCACGAACTCGCTCACGCGGCCGAGCTTTCCGGCAACCGTGTGCTCTTCTTTAAGCATGTCGCTCAGCTTCAGAACTCCGTCGCGGAACACTCCCGGATCTACGTCACCACTCATCGGTGGAATAGGTGTGCCGTAAGGAGAAACCCTGGGTTCGCCCAGAAGCTCGATCAGCTTCCTCTCCAGACGGTCGCTCATGACGTGCTCCAAGCGGCAGGCTTCGTCGTGCAGGTATTCCCACTCGATGCCGAGCTTCGCCAGACCGACCTCTGCGAGTCGGTGCTTGCGCATGACGTTGATGGCGCGCTCCCAGCCCACCTCGGTGAACTGAAGGTGACGGTCGTTTTCAACGGTCAGCAGGTTGTCGCGCTCGAGACGTCCGACTGTCTGGCTGACTGTGGGGCCCGACTGCTTCAGGCGCTCAACGATTCTGGCGCGCAGCGGCTCGACGCCCTCTTCGAGCAGCTCGAAAACCGTCCGCAGATACATCTCTGTGGTATCGATCAAGTCACCAGACACTTTTGTCCACCGTCCTCATTCATCTGATCGCTAACAGCCGCAGTTAGCGATGCCTAAGCTATCCGGTTATTTCGAAAACTAAAATCTAGCCCGGGCAAACTAAATTATAAGGCCAAGCTTACTTGGTGAAGACGTCGAAAAATCACATTTCCGCAGCTAAAACACGCAGAACTTAGTCAAAAATGACACGGTCAGCGTGCATAGTGTCCAAAACTGGCTCAGGCAGCTTCGTAGAACGATTCTCGCTGACAACGCTCGAATGCCCCCCACAGCCGTGGTCGGCCGAGGTGGCGGTGGCGTCAAAGGAGGAGAAACCGTTGGTGCAGACACCGAACATGCGTCCCAACTGACCGCTCAGCCGAACCCAATAGCCGCAGTCCAGACACACGCCAGGAGCCTGCCTGGTGTCCGGATTGTCCTTTCCAGAACGGCCAGCCAGCCAACGCTCGGCGGCCTGCGCGCGGCCCTCCGCAGAAAGGACGCGCTCCTTATCCAGCCCGAGATCCGCCGCGATGGTGCGCGAAAGCGCCCAATCCGCCGGGTCGTCGTCCGCGTTCAGATCGGTGCCCGTGTAGCCGGGCTCCAGGCGGGGATCGTTGTCTGGGGTTGGCAGCAGAGTGCCCGGCTTGATATCGCCCGACATAAGACGGTCGGCCCACGGCACCCATTCAGGCGCGCGAAGGGACTCGTCGCTGGGCACAAGCACGACCTCGTTCACGGTGGCCCTACGGGCGCGGGCGGCGCGGACCATAGTTACGGCCCATCGCCAACCCGCATAGCCGCTGTGCTCACACGCGAAGTAGTGGGTGACCTGACGAACGCCCTCGACGGAAGCGCCAAGGTACTCCCCGACGCCAAAATCTTTGGCGGTATCTTCGGCGGCCTCACGAGCCTGATCTATGGCTCCTGAAGTTATCTCGTCTAGGGCAGCAGCCATTAAAGCTCCAATTCGTCTGCCACAGCGCGAAGCATGTGAGCCAGTTTCTTCGCCTGCGCGGGCGAAGGATAGCGGCCATGCCGGTAGCTGTTACCGGTCTGATCCATGATCTTCAATAGGTCTTCAAAGACGACGGCCATCTGTTCGGGCTTCTTGCGACGCGCCTTCAACACCGAAGGCGGCTCGTCGAGAATCTCGACTGACAGAGCCTGCTCGCCACGTCGGCCAGCAATCACGCCGAAGTCGACGCGCTGGCCCGGATGCAGGCTAGTGACACCTTCGGGCAATGCCGAAGCGTGGACGTAGACGTCTCCGCCTTCGTCCTTGGCAATGAAACCAAAGCCTTTTGCCGCGTCAAAAAAACGCACCTTGCCGCTGGGCACAACAACTCCTGTTTATTCGAACCGGCGGGCGAACCCACCGAAACTGTCCTCGCCCCTAGAGGCGAGCGCCGGAGCGATTCCGGCTTAAAGATTAAAGTTTACTCACTGAGGTTAATTTAACCGTTAGGCGCAAATTTAGAAAACGTAGCGCCAACTCTTCGGCCTAAAGCTTTGCGCAGGCACCAACGGCTTGGGCCTTGCCAACTACAGTTGGTTTCATGGTTGCTTTTCGACTGCCCCATCTTTGTGTCAACACGGAAAGGCCGTGACGAAATGAGCAACGCGTACAAAAATTACCTTCGGAGCCTAAACACTATTCAGCTAGAGCACCTGCTTAGCCTGCGCCCAGAACTCACCATGCCCACCCCGCGCGATATGGACGAGCTGGTGGAGCGCATCTGCACTCGCGCGGCTACCCAAGCCGGCATGGAAGGTCTGAACGCTTGGCAGCTTCGAGTCCTCACCGCATTGGCTGCCACCGGGGACGCAGACGTTCTCGCGGAAAACCTTGGCGTCAGCGACAAGGACGTCGAAACCGCGATAGAGGATTTGCGGGAGCGGGCGCTAGTTTGGGGCAAACCCGCACGCATAGCCCAACAGGTCAACTCGGTGCTCGGCCCGTTCCCAGCCGGACTGGCTCGGCCGTCGACGGAACAGATGGCCGAAAACAAGATCGCGAAAGCGTTGGCGAACATGGGCGAGGCAGAACACAAAGTACTTGCCCGCCTGGTTTGGGGGCCACCCACCGGCGTCGTCCACAACGCGACCAGGCACATCGATAACCCGAGCTCACCGATCGAGCGGTTGCTAGTCTCCGGGCTGCTGCGCCCCGTCGACCGCCAGAGCGTCGTGCTGCCGCGCGAAGTTGCGCTGAAACTCCGCGAAGGCAAGCTCTTCCGCGATTCCGTTAGCCCACATCTACTCGAATGGCCTGAGAAATCGACAGGGGTGGGCAGCGAGCTTTCTGTACCTCTTATTAATAGGGCGGCGATCGGCAGCGCCCAGGAGCTGACGTCACACGTTCTTGCGGTGGCGGAGTTTTTGGACGAAAACGAGGTTGCCCAACTTGCCACCGGGGCTATCGGCAAGCGCGACTTCAGGTCGTTGGCGTCGCGAATCGGAGACGCAGAAACCTGCGAATTCGTGCTGTCGCTGGCAGCTGCCGGAAAGCTGATTTCCCGCAGCTCGGGTCGCTGGATTCCCACTACCCAGTTCGAGCGCTGGGCAGACGGCGACGGCTGGGAGCGCTGGCGGGCGCTGAGGACCGCCTGGGACGTAATGCTCGATTGGCCCGACGAAGACCTAAACGTATTAGACCCGCAGCGCCGACAGCCGCAGGCCGGAGAACTGCGTGGCGCGATCGCTCAGCAGCTGACCGAGGCCGAGGACGGCCAAGCGATCACCGCGGAGGTGCTCGCGGCTCGACTCTCCTGGTTGATGCCCGCCCGAGGCTCGGCGGATCTGCCGGAAACCTGCAAGCGAGTTATCGACGAGGCTGCTTGGCTCGGCCTGCTCGCGTTCGGGCGCAGGAGCACGCTGTGCGAACCGCTCAAGTCAGCCGAATCGAACCCTGGGTTCGCCGACTTCGGTGACGAGGTGCTCGTGCAGTCAGACCTGAGCCTCGTGGCGCCCGCTCCCCTGAACCGGGACACCGCCAAAAAGATCGGCAAATTCGCCGCTCGAGTATCGCATGGCGCGACAGGCGTCTGGCGGTTAACCAACAACAGCATTCGTCAGGCGTTGGATGCGGGCTGGAGCGCGGAGTCGATCCGCGATTGGCTTATGGAGCATTCGGCCACCGACGTTCCGGCGGTGGCGCTGCAGTTGATCGACGACGTAGCCAGAACCCACGGAAAGATCCGGGTCGCGGCCATCAACTGCGCTATCCAGGTGGACGACGAGGACGTACTCGTCACGATTTTGAACCACCAGAAGTCTGCAGAGCTTGGGCTGCTGAAGCTCGGGCCGACAGTTCTTGGCGCAACTGCCGAACCGGAAGAGGTGGTCGGGCTGCTACGAGAGATCGGGTTGGCCCCAGTGCCAACGTCGTCGACGGGCGTCCACTACACACCGGCACCGCCGAGAGCACCCGCATCTTTAACCGAGGGCCGCCTGACGTCGAGCCTCTCTAGAGCCAGGCGAAATCTACCCGACCCGAAAATTCTTGCCCAGCGCTTGACCGAGACGGAGGGCCCGCTGCCCGCGACCGAATTGCGCAACCGACTGGACGCCGCTCAAGCGGCCGACTCCTGGGTGGAGCTGGAGTATGTGGATCAGGCGGGCGTCTCGCATAGGGCCGAAGCCAGGATCTTGCTGGTTTCCGAAGAGCTAGTGAGCATCGTAGAAAAATCGGTGGGCAGGAAGATGCTGCAAATATCAAGAATCAGCCGGGTTTCGGCCTAAAAGTAACAAATCAGCATCAAAATATCGGCAAAAGTCACCGGATGATTTGACCAGAGAGAAATTTCCATTACCTTAAAAAGATTTACAATTACTCCCCATCTCTTCCAAACGTTCTGCAAATCGGCAAAAATAGAGCCATGTCGACCAATATTCATTCAGCTATCAGCCTTCGCTTAGCCATGCTCGGTTTCCAGCTAAACACGCTGGATAAGGACGAGCTGGCGCTAATTGAACCGCTCATTGCCCGTCAGCGCGAGATGGGCCGACGTATGGCCGACCACCTCTCGCCTGTAGATAAGCGCATTCAAGATTTCGTGGATTCCTACCTTTCCGACGTGGACATCCACCCGCAGATTCCCCGACGCACCCTGGTGCTAGATCAGCCCGGCCTAGCGCGCGAACTCAGCCTCCCGCGCGGCGGCGACGAATTTCACTCCGAGCAGGTCGCCAGCTACCGCCTACGCAACGGCGTGCTGCACAACCCGAAGAACGACCGCCGCACCACCGCCGGCGTCTTCCACATCGCCGAAGGCGGCTCGCCCATTCCGGACGACAAGATCATCGTCGCCAAGCACGTCTTCGCTAAGCTCCTCGAGTTGGCATTCCAGCCACCCGCCGAGGACATGATGCTTCCCTACAGCGCCAACGAGGAAGACCCTGCGGGCTGCTTCGTTTCGCTGTACCTGCGTCCGCTCGTCGTGCCCGCGGTTCCCGGTTCGCACGAGAAGACGATGGAAACCAGGTTCATCGCCCCTGGCGGCCTGGTCTGCAACCTCGACTTCGTCGAAGGCATCTTCGGTAACGCTGGCGACCCAGATCTGCCCGAGAATGACGCCGCTCTCGACCCACAGAACTGGTCGGGCCACACCGGCTGCGTCATCCTCGCGCCGCACCTAACAAAGGTCACCAAGAAGAGCTTGGGCATGCCGCACTACGACGACGCCACCGAGCGTCAGCGTCGCGACGGCCAGTGCTACAAGAACGACGCCGACCTCTACAACGACGGCAAGGCGTTCAAGGTTTGTATCCGCGACGAGCGCGGCGTGATCTTGACCATCGTCGCCGACAACTACTTCGGCTACTGCAAGAAGGAAGTCAAGACGCAGCTTTCCTACTCCGCCAACCTGCTCGGTTGCGCCGAGGAGGAGCACTCCGGTGGCGCCCGCGTCTACCCGGCCTACAACCTGGGGCATGAGCACCACGACAAGTTCACGCCCGAGGATTACACGCTGAAGGAGATCGTCGAGCGCGACCCGCAGCGTTTCGAAATGCAGCAGGGCGGCTGGGCGCGTGACCGTCAAAACCACGACTTCGTTCTGGTTCCGGGCGGCGCAGAATTCTCCATGCGCGATCAACTGATCACCTGGAAAGACATCAACGGCGCAAAGCAGGAGCTAAAACTGCTTGCTGACAAAACCTACTTCCTGCCAAACGGCTACCGCGTCTACATGAAGGCCCGCGATTCGGACTCCAGGCAGTGGCAGCTGTTCGGCATCTCGCAGCTTTCCACCGACTGCCACAAGCCTGCGACGGTTTCCGGCGGTGGCAAGTCTGAGATCTCCAAGTCGCTGCTTGACGCGTTCGTCTCCGGCACCGCTTACACCGCAGATCCGGAAAAGGACATGGACGCGGTCCAGGAACTGCTGGAGCGTGACTACTCGAACCGCTTCGCAGATCCCAAGCAAAACGGTGAGGACCACCGCCCGATCCTCTCCGAGGAGCGCTCGCTCGGTTCCGTCATCAAACTGCTGACCCCGTCGAGCATCTTCAACGACGAGTACAACGATTTCCTGAACTCGATTCCGAGCCACATCAAGGAACTGGTGTTCACGGTCAAGCGCCACTACGAGCCGGAATGGGGCGACGACTGGCGCAAGCACTTCGGCGCGGGCGTCATCAACGGCCGCGAAGGCAACGCGCTTCGGCTGGACGACGAGCGAATCATCGTTAACATGCTTCGCGTCGGCTTCGACACCGACGGCTCCTGGCGCTTGTTCAGCCTGCGTCCGGACTTCTCTCCGGCAGTAAAGGTGCAGACTGAGGACGACATCACCGCCTCGACGGTTGCCCCCGCCTACCGCCCGGCGACTAGGGACTTCGACAACCAGGACAACCTGCCCCGCAAGTACGTCAAGAACTGCGAGCACCTGCTGTTCCAGCGTCCCGACGACGCGGTGGTTCGCGGCTACGACAAGCAGGCCGAATACGACCTGTCGCAGCCCGGCACGTTCATCTCGAACTTCGAGGCGCTCACCTACGAAGATGCCCTCGAGATCCTCGAGAACCCGCAGCACTTCAGCGAGTACACCAAGCCGATGCAGGACTTGATCCGCAGCGTCGTCGACGCCGGCCCCGACGCAGAGCCCGAGTTCTGGACCTGCTCGGATATGTCCCGCGTGCTGCAGAACGGCACCCGCTCGAAGAACCCGCGCTACCTGCAGGAGCGCCCCGACGTCGCCAACCCGGAGGCCACCGAGGCCGCCCACCTGGCGAGTTCCATTGCCCGCAAGGTCAGCGTCAATGAGTTCGCTCCCCTGCCGGTGGACATTGTGGCTGCTGGCCGCCGAAACAACCCGGCCGAGCCAGGCGTGCCGCCGTTGTGTGTCTACAACCCGCTGCACTACATGGAGCTGCCAGAGCTGTTCATGGAGTTCATCTCGTCGATGACAGGCAAGTCGCCGTCCACGACGGGCGCTGGTTCCGAGGGCGCGCTGACGAAGGCACCGTTCAACTCGATGCTGCCGATCGTTGACCTCAACAACGCCTTGCTGAGCTATGCGCTGACCGGCTATGACGGCTGGCTGAGCTCCGCCGGTTACATCGGCCCGAAGGTTCAGGTTGCCCACGACATTTCGATGCTGGTGCCCGAACTGTTCAGCCGCATGCGTCCTGACGAGCGCAAAGCGAAAAACCTGATTGAGGGCGGTTACCTCGAGAAGCTCGAAGACTTCGACCACAACGGCGAACGCGTGCTGGCCAGCAGGCTCGGCTACCGCATGAACATGCGCTTCTCAACCACGTACTTTGGGCGTATCTTCCTGCACCCGAACGTCGTGTTTACCGAGGAGATGCTCAAGCCGGAGCTGCAAGACATGGACACCTTCGCCGAATCGATGAAGGTCATCGTTGCCACGCACAAGCGCGTCGCGCAGTCGTACTTCAACGACGGTGGCATCGAGCTCGCTTGCCCGCCACTCAAGGGTCTGCTGGAGATCATGGCCAACGGTGAGACCGCCGAAGGCTGGAAGCTCTCCAGCCCCGAGTTCCGCGACCTGTTCAAGCGCGAGACGATCCTCGCCAGCGACTGGTACCGCGAACGCCTGGTGGCCAAGCAGAGCCAGGAGGTCGCGCACCTGCAGGAGAGCCTGGCTCACCTGCACGAGTTCGTGGAGAACCCGCACAACGAACACACCACTGAGCGTCTAGGGTTGAACAAGCGCATCTCCGATCTGGAGGCCGAGCTCGAGCACAAGAAGTCCGATAAGCGCATCGAGCAGCTTGTTGGAACCATCGGCAGGCAGGTGCGTTTCCACTAGCCCGCTAAACTGGTAGACATGCCGGACGCCACGCAATCGAACCCCACCAGACAAGATTTCGTGGCGTCCGGCTTTTACTATGCCCCCGAGAAAAAACCGTCACGAGCAGCGATCCGTGGAGCACTGATCGTCCTGCTCGCGGTATTTCTTTCCGCGGGCGCAACATTCTGGCTGTTTGGCCCGCGTCCCACGACGATCCGCACGGGCGCTCAGCCCTCGCAGGTGCTGCCGGCGGAAATACCGACCGACCCGACGGTCAGGAACCCGCACAGCATCGCGGTGACCCCCGCTATGACCGTCGGGGTTGTTTACGTTTCTGCCGATCTGCCCACCAAGATTTCCAGTGGCACTGGCCTGGTGCTTAGTGACGACGGCATCGTCTCCACCAACTATCACGTCGTGCGCCAGACGACTAACATCCGTGTTCGATCGGCGGAAGACGGACGCACGTACTCGGCTGATGTGCTCGGCTACAACCAATACGAGGATGTGGCGATTCTTAAACTCCGCGGGGCGTCTGGTTTGAGAACAATCGTCGCCGGCGAGGAGCCGTACGTCGGCGATCAGATGATCAGCGTGGGTAATTCGCGCGGCGGCGGTGTGCTGCATGCCACTGGCGGCGTCCTGTTGGACAAGAATTCGTCTGTGAACGTCGAATCGAGTTTCGGTGGCTTCGGCACCGACGAGCTGACTGGCCTGTACGGCATGTCGACGGCTGCAGTTCCGGGCTATTCCGGCGGTCCGACGTTCAATTTGAACATGCAGGTGATCGGCATGACGACCGCCGGCACCGAGGAAGACAAGAACATCGAGGATCGACGCAGCTTTGCCCTGCCCATCAACCGGGTCCGCGAGATCGCCACCCAGGTGCAGGCGGGCAACGAGGACGAGAAGCTGCGAGTCGGCAAGCCCGCGTACCTGGGTGTCGCTTTGAGCTCCGAGAATCTGCCTGTCGTCATGCAAGTGATTCCCGGCACCCCAGCGGACGACGCCGGCCTGCAGATCGGCGACAAGATCGTCGAAATGAACGGAAAAGCGGCGCTAAACGCCAAGGATTTACTGCAGACGATTGCCGCCGCAAACCCAGGAGACCAGGCGGAGCTGACCGTTGAGCGGGCGGACAAAAAGATTCAGATTACGGTTAGCCTGACCGAGAGCCCGGTTAACTAGCAGACGATATTAGTCGTCCACTCCGCGGGCGATTAGGGCATCCCCCATGTCGCCCGCGGAGTGGATTGCAGATACTAAAAGGGGCGTCGCGAATGCCCTGATGCTCTTCAAGTTTCCGCGAGCGATCTGGGCCTCGCGTACCTGCCTTGCGAGCCCCGCGACTAGCGGCACGCATCTAATGCCAAGCGCCATCGCCAGTCCGATTCGATCAGGATCGACGCCGAAGCGACGAAGCGGGCGAGAAAATCTGACGACGGTTTCGACCATGTCTAAAGTTTTCGTGGTCAGGGTCACCAACGCGGCAGCAAGCACTAGCGCACAGATTGAGGCGACGACACCAACCGACCAGGCAAAATCCCTGGCTATCCAGTTCGCCACAAGCATAAACGCCAGAATCAAGACCATCGGCCTGATCTGACGCCAGACGGTTTTCATTTTGAATCCGCAACCGAAATAGAGAACCACGACGAGCGCAAGGAGCACCAGGGCCAACCACCAGATTCGGATGACCAGCCACATCACCACGGCCAGAACGAAGAGCCCAACCAGCTTTGCGCCCGCCGGCAGCCTGTGCAAGAAGCTGTGCCCGGGACGGTAAATGCCGAGTTCGTTCACCAGTTGGCCTCGGCTTCTTCGTCGGCAGCGAGCTGCGATTCCATCAGTTCTCGATACTTTGTGAGCGCATCTGCCGGCTTACCGTCGGCGAATATTCGCCCGCCCTCGAAGACGAGCACCCGATCGAAATCTGCGAGTTGATCGAGGTGGTGCGTCACCAGAACTACGCGCTGCTCCAGCCTCGAAATGACCCGTTTGATTCGAGCCGCATTACGGATGTCGAGCAGCGTGGTTGGCTCGTCCATCACGATCAGTTGCGGCTCGGTGACCAGCACGGCAGCCAGGGCAAGCAGCTGCTTCTGACCGCCGGACATCAGTTGTGCTGGATGGTCGCCGTAGCCATCCAACCCAAAATGAGAGAGGACGTCGTGGACGCGCTGCGCCTTCTCAACCTTCGAAAGTTTGAGTTTGCGCAGGCTGAACGCGACGTCCTCAGCAACGGTGGGCATGATGATCTGCGCATCCGGGGAGGTGAACAAGAACCCCACCCGACGGCGAACCTGGCTGGCCTGTTTGACGGTGTCAAAACCGTCGACATTGACAGTGCCCTCGCTCGGCGCGATAAGACCGTTCAGCAGCCTCGCGAAGGTGGATTTGCCCGAGCCATTGTGCCCGACTATTCCGATGCGCTGCTCGTCCAGGCGCACATTTATATTGTCCAGGACGAGGCGTTCGCTAGCCGGGTAACGATGGCTTACGTTACTGACTTCGATCAATTGTTGGCTTTCACGGGCATAAGGTCCGGAACGGCGCGGTGCACACCAACCGCGATCAGCGCGGCCAAAACGGCCTTGATCGCGTCACCAGGCAGGAACGGCAGGTTGGCGAGGACGGCGGCGGAAAGCGCCATCTTGCCAACAGCCATCATACCGGCGATGCCGAACAGGTAGAGGGCCAGGCTGCCGAGCACGTTGATGACGATTCCGACCCATGTCCTGTACGGACGGCCGACGCGATAGGTGGCGTAACCGATGAGCCCGGCGATGACGATCCAGCCGACGAAGAAGCCGCAGCTCGGGCCGATCAGTGCCCCGATTCCGCCTCTCCCGCCGGACAGAAGCGGCAGACCGACGCCGGTGAGCAGCAGGAACAACGCCATGGACAGCACGCCGCGCTTGGGGCCGAGGACCGCTCCCGCGAGGACCATGCCAAGAGACTGTGCGGTGACGGGGACCGGGCCGACCGGAATCGGCGGGATTAGGCCGAGAGCGGCGGTGACGCCGGCGAAAACCGCGATCAGCGCAAGATCGCGAGCGCCGATAGCGGGCGCAGATTTAACTTCAGACATTGTTTTCCTTCCAAAAACCGATCAAAGCCTAACACTGTTAGGGAGATGTGAGGCAAGCCCATTTAGGGGCGAGAAGCGGAACACCTGGACAAAATTTCACGACAGCAGAAACTAATTTCGCTAACTGAAAACTCGTTAACGAATATCGGTAGACATTTCTAACGAAAATACGACCGTCGAACTACAACAAACATTTTTATTACTTAACTAGACCCCCCATCCACCCGAAAATCTTCCTGGAGTATCATGCAAATCTGGTCGTAACTATGCCTAAGGGTGTACGCTAACGGCATGGACGCACAAGTCATTGCCCGGTGGCAGTTCGGAATTACGACTGTCTACCACTTCTTCTTTGTGCCCGTTACCATCGGCATGACATGGCTCGTCGCCGTGCTCGAAACCATGTGGGTACGCACAAAAAACGAGGAGTGGCTGAGGCTCACGAAATTTTTCAGCAAGTTATTCTTGATCAACTTCGCGGCAGGCGTTGTGACAGGAATCGTGCAGGAGTTCCAGTTCGGCATGAACTGGTCTGAATACTCCCGCTTCGTCGGCGACATCTTCGGCGCACCGCTCGCGCTTGAGGCTCTGATCGCCTTCTTCCTCGAATCAACGATGATCGGCGTTTGGATCTTCGGCTGGGACAAGCTCTCGCCGAAGGTACACAACTTCGTCATGTACCTGGTCGCCGCTGCATCAAGCATCTCCGCGATCTGGATTCTGGCCGCGAACTCCTGGATGCAGAACCCGGTAGGCGCCACCTTCAACAACGGTCGCGCTGAGCTAACCGACTTCACCGCGTTGCTCACCAACCCCTTCTTCTTAGGCACGTTCCCGCACGTCATCGGCGCATCGTTCATGATCGCCGGCGGCATTCTGCTGGGCATTTCGGGCTGGAAGATGGCCAAGCTCGCCAAGATCCGCAACCAGGCCAACGCCTCTGGCACCGCGGCACTCCCGGCAGAGCACGAGACTTGGCGCAAGACCGCCAAGATCGGCGCCTGGGTTGTTCTGGTCGCGTCGATCCTCACCGCGCTGTCGGGCCACGTACAGGCTCAGGTTGAGGCCAACTACCAACCGATGAAGCTCGCCGCATCCGAGGGTCTGGTCGAAACCAAGACCAACGCGCCGTTCTCCATCATCGGCATCTACACGCAAGACCGCGTGGACGGCACCACCAAGGTGAAGGAAGTCTTCAGCCTCGACGTGCCGTACGTGCTGAGCTTCCTGGCCACCAACGATCCCACCGCTGAGGTCAAGGGCATCACCGACCTGACCGCTCAGTTCAAGGAGTCCGGCTACTACGCGGCTGACAACACCCGCAACCAGTTGCAGGAAAAGTACGCTGACGCACTCGACACCTCGGCTGTTGACCCCGTCCCGAACGTCATGGCTAGCTACTACAGCTTCCGACTCATGATGGTCGGCCTGCTGGGTGCGGTCGTTTCGATCTGGGCTCTAGTCGCACTGCGCAAGAACCGTCCTACCCCCACGGGCAAGCTGTGGAAGGCCTCGATGGTCGCAATGCCATTCCTTCCGCTGGTCGCCAGCTCGTTCGGTTGGATCCTGATGGAGATGGGACGTCAGCCGTGGATCGTCTACGGCGTGCTACCCACCTACACGGCCGTTTCGCCTAACGTGAGCGCAGGGGCGGTGCTGTTCAGCACGATCCTCTACACGCTGGTTTACGGCGTCATCGCCGTTGTGGTGCTGAAGCTATTCTTCAGGGTCATCGGAAAGGGACTGCCAGAGTTCAAGCATCCGCAGCGGGCCCAAGAAGATGACGAAACCGTCTACTTCGCGTACTGATCGGAAGATAAACAATGAGTGATCCAACATTTCTGATGATTCTCTGGTTCATCCTGATTGCCGTACTGTGGGTCGGTTTCTTCTTCTTCGAAGGCTTCGACTTCGGCGTCGCGATGCTCTACCCCGTGATCGGCAAACACCCGACCGAGCGCAGGGTAATGATTAACTCGATCGGCCCGACCTGGGACGGCAACGAGGTTTGGCTGCTCACCGCTGGTGGCGCAACCTTCGCGGCGTTCCCCGGCTGGTACGCATCGTTGTTCAGCGGCCTATACCTGCCGCTGTTCCTGGTCCTGCTTGGCCTGATCATCCGCGGCATCTCCTTCGAGTACCGCGCGATGTACCCCGACGATCGCTGGCGCGACACCTTCGACTGGTGCGGCACCATCGGCTCGTTCATCGTCACGCTAGTATTCGGCGTCGGCTTCGCCAACTTCTTCATCGGCATGCCGGTTGCTGGCAACCCGCCGCACATGACGCAGAGCTTCCTCAGCCTGTTCTCGCCGTTCGCACTGCTCGGCGGTGTCATGCTGGTCGTTCTGTTCACCATTCACGGCGCGGTCTTCCTGTCGCTGAAGACCAAGGGCATCGTCCACGAGAAGGCTGTCGGCTACACCGACAAGATGGGCTGGGTGGCAGTTGCGCTGCTGGCTCTGTTCGTCATCTGCGGCAACGTGTTCTACCCCGCCTCGGACAACCCGTGGATTGAGGGCTGGGGCACCATCGCTTGCTGGGCAGTTGGCATCGTCTCGGTGCTGGCGCTGGTTGGCGCAATGCTCGCCCACAAGGCTCGTCGCGAAGGCTGGGCATTCACCTGCACCGGCCTGACCACTGCGACGCTGTTCGCGATGGTCTTCGTGAAGATGTACGGTACTCTCGGCTTCATCTCGGGAGCCGAGGGCACGCTGGATCTGACGGTGGCTGCTAGCTCCCCGAAGACCCTGCAGCTCATGAGCATCTTCGCAGCGATCATGGTTCCGATTGTTCTGGCGTACATCTGCTGGACGTACTACGTATTCCGTAAGCGCCTCAGCGTCGAACATATGCCGCCGGAGCCAAGCACAGAGGCCCATGAGCCCGCTCGTGCCCTCTAAACACAATTTAAAAAATCCAAATAAAGGATAAAATAACGGGATAATGCCTGCGCCACTAGACAAGCGGCTGGTGCAACGCGCAACGGCGACCAGGAATTTCCTGGTCGCCGTTGTGCTTACCGGCATCGGCACATCGCTATTAGCAATTGTTCAAGCCTGGCTGATCGCAAAAGCGGTTGGCGGCTCATTCGACCGAGCCCAAGAGGGCCTGCCGGGGATGCTCCCAGACATCGCTAGGTACGCGGGCCTGCTGATTCTGGTCTTCGCCGCACGAGGCGCCCTGACCTGGCTCGACTCCTGGCTCGGCCACCGAGCCAGCGCCAAAGTGAAGTCACAGCTTCGTCGAGACATCATGGCGGCCCGGCTTTCCCGCCCGGCCGATTCGTCCACCCCATCCGGAACCCTGATCACGCTGCTGACCAAGGAGCTGGACGCGCTCGACGGCTACTTCGCCAAATACCTCCCCCAGCTCGCCAAGGCTGCGACCATCCCGATCATCGTCGTCGCGGTCATTTTGCTGGCGGACTGGCAGTCCGCGGTGATCTGCGTCGTCACGGTGCCGCTAATTCCGATCATGATGGCGCTGATCGGCTGGAAAACTCAAGACCAGGTGAATCGCCGCTTCAAAGTTCAGTCGCGCTTGGCTAACCATTTCGCCGATCTGGTTTCCGGGCTGCAGACGCTGCAGGTCTTCGGGCGCGCCAAGGCACAGGCCAAGGGCCTGAAGGTCTCTGAAGACGCCAGCAGAAAAGAGACGATGAAGACTCTCCGCCTGGCGTTCCTATCGTCGGGCGTGCTGGAGCTGCTGGCCACTCTATCGGTGGCGCTGGTGGCGGTGACCATCGGCTTCCGCGTCGTCTACGGACACGTAGACCTCACCACTTCCCTATTCGTCCTCGTGCTGGCCCCCGAGGTGTTTTTGCCCGTCCGCATGGTAGGCCAGCTATTCCACGACTCGGCGAATGGCACGGCAGCGGCCAACGCGGCGCTCAACTACATAGAGCGCGCTGAAAGCGGGCTTGGCTCTGGCACCGAGGCTCCCGGAAGCCTGACTAGCGCGGAGATCGTCTTTGACGAGGTCACAATGCGCTACCCAAATGCAGATGAGGATTCCCTCACCAACTTCTCCATGACGCTTCGCCCTGGCGAGGTGACCGCCATGGTCGGCCGCTCCGGAGGCGGCAAAACCACCACGCTCTCGCTTTTATTAGGCTTCGAGCAGCCAACTTCCGGACAAATAACAGTTGACGACACTCCCCTGTCTCAGCTCAACCTGGGCGCCTGGCGCGAGCAGATCGCTTACGTGGCCCAAGAGCCGGGAATGATCAACGGCACGATCGCCGACAACATCAGGCTCGGGGATCCCGAAGCAACAGAAGAGCAGATGCGTTCCGCGCTAGACCGCAGTGGGGGCGAGCTGCTCGATCTGTCTCGCCATGTCGGTGACGACGCCGAAGGTTTGTCCGCGGGCGAGCGGCGACGGGTTGCGATGGCCAGAGCCCTGCTGCGCATCGAATTGGGCGGAGCGAACCTGCTGGTGCTGGACGAACCTACCGCGGGCCTCGACCAGAAGACGGAAGCCAGGGTTGTCGACTCGCTGCGTTCCAGCGGTGTTGGCGCACTGATCGTCACACACCGAGACGCCATTTTGAATCTCGCCGACCAGGTGATTGAGGTCGGGCTCAAGCAAGCGACGGAGGCAAAATGAGCGCCACAAACTCTGCGGGACAAAACGTCCTACAGTTCGTCACCGGCCTGCTTAAGAAGATCCCGAAGGGACGCGGCCGCTTCGCGCTGGCCCTAATGCTGGCTGCGGGAGCCACCGCCTCATCCATCTCGCTGATGGCGGTTTCCGCCTGGCTGCTGAGCCGCGCGGCCGAGCACCCGCCGGTGCTGTATCTGCTCGCGGCAGCCGTCGGCGTGAGGTTCTTCGGAATCGCCCGTGGCGTGCTGCGCTACATCGAGCGCCTGGTCAGCCACGACCTAGCGCTTCGGATGCAGGGTAGCCTGCGCCAGATCGTCTACTCCAAGCTCGCCCGCACAACCACGCTCGGCGGTCGCCACGGCGACCTGCTCGTTCGCGTCACCGCGGACGTCGAGGCCATCATGGACCTAATCGTTCGAGTGGCTCTACCGTTCTGTTCGGCTTCGTTCGTGCTGATCGGAACCAGCGTCGCGCTGGGGCTTTTCAACCCGCTTTTCGGCATAGTGCTGCTGATTTGCTCGATCTTCTCCGGCATCGTGGTGCCTTGGCTCGCCCAGCGGGCAACGCTTGCCGCAGACAGGGCTGCCGTGCCGATGCGCGGAGAGATGGGCAACCAGGTGCGAGAGATCGCTCGCTGCGCCGCAGACTTGACCGCTTACGGACGCGGCGAAGAGGCGTTAGCGAAGCTCGAGCGTTCGGACGCCAAGCTGACCGAGGCCGAGGGCCGAGGCGCCTGGACGCAGGGCGTCGCCGGAGGATTCCAGTTGCTCGCCACGGGCATCGCGGTGGCGGCTGCGCTGCTGATTGGCGGGCAGGCCGTCGCCGACGGCACACTGCTGGCTCGCGATCTGGCGGTTCTAGCGCTGACACCGCTTGCTCTGCACGAGTCGTTCGCGGACCTGGCGAAGGCCGGGCAGACCCTGACCCGAGCGAAGAACTCGTTGACTCGCGTGTTGGACGTCTTGGAGGCAGAAAACATTGGTGTCGGCGACCGCGACTTCGATTCCGACGACGACCGAGAGGGCCTCAAACTCAACGATTTGGCCGTGGGCTGGCCCGATGACGCGACGCTACTTTCCGACATCAACCTGACCATTGAACCGGGCCAAAAGGTGGCGATCACGGGCCCGTCGGGCCTGGGCAAGACCACCCTAGCCGCCACCGTCATGGGGCTGATTCCGGCTCACGAGGGCAGCATCGAGGCACCCGAACGCATCTCGTACCTGGCGCAGGATTCACACATCTTTGCCACCACGCTGGCCGAAAACGTCAAAATCGGCAACCGGGACGCAACCGACGAACAGGTAAAAACCGCGCTGGAACGCGCGGGGTTAGACCTGGACCCGAAGCGGATCGTTGGAGAGGAGGGCGCTACCCTATCCGGCGGCGAGGCGCAGCGCGTAGCGCTTGCCAGGATTTTGGTTGCCGAGCCTAAGGCGTCGCTGGTCATTCTGGACGAACCGACCGAGCACCTCGACCACGAGACCGCCACCAAGCTGCTCGACGACCTGTTCCGCGAGCTCTCCGATTCGACGCTGCTGGTCATCACCCACGACGAGGACATGATTGAGCGCTGCGAGCGCGAGGTCTCGCTCCTGACCTGGGCAGGAAACGCCCTGCGTCGTTAGTTAATTGAGCCTAAGTTTTAGTTGGGTACTCTGGAACGGGCACGGCTAAAAGGATTGGTAGATATGGCAAGAACCCTCGGAATCATCGGTGCCGGAAAGCTCGGCATGGCTGTCGGCAAAGCTGCCGCGGACGGCGGCTGGAACGTCATTTTTAACGACGTCGCCGACCCGATCTCCGTCGAGATGATGCTGAAAAACATGATTCCACAGGCGAAGATGTCCACCTGCGCGGGCCTCGCAAACCAGGCGGACGTGGTCATGCTGGCTCTGCCCATTAGCCAGTCCGGCAAGCTCAACTATGAGCTGCTGGACGACACGATCGTGCTCGACGCGATGAACGATTGGGCCCCCGAGGGCCTAGGGGTGGCAAGCGGCACCAGCGAGACTGTGGCCGAGCGCAACCCCAAGATGCACATCGCGAAGTCCATTAACCACCTCAGCTACCACGACTATTCGTCCGATCCTCGCCCCAAGGGCGCGCCGGACCGTCGCGCGATGGTGGTGGCCACCGACTTCCCGGACGCCGCCGAAGTTATCAGCGAACTCGTCGACGACATGGGCTTCGACCCGGTGGTAACACCATTTGCCAACAACCGGATGTTGGAGATGGGCGGGCCGATCTTCGGCGTGCGCCTGAGCGAGGCTGAAATGAGAGAAATCTTGGCCACCTAGCCAGCTTAAAAACCCGGCCTGGGTAACAACAAAATGTCGCTAGTAGCCACGCATTAGATGCTCGATAGGCATTTTGTAACTACTTTGTAAAAAGAAGTGACAAAATTACACACAAATTACAACATTTTCTTGGTTGTGTAGTTTTTGCAATTTGTTGTAACTTCGCTTGCGTTCCTCCACCTTCATAGCCGCAGATAGCTAATCAACCAGTTGGAGACCGTCCTGTTGAAGAAATCGACGATCACGCCGATGAACAGGCTCATTATCAGCGTCCCGACGCCGACGGAGCTGCGGGATAAATCGAAATGCAGGATGATCAGGGCAATAAGCGCGGAAATCACGTCCTGCCCGATCCGGAACGTGCGGTAGCTGACGTTCTTGAACTTCCTGGTGAGCACGGGGGCTAGCCCGTCGGCAGCGCCTTGGCCGATGTCCGTGCTGATGTAGATGGACAGCCCCAGGCAATACAGCGTCAGGCCGATGACCAGATGCACGAGCATCCCACCAAGCGAATACTCGAACGTGTAAAAGCCCTCCAGCACGTCCAGGAAAACGGTGACGAACACCCCAAAAAGCAAGGCGTTCATGAGCGTGCCCAGGCCGAAGATTCTGCGGTCGAACGGAATGATCAATATCAGCATGACCAGGTTGATTATCGGAGAGAGCACGGCCAGTGAAAGGCCGGTCACCTCGGTGACACTCTGCTGTAGAGCCGTGACTGGGTCCGCGCCCGTCTTGCCGTGCAGGCAAATGGCCGTGCCCGAAGAGACAATCATTACGCCGACGAAGCACAACACGATTCGTCGCAGGAGAGAGTTAGGCCGCCAAGTCCACTGCTTTGGGTCCCTGATGAGCTCCAGCATCGCTACTACCAACTAGTTAGAAGATTTTTGCCTATAAAAGACTAGGCCTTGGGCGCACAGTTATGCCAAGCCCCGCCGTGTTTAGCGCGAGGTTCGCCGCCGCTCGCCTGCGGCTGGCACTTCGGGCACCAGTACAAGTTGCGACCCGCATACAGCTCGAGCTGGATGGGTTCGCCGCAAACCAGGCACTCCTGCCCCGCCCTGCGGTAGACGTAGACCTCGCCGCCGTGTTCGTCGACGCGCGGATCCCTGTGCTGTTCCTCGGGAGAGTGCTCGGGATCGACGGTGTCGATCTGGCCGGTGAGAACGTCTGCGCGCATTAGAGCAGCGAGGTCGGCCCAAATCGAATCGAAGACCTCGCGGGACAGCTTGTTAGCGGGCAGTTTCGGGTCGACGCCGTGACGGAACAGCACCTCCGCGCGATAGATGTTGCCAACGCCGGCGAACACGCCCTGATCCATCAGGAGCTGGGCAATTGTGCGCTTGGAGTTGTGCACCTTCTTCCAGGCCCGCTCGGGATCTGCGTCGTCGCGCAGCGGGTCGGGGCCGGATCTCGCAATTACCGCGAGCTTCTCCTCCGGCGTGATCAGCCTGCACCACTGCGGGCCGCGCAGCTCGGCACCGATCTTGGAGTCGGCGATGAGCAGCCGCAAAGTGTCGTAGTTTTCGATCTGCGAAAGCGGCTTGAACCTGAATTTTCCGATCAGCCCCAGGTGAATCCACACGCACTGGCGCGCCTCGAAATTGATAAACAGGTGCTTGCCGACGGCGTCGGCGTCCTCTAGAACGGTGCCGTCGAGAATGGCTGCAGCGTCTGCGAAACGACCCTGCGGGGACGACACGCGCACCTGTTTACCGCCGAATTTGTCGGTAAGCTCGCGGGCCAATTTGTGAATCACGTGTCCTTCAGGCATGACTCCAAGCCTATTCCACGACGCAACGCTGAAAAGCCGTGCAACCGGATGCCCATTACCGGCTTCGCGGCACAATTGATTCATGACTCGTGCATGGTTCGATATTTCCGCCGGAGTTGCCGGAGACATGCTGCTGGGCAGCCTCATTGATGCTGGAGTAAGCCTAGACAAGATCCAGAAAGTGCTCGACGAGCTGATCCCGAATTCAGTCAGGTTCAGCCAGGCGACGGTAAACCGTGGCGGGCAGAGATCATTGAAGATCACCGTTGAGCGCCTCGCCGAGGATCCCCCGCACAGAAGCTGGGCGTCAATCAGGAAGCTGCTGAGCGAATCGACGATCCCCGAGGCAACCCGCGAGATGGCGCTGAAGGTTTTCGCCCGACTGGCCGAGGCAGAGGGGCACGTGCACGGGGTCTCCCCCGACGAGGTGCACTTCCACGAGGTGGGCGCGCTGGACTCCATCGCTGACGTCGTCGGCGTCTGCGAGGGGCTGCGGCTGCTGGGCGTCAGCGAGGTTTCCGCGTCCGAGGTGGCGCTTGGCAGCGGAAGAATTTTGGTTGCCCACGGCGACATTCCGGTCCCCGCACCCGCCGTCGCGCAGCTCGCGCTCGGTTGGCCCTCCTCGGCTGGCCCGTCCGGAGAAGGTTGGCATTCGCACGACGGCCACTCTCACGATCATTCTCATGACGAGCACGAAAGCCACGAGCACACGCACTCTCACGGTTCACACACGCACTCTCATCACCACGATCTGCCGCACGACGAGCCGGCCCCGGTTACCACTCCGGGCGCGGTCGGAGAGCTGGCCACGCCCACCGGTCTGGCGGTGATCCGCGCGCTTGCCGAGTGCTGCGAAAAGCTACCACTAATGACGACCAGCGCCATCGGCATCGGCGCCGGCGGCAAGGACTTCGCCGGGCACCCTAACGTCGTTCGGGTGCTGATCGGCGAGACCTTCCAGGCCGCGCAGAGCGAGCAGGTCACCGAGCTGGCGGCGAACGTCGACGATCAGAACCCGCAGCTTTGGCCCGGCATCATGGACGCGCTCTTCGACGCCGGCGCGCTGGACGCCTGGCTGACCCCGATTTTGATGAAGAAGGGCCGGCCCGCGCAAACCGTCCACGCGCTCTGCAGGCCCGCGGACGCCGAGGCGATCTCCGACGTCCTGCTAAGCCAGACCTCCACGCTCGGCGTCAGGTTCAACCAGCTGGAGCGTTTTGTCTTGGATCGTTCGTGGCACGACGTCGAGGTGGGCGGGCAAGAAATCTCGGTCAAGGTGGCAAGCAGAGCAGGCCAGATACTGCACACCACGTCCGAGTTCGAGTCGCTCGCCGAAGCCGCTAGGAAGTCCGGAAAAACGCAGGCGGAGATGGCGCAACTGGCGCAGGCGAGCATCGTCGAGGCGGGGCTAGTTGCGGGAAACCCCGTTCCAGAATCGAAGTGATCGAAACGTTGAACGAAAAACTGAACTGGCATCTGAGCAGCATCGAGCGCACCGACGCTGAGGCGGTCACGGCTAGGCTGAACGGCTACAAAAAGCTGGGCGTGGCCTATTCCGGTGGCGTCGATTCGGCGCTGCTGCTGGCGATCGCTGTGCACGCGCTGGGTGCCGAAAACGTGGTGGCCGTCACCGCCGATTCGGGGCTGCTGCCCCGCAGCGAACTGGAACTCGCCCGTCGCACGGCCGAGCAGATCGGCGCTCGGATGGTGGAATTCAAAACCAACGAGCTCGCCAACCCCAATTTCGTGGCCAACGACGCCGACCGCTGCTACGTGTGCAAGAACGCCATGTTCACCCTCGTCGACGACGAGCTAGTGGCGAAGCTCGACCTCGACGCGGTCGCCTACGGCGAGAACTCCGACGACACGCTAGCCCCGGACAGGCCGGGCGCGCGGGCTGCAGCCGAGCACAAGGTGCTGCGTCCGCTAGCCGACGCCGGGCTAACCAAAGAGCGGGTCCGCGGGCTGGCCAGGGCAATCGGGCTAAGCGTTGCGGACAAGCCGTCGGCGCCCTGCCTGGCGACGAGAATCCCACACGGCACACCGATCACGGAAGAAAAACTTCGCCGGATCGAGGCCGCAGAGGAGGCAGTCTACGCGGCCGGTTTCAGCGACTGCCGGGTGCGTCACCACGAGGAAATCGCGCGAGTCGAGGTGTCCCTAGACGAATTCCACCTGCTCGCAGACGAGAAGATTCGCGCGGGGCTCGTCGAGGGCGTCAAAAAAGCGGGGTTCAGGTACGTGACGCTAGACCTTTCGGGCATGCAGCGCGGGGCGTTCTCCATGCAAATTTTGAGGGAGAAGAAATGAGCGACGACGATATCGCCGACCTCGACTGGCAGCGGGCCGATCGCCGGGGATACCCCGAGGCCGTCTACTGCGAGGGTAAATCTGTCGAGCAGGTTCGCGAGATCGCGCAGCGGGTGGCCGAGAAGCCCGACGTGGTGACGATCTTCACCCGAGCAGACGACGAACGCGCCGAGGCCATCAAGGAGGTGCTGCCCGACGCCTTTCACGATGAGGTTGCGCGTTTCTTGGCCTGGCCGCCTAGGCGTCCCGAACCCACCGGCAAGCTGGTGGTTGTGGCATGTGCCGGCACGTCCGACCTACCGGTTGCCCGCGAGGCCCTGCTGACCGCCCGCCACCTCGGGCGTCCCGCCGAACTGGTGGTGGACATCGGCATCGCCGGGCTGCACAGAACACTCTCGAAGCTGGACGTCTTCCGCAAGGCCGGGGCGATCGTCGTCGCCGCAGGCATGGACGGCGCGCTACCCGGACTGATCGCGGGGCTGATTTCCTGCCCTGTGGTGGCCGTGCCGACGTCGGTTGGTTACGGCGCCAGCTTCGGCGGCGTCTCCGCGCTATTGACGATGCTGAACGCCTGCGCGCCGGGCGTCGGCGTCGTCAACATAGACAACGGCTACGGCGCAGGCCACCTTGCCGCCCAGATCGCTGCCCCGTAAATCAGCCGGAACCAAAAAGCTCGTAGTCGAACCTTTTGGTTCCCGTTAATCAACTCTTATGGGCCAAGGACAGTCAGCGGAACCACCAGAACACCGTCACTGCGGCGATACGAAACGCCTATAGGGGTAATGACGACAAGCGCACTCGGCTGACGAGCTATTTTTGCCGACACGCGGAGCAAGTTAGCTGCGGCAGCATCAACATTTTCTTCACCAAGCTTCACTTCAAAACCGATCCATCTGCCGTCAGCATTTTCGACAACGGCGTCGATCTCGTCCCTGCCCTTGGTATCACGAAAGTGGAAGACGCCACGCGCCCCCGCAGCCTGCGCGTAGACACGCAGATCGTGAATCACCTGAGACTCGAAAAGGAAACCAAGCGTGTTCAAATCGAGAAGCAACCGCTCCGTACCAGCATTCAGCAGTGCCGCAGCAAGCGATGGATCAGCCAGATGGCGCACCGGCGCCTGTGCCGCGGTGGTTTTAGAGCGCAACTTCGGAGACCAAGCCGGCTGGTCTTCAACCAGATACATTCGTGACGCAAAATCGTGCAGTTCACCCGCTGCCGTCGCGGAAACAGACGCAGAAAACTCGTCCTGCATTCTACGGTTTATAGCTGAAAAACTGGCCGGCTGAGCCACCAACCCAGCCAAAGCATTGAGGTAAGCGCGAAATCTTCTCGGGTCTCGGCGCATACCGGCGACATCAGGAAAATCGTGTTCTGCAATATCATCTAGATATGAGCCAGCCTGCGCTTGAGCATCGGAGGCTTCGAGACCCAGCCATCCTGGCCACCCTCCGCTGACGATCCTGTTTACGACCTCACCAAACCCCAGCTGAGATTCAGCTATGGGAACGCTCTGGTCTTTAAAAAGCGAACCAAGACCAACCTGGCCACTCGAGTGGCCCGACTCGAAAAAGCTCATCGTTCTAAGCAGGACGCGCCTGAACCGGCCGGCCCCCGAATGTCTGAACGGATCATCTTCAGGAGCAGCAGAACCGGTCAGCAAAAACTGTCCAGGCCTCCTGCGTTCATCAACCTCGCGACGGACTGCGTTCCATATCCCCTGAACTAACTGCCACTCGTCAATGAGCCTGGGAGTATCGCCACTCAAGGCCGTCTCGGGTTGTGTAGCGGCGAGTGCGGCTCTTGCGTCACCAGCGTCGAGACGGATTTCCGACGCCGCAAATTGACGTGCCGTCTCGGTCTTTCCACACGCTCTTGTGCCGCGGATCTCAACGGCGCCACTGCTGCGTAAGGCCTGTTCGACGAGGCTATCCGCAACACGCGGCAAGTAGCTTTTCATAACCCAAACAATACCAAATAGTACGGATTTCTCCACCCCGAAGGTATGGATTTCTCCACTATTCACATGGCCATTTCTCCACCACTAAACAGCCGGAACCCAAAAGCTCGTAGTCGGACTTTCCGGTTCCCACTAACCCAAAAACAAATAACGGGAACCAAAAAGCTCGTAGTCGAGCCTTTTGGTTCCCGTTAAATTTTTAGGCCTTGGACGGGTTGAACCCGCGCAGCCGCAGACTGTTCGTCACCACGAAGACCGAGCTGAACGCCATGGCTGCGCCGGCGATCATCGGGTTCAGGTAGCCCAGCGCGGCGATCGGGATGGCCAGGACGTTATATCCGAACGCCCACACCAGGTTTCCGATGATCGTGCGCTGTGTGCGCCGCGACAGCTTTATCGCGTCGACGGCCAGCTCTAGGTCGTGACGCATCAGCGTCAAATCGCTGGCCGCAATCGCCGCATCGGTTCCACCACCCATCGAGATACCCAGGTCGGCCTGGGCGAGGGCGGCCGCGTCGTTGACGCCGTCGCCGACCATGGCCACATGATCGCCGGAGTCCTGCAGCGCCTTTATGACGTCGAACTTGTCGCCGGGCAGCACCTGGGCGCGCACCTCGTCGACGCCAACCTCACCCGCGACCCGCTCGGCCGTGGCCTGGCCGTCGCCGGTAAGCATGACGGTCTTCAACCCCATCCGCTTCAGCTCATCGATGGCCTTCACCGAGCCGTCGGCGACCTCGTCCGAGACGCCGATAACACCCAGCACGCGGGAATCGTGAGCCACGAAAACCAGCGAAGCGCCGCGCTGGGCAAACTCGTCGGCTTGCGCCTGAAGCGAAGCGTCCGCAATCAGTCCAAGGTCGAACATAAAAGCCGCGTTGCCGGCGGCTGCAGTCTTGCCATCAACCAGGCCGCGCACTCCCCTGCCCGGCACGTCGGTCAGCTCGTCGGCGTGTTTACCCTCGCCGGCCTTGGCGACGATCGCCTTGGCGATCGGGTGACTCGAACCGGACTCCAGCGCGCCGGCTATTTTCATCAGCTCGGACTGAGCAACGCCGTCGGCGGCGCTCACGCCCGAAACGGCCATGACGCCGGTGGTGATGGTGCCGGTCTTGTCGAGCACGATGGTGGTGACCTTGCGGGCCTCTTCAAGCGCCTGCGGGCCCCGAATCAGAATGCCCAGCCTTGAGCCGCGCAGCGAACCGGCCAGCAACGCTGTCGGGGTAGCCAGACCGAGAGCGCATGGGCAGCTAATAATCAGCACGGAAACGGCTGACGCGATCGCGAACGATGCGTCCGCACCATTCAGCAGCCAAACGATCAGGGTCAGCAGGGAAAGCCCGATCACGATGGGGACGAACACCCCAGAGACCTTGTTCGCCAGATCCTGCGTGGCAGACTTGCCCGTCTGAGCAACCTCTACAAGGTGGGCGATCTGGGCTAGCTGAGTGTCAGAACCGACGGCCGTGGCCCGCACGACCAGCCTGCCGGAAGCGTTGACCGCAGAACCGACAACCTTGGAGCCAGGCCGCACCTCGACGGGCACGGACTCGCCGGTGATCACCGAGTTGTCCACTGCGGAAACGCCGGAGACGACCTCACCGTCGGTTGCCACCTGCTCGCCGGGCTTGACGACGAACTCGTCGCCGACGTTGAGCGCTTCGATGGGCACGACCACCTGCTTGCCGTCGCGTACCACCGTCACAGCCTTCGCGCCGACGTCCATCAGCGCGCGCAGCGCGTCGGACGCATCCTGACGCGAGCGGGCCTCGATGTATCGCCCGAGCAAGATGAACATGATGATGGCCGCGGACGCCTCGAAGTAGATGTTCTGCAGCGCGTGGTCACGGCTGAGCGAGAGCGTCCACTCGTGCTTCATGCCGATCATGCCGGCCCCGCCGAAGACCAGCGCGTAAAGCGAGAACAGGTAAGACGAAAATGTTCCCAGAGAAATCAGCGTGTCCATCGTCGTGGCGCCGTGCCGCAAGTTGACCAGCGCGGAGCGGTGAAACCCGAGCCCGCACCAGAAGACGACGGGCGTCGCCAGCGCCAGCGCGGCCCACTGCCAGCCGGGGAACTGCAGCACCGGCACCATCGAGATGGCGATCAGCGGCACGCCGAGCATCACGGCGACGATCAGGCGGCGTCGGATTTGCGCAGCCCTATCGACGGGCTTGGCCTGCGGATCGGGGATGCGCGCGTCGTACCCGGTTTTCTGCACGACGCCGATTAGGTCGTTGACCCCAACACCCGCGGACGTCACCACGTGCGCCCGCTCGGTGGCGTAGTTGACCGACGCCTGGACGCCATCCATTTTGTTTAGTTTCTTTTGAATCCGGGCCGCGCAAGATGCGCACGTCATGCCGGAGACTTCAAGGTCGATGACCTTGTAATCCTCCGCCGCCATTTATCCTCCTGGTTTTAACTGTTCGCGCGCCTATTCAGGCGAGCTCGACGGTGTAGTCGCCGGCTTCGTCAACGGCTTCCTTGATTGCTTCGAAATCGATCTCGGACTCGGAAGTGACGGCCATCTTGCCGCCTTCGAGCTGAACGTCCACATCTGTGACGCCATCGATCTCGGAGACCTCGCTGGTGACCGCGTTGACGCAGTGGCCGCAGGTCATGCCGGTGATTTTGTAGTTGGTGATCATTGGGTTCCTTTCGTTTCGCCGGGCGGTAATACCCGACGTTTCATCTACGGACGAGCCGCGCTATTGCGTCGTTAACTTCGGCCAGCTTGATTTGCGCTTCTTCGCCGCCTTCTTTCGCCGCGTTCACGACGCAGTGGCTGAGGTGGTCGTCAAGCAGGGCCAGCGCCAGCGATTGCAGCGCGCCGGTTGCTGCGGAAATTTGAATCAAGACGTCGATGCAGTATTTGTCCTCGTTAATCATGCGCTCGAGACCCTTCAGCTGGCCTTGGACGCGCTTGAGCCGTTTGAGGTGAGCTTCCTTGGTGCCTGAATAGCCGGGCACGACCTTGCAGTCTTCGCAGCAGGCGTCTTGTTTCGCTATATTTTCCACACTTAAAACTATACCCCCTGGGGGTATGGGGTCAAGAGGCCGGGGAAACTTTTTCTATGAGCACAAGGAGGTGTCGCCCTATAGCACACCCCTAGATCGCTTATCCACACCCCCTGGGTAAAAGATGGTTTTTTGGACACCTCAGCCCTTTCTGAGACACTTCCTCGGCGTGTCGGGCAAATTATGAAATTTAAGGTGAAAATTTTTTCCACCTCGCATATAACGCCTAGTCGTAGCGGGTTTCAGTGCCAAAAAATCTTTTGTTCGATTATCAGTGCACATGTTTATCCACTTAAGCTTGAGCGCGGCTTCCACAACCACCCACAGCTATCCACACCCCCTGTGGATAACTCGTGTTGAAAGTTGTTTATTTGGGCGTTACGGTGGCTCAGACTCAAAAAACCGCTGGTCCGCGGGCCGCCATTTTTTTGTCGGCCCCTTCTGCCAGAATGGGTTTTGCGAGTCGGAAGGAGGGCGGGCATGTACGAGATGCCAGTTGACGAGGCGTACCCCGATCAGGGCGCGGAACCACCCGCAACCGCCCTGGAGCGCACCCCTCCCCAAGACAACACAGCGGAGCAGGCAGTCCTCGGCGCGATGCTAACCAGCAAGGACGCCATCGCCGACGTCCTCGAGAAGGTCAAGCCAGGAGACTTCTACAAGCCGGCCCACGAGCTAATTTTCGACGCCATCATTGATCTTTACAGTCGCGGCGAGCCCGCAGACGCCGTCACGGTCGCCGCAGAGCTCGAGAAGAAGGGCGAGCTGACCCGCGCTGGCGACTACACGTACCTTGCAGACCTACTCGCGAGCATCTCCGTGGCGGCCAACGCAGGCTACTACGCCCAGATCGTCCACGACAAGGCGGTGCTTCGTCGCCTGGTCGACGCGTCCATCAAGATCGCCCAGCTGGGCTACCAGGGCGCCGGCGAGGTGGACAAAATCGTCGACGAGGCCCAGCAGACCATTTATAAGGTCACCGACGGCACAGGTTCGGAAGACTACAAGCCGCTAAAAGATTTGTTGGAGCCCACCTTCGACGAGATCGAGGCACTCAACTCACACTCCGACGTCATGACGGGCGTGCCCACGGGTTTCGCCGAACTCGACGAGCTGACCAACGGCCTACACGCGGGTCAAATGATCATAATCGCCGCTCGCCCTGCAATGGGTAAATCGACGCTCGCGCTGGACATCGCCAGGTCTGCCGCAATCAAGAACAAGCTGACCACCGCGTTCTTCAGCCTCGAAATGAGCCAGATGGAGATCGTCATGAGGCTGCTATCCGCCGAAGCCAGCGTGCAGCTCAAGCGCATCCGCAACGGCGGCATGACCAACGAGGACTGGGATCGCCTGCAGCGCAAACTCGGAGCAATCGAGGACGCCCCCTTCTTCATCGACGACTCCCCAAACCTGACGATGATGGAGATCCGCGCGAAGGCGCGCCGCCTAAAGCAGCGCCACGACCTCAAACTGGTGATCATCGACTACATGCAGCTGATGAGCTCAGGCAGACGCGTCGAAAGCCGTCAGCTTGAAGTCTCGGAGTTCAGCCGTCAGATCAAACTGCTCGCTAAAGAGCTAGAGATACCGGTCATCGCGCTCAGCCAGCTGAACCGTGGCCCGGAAATGCGTCAAGACCGCAAACCGATGCTCAGCGACCTGCGCGAGTCTGGTTCTTTGGAGCAGGATGCCGACATCGTCTTACTTTTGCACCGCGAGGACGCCTACGACAGGGATTCGCCGCGCGTCGGCGAGGCCGACATGATCGTGGCGAAGAACCGTAACGGCCCCACAAGCACAATTGTCACCAGCTTCCAGGGTCACCTGAGCCGTTTCGTGGATATGCCCCACTAGTTTTGTGGACACCCCACAGTTAGATGCCCGAAGCATTGTTTCTTAAGGCAGTCGACTAACAAGCTACGGTTAAGTAACCTACGGTTTAGTAGGTTGCTACATCTAGGAGCTTTAGTGACGGTTTCGACAACATGCCCGCAGCTACCCGAGCAGGCGGTAAGCGCATCGGCAGAGCTATTTCAGCTACTGACGGCCGACGGCGAGCGCAACAGCGACCAAGAGATCGGCTACGCCGGCAGCCTCGATCAGGCCAGAGAACTGCTCGAGAAGATGTCTCTGATCCGTAGATTCGACCTCGAGGCCACCGCGGCTCAGCGTAAAGGCCAGATCGGCCTATGGGCTCCCCTGCAGGGCCAAGAGGCGATCCAGGTTGGAGTTTGGTCCGCGCTGACCGACAAGGACCACGTTTTCCCAAGCCACCGCGAACACGGCGTCGGGATGCTGATGGGCCTGCCCGTCGAGCGCGTCCTAGCAATTTTCAAAGGCGCGGAGATGGGCGATTGGGACGCCGAAGAGTTGCGCTTCCACTACTACTCGATGGTCATCGGCGCGCACACGCTGCACGGCGTCGGGTACGCGACGGCGCAGGCGAAAGAAAACCCCGGCTCGCCTGGCGCGTCGATCGTCTTCCACGGCGATGGAGCAATCAGCGAGGGCGACGTCAACGAGGCGTACATCTTCGCCGCGAGCTACAAGGCGCCGACGGTTTTCGTGTGCGTCAACAATCAGTGGGCGATCAGCGAACCGGTCTCCAGGCAGTCACGCACACCGCTTTATCAGCGCGCGTGGGGCTTCGGCATTCCGAGCGTGCGCGTCGACGGCAACGACGTGCTCGCCATGCAGACCGCAACAGACTGGGCGCTGGCGAGGGCGCACGCCGGCGAGGGGCCGAGCTTCATCGAAGCGTACACCTACCGCATGGGCGCGCACACCACAAGCGATGACCCGACGAAATACCGCACTGACGAGGACTCCCAGAGCTGGGAGCCCAAAGACCCGATTAAAAGAGTGCAGCTTTGGTTGCGTCACGAGAACGCCTGGAGCGACGAAGACCAGCTGCGCCTCGACGCCCGCTGCGACGAGTTCGCCGAAACCGTCCGCCAGGCCGTCCTGGAAATCAAGGCGCCGAAGCTGCCCGAAATGTTCGACCGCGTCTACGTCGAACAGACCGAAAATCTGCGCGCGCAGCAAGCCGAAACCGCGCTCAGCGCAACCGACGATGTGGAGGTCGACAAGTGAGCAACATTCAACGCTTGACCCTGGCGAAAGCCATCAACGCGGGCCTGCGCAAGGCGATGACCGACGACGAAAAAGTTCTTCTTTACGGCGAGGATATCGGCAAGCTGGGCGGCGTGTTCCGCGTCACCGAGCACCTGCAGGCCGAATTCGGCGCCGAGCGCGTCATGGATTCCCCGCTTTCGGAGGCCGGCTTGGTCGGCACGGCGATCGGCATGGCTATGCGTGGCCTAAAGCCCGTCGTCGAGCTGCAGTTCGATGGTTTCGTCTTCCCCGGTTTTGACCAGATCACCCAGCAGCTGGCGAAGCTGCGCTTCCGCAGCCAAGGCAGGGTGAATCTGCCCGTCGTCGTTCGATTCCCGTACGGCGGCAACATCGGCAGCATCGAGAATCACTCCGAATCCGTCGAGGGCTACTTCGCGCATACACCCGGGCTCAAGGTACTGACGCCCGCCACACCCGACGACGGCTACTGGATGATCCAGCAGGCCATCGCGTCGCCGGACCCGGTGATTTTCATGGAGCCGAAACGTCGCTACCACGTACGCGGCGAGGTGGACGCCGAGGCGCCGCGCCTAGAAATGACGGAGGCGGACGTCTCCCGCGAAGGCACCGACGTCACGCTCCTTGCCTGGGGCCCAACCGTCAGCGTCTGCCAGGAGGCCGCAGACAAGGCGGCCGAGAATGGGCGCAGCGTCGAAGTGCTCAACCTGCGCAGCCTCTCCCCGCTCGACCTGCACACCATCTGCACGAGCGTCGAGAAGACGTCTCGGGCGATCGTCGTCCACGAGGCCTACCGCACATACGGGCCGGGCGCCGAGCTTGCCGCGACCTTGCAGGAACGCCTGTTTTACACGCTGGAATCGCCGATTCTGCGGGTCACCGGTTACGACACGCCCTACCCGCCGAGTAACGTTGAGGGTGAGTGGCTGCCCAACACGCAGCGCATCTTGGCTGCTATCGACGAGACGATGAATTTCTAGGAGCCCCACATGTTTCAGTTCAGACTGCCCGACCCCGGCGAGGGGCTGCAGGAAGCAGACATCACGCAGTGGCTGGTCAAGGAGGGCGACGAGGTTAAAGTCAATGACGTTCTCGTCGAGATCGAAACCGCCAAATCCCTGGTCGAGCTGCCCAGCCCCGTCGAGGGAAAGATTTCTCGCCTGCTTGCCGAGGTAGGCCAGACTGTTGACGTCGGCACGGTCATCGTTGAAATCGACGACGACACCGGCGCTGGACCCGCCGAGGAAAAAGAGCCAGAACCGGAGGTCAAGAAGACTCCCGAGGCGCCAGACGAACCCAGTCACAAGGTCAACGTTACGCCGACAGGTAAGGTGCTCGCCAAGCCGCTGGTGCGCAGGCTCGCCCGCGACCTCGGCGTGGACTTATTCACCGTCCACCCCACCGGCCCGCACGGCTCGGTTTCGCGCGCCGACGTCGAGCTGGCCGCAGGCATCGGCAAGAGCGAGTTTTATGCCCCCGAGCCGCAGAGTGTGGTGTCGGGCGCGCCGATACTTGACGGGCGTCGAGTGCCAATCAAGGGTGTGCGCAAGGCCACGGCCGCCAACCTGCGCGATTCAATCACGCGCCACATTCATGTCACCGAGTACAACACCATCGACGTTTCGGCCACCAAGGAGCTAGTCACCACACTTCGTGCCCGCCGCGAGTTCCGCGATCTGCACGTCTCTAGCCTGTTGATCTACGCCAAGGCGGTTTGCCTAGCAATGCGCAACCACCCCGAGATGAATGCGTCTTGGGACGCGGCCTCCGGCGAGGTCGTTTATCACGACGACGTCAACCTCGGCATCGCCGCCGCTACCCCGCGCGGGCTGCTCGTTCCGGTCATTAAGGCCGCGGACAAGATGACGCTCGTTCAGCTGGCGAGCGCGCTGACGCACACCATAGAGATTTCGCGTTCCGGCAGGCTACAGCCCGCCGACTACACTGGCGGCACGTTCACCATCACCAACGTGGGTGTCTTCGGCATCGACACGGGCACCCCGATCATCAACGGTTCCGAGTCCGCGATCCTGGCCATGGGCGCCATCAAGCGTAAGGCGTGGGTGATTGGTGAAGGCCCCACCGAGCAGATCGTCCCCCGCTGGGTGACAACGCTGGCGCTCGGCTTCGACCACCAGCTGATCGACGGCGAGCAGGGCTCACAGTTCCTAGCCGACGTCAGCGAAGTCCTAGAGAACCCGCGCCTGGCGCTGCTGTACTAGACCGCCATTCTCCAGTACGGGTGTGGTTGGTCTGGAAGCTCCCACTAGTGGTTAGTCTGGCAGCTCCCGGAGGCTGTGGGATTCGGGTCTTTGCGTCACTGGCAACGTGTCTCCGCTCCTCACCAAGCGCAAAGGCGCTTGGTGATCTCGCTCTCGCCACGCCTTTATGTTCCTTTAAAGACCCGAACTCCCACAACCTCTTACTTTTAACATGTCACCGAAATTAATGCGGCAAGAAAGGTTCGACTACGAACTTTTTCGTCCTCGTTAATCCGTCAAATTTTATCGGGAACCGAAAGATCCGTAGTCGAGCTTTTCGGTTCCCAAAAAAGTTTTCTGAAAATATCTGGCCGAGTTATCCACAGATTCGGAACCCTGGAAGCTGAAATGCTCTATTTAGGCACCACAATTTACCTATGCACTCAACTTCCATCATCCCCGACGACCTGCTCACGTTAGCTACCGAACAAGCACGCGTCGTCTCCCGCCCGCAGGCACTAAATTTTGGGGTCCCACCGAGCACAATCAGAAGAAAGATAAGTCAAGAAAGCTGGACGCGACTTTTGCCCGGCACATATCTGCTTGGGACGGATCCGTCCTGGCGATCGTGGGCATGGGCAGGCTTGCTGAAGGGCGGCGACGAATCTTTCGTGGGCGGCATGGCAGCCGCTCATGCATGGGGGCTGGTGGATGAACCGCCGGGAACTGTAGATATTCTCGTTCCCTACTCTAAGCGAGCGCGAAACGATGGGTGCGTCGTCTTTAGAAAGCGGAAGAATCTACCCAATCCCTATAGCGGGTTTCGCCTGCAACCCTACCCGAAACGATCCTGGACCTGTGCGCTGTTCAGCCGCAGAAAGCGGCCTACTGGGTGAGCCAAGGACGACACGTCAATAAACATTTGTCCCTTGAATCTATTCGCAAAGCGCTATCAGAAAGGTCTCGTTTTCCCCATCGAGAGGAGCTGGAAAACGTCATCTCCGATAACGAGTCTGGCGTCGAATCGAAACTTGAGAAGATCTATTTAGAACGCGTCGAAAAGGCTCACAACTTACCAACGGCTTCTCGCCAAGCGAGGGGGCTGTACCGACTAGACAACGATTACGGCCCACTCATTGTTGAATTAGACGGACGCGCTGGTCATCAAGGACCTGGCACATTTCGAGATATGCAACGCGATAATTACCACCAGTTGTTGAACAAAGTAACGCTTCGTTACGGCTGGGACGACTGCAACTGGCGTCCTTGCCAGGTCGCTAAGCAGGTGGCTAGAGCACTACTGCAAAGCAAAGTGCCCTGTGACTTTCGTCCATGCAGGCTCTGCGTAAAATAGCAGGAACCGAAAAGTCCGTCCTCGAGCTTTTCGGTTCCCACTAATTTTTTCCAGGACAATGGGAACTAAAAGATCCGACTACGAACTTTTTCGCCCTCGTTAATCCGTCAGATTTTATCGGGAACCGAAAGATCCGTAGTCGAGCTTTTCGGTTCCCACTATTTTCAAAATGAAAGCAAATAGCCCAGCGGCTCGTCTAAGAACCACTGGGCTACCGCTATTTGTTGATTAAATTATTCGGCGACGATCACGTGGAGCGTACGGGGGCCGTGGACGCCCTCGACTCGGCTCAACTCGATGTCGGAGGTGGCGGACGGGCCCGCAACGAAGGTGATCGGCTGACCGTCGTCGACGGACGGCTTCAGACGAGCTATCGCCTCCGGGGTGTTCGAGACCACCTGGTCGGCGCGAACCACGCAGATGTGGGCGTCGGGAACCAGCGTCAAGGCGCGACGGCCCTGGTCTGGACGGTGATCCATGGCGAACGTTCCGGTGTTGGCGACACCAACCGCGGCAGCGGTCACGACGGCGTCGATCTCGTTCAACTCACGGGCGGTCAGGTTGTCGTCTTCGCGGACATCGAAGCCAGCGTCGACGATCGCCTTGCGCCAAGACTCCTCCAGGCCGGAAGGCAAGATGACGGACTTGGCGTCGATATCCTTCAGGTGCTTGACAAGAGTCGCGGGCAGATCGGCATTCTTCACGCGCTCGACGTCGGCCTTGTAGTCGGCGACCAGCTCGAGGAAGTAGTCGATCATGTCGCCCTCGATCGGAGTCGGCTGCTTGTAGCGCCACTCGATCTTGGTTTCCTCGGGGTTGTCGTCTTTAACATCGACGAGAGCCTTGCGGATGCGGCCCAGGATCTCTTCCTTAGCGGAGATGCTCATTACTTGCCTCCTTTTTTGCGCTGATCCCAGATGGTGCGTGCCGAACGCTTTGGCAGCATCGGGACGTCCCTGGCGCGCAGCCAACGGCTGACGCCCGGAATCGGCCAGTTACCGATCTTCTTGAAGAAGGGGCTCATGATGTGGCCCGCCATGCCGGACAGCTTGCCGGCCAGGCCGAGACGCCAGCCCTTGCCCATCACCCAGCCACCTGCACGCATCAGGTTCGGCTCGACGTGGGTTCCATAGCCGGGCTCGGAACGCTTGACGTCGACGACCTTCTTGCGCAGGTGAACGAGGATGTCGGTGAACGGAATCTTCACCGGGCAGGCGTCATTGCAGGCGCCACACAGCGTGGACGCGAACGGCAGCGAACGGTCGACGGTGGACTCCATGCCGCGGATCTGCGGGTTGAGGATGGCGCCAATCGGGCCCGGGTAAACCGAACCGTAAGCGTGGCCGCCGACCTTCTCGTAAACCGGGCAGATGTTCAGGCAGGCCGAGCAGCGGATGCAGCGTAGCGCTTTGCGGCCCAGCGGATCCTTGAGGACATTGGTGCGGCCGTTGTCGATGAGGATGATGTGCACATCCTTCGGGCCGTCGCCCTCCTTGCTGCCGGTCCAAACGGTGCCGTACGGTGCCATGCGCTCGCCGGTGGACGAACGCGGCAGCGACTGCAGGAACACCTCGAGGTCCTGGAACGTCGGCAGGATCTTCTCGATGCCGACCAGCGAGATCAGGGTCTCGGGCAAGGTCAGGTTCATGCGGCCGTTGCCCTCGGATTCGACGACGACCAGCGAACCAGTCTCGGCGATCGCGAAGTTGGCACCGGAAATGCCGACCTTGGTGCGCATGAACTTCTCGCGCAGGTGGACGCGTGCTGCGTTAGCCAGCTCGACCGGATTGTCGGTGACATCCGACGGGCATGGCGTGCCGTACTGGCCCATCTCGCGCAGGAAGATCTCGCGAACCTCGGAGCGGTTGCGGTGGATAGCCGGAACCAGAACGTGGCTGGGACGGTCGTGGCCGAGCTGAACGATCAGCTCCGCCAGGTCCGTCTCCCAAGCCGCGATGCGTTCGGCCTCGAGCGCCTCGTTGAGGTCTGTTTCCTGCGTCACCATGGACTTAACCTTGGTGACCTCGGTCTCGCCGGTTGCCTTAACCAGGTCGATGGCGATGCGGTTGGCTTCTTCGGCGTCGCGTGCCCAGTGGACGGTGGCGCCTGCCGCGGTGGCGTTCTTCTCAAACTCCAGCAGGTACTTGTCAAGGTGACGAGCCACGCGGTCCTTTATGTCGGAACCCGCCTGGCGGATCTCCTGCCAGTTGTCCAGCTCGCCGGTCACACGGATTCGCTTGTTTCGAATGGTATGGGTCGCGTGGTGCAGGTTCTTGCGCTGGGTGTCGTTCTTCAACTCGCGAACAGCGGCCTTCGGGAAGGCCGGCGAGTCGATCAGATCGCCCTCCGGCGGAGCCGGGGTTAGGCGTTCAACTTCTGTGCTTGTCATGCTGTCCTCCCTGCGGCCGAGGTCTCGTTCTGCACGAGCAGATCGACCATGTGGATTGTCTTGACCGGCATCTTTTCGCGGTGCATGACGCCACCGAAGTTCAGCAGACAAGCGTTGTCCAGGCTGGTGACGTACTCTGCACCGGTCTCGACAACGTGGCGGGCCTTGTCTTTAGCCATGGCGATCGAGATGTCCGGGTTCTTCAGGCTGAAGGTGCCGCCGAAGCCACAGCACTGGGTCATGTCCTCGACCTCCACGTACTCCAGGCCTTTAACGCCCTTGAGCAGCTTGAGCGGGGCGTCGCCCACCTTAGCGATGCGCATCGAGTGGCAGGATGCGTGGTAGGTCACCTTGTGCGGGAAGTATGCCCCGACGTCGGTGGTGCCCAGCTCGTTGACGATGAACTCGCTTATGTCGTAGACACGCTTGCTCAGTTCCTTAGCACGCGCGGCCATGCGTTCGTCGCCGGCGTCGTGAGCCAGCATCTCGTGCTGCTCGCGTACGGAACCTACGCAGGAGCCCGACGGGCCGACGATGTAGTCGTAGTCCTCGAATGCGTCAAGGAACGTCTTCACCGATGGCAGTGCCCGGTCGAAGTAACCGGTGTTTGTAAACATCTGTCCACAACAGGTCTGTTCCTTGGGGAAGACCACCCGGCAGCCCAGCCGCTCGAGCAGGGTTGCCATGTTATCGACGGTCTTCGGGAACATGATGTCGCTGACACATGTGGCGAAGATAGCAACAGTTTTCTGTGCGGTATCGCCCACTGTGCTTGTCATCATTTACCTCCCTATATTTTTCAAAAATTAACCAACATTAGGAATCATCCAGCCCAGGACGGGCAGGGACTGCAGCCCGGCAAGCAGGCAGAGCACGACGAGCAGGCCGATGGCCCACGGAAGCGACTTGCGCAACAGGACAGACTCTTCGCCCACCATGTCCACGCCGCCGGTAGCGATGGCCAGGGTTTGCGGGCTGATCATCTTGCCAACAGCACCGCCGACGGTGTTGGTGGCGACGAGCAGAGCGGGGTTGACGCCGATCTGCGTTGCAGCGGTGTGCTGCAGGTTAGCAAACAGCGCTGTTGCCGAGGTGCCCGAACCGGTGACGGCGGTGCCGATCCAGCCGAGGATCGGGGCCAGGAACGGGAAGACAGCGCCGGCGCCAGCGATCCAGGTGCCGATGGTCAGCGTCTGGCCGGACAGGTTCATGACGTAGGCCAGCGCGAGCACCGAGCCGATGGTAAGGAACGTCCAGCGCAGCTTGTACAGCTGGGTGCTGAACACCTTGAAGATTTCGCCGAGGCTCATGCGGTAGCAAAGGCCGATGACGATAGCGGTGATCAGGAGGATCGTGCCCGGTGAACTAAGCCAAGTGAACGAGTAGGTCGTGGACGAGGACGGGGTGCCGGTCGCGGTCATGACGAGGTTCTGCTCGCCATCCCACAGCAGGGGCCAGTTGATCTTGATGTTGGTCGCGGCAAGGGCGTTCTTGACTACCGGAACCATCTGGGTGACGACGAAAACCACCACGATCAGCACGTACGGGAACAGCGCCCAGCCGATCTGCTTGCCGGTGACCTTCTCAGTGGTTTCCGGAGGTTCGCTGCCGGTGAGTCGCAACGCGGCCTCGTTTGTGCCGGATGGCTTCCAGAACTTCAGCAGCAGGACGCCTGCGGCGAGGCTGATCAGCGCGGGAACCATGTTCACCAGCCCGGGCGACAGCACCTGAGCGGCACCCAGCGTGCAAACCGAGTAGGTCAGACCGACCACGAGGGCCAGCGGCCAGACCTGCTTCAAGCCCTTGGCGCCGTCCATGATGATCAGCAGGAGCAGCGGAACGATCCAGACCAGGACGCTGGTCTGGCGGCTAACTGTGATGGACAGCTGCTGGGCAGCCATGTCGGTGAGATTTGCACCGGTGAGCAGCGGAGTCGCCATCGCGCCGTAGGGAACGGCAAAGGTGTTGCCGACCAGGACGGTGAGCGCCGCCTTCCAAGGCTTGAAGCCCACCGCGACGAGCATGACGCCACAGATCGCAACCGGGGCGCCGAAGCCCGCGAGGGCCTCGAGCAGCGCGCAGAAGCTGAACGCGATGAATATGCCCAGCACGCGCGGGTCGGGCGAGATGACATTGAACGTCTTCATCAGGTCGTCGTGGTGACCGGAGGCAACCGTCAACTCGAATAGGAAAATAGCGCACAGCACGATCCAGGTGATCGGGAATACGCCGAATATGCCGCCCTCGAACGCCGAAGATATCGCCATGCCCGCGGGCATTTTGAATGCCAGGACGGCAACCAGCAGGGCAACGCCCACGCCAATCAGGCCAGCCCAGTGCGCCTTCATACGCAGCACGCCAAGTAGGAAGAACACTGCCAGTAGCGGCAACAGTGCCACTATCGCTGAAAGCCAAAGGCTGCCAAGCGGTGCGATGTCAGGTTGAAATACCATAGATACCACCTATCAGGTTAAGTCTTTTCCGCCTCGAGATTGATCGCCTATTGATCCGCCTCGAGGACTACAAGAGTAAGTCCGCGGTTATAGATGAACGATACCTAAGTTGGCCTCAACAGGCTACAAAAGTATGCCTTTCACAGTATAAGCGCCTCACGACTACGCATGACACATAACTTCAGCTTTAGGAAAGTCTTTCCGCCAAAAACTGCAAAACCCGGTCGGGAACGCCCTTCCCGACCGGGTTTTTAAAAGGAAAAAATTACCTTCCGTACACCCGTTTTGCCTGCTCCAGGCCGGAGACGTATCCGGCACGGGCGTATGCGTCCGCCTCTTCACCGTGCGGCGACAAAAGCATCCCGCGAGCGGTGTCGAGATCTACCCTGCGCACCTCGAGCCAACGCCCCAGACCTTCGATGAGCTGGCTAGCGTAGGCAACGCCGTGACGCACGAGCGCCGCGGTGGTCATCACCACGTCCGCACCGGAAAGGATGTACTTGACGATGTCGTCGGACGTTTCGACTCCGCCGCTGCCCGCAAGCGAGCAGTCCACCTCGCCGCGCAGCGCGGAGATCCACGCCCTCGGCAGCTTGCCTTCGTTCGGAGTGCTCAGCTCGAAGCCAGGATGATATTCCAGCCTGTCCAGTTCAATGTCCGGGCCGAGCCAGCGATTGAACAGCACTAGGCCGTCCGCGCCGGCATCGCTCAGGCGCTTGGCGAGGTGACCGAAACTCGAGAAATACGGCATCATCTTCATGGCGACGGGCACGTCAACCTGGTTCTTAACCGATTCGAGGATGCGCAGTTGAGCGTCCTCGACCTCGCGCGGGTCGCGGACGCTTCCCGGCACGAAGTACACGTTCAGCTCGATTGCCGAGGCACCGGCGTCGACCATGCGCTTGCTGATGTCGCTGGAATCTCCCGAGATCGGGGTGTTCAGGCTGGCGATCAGCGGAACGTCGATCGCCGAAGACGCCCGCTGAATCAGCTTTAGGTAGTTGTGCACCAAGCCGGACTCGTTTGACGGCTCGGTCGGGAAGTAGCTAAGCGCCTCAGCAAAACTCTCTGCGTGCACCTCCATCTCGGCAGTCGCACGAGCCTGCTCGAGTTTGACCTGTTCCTCGAACAGCGAGAACAGCACCACTGCCCCGACGCCCGCATCAGCCATCGCCTGGATGTCCTCGACGTGCTGGCCCAGCGGGCCGGCCGAAGCTACCAACGGTGCCGGTAGCTCCAGGCCCATGTAATTGGTTGCCAGATCGACGTCCGGCTTGACTGCCTGCTCCCGCACCTGCTCAGCCGGCAGCACCTGGTCGGTGGTGTTGTCGCCCAGTTCAGACTTGCGCCTGGCAGATTCCATTGCGGCCTTTAGCGCCTCTGGATCGAATGCCATCATCGTCTCCTTAATCATTCAGTGTCGGCTGATTTGCGGGCATCGCGGGAGAACATCTCCGGCGGACGCTGGGCAGCGGACTCGTATTCGGCGTATCTACGGATCACCTGCTCTTGGGCGATCTCCAGCAGACGGTTCGCCTCTTCGGGGTCGGAGGCCTCGAGCATCTTGAAGCGCAGCTCCGTCTTGCGGTATTCGCGCAGCGGAATGCTCGGACGCATCGAGTCGAGCAGGAACGGGTTCTTGCCTTCCTCGCGAAGCACCGGATTGAAGCGCATCAGCGGCCAGTGCCCCGAGGCGACGGCCTTATGTTGCTGCTCCAGGCCTTTGCGCAGGTTGTATCCGTGGCTGATGCAGTGGCTGTAGGCGATGATCAGGGACGGGCCGTCGTAGGCCTCCGCCTCGCGGAACGCCTTCAAGGTCTGCTCAGGGTCAGCACCCATCGCGACTCGAGCCACGTAAACGTGCCCGTAAGCGACGGCCTGCATCGCCATGTCTTTCTTGCCGGTGGTCTTGCCTGCGGTTGCGAACTTGGCGACGGCGCCCGTCGGCGTGGACTTGGACGCCTGACCACCCGTGTTCGAGTAGACCTCGGTGTCGAGCACCAGGATATTGACGTTACGCCCGCTAGCCAGGACGTGGTCGACGCCGGCGGAACCAATGTCATATGCCCAACCGTCGCCACCGACGATCCAGACGGATCGACGCAGCAGGTTGTCTGCCACGGAAAGCAGGTCTTTGAGGTTGCGACGAGTGTCTTCTTCCAGCGCTGGGCTGCATGACAGCTCTTCAAGCATCTTGACCAGACGCTGTTCGCGACGGTACTGGTTGCGCAGCTCGTGCATAGTGCGCTGCGGCGCGTAAAGCAGCTCGTCGACCAGCTGGTCGTCGTTAATCAGACCACGAACCTCCTCGAGCCTGGTGCGAGCCAGGTCGGTGTGCAGGTCGGCGGCGAGCCTCATGCCCAGGCCGAATTCGGCGTTGTCCTCGAACAACGAGTTGCTCCAGGCCGGGCCGCGCCCGTCGTCGCCCTTCGCCCACGGCGTGGTGGGCAGGTTGCCGCCATAAATCGACGAACAACCGGTGGCGTTGGCCACCTGCAGACGGTCGCCGAACAGCTGGGTGAGCAGCTTCAGATACGGCGTCTCGCCACAGCCGGCGCACGCACCCGAGAATTCGAACAGCGGGGTCAGGAACTGGGTGCCGCGCACGGTACCGAAGTTCACGCGGCTGCGTCGCGGCCTGGGCAGCGACTCGAAGAACTTGACGTTCGCACGCTGCTCGTCGCGCTCCAGCACGGTCTCGAGGTTGATCGCCTTGCGGTCCGGCTTGCCGATGGGACGAACCGGGCAAGCCTCGACGCACAGGCCACAACCCGTGCAGTCCTCGGCGTAAACCTGCAGCGTGTAGCGAGTGTCGGGCAGGCCTGCGGCGTTCAGCGGAATCGACTCGAAGCTATCGGGCGCGCCCTCCAGCTTCTCGGGCGAGTAGTACTTCGCGCGCAGCACGCCGTGCGGGCAGACGAACGCGCAGTTACCGCACTGGATGCAGTTCTCTTCGTCCCAAACCGCGATGATGTCGGAGACGTTGCGCTTCTCGTACTGCGTCGTGCCGGACGGATAAGTGCCGTCCACCGGCAGCGCGCTGACGGGCAGCGAATCGCCGTCGTCGACGAGCATCTTGGCGGTGACTTCCTTGACGAAGTCAGGGGCGTTGTCGGGAACCGGCTTCAGGTAGCCCTTGTCGCTCGTCACCTGTGCAGGCACCTCAATCTTGTGCAGATGCTCAAGCGCCTTGTCGACGGCAGCGTGGTTCATGTCGACGATCTTCTGCGACTTACGCAGGTACGTCTTGGTGATCGAGTCCTTGATCTTCTTGATCGCCACATCGGGCTCGAGCACGCCGGAAATCGCGAAGTAGCAGGTCTGCAGCACGGTGTTCGTGCGACCACCCAAGCCAACCGAACGGGCCACCTCGTTTGCGTTGATCGCGTACAACTCGATGTCCAAGTCGATGATCTTGCGCTGCATCGGAGCAGGCAGGTGATCCCAAACCTGGTCGGTGTCGAACGGGCAGTTGATGAGCAGCACCGTGTTTTTGCAGGCGAAAGCCAGCACGTCGATGCGCTCCAGAATGCTCCAGTGGTGGCAGCCGATGAAGCCCGCCTTATTAACCAGGTATGGCGCCTTGATCGGGTCCGGCCCGAACCGCAGGTGGCTCGTGGTGCGCGAACCAGACTTCTTCGAGTCGTAGACGAAGTAGCCCTGCGCGTACGTGCCCGGCTCGGAACCGAGGATCTTGATGGTGTTCTTGTTGGCGCCGACGGTGCCGTCGGAACCCATGCCGTAGAACACTGCTCGTTTGGTCTCGGCGTCTTCCAGGTCGATGCTCGGGTCGTAATCCAGCGAGAGCAGCGTCACGTCGTCGTTGATGCCGATGGTGAAGCGCGGACGCGGGTTCTCCTTGGCCAGCTCGTCGAAGATGCCGACGGCCATTGCCGGGGTGAAGTCCTTGCTGGACAAGCCGTAGCGGCCGCCGATGACGCGCGGCATCTGGTCACGCTCGCCCGCACTGACAGCTTGAGAAAGCGCGGTGTTGACGTCCAGAAACAGCGGCTCGCCCTCGGAGCCGGGCTCCTTGGTGCGGTCGAGAACGGCGACTTTGCGGACGCTCTTCGGCAGCTTTTCGACGATTTGCTCACTCGGGAACGGACGGAACAGGCGCACGATCAGCATGCCGGTCTTGCGGCCGGACTCGTTGAGACGTTGGACCGCCTGCTCCACTACTTCTGAGCCGGAACCCATGATGACGACGACCTCTTCGGCATTCGGATCGCCAATGTAGTCGACCAGGTGGTACTGGCGTCCGGTCATCTCGGCAAACTCATCCATTACCTCCTGGACGATCTTCGCGGCTTCGATGTAGTACTTGTTGGACGCTTCGCGGCCCTGGAAGTAGACGTCACCGTTCTGCGCGGTGCCCCTAATAAACGGGTGCGCCGGACTCAACGCACGGGAGCGGTGTTCGCGCACCAGGTCGTCGGTGATCAGCTTGGCAAGCTGCTCGTCGCTCAACTTGATGCAGGTGTTCAGCTCGTGGCTGGTGCGGAAGCCGTCGAAGAAGTGCAGGAACGGCACGCGGGAACGCATTGCGGCAGCCTGCGCGATCAGCGCATTGTCGTGGCACTCCTGAACCGAGTTGGAGGCCAGCATCGCCCAACCGGTTTGGCGCACGGCCATGACGTCTTGGTGATCGCCGAAGATCGACAGGCCCTGGGCCGCTAGCGAACGCGCGGCTACGTGCATAACGGTTGATGTCAGCTCGCCGGCGATCTTGTACGTGTTCGGGATCATCAGCAGCAGACCCTGCGACGCGGTGAACGTCGTAGCCATGGCGCCAGCCTGCAGTGCGCCGTGGTAGGCACCTGCGGCGCCGCCCTCGGACTGCATCTCCATGACGTGCGGCACCTGGCCCCAGATGTTTGGTCGGTCCTTGGCCGACCACTCGTCGGCCAGCTCTGCCATCGGCGAGCTAGGCGTAATCGGGTAGATGGAGCAGAGCTCGTTGATGCGGAACGCTACGTCAGCGGTGGCGGTGTTGCCGTCCATGATGACGTAATCAGTGTTCGCGCTGGCAACCTCCGGCTGGCCGGTGTCCGGGTCTTCTTGGCCAATAGAATTTTTTACGCTCATTTAATTCTCCGGAATCATCTCGATGGCGTGCACCGGGCACTGCTCGTAGCAGGTTGCGCAGCCAGTACATTTGTCGTAGTCAAAGCGGTAACGGTGACCCTTGCCGAGCTTGATGACGGCGTCTTCGGGGCAGGAACCGAGGCAGCCGTCACACTCGAAGCAGTTACCGCAAGAAAGGCAGCGGCGGGCCTCGAAGTGCGCCTGCTCCTCGGTCAGGCTGCCGACGACCTCACCGAAGCCCATGCGTTCTTTAGTGCCAAGCTCGGGCTGAATGGTGCGCGGGTGGTCACCGAAATACCACAGGTGCAGGTCATCGAATTCGACGACGGGGTGCTTCACTTTGACGTAGCGGTCTTCGTTCTTCAGCCAGGCGTCAATCATCTTGGCGGCCTTCTTGCCGTGGCCGGTGCCAACAGTGACGGTTCGCTGACTTGGGACGGCGTCGCCACCGGCGAAGATGCCGGGCACGGAGGTCATAAGTGTGACGGGGTTCACCTTTAGGGTGTCGCCGTCGAAGTCGAGGCCGTCGATGTTGTGCAGGAACGCAGTGTCGGAAACCTGTCCGAGCGCCATGATGACGGTGTCCGCGGGCAGCTTCTCAAATTTGCCGGTGCCGTGCGGGCGGCCGTCCTCGTCGAGCTCCATGACCTCGACCATGACGTCGTCGGCCACCTCGCTGATGGTTCGTAACCAGTGCACCTGGACGCCCTCGCGTTCGGCCTCCTCGAGCTCCTCGCGGTGAGCGGGCATGTGCTCTTCGTTGCGTCGGTAGATGATGACGGCCTCTTCAGCGCCCATGCGACGTGCGGTGCGGGCGGCGTCCATTGCGGTGTTACCGCCACCATAAACGGCGACCCGGCGACCGATCCTGGGCTTCTCGCCACTGGCCACATCACGCAGGAAGTCGACGGCGTCCACCATCTTTTCCGCATCCATGCTCGGAATATCGACGCGCTTGGACAGGTGAGCACCTACCGCGATAAACGACGCGTCGAAGTCGCCCGCGCTCTGCTCGGCCTGCAGGTCCGTTACGGTGTGGTTCAGGTGGATCTTGATGCCCAGGTTCTTGAGGCGCTCGACTTCGGCGTCGACAATCTCGCGAGGCAGACGGTAGGCCGGGATGCCGTAACGCATCATGCCACCGACCTTCTCACCGGAGTCGAAAATCTCGACCTCGTGTCCGAGCCTGGCCAGGTGGTAGGCGGCCGAAAGACCGGATGGGCCGGCACCGACGACCATCACTCGCTTACCCGTGTGCGTCACAGGCTTCTGGAACGTCCAGCCACGCTCGATGGCCAGGTCTCCCAGATAGCGCTCGACGGAATGGATAGAGACCGAAGAATCGAGGTCTGCACGGTTGCACGCGGTTTCGCAGGGGTGGTAGCAAACGCGTCCGTGAATGGCCGGGAAGGGGTTGTCGCGCACCAGCTGGCGCCACGCGGCCTCTTCTTTGCCCTCTTTAATAAGGCGCAGCCACTCTTGGATGTTCTCGCCGGCGGGGCAGGCATTGTTACAAGGTGGCAGCAGGTCTACGTAAATCGGGATCTGCGTGCGAACTGGGCCGATTTTCGACGTGCCCAAAGCCAGGTCTGGAACCGCAGTCACGTCTGTGCGCTGCGTCACCTCGTTTGCAAGTTCACTCATTTTGCTCCGCTCTAAAACTTCTTCTGAAACCCCCTTGTTAGGCACTTTTGCAGGTGCGATGCGAGGGTCATCCAGCAGATTCAGAGTACACCGCTAGACAGACAGAAAATATAACTTGAGTACCAGTTGCAGCAAGGGAAAACTATTACTTAGGTCTAGTGAACCTATAAACAAAACGGATTCATTTCCTATAGTTCGGTTATGTAATCATCTAACAAGCAATTGTCTGCAATCATTCATTCGCCATAGGCAACAATTCCGCCGATGACTTGCGCAGATATAGATTAAGTTGCCAAAACTGATCTGAACTATGTCCAAGCTCAAAAGAGTATTCATGTAGGATCGCCACGTGAATAACATTTCATCAGACCACGAAACCCGCGGCATATCGCATAGCGCTACCAGCACAGACGACGCGCACCGCGGCGAAATAATGTCTCGCGTAGGCCGATATGGAGTGACCAGCGGTTACGTGAATACCAAAGGCGATTGGGTCAAGACACCAACAAAGACGCTAGAGCTAGTCGCAAACAGGTTTGATACTTCCGTACCGCTAGACAACGAAAACGGCCCGCTGGTATGCAGCCCGGGTCGCTACCACCCAGAACTCTATGGAACGCTAATCCTAGAGAACGGGCATCACTACCGCGCCGAAGGCCTGGTGGACATGCCCGGATACCACATTCTTTACAACGACGCTGGCGTCCGCCGCTTCGTCATCTGCACGCCTGAAAAAATTCAGACCCCACAGCGTAGTTGGGGTTGGCAGATTCAGCTTTATTCGGCACGCTCCCGCTCGTCTTGGGGCATCGGCGATTTCCGCGACCTCGCGCTGATCTGCCGCATCGCCGCCATGCAGGGCGCGAGCTGCGTGCAGGTCTCGCCGGTCCACGCCATCGGCCCGACCGAGCACCCGCAGGCATCGCCATACTCGCCCGCGTCCAGGATCTTCCTGAACGTCCTACACATCGCACCGGGCGACGTCCTCGGCGCCGAGCACGTAGACCTGACCGACCTCGCGGAGGCAGGCTGCAAGCTAAACAAGGAACGCATGATCGACCGTGCAGCCGTCTGGAAGCTGAAGCGCGAGGCGCTGCTGCGCATCTGGAAGGCCGTCCGAAACGACCCGAACATCGAGCGAGACGCCTGGTTCGAGCAGTGGGGTAAGAAGCTTTCCGACTTCTCCACCTGGTCCGCCATCGCCGAAAAGTACGGCACCGACTGGCGCAAATGGCCGAAGGAATACCAGAACATTTCCTCCGACGCGGTTGCCGAATTCGTCAACGAGAACTCCGACCTCATCGATTTCCACAGCTGGATGCAGTGGGTTGCCCACGTCCAGTACGCTGCAGCTTGCCGCGAGGGTGTAGACGTCATCGCGGACCTGGCCGTTGGTTCCGACTCGGCCTCCCAAGACGCCTGGATCAATCAGGACATCCTCGAGTTCGACTTCGAGATCGGCGCTCCCCCGGATAGCCACAACATCGAGGGTCAGCGCTGGGGCTTGCCGCCGTTCAACCCGCAGAAGCTCGCGGAGGTGGATTTCAAGCCGTTCATCGATATGGTTCGCGCCACCCTGCGCGACGCCGGCGCGATGCGCATCGACCACGTCATGCAGCTCTGGCGCCTCTACTGGGTGCCGGTTTCCGGCAGCGCGGCCGACGGCGTCTACATCCACTACCCGGTGGACGCCATGCTTGCCATCATCAGGCTGGAATGCTACCGCCAGAACAGCTGGGTTGTTGGCGAGGACATGGGCACCGTAGCAGGCGGCGTGCGCGAGACGATGGAAGAAATCGGCATGCTGGGTAACCGCTCCGCAATGCGCACCCCGGTTCGCGAGTTCCCGACCCTGGGAGTGGGCACCAGCTCCACGCACGACCAAGTGACGGTCGCCGGCCTAGCAACCGGTTTCGACGTCTCCGAGCTGAAGCGCATCGGCAAGAGTGCAGACTGGGCACAGGTCGAAAGCACTCGCCAGGTGCTATGCGAAATGGCTCACGTCGACCCGGCGAAGCCGCTCAACCAGATCACCCGCGACGACGTCCAGTCGATGATCATCGAGCGCTACCGGATGCTGCGCGACGCACCGAGCCGAGTCGTCCTGCTCAACCTGGACGATGCCGCCAGCGTCAAGGAGCGCCCGAACATGCCCGGCACCATCGACCAGTACCCGAACTGGCGCATCGCGCTGCCCCGCCCGGTGGACGACATCATGACGTCGTCGCTTGCCGACGAGCTGGTCAGCGTCATCGAACAGGGGCGCAAGCTAGATAAATAAGTTAGAAAAAGTATCGGGCCGCAAGATTCTTGCGGCCCGATACTTTTTGACCCAAATTGCATCTTCATAAGGTTGGGAGTGGTTGGGATATCGCGCTAGGCTTGACAGAGTCGACACGAGTCGACGACGAGACGCTTGCGAAGCCGGTGAGAACCCGGCGCTGTCCCGCAACGGTATCTGCGCGCGGCGCGCAGTTAGCCCGGTCGCCAGGCCGATCGTCCCCACAGCGAAACACCCTCGAGGTTAGGGTGGCTAGGAGATTTAGTGAATTTTCCACGGCTACTTGGCATTGGCGTCGGCCCGGGGGATCCCGATTTAATTACTGTCAAAGCATTGAAGGTGCTGCGCAATTGCGACGTCATTCTTGTGCCATCCACCGAAGCTAGCGGCAGCAATGCCGGGCGTGCGGAGACCATCATCACGGCTGCTTCCCCCGAGATGGCCGAGAAGATCGTGCGCGTGCCGTTCACGATGAAAGACCCAACAGGCGTCACCACCCGCAGAATGACCAACTGGCAGACGTCCGCGGCCGTGGCCATCGAACAGTTCGAGGCGGGCGCCAAGCAGATCGGTTTCGCGACCATCGGCGACCCTTCTGTGTATTCCACGTTCAGCTATCTTGTTGCCAGCGTGCGCGAGAAGATAGAGGTTGAGGTGGAGGTCATCCCCGGCATCACGGCGATGCAGGCGCTCGCGGCCGCCTCGAAGACCCCACTTTGCGAGGGCGACGAAGTGCTGGCGCTCGTGCCGCTGAAGAAAGGCATCGACCAGCTCGTCGAGGTTTCCGAGGTGGCCGACACCTGCGTGGTTTACAAGGCCGGACGCCACTTCGCCGCGCTGAAAGAGCACCTGAACGAGGTGGGCGAGGACGCCGTCGTCGGCAGCAATGTTGGGCTGCCCGAGGAAGAAATTTCATTGGTCAGCGAGCTGGATGAGGCGCCGTACTTCACCAGCGTTTTGTGGCCGCCGAAGCGCAACGGACTAGGAGAACGACTGTGACTGGCAAGGTAGTTTTCGTAGGTGCGGGCCCGGGTGCCCCCGACTTGATCACGGTGCGCGGCGCCGAGACCATCGCGAACGCGGACATCATCATTTGGGCATCGTCGCTGGTTAACCCCGAGGTCGTCGCCCGCCACAAGGAGGGCGCAGAGCTGATTGATTCGGCCTCCGCGTCCCTGGAGGACATCCTCCCCTACTACGAGCGCGCTCGCGACGAGGGTATTCTGGTTGCTCGCGTTCACACCGGAGACCCCTCCATATATGGCGCAACCGCAGAGCAGCGCCAGGTTCTCGACGAGCTGGGCGTGCCCTACGAGACGATCCCGGGCGTATCCGCTTTTTCTGCTGCTGCGGCGATGAGCGACGTCGAGATCACCCTGCCCGAGGTTTCGCAGTCGCTTATCCTGACCCGTCTGGAGGGTGGCCGCACCCCGATGCCGCCGAAGGAAAATGTCCGCGACTTCGCCTCGCACGGCACGACGATGGCGCTTTACCTTTCGGCAGCACGTTCGAAACAGCTCCAGGAGGAGTTACTGGCCGGCGGCTACCCCGAGGATACCCCGGTGATTATCGGCTACCAGGTCACCTGGCCCGACCAGTTCATGGTTCGCTGCAAGCTTTCCGAGCTCGAGTCGACGATGAAGGCCCACAAGCTGTGGAAGCACACGGTCATTTTGGTTGGCCCCGCCCTCAGTGAGGAGCGCATGGTTAAACGATCGCACCTCTACCACCCCGGTTTCAGGCACGAATACCGCCCTGCGGACCCGAAGGCCGCAGCGGATCTGCGCGATAAGGGCGCAGAGGCGCTCTGAGCCCGCCGCGCGAAAGGACAACACATGATTACCGTTTACGGATTCATCGCCGAGCCCTCCGAAGAGCTTCGTAGGGACGCCGCAGACGCCGACCTGGTGGTGGGCGGTAGGCGTCACCTGGACGCGCTAGGCGTCGAAGAGGACAAGCGCGTCGTGCTCGGGCGCATCGCCCCGGCGATCGACGAGATGAAGAAGAACCTCAACCGAAAGATCGTCGTGGTTGCTTCCGGCGACCCACTGTTTTACGGAGTCGTGCGACGCATCCGTGCCGCCGGCCTAAAGGTCCGGGTTGTGCCGGTCGTCACCAGCCTGCAGCTGGCTTTCGCTGCCGTCGGGCTGCCGTGGGACGACGCCTTGCTGGTTTCTGCACACGGCAACGACCCGGTGCCCGCCTTCGACGCCTGCCGGCGGCACCCGAAGGTCGGCATTTTGACCGACCCGAAGAACACACTGCCACAGATCGTCGAGGCCACCGCGGGCTTGGGCAAGACCTACGTGCTGGCCGAGAAACTTGGCAGCGCCGATGAACAAATCCGCGTCATGAACGAGGCGGAGGCCCGAATGGTCACTGAAATCACCTCACCGAACGTCGTCCTGGTGCTCGACCACCACCCCGACGAGCCAGAAGCTCTCGGCGAACAGCACCCCATAGTCGGTGGCTTCGACGCCGTACCGCAGATCTAGGAGAACAATTGAGCGACAAAATCATTGGCCAGGTAGCCACCTCGCCCGCAGCACAGGCCCGGGCTGCCCAACTCGACGAGGTACTCGGCGGAACCAAGCACTACTTCGGCAAGTCCGGCGAAGGTCTGCGCACTGCTTGGGAAGAATGCGATCTGATCATCAGCCACCTGGCGCTCGGCGCGACCACCAGGCTGATCGCCGATCTGCTGAAGAGCAAGAAGACCGATCCGGCCGTCGTCGTGGTTGACGAGGCCGGCAAATTCGCTATTCCGCTGGTCGGCGGACACGTGGGCGGGGCGAACGAGCTGGCCCGCAAGATCGCCGAGGGCATCGGCGCGGTCGCAACCGTCACCACCGCGACCGATGGCAGGGACATCCCCGGACTGGACACGCTCGGCTGGGCCACCACCGGCGATCTCGCCGGCGTCACCCGTGGCATGTTGGACGGTGAGCCGGTCGAGTTGGTTCGGGGCGGCTGGCCGCTGCCCGCACTGCCCGAGAACGTCAACGAGCCAGGCGTTCCACGCGTCGAGCGTCGCGGCACCCACGTGAAGGAGCTGCCCGTTGCACCGGCCAAGTTCCGCATTTTGGTCACCGATTCCAACCAGGTCCCCGACGATCTGCCGACCGTAGCGATCCACCCGAAGTCGCTGGTGCTTGGCATGGGCTGCAACCGAGGCACCGACGTCGCCGAGATCCGCGAGCTAGCCACCCGAGTTCTTGAAGAAAACAACCTTTCGCTGTCTTCAGTCACCGCGCTGACCAGCGTCGACGCCAAAGACAACGAGCAGGGCTTCATCGATTTCGCGGCCGAGCTGGGCGTGCCGTTCGTCACGTTTAGCGCCGACGAACTAGCCAAGGTCGAGACGCCGAATCAGTCGCAGCACGCGCTCGAGGCGGTCGGCACCGGCTCGGTTTCGGAGGCCTCCGCGCTGTCCTACCTGCCCAGCCACGTCGCCGGCTCCGAGCTGATAATCGACAAACAGAAGACCCCGAACGTCACCGTCGCGGTGGCCAGGCTCAAGCCGATGGGACGCCTGAGCGTCGTCGGCCTCGGCCCCGGTGCAGACGACCTGCTGACCCCGCGGGCCAAGAACACGCTTCGCGCCAGCGCGGTCGTCGTGGGTTACCGTCCTTACGTCGCGCAGATCCGCCACATGCTTCGCCCCGGCACCGACGTCATCTCAACCGGCATGGGCAGTGAAGAAGCACGCATCGCTATGGCCATCGAGAAAGCACGCGAGGGACGCGAAGTTTCCATCGTCTGCTCCGGCGACCCGGCGATCTACGCTATGGCCTCCCCCACCCTCGAGTTGGGCACCGAGGGCATCGACGTTAGCGTCGTGCCCGGCGTAACCGCTGAGCTGGCGGCATCGTCGATTCTGGGCGCGTTCCTCGGCCACGACCACGTCACCCTCTCGCTTTCCGACCTGCACACGTCGTGGGACAACATCGAGAAGCGACTCAAGGCGGCCTCCGAGGGCGACTTCGTCGTCGCGCTGTATAACCCCCGCAGCCATAAGCGAGTCGAGCACCTGCCGCGCGCGCTCGAAATCCTGGGCTGGAACCGGCCCGAAACCACGCCCGTCGCCGTCGTGCAGAACGCAACCCGGCCCGGCGAAAACTACCGCGTGGCGACGCTGGCAGACTTCGACCCCGAGTGGGTGGACATGCGCTCCATCGTGCTCGTCGGGTCGTCAACCACCCGACTGGTCAAGACGGGACGAAACAAGGAAGTTGTTGTCACGCCACGCGATTACAAGTGGCTCGAAGAAGAAACCAAATAACCGAAGGGAAGAACTATGACTGCACTAGTAATTGCAGCTCACGGAACTCGAATCGAAGAGGGCCAGCAGCAGTGCCGCGCGCTGATCGACCGCGTCCGCAGGATGCTGCCGGACGTCCGCGTTCTTGATTGCTACGTCGAGCTGGACGAGCCGACCATCGCCGACGCCGTTACCGATGCGCTCGAAACCGACGCCGACAAGTCCGCTGTCGTCGTTCCGCTGATGATCGGCACCGGCAGCCACGTCGAGGAGGACATTCCCGAGGGCTTCGGTGCTGGCATCGAGACCGTGGCCGGTTCGCGCGTCACTTATGCGCCGCATCTTGGGCCGGATCCGAGGATGATCTCCGCTGTTTGCCAGCGCATTTCCGCTGCCGCAGGCGACTGGTCTGACGACGAGATCAGCGTCGTGTTCCTTGGCCGCGGCACCAGTCTGACTACGCCGAACGCCGATCACGCGCGCCTTGGCCGCGTCCTGCTGGAAAAGGGCGGCTACGCCGACCTGACTAACGCCTATATTCAGGTGACGCACCCGAACCTGACCGAGGGCCTGCAGCAGGCCTACGACAAGGGCGGACGCAAGATCGTCGTCATGCCGCACTTCCTGTTCCACGGCCGGCTAGAAAACTGGACCCACAAGCAGGCTAACGAGTGGGTCGCCGCTCACCCCGACGCCGAGGTTCGCGTTGCCGACGTCATCGGCGATTGTGATGAGCTGGCCCAGGTTGTCGTCGATCGGTTCCGCGACGCATCCGGCAAGCTCTCCGACCACGGCGCCCCACAGGTCTACCTGGCCGGCCTGGTTCTTGCCGGACGCAAGGTGGTTCTGGCCGGTGGCGGCCACGTCGCCGCCCGCCGCATCGAGAAGCTGATTGATTCCGGCGCTGACATCACCGTCGTCGCACCATCTTTCGACGAGCGAATCAAGTCTCTCGGCGAGCTGGGCAAGCTGAAGCTCGTCGAACGCGAGGTAACCGAGGCGGATCTGGACGACGCCTGGTACGCCATGGCGCTCACAAACAAGCCCGAGGTAAACGAGCAGGTTGCGGCCTGGGCGGAGGCTCGACGCGTGTTCTGCGTCCGCGGCGACGACGCCAGCGGCGGCACCGCCTGGACCCCGGCCACCGGCGCCGCTAACGGCCTGCTGGTGGGTGTCGTGGGCGGCCAGGATCCGCACCGCACCGCGCACGCCCGCACGGCATCCGTGGCGACAATTCGTCGCGAGTTCTAAAAAAAATTGGAGCGGTAGTGAAGAAAATCAGTTTGATCGGCATCGGCTCCGGCGACCCGGACTGGGTGACGCAGGCAGCCGTGAAGGCCATCGAGGAGCTGGACGTGCTCTTCGTCGTCATCAAGGAGAACAATCTGGACGAGCTGGTGGACATCCGCAAGCACATCCTTGCCGAGCACCGGACGACGCCGATCAAACTGGTTGAGCTACAAGACCCACCGCGCCCATGGCAGACCACGCCCGACTACAAAAAGGCCGTGGCCAATTGGCGAGCGCAGCGCTTGGAAAGCTGGTCGAAGGCCGTCGACGAGAACCTCCCCGACGGTCAGGTTGGCGGCTTCCTGGTGTGGGGCGACCCGAGCCTCTACGAGTCGACGCTGGCCATCGTCAAGCGCATGATCGCGGCCTCCGATGATGACTTCGAGCTGAACGTCATTCCCGGCATCAGTTGCGTCCTGGCGTTGGCGGCCGCGTTCCAGATTCCGCTGAACAGACAGGGCAAGTCGGTTTCGATCTCCCCTGCTCGCCCTCTTGCCAAGGGCATCCCCGATTACATCAACGACGTCGTAGTAATGCTCGACGGCAAACAGACGTTCAGCCTGATCGACCCCGAAGGTTTCGACATTTATTGGGCCGCCTACCTCGGCACGCCCGACCAGATCCTGATCTCCGGCGACCTGGCGACCGTGCGCGACGAGATCCTCGCCACCCGCAAAGCCGCCGCCGAACGCAAAGGCTGGATGTTCGACACCTACCTTCTTCGACGTCGATAGCCGCAAGTTTTCAATCAACCGGGACCTGTAAATCTGGTCCCGGTTTTTTAGTTTCGCGGTAACCGGCCTGGCTGGGTACCGTAGTTTAATGGCTGGCCTGGCTACCCCTTACGCCGTCGAAAAATAGCGGGAACCAAAAAATTCGTACTCGGACCTTTTGGTTCCTTTTAATTTCCGACGCATTAGAGAGAACAGAAAAGCTCGTAGTCGGATCTTTTGGTTCCCGCTAACTTGAGAAGATTTAGCGGGTGCATAAAAGCTCGAGTACGGACTTTTCCGTCCCTGCTGTTTCTGGTGACGTGATGGTTTACCTGGATGGTTCCTGATGGCTACCCAAACCCGGTGTGACGCGGTGGTTGGTCTGGTAGCTTCTCGGCGGTTGTGGGATTCGGGTCTTTGCGTCACTGGCTACGTGTCTCCGCTGCGCTTCTATCGCTTTCGCGATAGATCGCTTCGCTCCCGCCACGCCTTTATGTTCCTTCAAAGACCCGAACTCCCACAACCTCATGCCTTTAGGTGGTCATCCGAATTATTGCGTCAAAAAAGGCTCGTCTACGAGCCAAATCTGGCGCAACAATGCCGCGACCACTTAATAAGCGAGGCTGGTGGAGCTGTGTTGGCGAGCATTGGAGGCGGGGCGAGAGCCAGACGAATGCAACGTATTCGTCGCGAAGACACGGCGAACGGCTCGACAACCCAACCCAGGCCAGCAGCCGACCCTAAGCAATCAAGCTAGTCACCGAGAGCAACGCGGGCGACGTAAAGACCCGAATTCTGTAACCGTCGAACATGAGCTTCAGGTGGGATAGGTTGGTCTCGTGAACCGCTGGTACCTTTACGACGAGTTGATCGCAGGAATCGCTACGGACGAAACGGTCCGGGAATATTCGGTCGGGCCTAGCTGGACGTATGTGAGAACAGAGTCGAGTATTGGTCTTGCGATGACGCAAGACCGCCCCACCAGGCCTGGGGTCTGCGAGAAGTCCGACCTCGTCGGGATGCCTCTCGGTGAGGCGGCAGAGCTGGTGAAGAGCTGGCATAGCCGCGAGGCCGCGTTCGGGATGGCAGCGATTAACGCGTTCTACAACAGCCCAGCCCAGAGTCAAGAAATAGCTGTGGGTTCTCGGGTGGAGACGGTGGCCGACGTCGATTCTTTCGAGCTGTACCGCCCGGAATTGGCTGGCAAGAAGGTGGCGGTAATCGGGCGCTTCCCCGGCATCGAGGAGCGCCTGGATAACTGCGAGTTGGCGGTCATCGAGCGTCAGCCTAGGCGTGGCGATTACCCCGATTCGGCGTGCGAATACCTGCTGCCGGAGGCGGATTACGTGTTCGCTACGGGCAGCACTTTCGCCAATAGGACGGCGACCAGGCTGCTCGAGTTAGGCAGGAATGCCAAGTTCGTGTTCGTGGGTCCGTCTACTCCGCTGGCGAGCTGTTTGTTCGGCCACGGGGTTTTCGGGCTGAGCGGATTCGTCTCGACGGATCCGAAAAGCACGCAGCTTTCGATGCGTGGGGTCGGCGCGGCCAAAAGATTCGGCGAGGCCACGATGATCAATTTGAGGAGAAAGAAATGACGATTCGGGTTCCGGTTGAAGAGTTGGGCTATCAGCTGGCCAAGTACGGCATTGGCACGCTGATCCCCGCGAAGCTGACGGATTACGTCAGGGTGCACACCGTCGTCGCACGGATGGACGGCGACCGGGTGATCGTGCCGGCCTCGATGGCCAGGAATGCGGCCAAGGTTTTGGACGCAGACCGCCGTGTGACGCTGGTGTTTTCGCCGTACAATCCGCGCGGCTACACGCTGCTGATTGACGGCCTGGCCACGATGATCGAAGACCCGCAGCCCGCCGAAGATTGGCAGATTGCGGGGCCGCACCGCCCGGAGACGGTGCACGTCGATGCCCAGCCTGGCTATCTGGCGATCGAGGTGGAGTCCGCCATGCTGCACAGGCCCCACGAGCTCTCGCCGAAGGAATAAACAGCGGGAACGGAAAAGTCCGTAGTCGAGCTTTTCCGTTCCCGTTAATTCGTTTTCGGTTATCCGGAACCAAATGGTTCGACATCGAACCATTTCGTGCCCGGTATCGCTAGATCTTCAGATCCAGCCCAGCCACGGCACCAATGATGGTGATGGACGGCGGGGTGACGGCCTCACGGGTTGCCACGTTTACGATCTCGTCGACGCGGGCGCGCAGCGTGTGCTGCTTATCGGTGGCGGCCGACGAAACCACGGCGGCGGGGGTATCCGGAGCCAGGCCGCTGTCCAACAACTTTTTGACGATGTTCGGCAGGTACTTGACGCCCATCAAAATGACGATAGTGGTGTTGGTTTTGGCCAGCGACTCCCAGTTGACCGTGCAGCGCTCGTCGTCGGGACGCACGTGGCCGGCAACGATGGTGACGCCCTGCGAAAGCCCGCGGTGCGTGACGGGGATGCCCGCCAGCTCGGGGGCCGCCACGGACGAGGTGACGCCCGGAATGACCTTAACCGGCACACCGGCCTCGGCGAGCGCAATAGCCTCCTCGCCGCCGCGTCCGAACACGAACGAGTCGCCACCCTTGAACCTCACGACGCGCTTGCCGTCGCGGGCGTAGTCGATGAGCATCTGATTGGTGGTTTCCTGCGGGGTGTGGGCGCCGCGCGGAATCTTGCCAACGTTGACGCATTCGGCGTCGAGGCCATCCAGCAGAGAAGTGGGCGCGAGCCTGTCGTAGAGGATCACGTCGGCACCCAGCAGCGCGCGCATGCCAGCGACGGTGATCAGCTCTGGGTCGCCGGGGCCGCCCCCAACTAGCACTACGGTGCCGGGTTCGATAACAGCGGGTTCAATGGCACTCGACATTAGTTCTCTCCTTAAAAACCTTGAGCCTCCATTATTGCCGAATAGCTTGCAATTATGAACTTTGAAGTATCCTGTTTTTTGTGATTCACGAACCGCAGCTTTCGATCGAAGAGATAGATGCCTTGGGCATCGTCCCCGGCTTGCCCGATGAGGCGTTCGAGCACGACGGCCTGATCACCAAACGGCACCAGCGCGCCACCGCGTTCGCGTTCCTGCGTCCTGCGTCCGGCAAGTTGATGTGGGACGTCGGCACGGGCTCCGGAGCCATGGCTATCGAGTGGTGCCGTGCGGCCAAGGATGCCCGCGCTATCGGCGTCGAGCAGAAGCCCGAGCGGGCCGCCAGGGCAAGGCGCAACGGCGAACGCTTGGCTCCCGGCCACTTCGAGGTCGTGGAGGGCCCGGCTGACGAGGTCATTGAAACGCTGCCAGCTCCGGACGCCATCTTCATCGGCGGCGGCGCCAGCCAGAAGGTGGTCGAAGGCTGCTGGAATGCGCTTGCACAGGGCGGGCGTCTCGTTGTGCACGCCGTCACCGTCGAAACCGAGGTTGTGCTCGCCAACATGAACAAGGCCCACGGCGGCCAGCTGTCGCGCATCAGCGTCGAAATCTCCAACCCGCTGGGTTCGTTTAGGGGCTTCGTGCCGTATCGTCCTGTGACGCAGTGGGCAGTGCAGAAGTGATCGACTACACAGCTGCGGCTCCGCGCGCAAAGGGACTACCGAAACCGGCACCGAAGGCCCAGCCCGGCCAGAAGATCGCGGTGGTTTCGCCGTCTTTTGCGGCCCCCGGCTACGGCCCCGAGGTCCACGAACAAGCCATGCATCGCCTGGTCGAGCTGACGGGCTTGGAGGTTAAGGAATACCCGACTACCCGAGTCATCGGGTCGTCGCCGCAAGATCGAGCCCGCGACCTGAACGACGCATTCGCCGACCCCGAGATCGGTGCGGTCATGGCAACCATCGGCGGCAGCGACCAGATCACGGTGATACCTCACGTAGACCAAAGCCTGATCGCGTCCAGCCCGAAACCCTTCATCGGTTATTCCGACAACACCCACCTGCACAACCTGTTGTGGAATCTGGGCGTTTGCAGCTTTTACGGCGGCTCGACCCAGGTGCATATCGGCGCCGGCCCAGCCATCGACGATGTGCACGCGGCTAGCCTACTCGCGGCCGTGCGCGACGGCAGCGAGCTAGAACTCACCAATCCCCCGCTTAGCGAAGACTACGGATTCGACTGGAAGGAAGGGCGCTCGTTGACCGAAACGGGCGTGCGCAGGCCTGCGGAGCCGTGGACTTGGTCCGGTCCCACCAAAACCGTTGCGGCGCAGACTTGGGGCGGTTGCGTCCAGGTTATTCAAGAGATCATCTGGGCCGGGCGCTTCACGAATTTTGACCTGCTAGACGGCAAGATCCTGATTTTGGAGGGTTCGGAAGACATCATCGAACCCATCGCATACGCCGACTTCATGAGGGCGCTTGGCGAACGCGGATTGCTGTCCCGGATCGCCGGCCTGGTGGTTTCCCGTTTCCCCGCGACGAGCTTCACCTTCAACCCCAGCGAGGAAGATCAGGCGGCATACCGCCGCTCCATTCGCGACATCAGCCACGGCGTCATGGAAAAGTACGGCCCGCAGGCCGTGGTCTGCGTCGGCCCACCCTTCGGGCATACCCGTCCGCAGTGGATCGTGCCGTACGGCGGAAAGATGCGCTTGGACCGCGCTTCAGAAAAATTGTTCGCTAGCTACGACTAGCTACGTCGCCAGGCTTCTAGCGCAGCGACCATCTCGTCCATGTCGACTGGCCTGCTGCCAAGCTCTAGACGGCGAGATAGTTGAAGTTGCCAGGGCTGCAGCAGATGCGCGCGGTTTAGCAATTCGTGATCGGAGAGCATGTCGACGATCGGCCCCTGATGGATCTTGCCTTCACAAACGATTGCTGCCTCGTCGGCCCAGGCAAGCGCAAAATCCACCTCATGTGTAGCCAGAACAATGGACGTGCCGAGGGCGTGCAGCCTGCTCAACAGGTCGCGGATCTGCTCGATACCCACACGGTCTAGACCCGCGGTTGGCTCGTCCAAAAGCAGGACGTCCGGGCGCATCGCCACTGCGCCCGCAATAGTGACGCGCTTTCGCTCGCCGTAGCTGAGCTGATGCGTGGGACGCTTGGCAAGGTGCTCGATGCCGAGCTCCTCAACCACCTCGTTCACCCTGGCCAGCGCCTCATCCTCGCTTAGCCCGAGGTTGAGGGGGCCGAAAGCGATGTCCTGGGTGACGTCCGCAGAGAAAAGTTGATCGTCCGGGTCTTGAAGCACCATCTGCACCTTGCGACGGTGGTCGCGCAGCGCGTTCTTGCCGTACTTCAACACCTGACCGTCGAGCTTGACCGCGCCAGAATCTGGCTTGTGAGCGCCGGTCAGGCAACGCATCAGGGTCGTCTTTCCGCAGCCGTTGGCGCCGAGCAGCGCGACCCGGCAGCCGGACTCGAAGTGAACGTTCGCCTCGTCCAAAACGCGACGTCCGTTCAGGTATGAAGCGATCAAATTCTCTGCCGCTAACACGTTACTTCTCCTAGAGCAGATCAATCGCCTGGAATGGCGCCCGCAGCATGACGAGTCAGACCAATCCAGGAGATCAAACCAGCGTAAAACATATCGCCACCAGCCAGATTCCGGCAATCAAACCGAGGGTGCCGAACACCCATTTCTTAGAAAGCGGAGGCTGATGAACGAGCGTCACTAGATCGCCATCAATACCGCGCGCCTCGAGGCCCTCCGAGAGACGTTCGGCCCTGCTCCAGGACCGCGTCATAAGCGAGCCGACGAGCGTGGAATAGTTTTGGATCTGACGCCTACGTGCACCCTTACCCATGGGTGCATCGCCAAGCCGAGCGGCCTGCGCCTGATGCAAAGTCAGAAACGAGTCGAGCAGCACAAAAAGCAGCCTGTAGGTTAGGGACGCAACTTCTACAAGCACGGCTGGCAAGCCAAGTTTTCTGAACCAAGCAAGAAGATCGACCATCGGTGTGGTCGTCGCAAGCAGCAGGACGCTCAACGTGGCGGAAACCGAGCGGGCGAAAACCGTCAGCCCGGCTGCAATAGATTCATGACTGATCGACAAAATCCACCAATGCCAGATCGCATTATCGGGCGAAGAGCCCAACTGGATTCCGACGGAGATCGAACCGATCAGGATGAAAGCGAATGGTGCGGTGAACGCCAGCGCCAGGGTACGGGGAGGTATTTTTGCGAACCCCAGCGCCAGCGTTACCGCTGAAATAGCCACGATAATTGTGGTCGGCCAGACGGGTGCGGTCAGTGCGGTGGCCACGAGCCCTAAGCTGAGCAGAACTTTCTGACCGACCGAGACTCCGCGCCAGGGAGCAGCCCAGGCAGCGTCGTCAAGGGCTATCATTTGCTACTCTTCGGAACTCGCAGTGTCAGCGCCTGGGGTGAGCAGTCCCCTGGCGCCGCCGTTAGTAGCAGCACCCTTCGTGGCTGACGCGAGGGTCAGCTCCTCGGCGGCCTTCTTACGGCCGCGCAGGTTACCCAGCGCGAAACCGGCAATGCCAGCACCGAGAGCGGCCTGCAGAGCAAACAGACCAGACTCGATCTCGCCGGAACCCGGCTCGAAGATCGGGGAGAACCAGGGCTCGTAGCCCGATTCCTCGATCTGCTCGGTTACGACGGAGTCGGTGCCACCGAAGGCCTCGCCCTCCTCGGAACCTTCCTTCGGGGCGACCGAGAATGAGATAACGAAAATAACGATGACTGCGGCAATCAGGCCAAGGTTGATCCAAATGTTCTTCGACTTCTTAGACATTTGCTGCCTCCTTAACCTGCGGCTTGATCAGACCACGCTTTTCCAACTCCGGGCGTGCGACGTTAACCAGGAAGCGGAACAGCAGAACGCCGATGAAGCCCTCTGCTAGTGCGAGCGGAATCTGGGTGACGGCAAACGTCGCCAGGAACTTGGTCAGTGCGCCACCGAAACCGGAGACCGGGTCCGGATGGGCGATGGCCAGCTGAATCGAAGTGACGCAGTACGTGGAGAAGTCTGCCATCACCATGGCGGCGAAGATGCCAACCGAGGTGCCCAGCGGACGAAGAAGCTTGTAGAAGGCGTAGCCAATCCACGGGCCGGCGATAGCCATGCTGAATGTGTTAGCGCCAAGCGTCGTGATGCCGCCGTGCGCCAGGAGCAGAGCCTGGAACAGCAGAACGACCGCACCCAAGAACGCCATGACCGGCGGGCGGAACAGCACCGCGCCAACGCCGGTGCCCGTCGGGTGCGAGCTAGAGCCCGTCACCGACGGCAGTTTGATCGCGCTCAACACGAAAGTGAAAGCGCCAGCAACTGCCAGCAGAAGCTTGTTGGTGGTGGACTTGCGGGCTTCCTTAATGCAGGCCCTCGCCCCGTAAATAACGAATGGTGCAGCAGCCACATACCAGGCTACGCAGTGACTCGCCGGTAAAAATCCTTCGGCGATATGCATAATCTCTCCTTCATGAGATATCGCGTCCCATTTACAATAGGTGCTGCAAGGGCGAGTATCTGACTCTCGAAGGCGAACCTTCGTACACAGTGGCGCGACCGTGCCGGAATTACCCGGCTTCCTCGTGCCTTACAACATATGAAAGCCTATACCAAGAGAATTCTTTTGGACAGGAGTACCCAATGGAAACCACCAAATACGAATACATAATTGACGGCGCAGAGATTTATGAGAAATCGTTCTCAATTATTCGCGAGGAGGCGGATTTGAGCCGTTTTCCAAAAGATGTGGCCAACGTCGCCGTGCGAATGATCCACGCCGCCGCCGACACCAACCTGCCCGAGCTCATCGATTTCACGCCCGGTGTCGTCCAGGCATGCAGAGACGCCCTTTGGAGCGGTGCACCAATATTCTGTGACTCAACCATGACCGCAACCGGCATCATCCGCTCGCGCCTGCCCAAGAACAACGAGGTGATCTGCTACCTCAAGGATCCCCGCCTGCCCGAACTGGCGAAGAAGCTGGGCACTACCAAGACGGCGGCCGCCGTCGATCTTTGGGCCGAACGCCTGGAGGGTGCGGTCGTCGCCATCGGCAACGCCCCCACCGCACTGTTCCGTCTGTTGGAGATCGTCCGGGACACCGGTGTGAAACCTGCGGGCGTCATCGGAATTCCGGTTGGTTTCGTAGGTGCCGCTGAGTCCAAGCAGGCGCTGGTCGACAACCCGTACGGTCTGGAATACCTGGTGGTTAGTGGACGCAGGGGCGGATCCGCGATGGCGGTTTCCGCGGTGAACGCGATCGCCTCCACCGACGAGCGCACCAACCAGGTCAAGCGCTAAATTTATCGGGTGCGTGAAACCGAGCAGACGACGGTTTCACGCACCCGATAATTTAAATTACGCCAATAACGGACTAGCCACCTTCGGGAATTCTCTAAGTATTTGTTTATTCATCGTCACCAAACGAACACCTAAACTTTTTGCCACTGCAACAAATTCGCAGTCGTAAGCGCTGCACGTACTGCTCTCAGCCAACTCAAGAACATCGTCGCTGGGAACCAAAATTCATTTTCGTGGAGCAATTCTTCCGCCATTTTCTGCACCCGCCGAGATTGTGCAGAAGACAAAAGCCCTTTACGGAACTAACCCACAAGAATGTTCCTGAACTCGCTCTTCCACAGCACGGGAGCTGCCCACTCGCTATCTTCCAGCAACAAATTCCCTGCCGACTCACTAAACTCGCCCGGAAGAAATAGGTAGGCAAGAATATTCGTATCGACGACTATCATGACCGCCCGGCCCTCTTCAGCTGATCGATTTCTTCGGTTTCGAACGAACCACCGATCTCAACCCTTAAATCCTTCACTCGCTGATAAAAGACGTCGGCGTTAATTTTTCTAGGATGCGTAGCTATATCAATGAGAGGTATAGCCTGGGCGTTAATAGAGCGTATCTCTTCATCGGCCTGCCGCTCCAGCGATCTTGGCTCAGCTAAACAACAAAGATGCGCCCCGAGGGACGCATCTTTGTTGTTTAGTAGCCGATCGACTTCAGGTATTCGCGGGAATCCCTCAGGCAGTCGTAGACGTCACGTCCATAGAGCATGTCTTGCTCGATGAACAGGAAGTCAGCCCCTGCCTTCTCGGCAGCCGGCAGCAGCTCCGGCCAGTTCATGTTGCCCTGGCCAACCTCAGCAAACTGCACGATATTCAGGAACATCTCAAAACCGCGCTCGATATCGCCATTACTCATCAGGTCGACAGCCTCCTGCGGCAACGGCACCACGCGGTAGTCCTTGACGTGGATCAGCCTGCACACGCCCGAATACTCCTTGAGCATGTCCAGCGGAGCCATGCCACCGCGGTGCACCCAGTGCAAATCCACCTCGAACTCCAGGCTCGGTGCGACGCGTCGCACGATGTCGAAGATGCGTTCGCCGTCGAACTTAACCAGATCGACGTGGTGGTTGTGATAGCACAGCGTGATGCCGTCTTCCTTGAGCTTTTTCGCCCACGGCTCCACCTCCGCGGCCCAAGCCTCGCAGGCCTCCTTGGAAACCATCGCGGTGAACGGCATCATGCCTATGCGCAGGTAGCGGCAACCCAGGCGACGGCAGTCGGCGACGATCTTGTCGTAATCCGGATCCAGCGCATCGCCGGTGGTGGTTGGGCCCGCCTTCAAGCCGACCGATAAGGCACCGACCTGAACGCCTAGCTCCTTGATGCCGCGCTCCAGATCTGCAGTGTTCTTCTCGTCCATCGGGATCTGCGAAACCTCGACGGCGTGCAGATCCATCTCGGCAATCTTCTGCAGGACGGCGAACATGCCCTTTTCGGCAACCTCGTCCTTGAGCATCATCATTTGAACGCCAAGTACAGCCATTTCCTAACCTCCTAGCTCCAGCCGCTCTAGGAGCGGGTATCGAACTTGCCCTCTTGCTCGATGCGCTTGTTCAGCTCGGCCAGATAGGCCTCCTCGTCGAAGTTGACCATGTCCACTTCCTTGCCGGTCCAAGAGGACAGGTGAATCGCGTTGGCCAGGCGCACGCCGTTGATGCCGTCAGAGCCTGGCGCCAAAAGCTCGGCACCGTTGAGAACTGCGTCTGCGAAGTTCTTCATGACGTCGCAGTGCTGCTCGCCCCAAACCGAGCCGTAGTCGCGCTCCTCGACCGTCTGCACCTCGGAGACGTCCAGCTCGCCCTTGAACAGCTTGCCTACCTCCTCCATGCCGAGGCTCTTGCTCCACTCCTGCTCGGGCTCGGCCAGGCGGGTGATGGTGAGTTTGTGAGAGTCCTCGACGAGGATGCGGCCCTTGTCGCAGAGGATCTCCAGGCGGTCGGTGCCGAACATGTCGTGGGTGCAGGTGATGAACGTGCCGGTTGCGCCGTTGCCGAAATCGACGAGCGCGTTGACCTCGTCCTCAACCGCAATGTCGCGCTTGAAACCGTACTGACACTTCGCGAAGACGCTCTTCGGGATGCCGCAGATCCACTGCCACAGATCAAGCTGATGGGGAGCCTGATTGACAAGGACGCCGCCGCCCTCGCCACCCCAGGTAGCCCGCCACTCGGATTGGTTGTAGTAACCCTGCGGACGCCACCAGTTTGTGATCAGCCACGAGGTGTGACGCAGCGCGCCGAGCTCACCAGAATCAAGGATGGCCTTGATGTCCTTGTAGAGCTGATTGGTGCGCTGATTGAAGAACACGCCGAACACCAAATCGGGCTTGGTTTTGGCGAAGTCGATGACCTCTCTGGCCTGCTTGGTGTAGACGCCCAGCGGCTTCTCCAGCAGCGCGTGCACGCCATGGTAGAGCGCGTAGATGCCCATCTCCGGGTGCAGGTAATGCGGAACCGTGGTGACGACCGCATCGACCTCGCCCGAATCCACCATTTCTTTATAGTCGGTGTAGAAGGGCACGCCGTACTTGTCAGCGAGTGTCTTCTTCGACTCGTCGACATCGCAGATGCCAGCGATCTCCATGTTGGGGACGCGACCGTCGTCGATGAACTGCGCGTACATTCCGCCTTCGGCTCCAACGCCGATGATTCCTAGGCGAACCTTTTCAGCCATATTTTCTCCTTGTTCGCTTTTAGTTGTGCGCGGCCATCTCTGGCGATTGCGCATAGATTTCTTTGAGAATCCGCAGTGATTCCATTGCCTCGCGTGGGCCAATCCAGAATGGTTCCGGGTCGTCCAGGCTTTCGTAGAAGTCTCTGATGAAGACTTCGTGGGAAACTCCCCAATACGCCCGCCCGCTGCTGGGTGCTTTGCGTTCTGGACACGTGGTCAAAGAACCGTCGTCGCCGTAGACGGTCAGCCCGTCCCGAATGACCGCACGGCCTTTCGTACCGATGATCTCGATCTCGACGGGATGATCAATTGGCGGGGTCAGAGTGGCGTAGAACGAGCTCTGCACGCCGCTTTCGTGCGTCAAGAACGCGCTCGCGGTGTCCTCCACCTCGATGACGTCGGCAAATTTCAGGGTCTGGGCGCGCCCCCTCAGCTTGGTGACGGGTCCCAGGAACCACTGCAGCAAGTCGAGAGTGTGCAGCGCCTGATTGATGAGGACGCCACCACCAGACCCCTGCCAGGTGCCACGCCATAACCTGCGCTCGTAGTAGGCCAGCGAGCGGGTCCAGACCACCTGCGCGAACCCGCCTGTGATGTCGCCCAGAAGACCCTCGTCGAGCACCCGGCGCATCTGCTGACTAGAAACGTTATAGCGGTTTTGCAAGCAGACGCCAATCTTCGCGCTGGAATTGTCAGCCGCGTCGATGATGCGCTGGCCGTCGGCGAGCGTGTGGGCGAGCGGCTTTTCCATGATGACGTTCACGCCCGCTTCTAGGCAGGCAACCACCGTGTCGGCGTGGTCGAAGTGCGGGGTCGTAACGTGAACCACGTCGAAGTTTTGCTTGTCAGAAAGCAACTCCTCGACGCTCGAATAGCCTTTGGCGCCAGTCCTTTCGACGGCCGCAGCAAGCCGATTAGGGTCGGTGTCGCACACGGCCACCAGTTTGATGTAGTCGATGGCGTCGAACGCCTCGAAATGGATTGTGGAGACGTCGCCGCAACCGATTAGTGCGGCTCTTAGTTCCATTCGATTCCCTGCTCCTTAAAGATGCCGGTCAGGGCTTCGTATGCCTTCGTCCACAGCTCGGGGCCGCACAAGCCACCGAACGCGTCGAACTGGCCGAGGTGCGGCTCGATGGAGAAGAAACCGTTGTAGCCGTCCTCGTTCAGCGCGGCAACGACTTCGCACACTTGGCCGTCACCCTCCCCGCAGGGTACGACCTCTTCGACACCGAGCTTCATTGTGTCGGCCTTGGCGTCTTTGCAGTGGATATAGTCGGTGTAGGGGCGAACTTGTTCGAAGGCCTCGTCGAACGGCTTTACGTGACACTGCACGTAGTTGGCTGGGTCGAAGATTGCGCGGTAGTTGGGCGAATCTATGCTGGTGATCAGGTCGATGACCCGACGCGGAATGTCACCATAAATGTCTTTCTCGTTTTCATGCAGCATGGTTACGCCGCCGGCCTCGGCGAGCTTTACCATCTCGCGAGTTCGCGAAAGCACCTCATCGCGGTAACTATCCGGGTCTTCGCCCTCGGGCATGAAGAACGAGAACATGCGGATGTAGGGCGCGCCGAAAAACTTTGCAACCTCGACCGAATGTGCAGCACGCTTTAGGTGATCTTCGAATGGGTCGGTGATCTTGATTTTGCCGATATCGGAGCCGACTGAAGAGAGCTTGATGCCATTTTCGTCAAGCATTTTCTTGGCTTTTTTTAATTCCTCATCGTCAAGGTCAAGAACCTTTGTTCCCCATGCGCTTCTAAATTCCACGTGTTTGATATCGAGCTTGTTTAACAGCTCAATTTGTTCACCAAGATCGTGAGCGATTTCATCTGCGAAACCGGTTAACGTGAAGGCCATACTCATCTCCTCTGATCATCTTCTAAACTTTAGAAAAATGATTTTCGATAGACAGTGCCCACCAATTCATGTGAAAACTAGCGGGCACTTTTCATGTTAATTATCTATTCTGTGTTTTAGTTGTTCGTTGCGCGGGCCACCGGGTCATCCACGTGCCTCTCACCTCGACGACGAGCCTCGAGGATCTCCACGTTCTTCGTCACGCGCTTCTTCTTCAGCGGGTACAGGAACAGCAGAACTACCGCAACCAGAACGCAGCCAATGCCGGGCAGAACATTCGCCAAGGCGTAGATGCCGTCCAGGGCTTCCTGACTCTGCGCGATGCCGTCCTTCGCCGCGACGGCATCGAAACCAACCCAGCTAAGCGCCATTCCGAGCAACCATCCTGCGAGGGCCTGACCGAGTTTTCGCGCCCAAGAGTAGACGGCGTAAACGGTGCCATCGTCGCGGGAGCCTGTCTGCACATCCTGCAAGTCGATCACGTCGGTGATGAAGGCCCAAACCAGGTAGTTGAACACGTTGATGCAGAACATCGCGACGGCGTAGAGCGTGATCCACAGCCAAGGGTTGCCGACATCGATCTTCAGGAAATATGCCGTCAGCAGCGTGCCGCCACCGATGAGCATGGCAATCGAGCAGACCTCGGCCTTGCCGAATTTCTTACCGAGAATCGGGGCTAGAACGATCAGTGTGAAGGCAGGAACGATAGCCAGGATCGACGCGGGCGACTGCAGTTGACCGTCATTGAAGTACGCCAGGCAGATATAGCCGACGATGCCCATCAGGAACATCATGGAGACCAGCAACAGGAGTGCCGCCAAAACCAGCGTCAACAGCCCACGGTTGTGGGTCAGGGAAGCAAGCATCTGGCCGACGCCCTGGCCACCCTCGTCCTTAGCCTTCTGCTCGGATACGACACGCTCTTCAACGTTGATGAAGCAGAGTGCATAGCAGACCACACCGAGGATGGAGCAGACGATAGCCGCCAGCATCATCTTCTCGCCGACCATAACCGAGATACTCTCCGCGGTTTTGGTGTAGACGACAACCGGCAGAACCGCCTGAATCACGAGCGAGGCGAGCTGGCCGCCGGTGGAACGGAACACGGATAGTTTCGAGCGGTCGTCTGGGTCAGGAGAGATGACCGAAGCCATCGAGCCGTAGGGAATATTGATGGCCGTGTAGCAGATCGAGCCCCACAAGAAGTAGGTCACGCACATCCACAAGAGCTTCGCCGTGTAGCTATCCCAATTGCCGACGAAAGACATATACATCAGCGCCGAAGCGATCGTCACCGGAACCGCCATGTATAGAATCCAGCGCTTGAACTTGTAGCCGGGTTTCTTCACCGGCAGACGGTCTACAATGATTCCCATACCGACGTCGGTGAAGGCGTCGAGGATTCGGGCGCCAAGCAGCAGGAAGCCGACGTGCGCCGGATTGATACCCACCACGTTGGTGTAGAAAATCATGAAGAACGAGGACTGCAAGATGAAGGTGAAGTCGTTTCCGAAGTCACCGAACATGTAGCCGAAGCAGTCTCTAAGCGAGAATGGCCGCTTATTGTTTAAGGTCGGATGGGACGTTTGTGTCATTGTTTGTTCCCTTGCAAACAGAAAATGGCGATTTTTTTATTCGAATTTTGTCTGGCTTTAATCCGAAGTTGTAACGATTTACCCAAATCCTGAAACAGCTTTCAGCAATGTTTGTAAACACAATCACTCGGCACATATTTACGGCGCTCTTCCGATTAATGCTAGAAAAATACCCAATTACAGATCGTTAATCTCTTTGTTGCCGGTTCTTTCTTTCCCAATCCCAAATCGTCGGTTTTTAGCGCGGTTCATGCTCAACTAGATAGCATTTTTGAAAAATAAAACGCGCCCCACAATGTGGGGCGCGTTAATCAAGATGTGCTTACTTTTGCTTCAGCCACTCGTTCCCGGCCAGCGAATCTAGCTTGGTCAGGTCCAGGTCCGACTTGATGTCGGTCTTGGGAGCCAGGCCGAAGTGCTCCATCGCCATGCGAATGTACTCCGCGCCCTCCACGTTTAGCGGCCCAGAGCACCACATTGCGTACGGCAGGTTGACGTAGCGCTTCTCCTTCACCGCCTTCAGGTTCTTGGAGGCCGGGTTGGATTCGAGAGCCTGAATCTTTTCCTCGATGGTCTGCGGCGGGTAGTCGACGAAGAAGATGATGTCAGGATCAGCGGAAGCTAGACGCTCCCAGCTGACCTTCGTCCAGGTGTCATCGACGTCTTCAAGGACGTTCTTAATGCCCGCAGAATCCATCATTGCCTGCGGGGCGCCGAACTTGCCGCTAGAGAAAACGGTGTCGGAAGCGGAGTCGAAGAGGAAAGCAGTCGGCTTCTTGTCCGGCTGCGGCAGCTTCTCGATCTCTTCGCGACGCTTGGTGATCTCGTCGGCAACCTTGTCGGCCTTGGCCTTGTTGCCGGTCATCGCACCGATATTGCGAATATCAGCATCCAGAGCTTCCCACGGGCTCATGGTGCCACGCTTGCTGCCTTCACCAGTGCGGCAAGCCTCGCTGAGCGTGTAGGTGAGGTAGCCCCGCTTCGCCAGAGAATCGGGGTCGGTGCCCTTTTCATCACTGAAGCCGTAGCCATAGCCGGCGAAAACCACCTGCGGGTCGGCAGCAACGATGTTCTCAAGGTTCATGTACTCGGGCGAAACCTGGTTTAGGCCATTGATGACGTCCTCACCGTACTTGAGCTTCAAGACGCCCTCGTCACGCTGCAAGCTAGTGACCGCTGTGAGCTGGTCCTTGGCGCCAGCAGCCAGAGCGATGGAGATGATGTTGCCGTCGTTAGCCATCAGCTTGGTGACCGGAACCGTGTACTCCACCTTTTTGCCACAGTTTTCCAAGGTGAGCTTGCCGGCCTCGGCGCTAGAGTCGCCGCTACCGGAGGTGCTAGCTCCGCCACAGCCGGTGGCGAGCAGCGTTAGGCCCAGCGCCAGCGCCGGGAGTCCCTTCCGCATTTTCATTTTTCTTCCTTTCCTTTGCTAATTAGCAGATGTGTTTCATGCGTCACAGGGTTGGGCGCCTGAATGGCCTCAACCCTGAAAGCTTCGTCCATAAGTTGGGTGTTGATGACGTCTTTCGGCTCGCCAAACGCGATCATCGAGCCGGCGTGCATGACTGCAACCATGTCGAAGTTGCGCAGCACTAGATCGAGGTCGTGGATAGCTGCGACGACAGTGCATTCGAGGGTAGTCAGCAGTTTCAGGAGCTTCAGCTGCCAAGCGATATCCAAGTGGTTAGTCGGCTCGTCGAGCATGAAGATCGGGGAACCCTGCGCCAGACCACGCGCGATCATTGCTCTACGACGTTCACCGCCAGACAGCTGATCGCAGGCAGAATCGATACGGTCATCCAGGCCCACCTGAGCGAGCGCGCTGACCACGATGTCCCTATCCCTGTGGACGTCCACCGACCAGGGCGCGCGGTGCGGAATCCTGCCCAGGTTGACCATCTCGCCTAGGGTTAGGGCTGCCGGCGGGCTTTCCTCCTGACCGACGAAAGAGATAATTCGGGCGCGCGTCTTCGGGGCGTACGCGGTGACGTCCCGCTCGCCGATCCGGACTATGCCCTCCACTGCCGGGTTGATGCCCGCGAGCGCACGAAGCAGCGTCGACTTGCCAGCACCGTTCGTGCCCACCAGCGCCAGCTTCGTGCCGTAGGGCACGTCGAAGCTGACGTGCTTGACGGCGACGTAACCGCCGACCGCGGCAGCCACGCCACGGACGCTAATGAAGCAGCGTCTCCTCAGATAATCTTCGTCTTGGATCTTTTCCAGGTCTACCTTGCTCATGCGTCCCTACTTCCGAACGCGTAGCTGCGCCGGCCCATCAAGAACAGGAACAGCGGAGCTCCGACAACACCAGTAACCACGCCGAGTGGCATTTCCTGAGGCCTGGCGACGACTCGCGAAATGACGTCAACCCAAAGCAGGAAGACCGCGCCACCAGCCGCGCACACCGGCAACATCCGTTTATGGAGAGCGCCGACGATCATCCTGGATGCGTGCGGGATGATGAGGCCGACGAAACCGATACCACCTGCAACAGCAACCAGCACACCAATCAGCACGCTGGACCCGATGAACAGGCCGTTGCGCATAGCGCCAACCCGTATGCCCAGGGCTGCCGCAGTTGAAGGACCGGTCATCAGGGCGTCCATCCAAGAAGAAATTAGCATCAGCGCTACCAAAGAAATCGCTACGGCGACGACCGGCACGATCAGCTTTTCCCAGGTGGCGCCAGCAACCGAACCGAGCATCCAGAACATCACGGAGTTAGCCGCGCGATTGTCGTCGGAAAGAAAGACCATGAAGGAGGCAAGCGCGCTAAATGCCGACGACATCACGACACCCGCGAGCACCATCCTCAGCGGCGTCAGGCCGCCTTGGGCTTGGGCGATGAAATAAACCGCGGCGCTAGCCGTGATCGCACCCACCATCGCGCCTAGCGAAAGAGCGTAGACACCGAAGCTGCTGAACACGCCGAGTACGATTACCGCGGTGGCACCGACGGAAGCACCCGACGAGATGCCCAGCAGGTACGGGTCTGCGAGCGGATTTTGGACGAGCGTCTGCATTGCCGCGCCCGCGATCGCTAGCCCCGCCCCCACCAACAGCGAAAGCAAAGCCCTGGGTAGACGCAGTTCCCAAATGATCGTGTCGAACGGCGATGTTGTGGCTGTACCGGTTAATCGTGCCTTGACGATTTCGAAGACGTCTTCGACGGGAACTTTTTCTGCCCCAAGCGTCAGCGAGAAGAGCGCACTGACTATGGCTACTATCACTAAAGCAACGACGATTGGCGCGACCGGCAGCCTACGAAATTTTTTCGCCATCGCTACCCGCAATTCAAGGTTGTGCGCAGGAACAAAGATTTACGGTCACCAAAAGAGTTATGACCCATTTTCCTTCCAAGTTTCTGGCCCTTTTCGCGAGGGCGTTAACCAAGAACGAATTGAAAGGTTTTCGGACTCAGGATCCATCAATTTCGGCGCCTTCCCGGTTTCCCAGTGGCTTCGTGCCGAATCGTCTCCATCACCGCTGCGCGTCAGTCTCGGATTCTCACCGATGTTCCCTGCCACCAATTAATTAGGTGATACTCAATTCGCTTGCTAGCAAAGTAACACTTCCGTAGTGGGACGGCAAGCAAATCCATGTTTTGGCATTGTTTTGCCCAAGGATTTAGGACGAAAAGTGCCATTGTGTCATTTTTGGCTCGTAGACGAGCCAAAGTTGACTCAATAAATAAGTTTTTCGACTTCTGCAAAGGTTTCACACACCGTCAGGCCCTAGGGCGGGGCAAGACGGGCGACCATTATCACCAGAATGTTCAGCTGCGAAGATGAAACGAGGGCGCCACAGGAATCATCCGGTAGCGCCCTCGTCTTTTCAGCAAATAAAATGGTTACCCAGAAATATGCTGCGCCGTCTTGCGGCTAACAGGAGCTAAAGCTTCATATATCTCTAGATAGCGTTTGTGGTAGAACTCGTACTCGCTTGTGGCTTCAGGGTTTGGCTCGATCGAATCGGCCATAGTCACCATCGCCTTTGCAGCACTGCCAATATCATCGTGCAAGCCGGCACCTATTGACGCAAGAATCGAACATCCCATAAGCGGGCCCTCAGTGTTCTTCGGGAACAACATTGGAACGCCCGTCACGTCGGCATGCATTTGCATCCAGAATCTTGATTTCGTCGGGCCACCAGATACGACGACCTTTACCGGGTCGAATCCTTTTTCCCGGAATGTGTCGAAAATTGTCTTAGTTCCGTAACAAACAGACTCTAAGACTGCCCGATACAAATGACCTTCTCCGTGAGAAAGAGTCAACCCTGTAAACGCGCCACGAGAGTAGGGGTTAGAGAATGGCGAACGGTTGCCTTGGAAGTGATCGAGCGCGATTACACCATCACATCCGATAGGGATTTCTTTTGCCAACTCATTCAGGTAGTTATACAAACTGGCAGAGTCGTCACCGTGCTTGTGGGCCTCAACGGTGAACTTATGCGTAAACCAGTTATTCACAGAACCGGAAGAAATCTGGCCTGCCTCGACCGTGTACTGTCCAGGGATAATCGCATCAAAGTACGCTCCCCAAATCCCCTGGGAATAGATTGCCTGATCGGTCTGGCCAAGCATAACGTGTGAGGATCCTGTGATCAGAGCCAAAGATCCTTCATCCACAACGCCTAGACCAATAGCCCCAACGTGCGCATCGATGCCGCCCATAGTGACTGGTATTCCAGCTTTAAGGCCTAGTTCACTAGCTGCCTTGGAGCTAAGCTCGCCAACTACCTCGCCCATCTTCAAAACAGACGGAGGAAGTTTCCTTAACGCGTCAGGGATTCCTGCCTTTGCATAAAGGTTAGTAGGCCAACCCGACCAGTTGGAATCGTAGAAATACTTACAGGTAGCCGTACAAATCGACATCGCCCACTCTCCGGTGAGCTTGAAGTTCATCCAGTCAATACAGTCGGCGAATACCTCAGCCTTCTCGTATACCTCTGGCTCATTCTTGGAGAGCCACATCAGCTTCGGGATGCCCCATTCAGCGGAGACAGTCTGCATACCAGCGTACTTAAGTGCAGGATCGCCAGTATTCGTTAGCCTCTCTGCCTCGTCAGCTGCCCTAACATCCATCCAAAGCAATGCAGGCCTTAAGGGTTCGCCGTCCTTATCGCAGGCGACAACAGTGGCGGAAGTACCATCGACGGCGATACCGCAGATTTGTTCAGCCGAGACAGTTTCAAGCAATTCGGCCAACGAGCCTTTCAAGCCACCCCACCAGTCTTGAGGGTTTTGTTCAGCCCAAGCCGGCCTTGGTGTGTATGTCTCTACGGCAACTGAAGCCGTAGCGATCATTTCGCCCTCTGGGGTAACAGCAGCAACCCTTACTCCACCCGTTCCTACGTCTATGCCTAGTAATAATTGATCAGTCATTTTTTAACCTCGTTGTTAATAGATAATTGGTTTATTTTCCTAGAACCGCGCGAGAGCTAGACAGGCCGAGCCTATTGGCGCCAGCATTAATCATCTTTTCGGCTGTTTCTGCATCTCTAATTCCACCCGATGCTTTCACACCCATTTCTTTGCCGACCGTTTCGCGCATTAATTTCACAGCTTCTACGCTTGCGCCACCGGCTTTGTGGAAACCTGTAGAAGTTTTTACAAAATCCGCATTTGCTTTCTTAGCGCATTCACAAACTTCAACAATTTCCTCATCTGTTAATACAGCGGATTCAATAATGACTTTGAGAACTACATCGTTGGGCAAAGCATCACGCACCGCCTTAATGTCGGAAGTGACGTATTCCCAATCGTGTTCCTTGGCTTTTCCGACATTGATCACCATGTCGATTTCATTTGCGCCATTTTCGGCCGCTTTTTTAGCCTCAAGAGCCTTCACCTCGCTGATATGCGCTCCGCTGGGGAAGCCACATACAGCAGCGACTTTTAGCGTTTCCGGTACGGTAATTGGAAGCATACTGGGCGAAACACATACCGAATAAGTTCCAAGTTCGACGGCCTCATCGATAATTTTTTTTACATCTTCTGCGGTGGCTTCTGGCGCCAACAGAGTGTGGTCAATTAAATTTGCGGGTACTCCGGACATTATTACCTCTCAGATAAAACTTGTTTAGCCGTATTTTCGTCTGTGATTAAAGTGGTCATAAAACCACCCTTTAAAGCTGCACGAGTTATTGAAGCTTTATTCTCACCAACGGCTACAGCAATTGATTTTTTTATTTTCTTCAGCGCCTCCAAATCGACGCCTATCGTCCTGGATTCGAGTTCTTCGCTAACTATTTCCCCGACACCGTTAATGAAACGACCGAGGATATCCCCGACTCCGCCTTTTGCTCTTAGCCGAGTCACTTCATTTTTAGTAATGCACCCTGATTCGACTAAAACCGAATCGAACCTCAGCGCACCAAGAGAAAAAATAGCTACGTCTGCTTGACGCCCCATTCCTAGAACATCAGCAACCACAGGATCAGCGCGAAGAGCTGATGCAAGTGAAGGTTTTGAAACTACTGCAGGGCTGGGCAGCCCTCTAGCTTTCCCGTTTGATTTTTGCGCAAAGCCCAGTATCGTCTCCTGCACCGATTGAGCGGCCGATAAGGTGGCGACCCCTCCATTTAGTTGAACGATCATAGGGTCTACGGCCCAACCTTCTTCGAGTTGCTTTGCTACTCTCCACAAGGTTCTGCCCCATGAGACTCCAACTAATTGAGGCATCGGGCGTAAATTAGCTAGATACTTTGCAGTCTGGTTGGCTACGGCAGTTACGGTGTCGTCGAGCTTAAGACGATTTCTCACGACTATTGTTTCAGTAAGTGAAAACCGCTTAGCGAATTCTTTCTCAAGCTCTTCAACACGTGCGTAAGGATCAATGATCTCTATAGACACGTAGCCCTCTTCATAGGCTTCTTGCAGTAGACGCCGGACTGTCCACCTTGAACAGCCCAACGTCTCTGCAATGCGGGATGTTGATTCTCGCTCAAGAAAATAAAGCCTTCCAGCCTTCAAGACCTGCTCTCGGCGAAATTCGCTGGGAAGCTTCATAACTATTATTTACGAGTCTTTTCGGGCATGAAGATCACCTTGGAGCTGTGAATTTCACGGTTGTACATCTTCTTGATGGTTTCCGCCACAGCATCAAGTCCCAATTCGTGCGTAATCATGAATTCCCACTTGAGGTCTCCAGAGTGAAGCTTCTGCACCGTAGTTCGCCATTCGTGGCCAGGGAACGGAGCAGAGAAGGAGTTCCAGGATCCTAAGATTCCGCCTTCAAGTCTCATCAAGCGCGCCCAGCTTGCATCGGAAATAGTGATGTCTGCGTTCGGGATACCGATTAGGACTACTTCACCATGGCGCGCCATGACAGAAACTGCCAGGTCGGGCACAACTCGCGCTCCAGAGGTTTCGATGATGACGTCATAGCCACCGCCGATGTCACCTAGCTCCTTCCAATCGCTAACAGCCTTGTCAGCGCCTGCTTCCAGAGCTAGCGGAATCTTTTCCTTCGTAACGTCGATAGACACTACCTCTGAAGCACCCATCAGACGAGCCCATTGGATAGCAAACAGACCGATCGGGCCGCCACCACCAGAAACAGCAACACGAGATCCAATAGTAAGCTTCGTGCGAAGAATAGCGTGCAGCGCGATAGCTGCGGGATCAACCATGGCTGCCGCTCGCAGGTCCAGATCTTCAGGCACCTTCAGCAATAGATCTGCCGGCCCACAGACGTAATCTGCATAGGCACCGTCACGGCGCGAGCCATAGTAATCGTAGTCTTCACAAAGCGAGAAGTGGCCCTGCTGGCAAGGCCCACACTTGAAGCACGGAAGCATCGGTGGGACGGTCACATGATCTCCTGCTTTAACGGAAGTGACTCCTTCGCCAACCTCCTCTACGACAGCGGAAAATTCGTGGCCAGTAATTAGCGGAAGCTTGTGTGGGCCCTTCTTGTACATACGGTCAAGGTCTGAACCACAAACGCCACAAGCAGCGACCTTCAGTAGTGCCTCACCGGGACCGGGCTTCGGGGCTTCGACTTCTTCTAGCCTGATGTCGTCGACACCATGCATAACAACTGCGTTCATTTTCGACACGTTTTGTCCTCCTAAACGTTTCTGCAAGCTTCATTGCTTGTTCGTAACACGTTAGGCTCAGCGAATCGTTGTCCGCGTCGAATATGCGTAATCTGCACCGATGGTGCAAAAAGATTTATAGAAAAATTTGGCCTGCCGCTAGACGCGTTTGGCCAGCAAAATAAGTTTTTGGATTTCGTCGAAGTTGTCGCACACCGTCACGCCGTCGGGCGGGGCCGGACGGGCGACCATGATCACCGGAATGTTCAGCTTGGCAGCGGCGTCGAGTTTGGCAGCAGTGGCGTCGCCGCCGGAATCCTTGCTGACAATCGCTCGCACATTTTCGGTCTTCATCAGCTCGAGCTCGTCGTCGAGGCTGAACGGGCCGCGCCTAGCGAGCACCCGCCAGCCATCCGGGATCGGGTCGCCGCGCCACTCAGCAACTCTGGCCAGCGCGCGCGGCACGTCGTGATAGAACTTAACGGGCTGGCGGCCGACGGTGAGCAGCACCACCCCGTCGATCTTCGCCGCTTCGCGTGCGGCTTCCTCGTGACTCGAAACCCACGTCCACCCCATGGCATCTGGGCGCGCTAACCAGCCAGGCCGCGAATACCTAATCACGGGCACGCCAGTTGCGGCGCCTGCGGCAGCGGCATTCTTGGTCATCGTCTCGGCGAAGGGGTGGGTGGCGTCGACGATGACGGAAATGTGCTCGTCGCGCAGATAATCAGCCAGGCCCTCTGCACCACCGAAACCGCCGACGCGGTCGCCCTTTGCCGCCTTCGTGCGGCCGGCTACGGACTCGATGACCTCGGTTTCTGGCAATAAACGAAGCTGAGCGGCAAGCGAACGTGAGTCCGCGGTGCCGCCCAGCAACAGAATCTTCATGAACCGAATACTAGCCAGTAATCGCCTTCACCGATTCCCCGGCCGGCAGCGCGGCGTTAATCGCGCTGACCGAATCCTTCGCGTCCCCGAACAACATGTAGGTGTTGTCGTTGAAGAACAGCGGGTTCTCAACGCCGGCGTAACCCGGCTTCATGGAACGCTTGAAGACAATGACCTTCTTGGCGTCCCAAACCTTCAGCACAGGCATGCCGGAGATCGGCGAGCCTGGCTCCATGGCTGCGGGGTTGACGGTGTCGTTAGCGCCGATCACCAGTGCCACGTCGGTCTGGTCGAAGTCGTCGTTTACCTCGTCCATCTCGAACACGATGTCGTAGGGCACGTGGGCCTCGGCGAGGAGCACGTTCATGTGGCCGGGAAGGCGACCCGCGACGGGGTGAATCGCGAACTTCACGTCCACGCCCTTGTCGGTGAGCTTCTTGGCCAGTTCAGCAACCGGGTACTGTGCCTGGGCAACCGCCATACCGTACCCGGGAGCAATGGTGACGGTGGAGGCATCCTCGAGCTGACTGGCCAACTCGTCGACGGTGATCTCCTGGATCTCGCCCTGTTCACCGTCAGCCTTCTTGGCCGCAGCCTGCCCGAAACCACCAAGAATGACGGAAACGAACGAACGGTTCATTGCCTTGCACATGATGTAGCTGAGGATGGCACCGGAAGCACCAACCAGCGCGCCGGTGACGATCAGCACCGGAATACCCAGGCTGAAACCGCTGAACGCGGCCGCGAAACCGGAGTAGCTGTTCAGCATCGAGATGACGACCGGCATGTCCGCGCCGCCGATAGCAGCTACCAGGTGGAAGCCGAGGAACAGGCTCATGAGGGTCAGCAGAATTAGCGGCAGCCAAGCCAGGCCCGTAGTGGTGTTCTGGAACCAGACACCGCAGCCGATAATACCCACCAGCAGAGCCAGGTTAATCAGATTACGACCCGGCAGCGTCAATGGCTTGCTAGGCAGCTTCTCGGCAAGCTTGCCCCACGCCACGATCGAACCTGTGAACGTAACAGCGCCGATGAAGACGCCGATCCAAACCTCGGCCATGTGGAAGCCGAAGTTATCGATTGCCACACCGGCGTTGAGCATGTCGCGGTGCTCGATGAAGACGTTGAAGCCGATCAGCACGGCGGCCAGGCCGACGAACGAGTGCAGCTGAGCGATCAACTGCGGCATGCCCGTCATCTCGACCTTCATTGCCTTGATGACGCCGATGACCGCGCCAGCGATAACGGCGATCAGCAGCATGATGATCGGGGCTAAACCAAGACGTCCCATGAAGGCGGGCATGGTCTCGTGCCAGTTTTCGCTGTGCCAGCGCTCGGGCGCTGCGGCAGCGACGATCGTCGCGATGCAAGCCAAAAGCATACCGAGAACGCCGAACGCGTTGCCGCGCTTGGAGGTCTCGAACTTGCTTAAGCCGGCCAGCGCGAAAATGAATAGCAGGCCGGAAACAATAAATGTTGCGTTTACGAAATTAGCTAACATGTCAGCCCCTCTTGAACATCTTGAGCATGCGCTGGGTGACGGTGAAGCCACCGAAAATGTTGATCGAAGCAATCAACACTGCGAATGCGGCCAGGATCTTGACGACCCAGTTATCGTTTGCCAGCTGGGCGATCGCACCGACGATGATGATGCCCGAAATAGCGTTCGTCACGCTCATCAGCGGAGTGTGCAGCGCGCTCGTCACGTTCCAGACCACGTAGTAGCCGCAGACCAGGGCCAGCACGAAAATACTGAACAGCGAGACGAACGAGCCGGGCGCGAACGTCAACGCAGCGATGGCCAGCACGCTGAGCACACCGACGATCACCACGGAGAACCACCACGGTTTCGGCTGTTTGATTTCCTCAACCTCGGTGCTGTGCTCCGGTTCCTTCACCGGGGCGACGGGCGCCGCGGAAACCTGAATCGGGGGCGGCGGGAAGGTAATTTCTCCGTCGCGGGTCACCGTCATGTTGCGGATGACCTCGTCGGAGAAATCGATGACGAACTGGCCGTCCTTCTCGGGCGTGGTCAGCTTGAACAGATTAACGATGTTGGTGCCGTACAGCTGGCTAGACTGGCCGGGCAGACGGCTGGGCATGTCGGTGTAGCCGATGATCGTCACGCCGTTATCGGTGACGTATTTTTCGCCCGGGCGAGTCAGCTCGCAGTTGCCGCCGCCGAGGGCCGCCAGGTCGACGATAACCGATCCCGGCTTCATGGCCTCGACCATCTCGGCGGTGATCAGCTTCGGGCTGGGCTTGCCGGGGATGGCTGCCGTGGTGACGATGACGTCGGTGTCCGGGGCCTGCGACATGTACAGTTCCGCAGCGCGGGTGTTGTAGTCGTCGCTGGTTTCCTTTGCGTATCCGTCGGTGCTGACCGACTGGTCGTCCTCGCCGGAACGAACCTTGAGGAATGTCGCACCCATCGATTCCACCTGCTCGGCGGTCTCGGGGCGAACGTCAGTGGCGTAGACGTCGGCGCCCATCGAGTTGGCGGCGCCAATCGCGGCTAGACCCGCCACGCCAGTTCCGATGACGAAAACCTTGGCAGGCGGCACCTTGCCGGCTGCCGTCACCTGGCCGCCGAAAGTGCGGCCAAATTCGTAGGACGCCTCGACGATCGCGCGGTAACCCGAAATATTCGCCGTGGAGCTGAGCGCGTCCATCGACTGGGCGCGCGAAATTCGCGGCACCATGTCCATGGCGAGGCCCGTGATTTTGCGCTCGTTTAGCGCCTCCAGCAGCTTCGGATTTTGCCGCGGGGACAGGAACGTCACGAGGATGGAGCCCGCGGTCATCGCGTTCAGCTCCTCGAGGCTGGGCTGGTTAACTGCAATTACAATGTCGCTCGACCACGCCTGCCGTCCGTCACCGATCAATGCGCCTGCTTCTTCGTAGGCGTGGTCCGGCAGCGCAGCACGCTCTCCGGCGCCTGCCTCTACGAGAACCTCGTAGCCAAGCTTGACCAGTTGAGTAACGGTTTTAGGGGTGGCGGCAACTCTATTTTCGCCGGGCAATGATTCCCGGGGCACGCCAATTCTCATGCCCATTAGCCTATTGCATTTGTGCAAGGTTAGGCCGCGAGGTCCGCCGGTATTCCGTAACTTGCCTTCTCATAGGCCTGCGAGATGAAACCAGCGCGTCGCGATCTGCGGTCAATTGACTCTAGATACTACGCTGTGAATGACGCTTTTTGCTGATATTCAGGAGCCGCCATGTCTACCAACAGATCCACAGGGTATAACAACTGGGACAACGAGGAGACCCGCCATATTTGGCCGGACGACGACAAGACCTCGGCCTACCGATTGGACGACGAGCCCACCCGCGTGGTCGACTCGGGCAACGAGCCAACTCAGGTAGTCGGCAACAACGAAGCCACCCGCGCCATCTACAGCGACGAGCCCACCCAGGCATTCGAACCGCCGCACGAGCCCACCAGGGTAATGCCCGTGCAGGACTTCCAAGAAGCGACCTACGAGACGCCGAATGTTGACTACTACCCCACTCCTCAGCCCCAGCGCGAGCCGTTCGAGGACTACGTAGCAGAGAGGTTCGGCGATGAGAATCCGGCTCCTCGGCAGACTCAACCGGACGCATACGGCGAAGACTACGAGGTCGAGTCTGAACCACCCCGAAAGAACTTGTGGCGACGTTTCCTTCGGAATATGGGCGTAGGCATCGCGCTCAGCGCAATTTACGCGCTTTGCCTGTTCCTGGCGGCATCCCACAACGGCAACCTAGACACCACCTCGAGTTCGATCGTTGTCGGCGCGCTGACAGGTGTCGTGTGCACGATCGTTGCTAGCCTGCTGAACCTGCTGCTCAACGTGAACGGCAACATGCGCTCGTTCATCTCGTTCATCGGGCTGCTTTATGTGCTCGAGCAGTGGCTCAAGATCATCCAGACCCAGGGCTTCGGTTCCTTCCCGTTCGACGAACAGCTGACTGCCATGCTGCCCATCGGGCTGACCGTCTGCGGGCTAATCGGTGGCACCCTGGACAAACTCCTAGATCTTCTCGACACGGACCCGAACAGCAAGGTGGGCTTCGTCCTCCGCACGCTGTCGATCGTCTCTGGAATCGTCGCCATCTTTGCTGGCGTGACGGCGTTCTGCGCCTTCGGCACCCAGATCGGCGTCTACCTGACGCCGTGGGGCCAAAATTCGACGCTTCTGCCCTCCGCCGTAATGGTACTTGCGATAATTTCGGTCGGTTTGGCGCTGGCCCTGCCCAAGCTTTCGAAGATCATGAAGCTGCTGGGCTACGCCGCATTCCTGGGCTCGGTCGGCCTCGGGGTCTTCGCGATTCTGGGATACCAAACCAACCCGCTGCTCTCTCTGATTCTCAGCGCGATCAATTAGCCGAAAACAAAATTGGGGCCCAGGGCCCCAATTTTTTGTCTATCTTCAGGCTGGTTACTGGTCTGGAGCCAGGCGCCCCTTGTCCATCCGCCAGACGTTGTCGGCTGCGCGAACAGCCGCATCGTCGTGTGTGACGACCAGCACGCCCGTGCCCTGTTCGGCCTGCTCCTTTAGAACGCCCAAGACGATCTCGGTGCTTTCGGCGTCCAGGTCTCCGGTGGGCTCGTCGCAGATGAGCGCCTCGGGATGGTTCATCAGCGCGCGGGCCAGCCCGATCCTGCGCATTTCACCGCCGGACAGTTCCCTAGGGAACGCCTGAGAAAGCTCCGCGACGTCCACTTTCTCGAGCAGCTGAAGAGCACGATCGAAGAGTTTTTCATCGCGCTTTCGCCAGTCTTTGTCCATGACCGCCGGCAGGATGACGTTATCAAGCACGTTCAGGCTGCCAATGAGCGTCATGCGCTGCGGCACGAAGCCGAGGGTCCGGTTGCGCAGCTTCGAGAGATGCGCGTCCTTCAATTCGTGAACGTTTTTGCCCTCTACCGTGACCGTCCCGCTGGTGGGTTTGAGCAGCCCGGTGACGAGGTTCAAGAACGTCGTTTTACCGTTACCACTTCGCCCGACAATCGCAGTGAAATCGCCCTCGCCTAGGGTGAAGTTGACGTCGTCGACGGCAGCGAACGGTATCGCCCTGCGAACGAATTTCTTGGTCAGATTCCTTGTTTCTAAAAGCACGATCAGGCCCCCGCTCGCAGCGTCAGATAGGTCTCGCCGAGCATCATTCTGGCGGTGCTAACCGCGGACGAAATCATGCACGTCACCATCGCGAACGCGAGCACGCCGAGCGCAAGCACTATCACTTGCGCCGCGCCAACTTGGGCGTAGGGCATGCCGAAGCTGCGCCCGATTAGCGTGGAGAACGAGACGGTGGTCAACGCACCCAAACCGACTCCGATCACACCGCCGAGAAGCCCGATCAGCGAGGACTCCTCTGTGACCATGGAGACCAGGTTTCGACGCGTTGCGCCCAGAATCCTCAGCGTGGCGAATTCAGCCTTTCGGGAGTTCGCCGACGAGGCGAACACGGCGATCTGCACAATCAGCCCGATAACCCAGAAGAGAATCAGGAAGATCAGCACGTAGTTGGCGATCGAGTTGATGCTTGACTTCAGCTTGGACGTCAGCGAGACGCCCGATATCACGGACACGTCTTGAAGGTCCTTATGCTCGGTGACCTGCCGGGCCACCTCATCAAGGCTGTAGCCGTCCTGAACGTCTGCGAACACCGTCGACGCGGCACCCTCCGGCGCTTCTTGAGCTTCCTTCTCGCCCATCTGTGCCGCGTAAGAGGTGATCAGCTTGGCCGTGTTGGGGTTCACGAAGACCGAGTTATCCTTGTCGGTTCCGGTGCTGGCCAGTTTGGCCGCTACCGGCCATTCATGGTTGAAAAGTTTCAGCGTCTCGTCCTCGAAAGCCATGACGTTCGAACCGACGATGATCTTTCCGTCAGGCAGATTGCCGTCGTACTGTGTCTTGATCCAAGGCTCGATGATGAAGTCGGTCTTCGGATCAAACCCGACAATCTGCAGCTTAGAATCGCAGCAGCTTGCCTCCAGCGAAGAGATATAAAACTGCTGAGTTGCTCGCTTCACGCCTGGCATCTTCTGCACGGTGCTGAAGACGTCGTGCGAGAAATAGAAAGTGCTCGGCTCCCCTGCCGAGATAACAGCTTCCGCCTGGTGAAGAGACTGAGCGGGCACCAACATCAGGTCGGCACCGAGTCGTTGCCGCACGCTCTCCAGACCGGAATTCAGGTTCGTCAGCAGCAGAGAGCCGGCGAAAGTGCCGAAAGAAAGGATCGCGACGACAACGACGAGCATGGCGGTGCGGAACGGGTTGCGTTTCAGGTTCCGCGACGGCAAGGCGCCGACTGTGATGTGTGGTGTGTGAGGCACGGCTAGTTGCTCGCCTCGGTCTTGTTCAGCCCGTTAGTGCGGATGTCCGAGCCCACCGAGATCAGCGCAAAGATCATGAGCAGCACGCTAACCACGATCAGGAACGGCTGGGTGGTTGAGTGGCAGTGCATTTCGGGCATCTTGCACGGGCCGATCAGGAAGGTAGCGATGCCGATCTCGAGGCCACCGAGCAGGAATGCGGCGATAGTCAGGCCGATGCGCGCGCTCGCATTCAGCACCAACGCGAAGATTCCGAGCAGTGCGATGACGATGCCCACGCCGAGCGAGGCCTGTGCCATCCAGTGGCACTTCATCGGTTTGTCCATCACTTCGCAAACCTTGACGAAAGTCTGCGGGCCAATAGCGATCAGCAGCCCAAAAATGATTGACGGCAGAGCCGAAAACAATCTGCTTTTCATCGGTAAACCTTTCCCGTATTAGTAACGCTCGCGTTAGTTTAATAAGGCTACCCTAATTCATGCAAGGTTTTAGTAGATAAAAAGAACGCCCCGACCTGCCGAGGATACGCGTCTCGGCCGGTCGGGGCGGCTATTTAGTTAATCCTAGTTTTCGACGTCGTCATCAACCCAGTCAAAGGTCTTTGTGACGGCCTTCTTCCAGTTACGGAACAGGCGCTCATTTTCTTCGTGGTCAGCCTTCGGGGTCCAGCGCTTGGCCTCCTGCCAGTTGTCGATGACGTCCTGCTCGCCGTTCCAGAATCCGGTGGCGATGCCAGCCGCGTACGCAGCACCGAGCGCGGTGGTCTCTGCAACGACGGGGCAAACAACGTCCACATCGAGTTGGTCGGCCTGGAACTGCATGAGCAGATCGTTGTTGGTCATGCCGCCGTCGACGCGAAGCTCCTTCAGCTTCTTACCAGAGTCGGCCTCCATGGCCTCCAACACCTCGCGGGTCTGGTAGGCGGTGGCCTCCAGAACTGCGCGGGCGATGTGACCGCGGTTGACGTAACGGGTCAGGCCAGCAATCACGCCGCGAGCGTCGGAACGCCAGTACGGCGCAAACAGGCCGGAGAACGCCGGCACGAAGTAACAGCCACCGTTGTCCTCCACAGTGCTTGCCAACTTCTCAACCTCGGGGGCCGAATCGAACATGCGCAGGTTGTCGCGCAGCCACTGAACCAGCGAACCGGTAACGGCAATCGAACCTTCGAGCGCGTAGACCGGCTTCTGGTCACCAATCTTGTACAGGACGGTGGTGATCAAGCCGTTCTCCGACGGGGTCGGTTCGTTGCCGGTATTGATCAGCGTGAAGCAGCCGGTGCCATAGGTGTTCTTCGCCATGCCAGGAGTGAAACAGGCCTGGCCGAAGGTAGCCGCCTGCTGGTCACCCAAGATGCCCGCGATCGGAGTGTCGATCAGCAGGCTAGAGCGCATGCCGTAGCCATAAATCTCAGAGGAAGAACGAATCTCCGGAAGCATCTGCATTGGAATGTCGAAGAACTTGCACATTCCTTCGTCCCACTGCAGGGTCTTCAGGTCCATCAACATGGTTCGGGACGCGTTGGTCACATCGGTGACGTGCACGCCGCCATTGACGCCGCCGGTCAGGTTCCAGACCAGCCAGGTATCCGGAGTGCCGAATAGCAGGTCGCCGGCTTCGGCCTTCTCGCGTGCGCCCTCGACGTTGTTGAGGATCCACTCGATCTTGGTTGCGGACGGGTAAACCGAAATCGGCTCACCGGTGATCTCACGGAACTGGTCCTGCCCACCATCATCGATGAGCTCCTGGCAGCGCCTGGTTGCACGGGCATCCTGCCAGACGATCGCGTTGTAGACCGGCTCACCAGTGTTCTTATCCCAAACGATGGTGGTCTCGCGCTGGTTGGTGATGCCGACGCCAGCCAGCACGTGACGGTTGATGTCGGCCTTACCGAGAGCCTCACCAACCACCTCGCGGGTGTTGTGCCAGATTTCCACCGGATCGTGTTCCACCCAGCCAGCGTGCGGGTAGATCTGCTCGTGTTCCTTCTGTCCAACCGAAACGATGCGTCCACTGTGGTCAAAAACTATTGCTCGAGAGCTTGTCGTGCCCTGGTCAATAGCCAGAACATACTTCTTTTCAGTCACCGTGCCTCCTTGCAAGGTATCTTTCAAGTTTTGGCCCCAAGGGGAAAACTCACCCGCTGCCGTGCGGGCAAAAATAGCCTACCTTACAAAGCAAGTTCTGTACGTACGAACAAACGAACCAGGCTTAACGGATTTAAGGGAATTAAAATAAATAATTATTTTCTTATTTAATTAGGGCTACCTAATTAGGTAGCGAATATTCGAAATCGCTTTTCATTTCGACCCGTTTGTCATTACTTAGGTGGCACTAAATTGGTGAAACAATGTGCAGTTTTACGCGTGAATTATACCCTTTACCCCTTTTTTGGATTTAGCACCAGCCATCCCCTTTTTATGGGTGACACTATTTGTTAACAAATACAAAAAATACGAGGAAGTGTGATGAAAAAACTGCAAGCCGACGTTGTGGTTATCGGCGGCGGTTCTACCGGAGTTGGAGTTGTGCGCGACGTAGCCATGCGCGGTTACTCCACAATCCTGGTCGAACGTGCCGACCTTGGCCAGGGCACGACGTCACGATTCCACGGTCTTCTGCACTCCGGCGGACGCTACGTCGTCTCCGACCCAATCTCCGCACGCGAATGCGCCGAAGAAAATGCGATTTTGCGCAAGATCCAGGCCCACGCAGTAGAACCCACCGGTGGTTTCTTCGTCTCGCTGAAAGGCGACGACCCCGAATTCCCCGACAAGTTCGTCGCTGGCGCCGCGGAAGCAAACATGCCTTGCCAGGAGATCTCTCCCGAAGAGGCGCTGCGTCGCGAGCCCCGCCTGAACCCCAACCTGAACCGCGTCTTCGAAGTTGAAGATGGCTCGGTTGACGGCTGGCAGCTCGTTTGGACGGCGGCCAGATCCGCAGAAATGTACGGCGCAAAGATCTTGACTTACACCAAGGTCACCGGGCTGGAGAAGGAAGGCGACCGCGTTTCGGCCGTCATCGCCGAGGACCGCAAGACCGGCGAAACCATCAGCATCGAAACCGACTTCGTGCTCAACTGTGCAGGCCCATGGGCCGGCCAGATCGCCGACATGGCTGGCTGCCACCCCGTTGAGGTGATTCCCGGTCGCGGCATCATGATCGCCATGAACCACCGCCTGGTGAACACCGTCATCAACCGCTGCATCACCCCTGCAGACGGCGATATCCTGGTTCCGGCGCACACCGTTTCGATCATCGGCACCACCGACGTCAAAGTGGACGACCCGGACAAGCTCGAGATTCCCGAGAACGAGGTTCAGCAGATGCTGGACGCCGGCGAGGAACTCGTCCCCGGCTTCCGTCAGGCCCGCGCGGTCCACGCCTGGGTTGGCGCTCGCCCGCTGATCAAGGACGACCGAGTCGACTCCTCCGACACCCGCCACATGAGCCGCGGCATGGCCGTCCTCGACCACGAGCAGCGTGACGGCATCAAGGGCCTCATGACCATCGGCGGCGGAAAGCTAACCACCTACCGCCTGATGGCCGAGCACATCGTCGACGCCATGGAGCGCGTCACCGGAAACCAGCACCCCTGCCGCACCGCTGAAGAGCCGGTGCCGGGCAGCGAAGACAAGAGGCTGTACTCGGTGCGCCACCGCCTGGAGCACCGCGAGGAAAACTGGCAGGCAGACCAGGTGCTCTGTGAATGCGAGCAGATTTCCACCTCTGATCTCGAGCGCGAGATTCAGGAGGGCCCGGAAAACCCGTCGATGGACGACCTGCGTCGCAGGCTGCGCATCGGCATGGGCCCCTGCCAGGGTGGCATCTGCGCCAACCGCTTCGCAGGCGCAATTTGCAATAAGGGTTACGCGGACGCCGACGGGGCCACCGCGCTGCTGCAGCGTTTCCTGCGTAACCGCTGGATTGGTCTGTGGCCACTTATTTACGGACAGCAGGTCCGCCAAACCGCACTCGATTACTGGATGACTTCGGGCACGCTGGATGTTAACCATCTTCCTGCCCCTGAGAAGGTGGTGTTATGAGCCGCACAATTGTTATTGGTTCCGGGCTCGCCGGACTTTCCGCAGCGATTCGTCTGGCGGAGCAGGGCGTGCCGACCACGCTCGTCACGTTCGGCAACGGTGGCCTGCAGCTTTCGCAGGGCACCATCGATATTCTGGGTTACGCACCCGAGCGCGTCGACGATCCGATCGCCGCGATCGATTCACTTCCGGAGAAGCACCCGTACCGAATCCTGGGCGCGCAGGCCGTCGAGGAATCCACCAAGTGGATTGCCAACATCTTCGGCCCGGAGCTGATCGAGGGCGACCCGCACAGCAACTACTTGGTTCCTACCGCGATCGGCGCTCTTCGCCCGTCCGCCTACGTCATGCCCAGCATGGCTGCCGGTGACGCCCGCAAGGTGCGCAGCTACGCGGTTGTCGGCATCAAGCAGATTAAGGACTTCCAGACCTCGATGGTTGCCGGCAACATCGCCCGCACCGAAACCCCGGATGGCGGCAAGTACGTCACCTCCGAAGCCTTGATGAGCCTTGAGCCCCGTCCGGGCGAGAAGGATCCCACGTCCTACACCTACGCCAGGGCCATGAAGGACCCGCAGCTGGTTAGCGCATTCGCCGCAGAGTTGAAGCGCGTGGCGGGCGAGGGTGACGTCGTCCTGGTTCCCCCGGTCCTTTCTTACGCCGGAGTCGCCAAGCAGGTTTCTGAGCTGGTTGGCCGTCCGGTTGCCGAGTCGGTCATGCAGCCCCCGGCTGCGCCTGGTCGCCTGATGCAGGAGCACCTGGTTGCATATGCCAAGTCGCACGGTGTTCGTTACATGCTCGACGCCAAGGTCACCGGCCTGAACGCCGAGGGCGGCCGCGTCAAGAGCGTGAATGTCGAGCTGGCCGGTCACGAGCGGGTCATCGAGGCCGACGCTGTCATTTACGCACCGGGCGGTTTCGAGTCGGGCGCGCTGAACATGGATTCGCACCGAAACATCACCGAGACCGTGTTCGGCCTGCCGCTGAGCGAGCACAATGGCGAAGGCCTGATCACCCACAAGCAAGACGAGCCGCAGCCGCTGTTCGAAGTTGGTGTGCGCGTCGACGAGACGATGCGCGTGCTGGACGAATCCGGCAAGGCCGTTTACGACAATTTCTACGCCGCAGGCGGTTTGCTTGCCGGCGCACAGCGGTGGGACGAGAAGTCCGGCGACGGCATCGCCGTTGCTTCCGGAAAGCGCGCCGCTGAGCAGGTAGGAGAGAGCAAATGAGCAGAGCTGAGACCGCGCAGAAGATGCGCGAGAGGCTAAACAACGAGATCAGGCGTGCCAGCCTGGATAACTGCGTCAAGTGCAACATCTGTGAGGCCACTTGTCCGGTGCTCGAGGCCACCCCGCTGTTCGGCGGCCCGAAGTACTCCGGCCCGCAGGCAGAGCGCTACCGCGACGGCATTTCGGTGGACGACTCCATCGATTACTGCTCCAGCTGTGGCACCTGCTCGGTGGTTTGCCCGCAGGGCGTGCAGGTCTCCGAGATCATCTCGCTGGCCAAGGCTGTTCAGAAGGCGCAGAACGGTGTTCCTGTCCGCGACCGTCTGATCACCAATACCGTCCTGATGGGTCAGGTCATGACCCCGGTCGCCCCGATCGCTAACGCCGCGCTGAAGTTCAAGCCGCTGCGTAAGATCATGGAGGCCGTCGTTGGCATTCACGAGGATGCCCCGATGCCCACCGCTCAGACCCAGAGCCTGCAGGGCTGGTTGAAGAAACGCAAGGGCCCGGCTGTTAAGGGTTCGCGTGGCAAGGTCGTGTTCTTCCACGGCTGTGCCGGTGGCTATTTCGAGACCGAGGCCGTCAAGTGCGCGATCCAGGTTCTGGAGTACATCGGCTACGAGGTCATCGTTCCGAAGCAGGGTTGCTGTGGCCTTGCTCAGCAGTCTAACGGTCTTTACGAGGACGCCGAGAAGTCGGTCAAGAAGCTGGCCCGCCAGCTGCGCGACGCAGCAGGCATCACTCCTGACGACGGCGACGTGCCGATCATCTCCACCGCGGGTAGCTGTGGCGGAATGCTCAAGCACGAGGCTCGTAACTACCTTGGCATTCGCGATGACGAGGCCGTCAACAACGTTCGCGAGCGCGTCCGCGACGTCAGCGAGTTCCTGATGGAGCTCTACGACGCAGGCGAGGTCGAATTCGACTTCGAGCCGCTGAATATGAAGGTTCCCTACCACCAGCCGTGCCAGGTTCGCAGCCAGGGCATGGGCTCCCCCGCGGCCGACCTGATGCGCCTGATTCCGGGCCTCGAGGTCGTCGAGTCGGGACGCTCCTGCTGTGGCATCGCCGGCACCTACGGCCTGAAGAAGGAAAAGTTCGAGGTGGCCCAGAAGGTCGGTAAGCCGCTGTTTGACATGGTCCAGGAGACCGCTGTCGACTCCAAGATTGCCGTCTGTGACACCGAAACCTGCCGCTGGCAAATCCAGAAGGGCTCCGGCGTTAAGACGGTTCACCCGATCGTCCTGGTGCACAAGGCTCTCGGCCTTGGCTGGACAGCCGACGAGAACAAATAAGCATTAGATAGATAAATGCGGTGAGATCCACTTGGATCTCACCGCATTTATCTTTGGCGGTGCTTTTTATCCGACTACGGATGAAAAGCACCACGCTAAGTTAAGAAACGACTTTGACCTCTATGCCTTGGTCTCTCAGGTCAGCCACGATTTCTTTTGGCGTCTTGGAGTCGGTGATAATCACGTCGAATTCGGTTACCGGGCACACCTTGTAGAGGGCCGCCTTCTGGAACTTGGTCGAGTCCACCAGAAGCAGCTTTTTGCGCGCGGAATCGATCATTGCGCGCTTTGTGCGGGCGACGTTTTCTTGCGGGTGATAGCAAAAACCGTTCGTGATTGCCGTCGAAGACATGATCACCCAGTCGACGCTCAGCCTTGAGATAGCCGCCTCAGTAAGTTCACCGAAGTAGGCGTTCGCCCACGCCTCGTACTGGCCTCCCAACATGAGCAGCCGCACGCCAGGCTGGTGACGTAGCTTCGTCGCCACAAATTCGGCGTTTGTTGCGACGGTGATCGGCTCGAAATCTATAAGGTCCTCGACCACGGGAATCGTCGAAGAAGAATCGTCGACCATGATGGATTGTCCGCGATTAAGGTATTTCTTTGCGGCGGCAGCCATCTTCTCTTTGGTCTTGCTATGGGTGCCTATGCGCACCTTGGACGCGGCTTCGTTTAGCGAGGATTCCGCGGCAAACACCTCGCCGCGCTTGAGATTGACGAGCTGGAGCTTCTCGAGGTCGGCGACGTCACGATAAACAGTCATCGCCGAAACCTCGAGAAGATTAGCCAACTCGTCGATGTGGCATGAACCCTCCTGCGTGACGACGGAGACAATCTTCCTGCGTCGACCTTCAGGGTCTAGGTTCATACCTGGCATCATTTACTCAATTCGTTAATTTAGGGGCGAGCAGGCAGCACAGCATTGCCGACTACGCTCTTCAGGTCGTCGACCCCACCCGCCAGAATCTCAATAACAGCGTTCATTAACGGTAGCTGATCGGCGATGTCAGAGGCATGCTGATCGACAAATTTCTTTGCCAACCCCGCAGCTGGAACACCCTCGACGGTCTGCTCCAAACGAGCCATTTCTTCCAGAGCCTCCTGCGGCTTCTCGCCACGGCCGAGACGAACACCGTAGAACTTGTTGCGGCCGGAAAGGCCAGTGACCTCGAGGTCGCCAACTCCTGGCAGGCCGAAGGCGGTGGCTTCAGCAGCGCCCTGAGACTTGCCGAGGATCGACATCTCGCGAACCGCCTCGTTGAAGGTTGCGGCCTTCAGGTTGTGGTGGGGAACGCCGGTCTTCTCCTGCAGGCCGTCGGCGATGCCGAGGGCAATAGCGAAAACGTTCTTCATCGGAGCGCAGATCTCGACGCCGATCTCGTCGTCGGTGGCTTCGATGGCGTAGTTGTCGGTGCGGATGGAACGCGCATACTTGATGGCGACGTCCTTGTCCTTGCAGCCGAAGATAGTTGCGGTTGGTTCGCGTGCGGCGCACTCGTTGGCCTTAACCGGGCCGGCAACTGCAACGATCGGAGGCAGGTTGTCGTAGCCCTCCTCCTTCGCGATGCGACGGATGGAGTCGGGCAGCAGCAGAACATCGCCGTTGTCGAACTCGAGGAAGCCCTTCGAGGTGACCATGAGGGCTTCGGCCTTGACGATGCCTGGCAGCGCCATCTTGGTGACCTTCTCAACACCAACAGACGCCACCGAAAGGATGACGGTGTCGGCTCCGTCGAGAGCCTCTTCCAGCTGATCAGAACGGTAAAGCTTGACGCCCTCGGCCAGCGGCTCATTGGTGCGTGGGTGGTTCTCGCCCTTCTCGACGGCATCAAGTAGGTGGTCGTCGAGCCAGGTTCCCCAGAGTCGGACCTCCCAGCCGGCGTCGGCCAGCGGGGTGCAGATGGCGGAGCCCATGGCCCCCGCGCCTAGAACTGTGATTACAGACATATTTCCTTCTTCCAGTTGTTTTTAAAGCTCGGCCTTGGGTGATTCCGGTCGAGTCGATGGGTACTTGAGAGTCAGGTCGTAGAGCTCCTCGAAGACGTCCTTCAGCTTCGGGTAGAGCTGGCGCTGAACGTGCGCTACGTCCTTGTACTGGGCGTGCTTGTCCATGTCCGGCTCGACAGTTTCACCGTACTGCGCCATCTTCTTTGCGGTGGCTGCGACGTCGTGCTCGCCGTAGATACCGGTCGATGCCATTGCCAGAACTGCTGCACCGAGTGCGGAGATCTCGTCCTGGGCACAAACGGTGATCGGCAGCGCGGTGGTGTCAGCCATGATCTGGCGCCACAGCATCGAACGGGTGCCGCCGCCCATCGCGCGCAGGCCGGTGAGCTTGACGCCCGTGCCGGCCTCGACTGAGTCGAGGTTGAGACGCATCTCGAAGCCGATGGACTCCAGGATGGAGCGGTACATGTGGGCGCGGGAGTGCGTGCCCCTCCAGCCGACGACGGCGCCGCGGGCAACCGAATCCCAGTAGGGCGACTGCACGGCGTTCCAGTACGGCAGGGTCACCAGGCCTTCGCAGCCCGGCGGGATGTGGCTGGCTGCCTCGTCGAGCGCCGGGTCGGGCTCGCCCAGCAGCTTCGGGTCGCCCAGGGTCTCACGGAACCAGCCTGCCAGGTAGGAGCCGGACGACTGCAGCACCTCGAACACGTAGTTGCCGGGGATGCCGGAGACGTGGGTGCGGAACACCTTGTCGTACTTGTAGACGGGTGAATCGACACCGGCGTTCACCGCGGTACCCAAGTTCAGGAACCCTATCTCTGGGTCGACCGCAGCGGCACCGATGCCTGCTGCCTGGCCGTCGCCGAGGCCCGCGATAACCGGAACCTCCTTGATGCCCCACTCGTCGGCGAGTTCCTTGCGCAGCGTGCCCATCTCGTATGACGGCTCAACCAGTTCGGCCATCTGCTCGCGCTTGACGCCAGCGATGTCGAGAAGTTCGTCCGCCCAGTCGCGCTTCTGAATGTCGAACAGGCCCAGGGAGTCGGCGGCAGCCTGCGAGCTGACGGGACGACCGGTGAGCATCCAAGCGATGTAGCCGTGGACGTCCATCACCTTGTAGGCCTTCTCGAAGACCTCAGGCTCGTTTTCCTTCACCCAAGCCATCTTGTAGATGCCGGGAGTGACACCGGCGGGCTTGCCGGAAAGTTCGTGGATGTGGTCGTTACCGTAGCGACGGATCTGTTCGGTGGCGCGGCCGTCGAGCCAGAGAATACCGTTGCGAAGCGGGTTGCCGTCCTTGTCAAACGGCGCGAACGACTCGCGCTGGTGCGTAATCCCGATAGCTTCGACGCGGTCGCGGTCTGCCGGCGAAAGTTCGCTGAGCACCTTGCCGATGGTTGCTCGGCTGGTTTCCCACCAGCGGGCCGGGTTGTGCTCGTACTGGTCCATGGCTGGCGTGTGCAGCTGGATGTTCTCTTTCGCCGTGTGCCAGATATTGCCCTCGGCGTCTACGATGATGGCCTTGGTGGACGTGGTTGACGAGTCGATAGCGACTACCAGAGGCCCATCGGCCAAACGCTTGTTTTCAGTCATGTTTCCTCTTCTGTCTTCATCTTTGAATGACAACTGTTTTAAGGGGACGCGGGAGAAGGTCGTTCTTTTCCCGTGCCGAATAATTACAAAGAATACACGAAAATAACGGCTTTTAACAATGTTCTTGTTACTTCTAACATATTTTTTGTTAACCGCACTTTGACTAGGCGTTACAAACCCTGACATAACATTGAGGTCATGCTGATCCTGCTCTCAGAATCCAAACGGCTAAATTTCGATCGTGACGTCGAGATCTCGCCCACCAAGCCCCGCTTCGAGGAACAAACCGACCAGCTCGTAGATGCGCTGCGCGGCTATTCGATGCCCAGCCTCGGAAAACTGATGGGCATATCTGAGGAGCTGGCCGTGCTCAACTACAACCGATTCGCAAAATTCTACGAGGCCGACCCCAAGTCCGCGATCAGCGCGTTTGACGGCGACGCCTACCAGACTCTCCGCGTTGAAGACTTCAGCGCTGCAGACCTGAACCGTGCCCAAGAGATTCTGCGCATCATGTGTGGGGTATACGGAATGCTGCGTCCCGCAGATGAAATCGTGCCGCACCGCCTCGAGCAGCACACCAAGCTCGCAGTCGGAGACGCCGATGACCTGTACGAGTTTTGGGGCGAGCGCGTCTCGAAGCAGGCCGAGGCCGACCTGGCGCAGACCGACGGTGACCACGTATTTTTGAACCTGGCCAGCAAGGAATACTCGAGCATGTTAACGGACCCAGAATCCGAGATGGTTTCACCACGTTTCGAAGACACCACCAAGGCCGGCAAGCGTCGAGTCATCGCCTATCACGCCAAGCGGGCACGCGGAGCCATGACCGCCTGGGTGATCAAGAACGGCGTCAACAAGGTTTCCCAGTTGGCCGACTTCGACGTCGACGGCTACGAGTTCGATGAAGACAAGTCGACGCCAACCACGCCAGTCTTCTGGCGCTAGGAAACCCAACCGCTAAGAACTCTCAACCCAACCTTCGAGCCGACTGGATATTCGCGGGCGCGGCTGGGCGCGCTAACTGTAAAGGTGCCGATCTCGGTTTCGACGTCGTAGCGGGTGCGGGCTCGCGAAAATGCGCAGTATATGACCTGCCCCGTAATGATCGACTCATCCTCCCCTGCCGGTTCGAGCAGGATTTCTTCGGCGGGAATGTACGCGGTTGCGTCAGAGATGGCTGAATCGGCGAATAGCTCCACCTGCCAGCGCCCGAGCTGCACACACATCCGTCCAGCTGCCGACGCTGAACCTAGCGCCTTGCAGGCGAAGATATTTTCGATGCCCATGAAGGCGGCCACCTGCGCGGAGGCAGGGCGCGCGTAGATGTGCCGGGCGCTGCCCAGCTGACCGATCTGCCCATTTTCGGTCAGCACGAGCATCCGGCTGCTCATCTCGCAAGCCTCGTCCAGGTCGTGAGTCACCAGCACGGCGGGTATCTGCAGGCGCTCGATCAGCTCTAAAAAGGTTCGCTGCACGTTGTGCTTCAGGGTGGCTTCGACGTGTGCGAAGGATTCGTCTAACAGCATTACGGACGGGCGTTGCGCGAATAGCCTGGCCAGCGAAACCCGGCTGGCCTGCCCGCCAGAAAGCGAGTTCGGGTAGCTGTTTGCCAGGCTCAGCAGGTTCATCCTTGCCAGCGACACGGCGATCTGCCCGTCACGCACCCGTTTGGGCGTGTCGGGGTCGTCCAGCACGAACCCGACGTTCTCCTCAACCGTAAGGGTGTCGAAGAGGACGGGGTCTTGGCTGGAGAGGCCGATATTCCTCTCGTTAGGCCGTAGCCCAGAGACTTCTCGGCCATCCACACGAACCGAACCTTCCGCCCGAATAAGCCCCGCGATCGCGCGAAGCAGTGTGGTTTTGCCACTGCCGGATGGGCCAACTACACACAAAAGCTGCCCTGGCTCAACGGAAAACGAGATGTCGGACACGATGTCTGCGCCGCCCTCGGGCCTGGGCACCCGAACGCCCGAAACTTCAAGACCTTTCACCTTGTTCTTACCCTTCTAGTTAAAGATCCCCAGGCAGTTTTTCCAGCCTGCCACAGCGTCACGGAGCAGACCAGCACCCCGGCCGCGACGGCAGTGACCACAAGAGAAGTCGAAAATGCCGCCTGCAAGTCCCTACTCTCGATGGCGCTCAACAGGTTCGAGTGAATGAACGAAACGTCGACGGTACCGACGAAGATTGCCGGGGCAGAACGCGTCAATAGGAGCTGCGCGATGAGCAGAACCACGGCGAAGAAGCCACCGGCAAGTTCTCGGACAACCGTGGCGGCAGAGCGAAGAACGCCGGCTCCCGAGGCGCTGGCGGCCATGCGAATTCTGCCAGCTTGGGCGAAAAGATACGTGGCAGAAAGCGGCGATAGCGGCAGCGCGATCGACGCGTAGGCCAGCCCGATGCCAAGCACTCCGCCGCCAGGCGACCCGGATCCCACCAGCGATGGGAAAACGGTTCGCCCGAACATTCTGATCGGTTCCCTGTGGTTTTCCGAAAGGTATAGCCCGCCCAGAGTCTGGCAAACGCACAGCAGGCAAATCGACGCCGCAGCACACAGTTTGATCACCGTCCTGCTCTGGACGAAGGCGACGATCAGCAGCGAGACGGCTGCGCTGGCAACCACGGCCAAGAAAATAACTAGCAGCCCGATCAAAAAATCGCCACGTACGACCTCGAATCGAGTCAACCCGTTTATTAGGCAGATCACTACCGCTGACGCCAGCAAAACGGCGGACGCTTTTCCCGCGAGGCTGAGGAAAAATGGAAATGACCTTATCGTCAGATCGTCGTTCGCGGGCAGGCTTCCTACGAGGGCGGACGCGGGCTGACGGCGAGGCGCGTCTCGCTCAACCGCCGGCGCCAGGCCCGATATGCCGAGCTGGTGCAGCACTAGGATCGTCAGAGCTATTGCCAGCGAGATCATTAGGAAAGCGACCGCCAGATTGCCGCCCAATCCAGCGATGGCCGAGCGCAGCGCATGCGACGCCAGATAGCTTTCAGTCGAACCGAATACCAGGGTCAGCGACGGATCTGCCAACGCTAGCATCGCGCAAATTAGCGTCGACGTGGCCACCCCTTGAACCCAGAGCGGGAAAAGAATACGCCAGAAAACCCTGTTGCTGGACGCGCTAATCGCGGCCATCTGGATCTGCGCTCGGTCGACTCGCGAGAGCATGACGGCGGTAAATAGCGCGGCGATCGGGGCCTGCGATATGCCGTGGCCCAGCACGATCACTTGCCGCGAATACGGTTCCATCCCGATCGGCCAGCACGTCAGGGCAAGCCCGATGGTTTCGGGAGGCACGAGCAGTGGGAAGCTGGCGGCGACCAGCCAGAATGGCCTTCCCGAACACTTAGCTGCCAGCGCTGCCAGCCCGCCCGATAATGATGCGATCGCCCCGCCCAGCAGAGCGATCGATAGGCTCCTTAAAACCATTCCTTCGGCGTCGAGCACGTGGTGTTTCAGCATCAGGAAGCCGACGCAGAACAGTATGACGGCCGCGAGGAGCGCGACCGCTCGCATCAACCTAGACCGAACCACGTCGCACCTCGTCAACCCAGATCTCGGTCATCTTTTCGCGTTGGGCGCCTGAGACGGCGGAGGCCGACTGAATGATCTTCACGTTCGGATCGTCGAGTGCGACCTCAATGTTGTTTTCGATATTCAAGCTGGTGGCTTGCTGCCCTGAGCCGACTATTCCCGCTCGTTGGCCAGCATCGCTGACGGCGAATGAGACAAAGTCGTGAGCCAGCGACCTGGCTCCCGATAGCACCGCCACCGCGCCGATTTCGTATCCGGTCCCCTCGGACGGATAGACCACGTTGACCGGCGCGCCTTTGTTCTTCTCGACCTGGCAGTAGGGCGCGAAGGTAACCGCGGAGTCGGCGGCCCCGACGGCCACCAGGTGAGCCACGGAAGTGCCGGACATCGTGTAGGTCAAGGCGCCCGCGTCAAGGTTCTTTAGAAATTCGACGAGCTTCGCGCGGTTTTCTCCGCTCACTTCTGCCAACACCTGAAGCATCGACGCAGCCGTGCCGGACGTCAGCGGGTCTGGGAGAACGTACCTGCCGCGCCACTCGAGCGAGGCAAGGTCCGCCCATGAAGTGAGGGATTCGTCACGAACACAAAAAGCTAAGACACCTGCGTAGACCCCGTGCCAATAGCCACGGGGGTCCACGAAACGTGACGGAATGTTACTCAGATCCGGCCGGCTGGCTTCTAGCAGACCTCGATGCTCCGCGAGCATGTAGGCCTCTGCAGGTCCGCCCAGCCAGGCGTCGAATTCGCCCGGCGCGGATTCGATTCGAGCTAGGGCCTGAGACGTCGGCATTCTAGTGACGGCCACACTGACGCCACTCTCCTTGCTGTACGCGTCGGCAACGCTTCTGCAGGATTCTTCGTTGTTAGAACAAAGTAGCCGAAGACCTGGCGAGGGGCGCAGCGAAAGCGACACCGCGAGCGCGGCAACCACAACCGCCGCAACCGCGCATTTCACTGCGAAACGCCGCAGCCACTTTGACTTCATCTACACAATAATAATGGCGGGGCAATAAGTGCCCCGCCATCATTTTTAGGTTAGCTACTTAGTCGACTCCGCCGACTGGCCGTTGCTGGCGGCGCGGCGAGCCATCAGCTTGCGCTCATCCTTGCCGACGATGGCCATCAGAATGACTGCCAGCACAACGATAACCATCAGGGTGCCGTAGGTGATGTCCCAGCCCGCGTACTTGATCAGCAGGCCGACACCGGTGGACGCCATGGACGCACCAAGCAGGTAACCGAACAGACCGGTGAAGCCTGCCGCGGTACCCGCCACGTTACGCGGCGACAGGTCGATTGCCTGCAGACCGATCAGCATGACCGGGCCATAGATGAGGCCACCGATGCAGGCGATCAGCACGTAGAAGATCCACAGCGGAGCAGTCGGGGGAAGCAGCCAATAGAAGCCGAGCGCGATGCCAACGCCGATCAGGAACACGATGCCAGCGCCACTGCGCCACCCCTTGAACACGCGGTCGGACAGCCAGCCGCAAAGCAGGGTACCAAGGATGCCGGCGCCTTCGTAAAGAGCGAAGCCGAGGATGCCGTCCTTAACATTTGCGCCGTGGATCTGCTCGGTCAAGTAAACCGGGATCCAGTTCAGGACGCCGTAACGCAGGGCGTAGACGAACACGTTGGTGATGGCCAGCAGCACGACGATGCGGTTGGTCAGCACGTGCTTGACGACGATCGACAGCCAGGAACCCTCGATCTCTGCTGGGGCGACCTTTGCCGGATCGTTGCGGTATTCCTCGATGGCCGGAAGTCCGAGGGCCTCGGGACGGTCACGGATGAGCAGGAAGGCAATCAGCGCAACGACCAGGGCGACAATCGCCGGCACATAGAAAGCAGGAGTCCAGTCGGCCTCGTTGGTAGCCATGTGCTGCAGGCCCCAGGCAGCGAGGATGCCGACGCCGGCGCCACCAACGTTGTGGGCGGTGTTCCAGACCGAGGTCATGGTGCCGCGTTCTCGGGTGGAGAACCAGTGCACCAGGATGCGGCCCGAGGGAGGCCAGCCCATGCCTTGGAACCAGCCGTTGATGAACATGACGGTTGCGAACAGGCCGATGGAGGCCGCGATGCCGGGGAATGCCGCTATGCACAGGTTAACTACCGCGGAAAGCGCGAGGCCCAGCGGCAGGAAGAACCGAGCGTTTGCGCGGTCGGAGAGCATCGCCATGAAGAACTTGGACAGGCCATAGGAGATCAGTACTGCGTTCGCGACGATGCCGATGCCAACGGCGTCCATGATGTCGTGCTGCTTAAGCACGGCGGCCACCAGGGACACGTTGTTACGAATCAGGTAGAAACCTGCGTAACCAAGGAAAATGCCAATGAAGACCTGGAAGCGCATGCGCCTGTATAGGCTATCGACTTTGGATGCGGCAATTGGTTCTTTTGCTGCGGGGGCGGACAGCCAACCCAGGCTGCTTTTTGCTTTCTCAGCCATTGTTACCTTTCTTGGCGTATCACCGGCGATACGCCTAAATTGACGATGCCAAAATGCAGGTAACGCTGCCATCAACTGGGGTAACAATTGGTAACAAAGCTGTCACCAAACTTAGCTGGACGTTATTTATTCGATATTGAGACGATATCCGACCCCGCGAACCGATTCAACGACGTCAGTGATGCCCCACTTTTCGAGGCTCTTTCGCAGCCGGTAGACGGCAGTCTTAGCCATGTCGCGGCCCCCGATCGGGCTCTTGGAATGCCAGACTTCCTCCAGAAGCTCTCGGGTGTGAACGACCGCCCCTGGTTCTACAGCGAGCGCAAGCAACAGTTTCGCCTCGGTATCGGACAGTTCTATTATCTGGCCGTCATAGGTGGTCTCGAGGGTCCTTCGGTTGATGACGAACGGCCCTGCCTTGAGCGATTCGCGTTTTTTCTCGGGCATTGTTCTGCGCACGATGGCTTGGGCGCGCAGCGCGAGTTCGCGCGGGCTGAACGGCTTAACAACGTAATCGTCGGCACCCGCTTCTAGGCCGGCGATCCGGTCGCTTTCGTCGCTGAGCGCGGTCAACAGAATGATAGGTAGGGCGCTAGTTTGACGAATGGTTCGGGTTAGCTCAATGCCGGATCCGCCCGGCAGCATTATGTCGACTACCGCGAGGTCAAAATCCCGCTTCTTCAGCTCGTCCTGGGCCTCTTGAGCGCTCTGAGCTGTGACGCATTCGAATCCTTGGGTTTGCAGCGCGAAGGAGACGATCATGAGCATCTGTTCCTCGTCGTCGACGACGAGTGCGGTGGGCTTGTCCATGCTCCTCCTTGCCGGTTGATCTTTAGAGTTTACGCTTTGTCGGGTGTGCCTTTGGGTAGCGCGATGACAATCACGGTTCCTAGGCCTGGTAGGGAGTCAACCATGATGCGTCCGCCATGGCGTTCGACGATTTGCTTTGTGACCATCATTCCGATGCCCGATCCCGGTCTCCGCGATGTTCCGGCCGCGAAGGGTTTGAATAGACGCTCTTGTTCATCCAGCGCGATGCCCGCACCGTCGTCGCTGACGGACAGAATTGCCCCGCCACCCTCCGCGTTCTCGATGCGTACGGTGATGGCTGCGTCTTTGCCTGCGTGTCGCGCGGAGTTGTTGATCAGGTTCCACACCACCTGGCGGATCATTCCTTTATCTGCCCAGATCGGCAGGATTCCGCCTCGAGCGTCCACGTAGATCGGCAGGTCTGTTATCTTACGCAGCTGTTTTGCGGCGTCTGCAACCACAGCTCGCACGTCCACTTCTTCGACGACGAGCTTGCCCGAGGGCGAGTTCAGCTTGAGGTTAGCAATGAAGTTCTCAGCAATATCAATTGCCTGCGATGAATTGTCTTGGATGGTGGCGACGAAGTTGCGCTGCGTTTCGTTCAACGGGCCTGGTGTCTCTTCTGCGAGCAGTTCGGCCGCTCCCTTGATCAGGATCAGTGGGGTGCGCATCTCGTGGGCGATGATCGCCGGTTCTCCGGCCGAGGGGTCGACGCTTTCGCTGTCGTCTTTATTTCTCTTGGCGACGACAACCGCCAGTACAACCGCCAATACGCCCGCGACAACCCATCCAAACCACATGAATACAACTTATTAGACTTCTCTGCCACACAGAAAGCTGTTTGAGAAGCAGTCGCTTCAGCTAATAAGCAAAATGCGACTATCCCACCAGAAATCAGCTTTTTAAGTTGCTGCGCTTCACATATATTTCAAGCAATTTAAATTTGGCGGTAGCCAAAACCGCTCACAGAAATTTTTTGGCTATTTCTGCCTGCAGTTTATGCTCGATGGGTGGCTACGACTTTCCCGAAGATTCCCAGAAGAAACCGCCCCGAGGTGCTCGCTCCGGCGGGCAACCTGAACACGTTAAAAACGGCGGTGGACTTCGGAGCCGACGCCGTCTACTGCGGTGGCCGCGAATTCGGGATGAGGGCACGAGCCAAGAATTTTTCGATGGCGGATCTGGCTGAGGGCGTCAGCTACGCTCATGATCGTGGTGCTCGGGTGTTTGTCACCTGCAATGTGCTACCGACTAATTCGGAAGTTAAAGACCTCAACGCCTACATGGCACATCTTGCTGAAATGGACGTGGACGCCCTGATCGTTTCCGACATTGGTGTGCTGATGTCCGCCAGGCAGGTGGCGCCTAACATAGAGCTACACGTCTCAACTCAGGCCGGGGTCACTAACTATCAGGCGGCGAACGCGTTCGCGGAGCTGGGCGCATCGAGGGTCGTTCTGGCCCGCGAGCTGCCGCTGGAGGCGATCCGCGATATCAGACGTAACGTCAGCCCTAGCCTCGAGATCGAGGCGTTCGTACACGGCGCAATGTGTATGGCTTTCTCTGGGCGCTGCTTGATCTCGCAGCACACCACAGGCAGGGACGCCAACCACGGCGACTGCGCGCAGTCTTGTCGCTGGCAGTACCACGTCGTCGAGGAAAAGCGTCCTGGACAGTTCTTCCCTATTGAGACCACCGATGAAGGCACGTTCTTATTCAACTCCCAGGATATGAACATGCTTGCCCACATCGACGACGTCCTGGACGCCGGCGTCACAAGCCTAAAGATCGAGGGCAGGGCGAAGGGCGCCTATTACGTTGCAGCAACGACTAACGCGTATAAAACTGCTGTCGGTTCGTACTTGCTTCAGCGCGGATACGAAGACGAAGAAGGCATGGAGCTGAAACGATTCATCGGAGACGTCCAGGAAAATGTGAAGCAAGTGAACTTCGATGATTGGCTGCTAGCCGAGCCATACAAGGTTGCACACCGCGACTACTGCACGGGCTTCTACTATCCCGAGAACCCCGCCAGCGAATACGTGAAGTCTGGTGGCAGCATCAACGATTGGCGATGGGTGGGCGTCGTCGAGAAATACGACGAGACGCTCGGAAGGCTCTACCTTCATTCCAAGAACAAGATCTGCCCCGGCGACGAGGTGGAGTTCCTGTTTCCTGGCAGCCAGCCATTAAAGCTAAAAGTGCCTTTCGAAGGAATTCTTGACGAAAATGGGAACGCAGTTACTGAAATTAATAATCATGCCAAGACGTTTTCTATTCCATGTCATGACGATATTCCTTCGGGTGCGATGATCCGCATTAAAATGAATAGAAGGCCTAGACAGCAGCGAATTTGATTGCCTAAACAATTAGCTGCATATTTTTGACGTTTTAATCAGACACAACTAATTTTGAATAGTGAATATTGATTTCCTGAAGGATCTGGTTAAAGATCCAAGGGCTAGACGCTCTGTCCGTTCAATTATCAAGGCGGTCGAGAAACTTATCGACTCTGATATCGGAGTGGACGATCTAAACATCACTCAGATCACTAGAGAAGCTCACGTCACCAGGCCCACCTTCTATCAGTATTTTTCGAATGTTTCTGAGGCAGTTAGGGCAACAACTGCGTATCGCCTTAATGCTATCTTCAAGGCTGCTCCCATCGCTGAGAGCGATAACCCTTGGCCAGGTTATGAGAAGTTTATCATTCGCCCAATTATTGAGGCTCTTATTCCGCACGAAAAATTCGCGGCCTCTGTGTTATCAGGCTCCAACTCAATAAAAACTTTGGAGTTACTCATAGACGGTGTAGCTGATCGCCTAAGCAGTGTTCCTGCCATCCAAGCCGCTATAGATAACCGTAAAGATCTGCTCAATAGCAACTACGTGAAGATGGTCGCTGCTGGATTGGTGTGGCGAATTAAAGAGTGGCTGACAGTAGATGCACATACCAGCCGTGATGAGATCGCTGCTGAGCTAGCCGATGTTTTGAACAGGGCTTTCTCAGGAAATTAATACTGTGCGTTAAAAATTTATCCTTAGATGATTTGAGGGCGGCCAAAATATGGCCGCCCTCAAATCATTTATAAGTCTTATGTCTTTTTATCAACGCTCTGCATTTTTAATCTGTGAAAAGTTAATGCCCTCCAAACAAAAGCCTGGAGGGCATTAAAAAGTCCGGCAACTACCTAGTCTCCCACAGGCTCCCGCCTGCAGTACCAT